>CAVVUY010000058.1:0-72233 GCA_963751375.1 uncultured Gammaproteobacteria bacterium
GTCGGATGTATTGCTGCTGCGCTTCGTGGCGCCCGATGCGCTGGCGCGCGAGCCGCAGGATGCCGATCTGCTGTTGGTCGACGAGGCGGCGGCGTTGCCGATGGGGCTACTGACGCGTTTGCTGGAGCGCTACGCGCGCATCGCGTTCGCGACCACGGTGCATGGCTACGAAGGCAGCGGTCGTGCGTTTGCCGTGCGTTTCGGCGGCGTGCTGGATCGACGCACTCCCGGCTGGCGCGGACTCAGCCTGAACGAACCGATTCGCTGGGCCGCGGGCGATCCGCTGGAGGCGCTGGGTGCGCGGTTGTTGCTGCTCGATGCCGAGCCTGCCCCGGCGAGCGAACTGGAACTGGCGAAGCCGGGCGATTGCCGGGTCGAACGTATCGATCGCGATCGTCTGGCGACAGGCGAGGACGAACTGCGCGAACTGTTCGGTTTGCTGGTGCTGGCGCATTACCGCACGCGGCCGCGCGATCTGCAGCAGTGGCTGGACGGAGAGGGGCTCTCGTTATGGGGGCTGCGCTACCGCGACCGTCTTGCCGGAATCGCGATCGGAGTGAGCGAAGGCGCTCTGGATGCAGAGCTGGCCGCCGCAGTGGCCCGAGGAGAGCGCCGGCGACACGGGCATCTGATCGCGCAGTCGCTGGCCGCGCATATGGGCTTCGCGGCGGATGCCGGTCTGCGCGGGCTGCGCATCATACGTATCGCCGTGCACCCGGCCGTGCAGGGGCGAGGCCTGGGCGGACGTTTGCTGCAAGGGGTGGTCGAGGCGGCGCGCGAGCAAGGCATGGATTGGGTCGGGGCCAGTTTCGGCGCCGAAACCGGTCTGCTGCGGTTCTGGGGGCGCGCGGGATTCTCGCTTGTGCGAATGGGGTTCACGCGCGAAGCGACCAGCGGGGCGCATGCCGCCTTGGTACTGCGCGGCTTGACCCCTGACGGCGAGACGTTGAGTGCGCGTGCGGCGCGGCGTTTCGCGTCAGGGCTGCCGGCGTGGCTGGGCGATTCCCTGCGTGGGCTCGAGCCGGAACTGGCGCTTGAGCTGCTGGCGCAGGCGGCGCTGCCGGATGCCGGTGCGGACGCGCTGCGCGAGGCGGAGTGTTTCGCCCGCGGTTGGCGTGAGTTCGAGGATGCTCAGCCATGGCTGCGCGAGTTGTGTCTTGCGCGACTGGGGACATTCTGGAAAGCCGACGAGGTGGGCGCGACACAGGCCGAGGCCATGCTGGTGAAATTGGTGCAGGCGCGCGGCTGGGGCGAGACTGCCGCCCGGCTCGGGGTGCCGGGGCGGGCTCAGGTCGTGGCGTTGCTGCGCGAGGGCGTCGCGGCGCTGCTGCGAGCCCGCGACTGAGTCGAGCCTTGGCGGGCTGCTAGATGCGCGAGGCGGCGGTGGTCATGACGCGCGACACGGCGTGCATGAGCTTGCGCACCGGCCACGGCAGCGTGGCGGCGCCGGCCGAGCGCGCCTTGTGCGCGTGGTGCGCCTCGTCTTCGCGCATCTGTTCGAGCACCGCGCGGCTCTTGTGGTCGGCGACGGGCAGGCGCTGGAGATGTTCGCCGATGTGGCGCACGACCTGCTGCTCGGTTTCGTCGATGAACCCCAGGCTCCAGCGGTCGCCCAGCGTGCCGGCGAAGGCGCCGATGCCGTAGCTGCCCCAGTACCAGAAGGGACCGAGCAGGCTTTTGTGGGTGCCGAGGGCTTCGAGCCGCGCTTCGCACCACTGCAGGTGATCGTTCTCCTCTTCGGCCGATTGCTGCATCTGCGCGCGGGTGTCGGGGTCGCGGGCGGTCAGCGCCTGGCCGCGGTAGAGCCCCTGGGCAGAGACTTCGCCGGCGTGATCGACGCGCAGCAGATCGCCCGCGAGTTTGCGCTCGCTGTCGCTGAGTTCGGCTTCGGCGAAACCGGCGGAGGGGTCGGCGCGTCCTGTGCTGTGGGGCTCGCCGTACATGGTGCGCAGGGAATGGTCGATTTCGTCGAGCAGTCGGTCGATGGGGGAAAGCTGGCGCATGAATGTTCCGTGGTTCTGGCGATTGGGCGTTGATCGGGATGCTATGCCTTGGCTTGCGTCTCGGCAAGCTGGCGTGCCAGCAGAGTGGCAGGATGTACGATTTCGACGGCCTGTCCGTCCTCGGCCAGCGAGCGTGCCAAGTGCAAGGCGCAGCCGATATTGGTGGTGATCAGCAGTTCGGGGCTGAGGTCGGCCGCCGCGCGAACCTTGGGCGCGGCCAGCGCGTCGGCCATCTGCGGCTGCTCGATCATGTAGCTGCCCGCGGCGCCGCAGCAGCGGTCGTTGCCGGGCAGTGGGGTGAGTTCCAGTTGCGGGATATGCCGCAGCAGCGTGAAAGCGGCATCGGGGGCGTGCAGGACGCGGCGTTGAGAGCAAGGGACGTGTACTGCAGCCCGCTGCGACAGCGGGCGCAGTTCGAGCGATTCCGGCCAGGGTACGGAAGCGAGAAACTCGCCAATTTCGTGTACGCGCCGGCCGAAAATCTGCCCACGCTCGCCGAGCAGGGTGTCGTACTCGCGAAGGGTGACGGCACAAGCGCTTGACGTGACGAGAATGGGGATGTCGTCGGCGAAGGCGTCCAGGTTGGTCTGCGCCAGTTTTTGCGCGCCGCTGCGGTCGCCGGCGTGCTGGTGCAGTGCGCCGCAGCAGGTCTGTGCCGGCGGGGTGAGCACGCGGTAGCCGAGCGCCAACAAGAGCCTGCGTGTCGCCTGCAGGGTTTCGCGGTCGAAGATCTCGGCGGCACAGCCGGTGAACAGGTAGACAGCCGGTTTTGCTGCCTCGCCCGTAGCGCCCAGTGTCAGATTTGCGGCGGGCATGCGGCCGGCCAGGCCGTGCAGGCGTCCCAGTCGAGACAGGCGGCCAATGCCGAGTCGTCCCGCCAGCCGCCAAAGCCCGCTGGCATGGGCCAAACGTGCGGCGGCGTAGATGATTCGCCGTAGCGTGCGGCGGGTGGCGAAGGCCTGCCGCAGAGGGTCGCTCGGGGTGGTGCCTGGGCCGCGCCGCCTCAGTTCCGTGCGCGCGCTGTCGATCAGCCGCCCGTAGGGCACGCCGGACGGGCAGACGTCTTCGCAGGCGCGGCAGGTCAGGCAGCCGTCGAGATGTCCGATCAGCGCGCGATCCGCCGGCAGTTCGCCGCGCGCGAGGGCCTGGATGAGCGATATGCGGCCGCGGGGAGAGTCGGCTTCGTTGCCGGTCTGGGCGTAGGTGGGGCAGTGCGGCAGACATAGCCCGCACAGCACGCACTGGTCCGTGGCAGCGAATTCTTCCGGGTTTGGCGCGCTTTCGGGGTGGGTCATGGATGAGGGCGTATAGCGATTTGCGCCCATGTTAACCCGCGGGCGATGTGCGTGGCTTGAGAGGCCGGATGGATGTCATCATATCGGGGTCTGGTTCGCGCACGGCCAGTTCCGGACGAACCGTGATTTCCGCCCACCGCCGACATGGGATTCCGAGATGTCTTATTACGAACACCACGTTTTCTTCTGCACCAACGAGCGCAAGGACAAGGCCTGTTGCCAGAATCACGATGCCGCTGATATGCGTGCCTACGCCAAGCAGCGGACTAAGGAATTGCGGATCGCGGGGGCGGGGCGCGTGCGCGTGAACATTGCCGGCTGTATGGGGCGATGCGAGGAGGGGCCGGTCGTGGCCGTGTACCCGGACGATGTCTGGTACACGTATGCCGAGCGTGCGGATATAGATGAAATAATCGAGGAGCATCTGCTGAACGGTCGAGTGGTGCAGCGGTTGTTGTTGGACTGATCCGGCCAGCACGAGAGAATCCCTTCAATTCGTATGAGAAAATTCAGCTTATGCTTGACAATGTTATATGTATGTAAGTAATTTCTCACATGCTGATAGGTGAAGCCTCCCAATGATTCATCTCATTCGGCATCTCATCCTCCTTTGGTGGTACTTAGCGCGGTCTTTTGACCGCGCTTTTTTTTGCCGCGGCAAGTAGTTGACTTAATTAGCAGGAATTAGATATATTCAAATTCACTGATATACGGTTCATTCGTAATTCAGTATCTCCCTCTAATCGTTCTTTTAGGCGCGGCAATGCCGCGCCTTCTTTTTTGTTCGCGGGATACTTGCGTCAAGCCGATCATCCGGTTAAGATTCCGCCCCTTTCAGGGATTGACGGGTGCGCTTGAAAGCGGCTTGTCGACGACAGCACTCGGATCAGTGAGTCAGAGAATGAAGACTTTCAGCGCAAAACCGGCCGAAGTTCGGCATGATTGGTTCGTGGTCGATGCCAGCGGCAAGACTCTGGGTCGCCTGTCGACCGAGATCGCACGCCGTCTGCGCGGCAAGCACAAGCCTGAGTACACGCCGCATGTCGACACCGGCGACTATATCGTCGTGGTCAATGCGGAGAAGCTGCGTGTGACCGGGAGCAAGGCCAAGAACAAGATGTACTATTGGCACACCGGCTACATCGGCAACATGAAGTCCGCAAGCTTCGAGAAGATGATGGAGCGCAGCCCTACTCGCGTGCTGCAGCTCGCCGTCAAGGGTATGCTGCCGAAGAATTCGTTGGGCCGCGCGATGTTCCGCAAGTTGAAGATCTATGTGGGCAGCGAACACAAGCACGCCGCGCAGCAGCCGGCCCCGCTCGATATTTAATACCGCACCAGGATAAGCGTTCATGGCTGAAACCCAGTATTACGGCACCGGTCGTCGCAAGAGTTCCGCTGCTCGTGTCTTTCTTCGTCCGGGCACCGGCAACATCGTTGTCAACTCCAAGCCGATCGATCAGTACTTCGGTCGTGAGACCGCCCGCATGATCAGCCGTCAGCCGCTCGAGGCTGTCGAGCTGAGCGATCGCTTCGACGTCACCGTGACGGTCAGCGGTGGCGGTTCCAGCGGCCAGGCCGGCGCCATCCGTCTCGGTATCGCCCGCGCGCTGCAGCAGTATGACGAGACCCTGCGCGGCGAGATGCGCAAGCGCGGCTACCTGACCCGCGATGCCCGTGAGGTCGAGCGCAAGAAGGTTGGTCTGCGCAAGGCCCGCCGTGCGACCCAGTTCTCCAAGCGTTAAGGTTTTGGGAGTTTTGGGGGATCGTCTAACGGCAGGACAGCGGACTCTGACTCCGCTAATCTAGGTTCGAATCCTAGTCCCCCAGCCAAAACAAAAACGGCCCGCAATGTGCGGGCCGTTTTTGTTTTGGGTTGCGGTCGAGGGGTGAGAACCTAGCCGGTTCGACGCGATCGCCATGGAAGGCGATCGCGAACGGCGGAGCGCCAGCGACGCCGGCCCTGGAGGGGCGAGGCCCATGGACGGGTCGAGTAATCCTAGTCCCTCAGCTAAAATTGCACGACCTGGGTATAGCAGGTCTTTATGGTTTGCTTGGCGGTTGGCTTGGGAGCGAGGAGAGTGAGGCGGGCTTGAACAAGCGCAGCTACCGCTTTGATTCGCCTTTGGTTCGGCGCGCCGGCACAACTGATGACCAGCCATGTGTTGCATTTGAGCAACACATGTAAGTTTTTGTAGGTTTTTTGCAAGTTCTTCCTTGCACGCTTCTGGGGCGCCGAGTATAAAAAGCCCGTCCTCATTTAGTGTGGGCTGAATAACATTCAACGTTGAAGCTTTAATTCAAGGAGTTCCTGGAATGAACCTGAAAATGACTCTGGCCGCCGCCGCGGTTGCCGCTGTCGCCGCCGCTCCGGTGGTTTCCCACGCCGATGCCACCCTGTACGGCAAGGTCCAGCTGGGCCTGTCCCAGGCCGGCAAGACCAGCAATACCACGAAGGCCACCACCTCGTTCTTCGACAACGGCACCCGCTTCGGCATCAAGGGTTCCGATGCGCTGGGCAACGACATGACCAGCTTCTACAAGATGGAGTTCTCCACGCCGGGTATCGGCAGCAGCTCCACCAGCAGCTGGGGCAATGATCCGGGTCCGGGCATGAAGACCCGTTACGCCTACATCGGCGCCAAGGGCAACTTCGGTACCGTCGTCGGCGGTCGCATCGAAGACCTGTTCTACGCCATGGTCGAAGCCCCGACCGATACCCCGAACGCCATCGGCGGTTCGATGGGCCCGACCGGTAGCGGCTACGTGTCGCGCGTCAACGCCATCGCCTACATGACGCCTAACATGGGCGGTTTCACCGGCGGTGTGGCGGTTGGCAACATCGGCACCGACATAACACCGTACAAGCTCAACCGGAACACGGTTCGAACCGAACTACGGCAAGCAGCAGCAGGTCTATCAGCTGGGCGGCAAGTACACCTTCGGCCCGGGCTACGTCAGCGCTGCCTACATCTCCATTCCGAAGGCCAGCACGCAGCTGGGTGCTCAGGGCACCGGCTGATAAGGGCATTGCCGGTATTGCGGCCGGTTATTCCTTCGGCATGTTCGGCATCGACGGCAACATCACCAAGACCCAGGCTGCCAGCGACCTGAGCGGTGCCACAGGAGAAGCAGCCAAGATCACCCAGGCCACCATCCAGGGCTCCATGACCATGGGTGCGCTCTACGGCTACGTGATGTACAGCCAGGCCAAGTCCGACGAGAGCAGCTCCAAGGCTCAGGATCGTGTGACTGCCGGTGTGTTCTACAACCTCAGCAAGCCGCTGATGGTGTCCTTCGAAGTGGCCTCCAACAACAAGTACACGAACGCCGGTTCGTACACGAGCTCCACTGGCTACAAGTCGAACACCGAGTTTGCGGTGGCGATGGCCTACAACTTCTAAGTTAGACCGGAAGTTGACGCTCTAGCGATAGAGTGACTTCAAGGCGGGCCCGGGAAACCGGGCCCGCTTTTTTCGTTTTGGCATGAACGCTACGAGGCCTGCTCGGGCGGCGATAAGCCTTGCCGTTCCGTGCCGTCGGGCATTCCAGTACATTCGTCGGCTTTTTGTTCTCCCCGCAAGTCCGTATCCTATGGGTTTGCCAATCCCGCCCTTATCCCATGCTCGAGCGCATCCGCGAAATTCCCTATAACTACACCTCGTTTTCCGACCGGGAGATCGTTGTCCGCTTCCTCGGCGAAACGATGTGGGAAACGCTCGAACCGGCTGCGCTCCACGCGCCGCACCGGTATTTCCGCGCGCATGCTGTTCGAAGTGCTCGGCGACATGTGGGTGGTGGCCCGTAATCCCTATATCCAGGACGACCTGCTGGCGAACGGCAAGCGCCTGAAGCAGCTCATCGAGGCAATGCAGCATCGCCTCGACCAGATCGTGACGCGTGCGGAAGGCAGCGAGGACGCCCTGGCTCTGGCGCAGGCTGCGCGCGCTGCGGTCAAGCGCTTCGCGGACGATTTCCCGGAGCAGCGCAAGCGCCGCGCGCGGGCCCTGCGCCGATTTTCAAGGCACACCCGAGCCGACAACATCGACTTCGGCGGCCTGGCGCGCGTGTCCCACGTCACCGATGCCACCGACTGGCGTGTGGAGCTGCCGTTCGTGGTGCTCACGCCGGACAGCGAGGCGGAGATGGCACGGCTGGTGGCGGACTGCATCGAGCTGGGGCTGACCGTGATTCCGCGCGGGGGCGGCACCGGTTATACCGGCGGCGCGATACCGCTGACGCCGGACAGCGCGGTGATCAACACCGAAAAGCTTGAAGGACTGTCCGCGGTCGAGCGGCGGCGTTTGCCGGAGGTCGAGCAGGAGGTGGCGACGGTGCGCGCGGAGGCCGGTGTGGTCACCAAGCGCGTTTCCGAACTGGCCGCCTCCGAGGGCTTGGTGTTCGCGGTCGATCCGACCTCGCAGGACGCCTCGACCATCGGCGGCAATGTGGCGATGAACGCCGGCGGCAAGAAAGCGGTGCTGTGGGGTACGACGCTGGACAATCTGGTGTCCTGGCGCATGGTGACGCCGGACGCGCAATGGCTCGAAGTCGAGCGGCTCGGCCATAACCTGGGCAAGATCCACGACCAGGAGACGGTGCGTTTCCGCGTTACCCGTTTCAAGGCCGATGGGCGTACGCGCACCGGCGAACCTGAAGTTCTGAGCTTCCCGGGACGCGTGTTCCGTAAGGCGGGGCTCGGCAAGGATGTCACCGACAAATTCCTCGGTGGCTTGCCGGGTGTGCAGAAGGAGGGTTGCGACGGCCTGATCACTTCGGCAGTGTTCGTGCTGCATCGGATGCCGTCGTTCATTCGCACCGTGTGCATGGAGTTCTACGGCGCCGATTTGCGCGAGGCGGTGCCGGCCATCATCGAGATCAAGAACACCTTGGATGCCGATCCCGACGTGGTGTTGTCAGGTCTTGAGCACCTGGACGAACGCTACGTGCGCGCGGTCAAGTACACGCCCAAGGGTACGCGCGGCGAGCGGCCGAAAATGGTACTCATCGCGGATATCGTCGGTGATGACGAGGACGCCGTGGCGCGCGCCGCCTCGCGCGTGGTACGCCTGACGAACCAGCGCGGCGGCGAAGGTTTCGTCGCTACCAGCCCGGAGGCACGGCGGCGGTTCTGGGCCGATCGTTCGCGTACCGCGGCCATCGCGGCCCATACCAACGCGTTCAAGATCAACGAGGATGTGGTCATCCCGTTGGGGAATCTCGCTGCCTACAGCGAGGGCATCGAGCGGATCAATATCCGTCTGTCGCTGCGCAACAAGCTGCGGATAGTGGACGCGATGCTCGATTGCCTGCGTGGCGATCTGCCGGAACTGAAGCGGGTGCCGGGCTACGAGGCGAGCAAGGAAGGCGAGGCTGAACTGGCGGTCAAGCGCGATGCGGCGTTGAATCACCTCTATGGCGTCAAGGCGTGCTGGGAAGCGATGCTGGCGCATGCCGACGAGGCGGTGGCGGAGCATCTGGGCCTGCTGCCCGAAGCGATGCGCGCCGAGGTGCGCGACGACGATACGCTGATGAAGCTGTTGCTACGGCGCAGCCTGCGCGTGTCCTACCGCGCCGAAGTGGAGCGTCCGCTCAAGGAGATTTTCGAAGGCCGCGAGTACGAACCGCTACGCGAACGCCTGGACGCGCTGCACGCGCGGGTGCTGTCCAGCCGTCTGTTCGTGGCGCTGCATATGCATGCCGGCGACGGCAACGTGCACACCAACATCCCCGTCAATTCGAACGACTACGCCATGATGCGCGAGGCCGAGCAGGTGGTCGACGAGATCATGGTGTTGGCACGTGCGCTCGACGGGGTGATCTCGGGAGAACACGGCATCGGTTTGACCAAGATGCAGTATCTCGAACCGGAGGTGGTCGAGGCATTCACTGCGTACAAGCAGAAAGTAGACCCCGAGGGGCGCTTCAACCGAGGCAAACTGATGCCTGGCTCGGGGTTGGAAAGCGCCTATACGCCGTCGTTGCGACTGGTCGAGCAGGAAGCGCTGATCCTGGAGGCGAGCGAACTCGGCGACCTCAACAACGACATCAAGGACTGTCTGCGCTGCGGCAAGTGCAAGCCGGTGTGCAATACGCATGTGCCGCGCGCCAACCTGCTGTATTCGCCGCGCAACAAGATCCTCGCCACCGGCCTGATGATCGAGGCCTTTCTCTACGAGGAGCAGACCCGCCGCGGCATTTCGCTGCGTCACTTCGAGCAGATGAACGAAGTGGCCGACCATTGCACGGTCTGCCACAAGTGCCTCACGCCATGCCCGGTGAACATCGATTTCGGCGATGTCACCATCCGCATGCGGCATATCCTCAAGCAGCGCGGCAAACGGCGTGCGAGCCCGGTCACGGCGCTGTCGATGGCGTTTCTGAACGTCAAGGACCCGACCACCATACGTCTGATGCGCAAGGCCATGGTCCAGTGGGGGTACAAGGCCCAACGTGCCGGTCACAGCGTATTTCGTCGGCTAGGTCTGCTGCACAACAAGCGGCGCCCGCAAGCGACCACCGAGCGCGCCTCGCTGCCGGCGCAGGTCGTGCAATTCGTCAAGAAGCCCATGCCGGGCAAGCTGCCGGCGCGCACCATGCGCGCGCTGCTGGACGTCGAGGACCACACGCTGGTGCCGGTGCTGCGCGATCCGGCACGGACCACCGAGGACTCGGAGGCCGTGTTCTATTTCCCGGGGTGCGGCTCCGAGCGCCTGTTCAGCCAGATCGGCCTCGCCACTCTGGCCATGCTCTACGAAACGGGTACGCAGACCGTGTTGCCGCCCGGATATCTGTGCTGCGGCTACCCGCAGACTTCCGGTGGCGATGTGGAGAAGGGTAAGGCGATCACGACCGAGAACCGCGTACTGTTCCATCGCGTGGCCAACACGCTGAATTACCTCGATATCAAGACCGTGATCGTGTCTTGCGGCACCTGCATGGACCAGTTGCTCAAGTACGAGTTCGAGCAGATATTCCCCGGCTGCAGGCTGCTCGACATACACGAGTTCCTGATGGAGAAGGGCGTCAAACTCGACGGCGTCGAGGGCGTCCAGTACCTCTACCACGATCCCTGTCACACGCCCATGAAGACCTACAATCCGACCTCGGTGGCTTCGACGCTTATGGGGCAGAGTGTGCAGCTATCCGATCGTTGTTGCGGCGAGGCCGGCACCTTCGCCGTCAGCCGCCCCGACATCGCGACGCAGGTGCGCTTCCGCAAGGAAGAGGAATTGCGCAAGGGAATTCGCGATCTTACGGGGGAAGACGCGGCCAGCGGCGGCAACGTGAAGCTGTTGACCAGCTGTCCTGCGTGCCAGCAGGGGCTTTCGCGCTATGCGGAGGATACTGGGCTGGACACCGACTACATCGTGGTCGAGCTGGCGCGTAAGCAGTTCGGTGAAGACTGGGCCGAGCGGTTCGTGGAGCAGGCCAACCACGGCGGCATCGAGCGGGTGTTGCTGTAAGCAGCCTGCCAGGGGCGCTGGGTACACCGCCCCTGGCTAGACCGATGTCGCATCAGCTCAGGGTTTGTACGCCTTCCGCGCCGCCCAGAATGAGCACGTCGGCCGGGCGCGCGGCGAACAGGCCGACCGTGACGACGCCGGGGATCATGTTGAGTTCGGTTTCCAGTTTCACCGGCTCCATGATTTCGAGGTTGTGGACGTCGAGGATCAGGTTGCCGTTGTCGGTGGTGAAACCTTCACGCAACACTGGTTTGCCGCCCCGCTTGACCAGTTCGCGCCCCACGAAGCTGCGTGCCATGGGGATCACTTCCAGCGGTAGCGGGAAGTGTCCGAGGTAGTTGACCAGCTTGCTGTCGTCGGCGATGCAGACGAAGCGGTCGCTGGCGCCGGCGACGACTTTTTCGCGGGTCAGCGCACCGCCGCCGCCCTTGATCAGGTGAAGCTGGCGGGTGGCCTCGTCGGCGCCGTCGACGTAGAGCTGAAGTTGGCCGGTCGCGTTGAGGTCGAGGACGGGGATGCCATGGCCGCGCAGGCGTTGTGCCGTGGCTTCGGAGCTGGCGACGGCGCCGTCGATACGGGCCTTGATGCCGGCCAGCAGGTCGATGAAGTGATTGGCGGTGGAACCGGTGCCGACGCCGACGACCATGCCGTTTTCGACATAGCTGAGCGCTGCTTCGGCAGCGGCTTTTTTCATTGCATCCTGGTCCATGGTCTCATCCGTTGTGTAGGTTCTGCCGGCATCATAACTGTTCGTTGCTCGGGGTCGGAAGTGTCTGGGGCGGCCTGCTTTAGATGAGTGCTCGAGTGGGCGCTTAATTGTTTGCGCAGCAGGTTCTTCGGCTATCGGGGTTTGTTTCGTGCGCGAATCGCGGGTTGCGGCTTCAGCTTGGTAGCCAGGATGCGCCCGAACGGTGCGGCACGTCCTGTGCCTCACCTCTTGGGGCTGACGCAAAAATCGCTCACGGCGATTTTTCAAATGCCCAATCGGCGAAAGAAACGCACATACCGGTCGCGGTCACGCGAAGAATCGATCGAAGGGGAGGGCATAAAAGGAACACAGGTTCGAAAGCTAGTCTGATGGCTTCGCAGGAGGTAAAACCTTGGGTAAGTTTGTTTTGACTTTGTGGTCGCGTTTGGCCTTGCCCCGAGCGGCGCTCCAGCACGGGGTCGGGCCGCCTCGCCGTACGAGGAGAAGGGAACGGGCCTTCAGTTGGCATCCACTCGTGTCTTGCCGCACCGCGCGCAGCGATAGATGGTCACCAGCTTCCCCTGGCGCACATCGAATTGCTTGTCCTGGACCACTTCCCACTTGTGAAAGCCACGCCGGCACAGGGTATTGCCGGCATGCTTTTCGGCAGTGGACGGCCGTCTGAAGGGGACGACATCGCCCATGGCGCTCAGTGCTCCGTGCTGGAGCCGCCCATGCAGGGCGGAGAGTTCGGTACCTCGCCGGCGCGCTCGAACCATTCGCCCGGGGTGAGCGTGTGCAGGGCCAGGGCATGGACCGGGCCGGCCAGTTCTTCCTGTAGCAACTCGTTGACCATGCGATGGCGGGCGAGTAGCCGTTGACCGTCGAAATGCGGGGATGCGACGGTCACTTTGAAATGCGATTCAGAACCTGCCGGGACGTTGTGCTGGTCGCTTTCGTTGAGGACTTCGAGGAACACCGGAGCGAGTCCGGCCTCAAGTTTATTCTCGATGCGTTTTTGCAGGGTCATGGTGGCATGTATTCGCTGGGTTGATAGGGCCCAAGATTACGCCATCTGCGCCCGGACTCAATAGCGATTGACGGATATGTACGACATACCCGATGGAGTCCGCCGCTCGGCGGTGCGAGCGATTCCGTGCGACCAGCGATGACGTGCGGGGGTCAGCGACGTAGCTCCGCGTCGCGATAGTGCACGTCGAGCCAGCAGCGTGGCAGTGCCTCGTCGGATAGGAAACAGACGTCCGATTTGGCGAAGTCCTCTTCGTCGGGAATGTCCTCGCCGATGTTGAGCCGTCCGCGGAAGCTGTCGTTATGCGGGTCGAAGAGGGCAGTCTGGTCGAGCACTTCGATCAGATGTCCGCTGCTGCGCTGTTTGAGGAACATGGCCGTTACCCCCTGTCGGTGCTCTTTCTGACTGATATAGTTCGTGGCTGGCCCGACGTCCAGTGGGTTGGTCGCTCAGCGTATGCCGCGGAGTCTCTGGTCCAGCGGCGATGGTGTCGATGCAGCCCGCGAAGGCGTACGACGGCAACCAGCAGGCGGCCTTCATTGACGAGCTTGGCATTGGAGATGAGCTGGTGCGACATGGGGCGATTCTGGGCGATGAGTGTGAGAACATTCCAGCCTGCCGCATCGACCGGCCTCGGATGAGAGAAGAACGATGACTTGGAACGACATCTTGACCGTCTGGTCCGACTCGCTTTGGGTGTCCGGCATCGTCTGGGCGCTGCTGGCCATCGTGTTGCTGTATCTTGCACGCCGGCCGGCGCATGACGCATTGCGTGTCGCGAGCCGCGCGCTGGCGCGCTGGCTGCGTACCGCGGCTCGGGCGTTGGGCGGCGTACGCGGACGGGCGCTGGCGCAGCAGCGCATTCTGCACGCAGCTATGGCGCTGGATCTGGTCGAACGCCGCATCGAGCGGACCACACGGCGCTTCGCACATGCCATCGAGCGCGACTTGGGGGCGTTCCCGCAGTTGCAGCGGCGTCTGACGGACCAGATCGAACGCATCGATCGCGATTATCACGACAGCGCCGATACGCCGCCGGTGCCGCCGCAGTGGCTGGATGCCGTGGATGCCGTTGCCAGAACCCAGCAGGCGGGGGACGCAGCCGTGGCCGGCATTCTCGATGCGATGCACGGCACACTGACCCGCGCCGCCCACGACGCGCTGGACGAATTCCGCTTCGCCAGCCGCAAGCGACACGGGCTGTTGCGCAGGATGCTGCCGCTGTGGCGTCGCGCCGCACGTATGTTGTCGCGCATGGATGGCAACGTCGCCGTGCTGACGCGTCGAGCCGAATCGATCGACGCCCAGATCGAGCGTTACGTCCGACTGCGCGACGAGCCGCCGGCGCTGACGCTTGGCGTGCAGGCGCAATACTGGATGCGTTGCCTGTTCGCCGTGGCGGGGCTGGGCGTGATGGGTGTGCTGGCGGCGACCGAACATGCGCTGCTGGCGCGGCCTTTGCTCGCGCTGTTGCCGAATTCGAGCACCGTGTTCGGCGCGCCGCTTGCCCAGGTCGAGGCCTGGGTGGTGATCGGCGCCGAGATGGCGTTCGGTCTGTTGCTGCTGGAAGTCAATCGCATCACGCGTCTGCTGCCGGCGTTGGGTTTGCTGGGGCGCCGCGCGCGGCTGCGCTCCGGCGCGTTGCTGAGTCTGCTGTGGTTGGCCACCGTGGTTTTTGCGGGCGCCTTGATGGTGCTTGGCGCTCCGGCCAAGGCAGCCGTGGCGCTCAGCGTTGCTGAGGTCGGTGCGGTGGTGCTGCTGGCTTTGCTGTTGCTGCCGCTGGGATTGCTGCTCGAGATGGTGCTGAACGTCGGTCGCAGCGTGATTCTGAGTGCGGTTGGTGGAGTTCTGGCGGCGTCGATGCTGCTGCTGCGTGCGCTGAGCTGGCTGGCGCGGCTGGCAGGCCGGGTGCTGGTCCATGCTTACGATCTGGTGATCTTTCTGCCGCTGGCGATCGATGCAGCAATCACGATGCGTCGGAACAAGGCGGCCGAGGATGTCGAGAAAGGCGATGCCGAGGTGACGGCGTCATCCTCCTGAGCACGTGAGCGGGTTTTGATGTCGGTAGCCGCCGGCAGGCTTGCGCCTGCCGCAGGTACGGCTGAGGCCTGTTGCCGCGAGTGGCTGTCGCCCGGGAGAGCTAGTGCCGGGCGGCGTTGCGCTTGCGCCGCTGCATGTCGACCAGGGTCAGCAGCGGCGTAAGGTTCTTCTTCTCAACCGCCGAGATGCGAGGATCGTTGTCGATGGCGTCGCGCGCCAGACGCTCGATCGTTTCCAGTTCTTCCATGCTCAGACGGTCGAAGTTGAACTGGTCGCCGTAGCGGCGCTCCAGGTCATCGAAGTAGTCGGCCAGCGGCGGGCGGTATTCCGCGGTTTCGCTCATATTGCTTCCCTCCTCAGCGCGGCGGGGTTTCGGCCTCATTGCCCAGCGTCACATTGAGCTCCAGGATCTCGCGGCCACCGTCCTTGTCCACGCGCAATTCGACCTGCTCGTCGGCGATGGCGTGATAGCGGCGGATCACCTCCAGGATGTCCTGCTTGAGGCGCGGCAGATAGTCCGGGCTGCCGCGTGCGGCGCGCTCGTGGGAGATGACGATCTGCAACCGCTCCTTGGCGATTTGGGCGCTGGTCGTCTTCGGCTTGCGAAAGATGTCGAGAAGTCCCATGGCGATTACCCGAAAAGTCGGTTGAGCAGGCCACGTTTCTCGGCCTTGATGAAACGCAGCGGACGGTCTTCGCCGAGGAAGCGTGCAACGGCATCGTCGTAGGCCTGGCCGGCGTCGCTCTTCTCGTCGAGGATGACCGGGGTGCCGGCGTTCGAAGCCTTGAGTACGGCGGGCGACTCGGGGATGACGCCGAGCAGCGGGATGGCGAGGATGTCGAGAATGTCCTCCTTGCTGAGCATGTCGCCGGAGCTGACGCGCCCGGGATGATAGCGGGTGATCAGCAGGTGTTCCTTGACCGGCTCGGCGCTATTTTCCGCGCGGCGCGACTTGCTCTGCAGGATGCCGAGGATACGGTCGGAATCGCGTACCGAGGACACTTCCGGGTTGGTGACGATGAGCGCCTCGTCGGCGAAATACAGCGCCATCTGCGCGCCCTGCTCGATGCCGGCGGGGGAGTCGCAGACGATGTAGTCGAAGTCCTGCTGCTTGAGTTCTTCGAGTACGCGTTCGACGCCCTCGAGATTCAGCGCGTCCTTGTCGCGGGTCTGCGAGGCCGGAAGGATGTAGAGGTTGTCGATGCGCTTGTCGCGAATCAGGGCCTGGTTGAGCGTGGCCTCATTGTGGATCACGTTGATGAGGTCGTACACCACACGGCGCTCGCAGCCCATGATCAGGTCGAGATTGCGCAGGCCGACATCGAAGTCGATGACGACGGTCTTGTGCCCGTGCGTGGCCAAGCCGGTTGAAAACGCGGCGGCACTAGTCGTTTTTCCGACGCCGCCCTTGCCCGAGGTTACGACGATGATCTTGGCCACTAGCGTCTCCGGATAGAGTTCTTCGTCTGTTCGAGGGATGCGTCTGCGCAGTTACGCCGATTGAGGCGGTGCGCAGGCAGGATTGCGGGGATTGTATCAGAGCGCGTCAATAATCAGACGTTCTCCGTCCAAACGGACCTGAGCAGTGTGCCCGTGGGTCCGTGGGTCGGGCTCTTCGAACAGGCGGTAACAACCCGCGATCGATACCAGTTCGGGTTCCATCGCCTGGCAGAAGATGCGTGCCGACTCGTCGCCACGTGCACCGGCCAGGGCTCGCCCGCGCAGTGCGCCGTAGATGTGGATGCTGCCATCGGCGATGACTTCGGCCCCGGTGCTGACGGTGCCCAGCACGACCAGGTCGCCGCCTTCGGCATAGACCTGTTGGCCGGAGCGCACCGGTTTGTCGACTACGCGTGCGGAAGTCTGGGGGGCGGCAGCCGGAGTGGGTGGCGGCGGTGTTTGCGAGCCGCGTGCCGGCGTGCCGGCGTCGCCGAGCAGCGCCAGGCCGGCGAGGCCTGCGCGCTGGCGCAGTGCTTCGTCCCCGCCGCGCAGGCCGACCGGCACCAGGCCATGGCGGCGCAGCAGTTCGGTGAGTGCCACGAGATCGAGTGCGTCCGAGTCGAGCTCGGCGGCGGGTTCGAGCACGACCGGTGCCTGGGCCAGAAAATCCGGGGCCTGGGCCACGACGGCGGCGAGGCGTTCGTCGATGGCGGCCAGGTCGCTGCTGCGTAGATTCAGCACGGACAGCGTGAAACGGCTGCCCTTGAGTTCGAAGGCAGGCACGTTGGCGTCCTGTGGCTGCGCGCTCAATGTCTCGTTCCGATCAGTTCGATGGGATAGCCGTCGGGGTCTTCGACGAAGGCGATGATGGTGGTGCCTGCGTTCATGGGGCCGGCTTCGCGCAGGATCTTGCCGCCCTTGGCGCTGATGGCATCGGCGGCCTGATAGACGTCGTCCACTTCGATGGCGATATGGCCGTAGCCGCTGCCGAGATCGTAGTGATCGGTGTCCCAGTTGTAGGTCAGTTCGAGCACTGTATGGTCAGCCTCGTCGCCGTAGCCGATGAAGGCGAGCGTGAACCGGCCTTCCGGGTAGTCCTGCCGGCGCAGCAGGCGCATGCCGAGGATTTCGGTGTAGAAGGCGATCGAGCGATCCAGGTCGCCGACGCGGAGCATGGTGTGCAGCATGCGCATGGAGACATCTCCTGATGTTGTTGGCGGTCAGGCATGGCTGCCGCCAAGTTTGAGACCGACCAGTCCGATGATAACCATCATCAGGCTGGCAATGCGGATGAAATCGCGCGACTCGCCGAACATGAGCATGCCGACCAGGGCGGCTCCGGCAGCGCCGATGCCGGTCCACACCGCGTAGGCGGTGCCTATGGGAAGCACGCGCACGGCCTGGGCGGCGAGAATGAGACTGAGTCCGCCGGAGGCGACCACTCCGATGCTGGGCCACAGCCGTGTGAAGCCGTCCGAGAAACGCATGCAGATCAGCCATGCGATCTCGAACGCACCCGCTGCCAGCAGCAGAGCCCATGCAATACCGGCGGACATCAGCGGACTGCCTTGAAGAAAATGCGCGAGTTGCGTTGGTAATTGTAAAGCGTGCGCCTGGACAAGGGCAGGTCGGCGATGTCGCCCGGCGCGAAGCCGCGTTCGCGAAACCAGTGCGCGGTGCGTGTGGTGAGTACGAACAAGCGCCGCAGACCTTGCTCGCGGGCGCGCTGCTCGACGTGCGCCAGCAGTTCGTCGCCATGCCCCTGGTGACGGTAGTCGGCCGCGACGGCAAGACAGGCCAGCTCGCCGAGCTCCTCGTCCGGATAGCCGTAAAGGGCGGCGCAGGCGATGACCATGCCGTCGCGCTCGCGTACGCTGAAGTGATTGACCTCCAGTTCGAGCTGTTCGCGTGAACGGCGCACCAGAATACCTTCGGCTTCCAGCGGTGCTATGAGGGCGAGGATGCCACCGACGTCGTCGATGCTTGCCGGACGCAGATCTTCGTAGCCACCGGCGCTGATCAGCGTGCCGATGCCGTCGCGCGTATAGAGTTCGTGCAGCAGCGCGCCGTCGATACGGCGTTCCAGCAGGTGTACGCGGCGTACGCCGTTAAGGCAGGCATCGACCGCGCCCTGTAGATGCGCACGGCATTCCTCGCCAAGGCGGCGCCGGCCCTGCAGAAGGGCTTGGGCTTCAGCCAGGCCGATCTGGCGCAGCGGGCGGCGGCGCGCGTCGCGCAGCGTGCTCGTTTCCTCCAGGAAGATCAGCTTCTCGGCGCGCAGCGCACAGGCCGCCGCCGTGGCGATTTCGGATGCGGAGAGATTGAAAACCTCGCCGGTGGGCGAATAGCCGAGCGGCGAAAGCAGTACGATCTGGCCGAGTTCCAGTTGGGCGTGGATGGCGCCGGTGTCGATGCGCCGGACTTCGCCGGTGTGCTGGTAGTCGATGCCGTCGCGCACGCCGAGCGGCTTGGCGACCACATGGTTGCCGCTGGCCACGCTCAGGCGCACGCCGGACATCGGAGTGTTGGCCGCGCCCATGGACAGTCGCGCCTCGAGTTCGATGCGTACCGAGGCGGCGGCGGCGACCACGGCGCGCAAAGCCGGTTCGTCGGTCACGCGCAGCCCATTGGCATAGTGCAGTTCGCGGTTCTCGGCGCGCAGGCGGTCTTCGATCTGCGGCCGTGCGCCGTGAACCAGCACCAGACGCACGCCGAGCGTGGCGAGCAGGGCGAGATCGTGCACCAGCGCGGGCAAGCGCTCGGCATCGGCGGCGGCTTCGCCGCCGATGCCGATGACGAAGGTGCGTCCGCGGTGTGCGTTGATGTATGGCGCGGCGTTGCGGAACCAGGTGATATTCGGGCTGGAGGTGGCGGTTTTGCTCACGCGCGTTGATCCTCAGAGTGACTCTTTACTATAACGGATTCGTTGTTTTATAGGGATTTTGTGGCCGTCGGCGTGTGGAGCAGCGATGCCTTGAATGGCTTTTTGAAAGCACATTCTTAGGTTGTCGGGAGGGGGCGTGCGCGAACTGGCGCCTCAGTTCTCGTGCTTTCATGGCGACGCGCCCGAGTATCTTGCTTCGGGCGCGTCACATGCGTGAGATCAATAACGTCTTGGGGTGATTCGCGTCTGAAGTGTCCCTATGCGCATAGATATAAGGAACAGCGCAGAATCGTCGAAATGGCCCTGCGTGTAATGAGAGACCAACGCGAACCGCTCCCCGCAACGAATCCAGAGGTTTATCGAACGCCGCGTCAGGATGAACCGAGGTCGCGGATATGTTCTTAGCGAGTCGCCTGCAGCCGTTCGAAACCGCGCGCGAGGTCATCCTTGAGATCCTGTGTGTCCTCCAGCCCAATGTAGAAGCGTAATGCCGGGCCTTCGGCCTGCCAGGTGCTGGCCGTGCGGATTTTGCGTGGATCGAAGGGCGTGACCAGGCTTTCGAAGCCGCCCCAGGAATAGCCCATGCCGAACAGTTCCAGGCCGTCGAGCATGGCCGCCACGGCGGACTGCGGTGCCGGCTGCAGAACAACGGAGAACAGTCCGGAGGAACCAGCGAAGTCGCGTCGCCACAGTTCGTGGCCGGGATGCTGCTCCAGGGCAGGATGCAGCACGCGCGAGACTTCCGGCCGCTGTTCCAGCCAGTGCGCCATGTCCAGCGCCTGACGTTCGGATTCGCGCAGGCGTAGGTCGAGCGTGCGCAGGCCGCGCAGACAGAGGAAAACGTCCTCGGGTCCGACGGTGCTGCCCAGGCCGACATGAGTCGCGCGCAGTGCGGGCCAATATTCGGCGTTGGCCGAAGTCAAGCCGAAGAGCAGGTCGGAGGCGCCGCCCAGGTACTTGGTGCCCGCTTCGATGACGATGTCGACGCCGTGGCGATGCGCATCGAACAGCAGCGGCGTCGCCCAGGTGTTGTCCATGATGACAACCGCGCCGCGCGAGTGGGCGGCTTCGGCAATGGCCGGTACGTCCTGGATCTCGAAGGTCAGCGAGCCGGGCGATTCGAGGAGCACTGCGCGCGTGTTCGGACGCATCAATTCGGTGATGCCGGCGCCGACGAGCGGATCGTAATAGGTCGTTTCGATACCGAAGCGTTTGAGCATTTTGTCGCAGAAGCTGCGCGTGGGGCCGTATACCGAATCGGTCACCAGCAGATGGTCGCCGGCTTCGAGCACGGCGAGCAATGCGGTGGTGATCGCCATGAGGCCTGACGGAGCGAGGATGGTGCCGGCCGCGCCAGTCAGCTCCGTCCAGGCGGTTTCCAGGGCGGCGAGGGTCGGGCTGCCGAGCAGGCCGTAGGTGTATTCGGCGCGGTCGTTGAGCAAATCGTCCATGCTGTCGAACAAGACCGTCGAGCCGCGGTAAATCGGGGGATTCACGAAGCCATGCTGGGCGGCGGTGTCGCGCCCGAGGTGTACGAGTCGGGTGCTTGGCCGCCGCGTGCATCCGGGCTCGGTGGTGGCGTCGTTGCGGGTCTTGCTCGTATTCACGTGGCCTCCGTGGAATCTTCAGAGTGGCATTTTGAAAAATAATATAGCGAATATCGGAGATAGGGTTTTTAATTCATGCTATTTATGAGTATAAAATTGGAATGAAATTAATCTATATTGAGTTTTTTTGAAATAAATTTCCAATGGATTCTCTATGGACAAGTTCGATCGCAAGATTCTGGCCTGCCTGCAAGCCGACGCCGCGCTTTCCATCGGCGAGATTGCGCAGCGCGTGGGACTGTCGCCGACGCCGTGTTGGCGGAGGATTCAGAAGCTGGAGGATGCCGGGGTGATCATGCGGCGCGTTGCGCTGCTGGATCCGGACAAGCTCAACGTGGGGGTGACGGTGTTCGTGTCGGTGCGTACGAGCGAGCACGATATGGAATGGCTCGAGGCCTTCGCGCGCGGGGTGGCGGAAATCCCGGAGGTGGTCGAGCTTTATCGGATGAGCGGCGACGTGGACTACCTGCTGCGTATCCAGGTGCCGGATATTGCCGCCTACGATGCGGTCTACAAGCGGCTTATCAGTCTCGCGCGTTTGCAGGACGTGAGTTCTAGCTTTGCGATGGAGCGGATCAAGTCGACCACGGAGTTGCCGTTGGATTACATCGCGGACTGATTTGCCATGACCGGGCGGACCTGCGTCCGCCCGGCGTCATGCTGCGGAGACTCAGTTGGCGCTTTGCGGTGCCGCCGGGGTTGCCGGCACCATCTTGGTGGTGGTCATGTCCACTTCGACCGTGACGCGGCGGTTGGGTGCGAGGCACTTGATCAGTGCGGCACTTCCCGCGACACCCTTGCATGCCACCACCGGATCGGCAGGTCCCATGCCGACGGCCTGAATCTTGTCGGCTGAGATGTCGTAGTTCTGCTTGATGTAGGTGGCGACTGCGTCGGCACGCTTCTGGGATAGTTTCATGTTGTAAGCGTGCGGGCCGATGCGGTCGGTGTAGCCGGTTATTTTCACCGATTGCACCTCGGAGTCCTTGATGCTCTTGAGCTGGCTGTCGAGGAGCTGGGCCTGCTCGGGCGTGACCGCGTACTTGTCGAAGCCCATGGTGGCCTTGCCGGAGGCGGTCTCATTCAGGGTGATCATCTTCGGCTTGGGCGGCGGAGCGGGTTCGGGTGCAGGCGCAGGCTCAGGCGCGGGCTGCGTCGTGGCGACCGGGGCCGGCTTGGGCATCAGCTGCGGATCGCATTCGGCGGTCGCGTCCTTGCTGGTCCAACTTCCGGTGTGCCAGCACTGGCCATAGCTGTTGTGCCAGGTTTCGCCGTAACTGTTGGTCCAGTAGCCGGGGGCGGCGAAAGCGGACAGCGGCAATGCTAGTCCAACGGCGAGCGCCAACTGACGCAGAGCGGGGCGGTTGATGTGATGCATGAAACACCTCCATATAACGAAAGTCGGCTGCAACGGACTGTGCAGCCGTCGCGGAGTATTCTTTGCCTGAGGCAAAAAGGGCTCAACTGTCGTCTGCTACCGACATTTCGTCGGATATCACTTGCATCTTACGCCTAAATTGTTGCCAAAAGACGACGGATTGGGGGTTGTTGATGCGTAGCCTCTAGTCTTCATCCTCGTCATCCGTGTCGTCGTACTGCTCTTCCAGTAGCGTTGCCCAGAGTAATTCGTGGTGTTCGACGAGTTGGAGCAGTTCGTGGCGAAAGCCGAGCAGGGCTTGTTCGAAGCGGGCGAAGTCCTTGCCGTTGTCCACCGCCTGGGCGGCACGCTCCAGCCCGAGCAGAACGTCACGCAGCTTGACGCTGGCGCCCATCGCGCCCTTGATCTGCTCGCGCGGCTGCGGGATCCAGCTGCGGTCGTTGGTCAGCGAGCGCAGGCTTTCTCCGCTTTCGAGCAGTCGTTTGCGCAGACGGTCGACCGCCCCGATCTTGCTCGAGCGGATATCGCCGAACACGGCGAGATCGAGCAGTGCGAGCCAGTCGCGGCGCAGGGCGGTTAGTTTGTCGCGATCGAAGGCGAAGGAGGCGCTTACGCGATCGGGGTCGAAAGCCATGGACTGGATTCCTCTCGGATATGGGGCGTGCGTTGGTTGCTTCAGGTATGGGACGAGGGGGTGAGTCGAAGCTCGAGCGCTTGCAGGCGTTGCGGCGTGCCGACGTCGATCCAGGTGCCGCGGTGGTGTTCTCCGGAAACGAGATCCTGTGCCATCGCCCGGCGCAGCAGCGGGGCCAACGGCTGCGGGCCGTCCGCCAGCCCGGCAAACAGTTCGGGGCGGTAGTAGCCGATGCCGCTGAAGGTCAGGCGCGAGCCATCGACGTCTTCGACGCGTCCGTCGCGCAGTACGAAGTCGCCCTGTGGATGTTGCTCGGGGTTGTCGACCAGCACGAGATGAGCGAGCGCGTCGCCGGGATCGTGCGGCGTGAGTGGGTGGTCGCACCAGATGTCGCTGTTGACCACCAGAAAGGGCGCGGCGCCGAGCAGCGGCAGCGCATGGCGGATGCCGCCGGCGGTTTCCAGCGCGCCTTGGGTTTCCTCCGAATAGTGGATGCGCAGTCCGAAGCGATCCCCGTCGCCGAGCGTGTCGCGAATCTGCGCGGCCAGCCAGGCGATGTTGATGACCACGTCCCGGTAGCCCGCCGCGGCCAGGCGGTGCAAGTGGTGTTCGATCAGCGGGTGCCCGCCGACGGGCAGCAGCGGTTTGGGCATCCGGTCGGTGAGGGGGCGCATGCGCTCGCCGCGGCCGGCGGCGAGGATCATGGCGCGCATGCAGGCAACCGCTGGTCGAGGCGCGCGGGAATGTCGAGCTCGTGAATCAATTCGGCCAACGGCGCAGTTTGCGTATAACGCGGCGCCACGTGAAGTATGTAGGCCAGTGTGCGTGGCAGGTCGCCGAGATAGCCGGCCTTGCCGTCGCGGTGGTAAAGCCGCGCGAAGATGCCGAGTATTTTGATCTGGCGCTGCAGGCCCATGAGGTCGAACCAGCGCAGGAAGTCGGCATCCCCGACCGTTCCGCACAAGCCGGCGGCGGTGACGCGGTCGCGGTAGTTCAGTGCCCATGCGCGTACGCGATGTTCCGGCCAAGCCACGTAGACGTCTCGCAGCAGCGATACCAGATCGTAGGTCAGCGGGCCACGCACTGCGCCCTGGAAATCGAGCACGCCGGGATTGTCCCGTTCGGTACGCATCAGATTGCGCGAATGGTAGTCGCGGTGTACCAGAGTCTGCGGCTGTTCCAGGGCGCTGACGATCAGTGCTTCGTCGACCGCATCGAGCGCCGAGCGATGTGCGGTGGCGAGCTCCAGGCCGAAGTGCCGGCCCAGAAACCATTCTGGAAACAGAGCGGTTTCGCGTTTGAGCATGGTGCGATCGTAGACGGGCAGAGCCTCGCAGGATGCATGTTGGATGCGCAGCAAGGTGTCGAAGGCGTCGCCGTACAGCGCGTCGGCGGTATCCGGCGCGAGGACTTCGAGGTAGTGTGTGGAACCGAGGTCGTCCAGTAGGGCGAAGCCCAGCGCGTTGTCGTAGGCGTGAACCTGCGGTACGTGCACCCCCGCTGCGGCGAGCCTCCGGCCTATGTCTAGGAACGGGGCGAGCGGTTCCTGCTGTGGCGGTGCATCCATGACGATGTAGCTACCGCCGTCGGCCATGCAGGCGCGGAAATAGCGTCGGAAACTAGCGTCGGAGGATGCCGGCTGAAGTGTGTCGATGGCGCCGAGCTGGTCAGCGAGCCAGGCATTAAGAGTTTCGAGACGGGTGTCGTTCGGCATGTGGACAAGTGCTGGGCGAAGCGGAGTCAGGACGCAGTATACGCAAGCGAGAGCAGGCCGATGGCGGCGCTGGCGAACAATACGCCGAGCACGCGCTGGCCGAGCTGGCGGTGGCCGATGGCGGCGGCGAGCACGCCCTTGGTCAGTGTGTTGGCGATGGAAGCGATGACGATTGCGATAGCGGCGACCGAGAGCGCGAGGTCGACTCGCGTCATGCGCGCCATCGAGAGATTGATGGGATCGACGTCGGTGATGCCGGAAACGGCAGCGAGCAGATAGAGTCCCGCATCGCCCATGGTGCGTTTGATGGCTTCGGCAAGCAGCAGGATGACGGCGAGCAGGGCGGCGAAACGCAGCGCCTGGCGCAATTCGAGAGGGTTCTGCAGCGTCGGTGGATGGGTGGTGGCGCTAGACGGCGTGCGGTGCCACAGCAGGGCGGCACCGATGAAGGTGACGCAGGCCATGAGACCGAGAGGTAGGGCCAGGCGCAGCCCGAGTTGCGGATTGACCGCGCTGGCGATGATCAGCGTGCGTGGAAACATGGTGCCGCAGGCGATCAGGATGCCGGTGGCGTAGAGGCCGGCCTGATCCGGCGTGGCGCGGCTCAGGCGCGAGAGGTTCAGGGTGACGGCGGTGGAAGAGACCAGGCCGCCGAACAGGCCGGTGTAGAGCGTGCCGCGCCGTGGCCCGACCAGTTGCATGGCGAGAAAGCCGGCAAAGGATAGGCCGGCGATGAGCACGACCATCCACCACAGCGCGTATGGATTGAGCGTCTGCCACGGGCCGAACCCTCGATTCGGCAGGATCGGCAGGATGACGACGGAAATCAGCAGCAGGCGCAGTGCGGCGTAGAAGGTCCGTCCTTCGAGTTCGTGTATCCAGCGATGCAGCGCGGGTTTGAGGCCGAGCAGCAGCGTGGCGACGACAGCGGCGGAGGCGGAGAGATAGTAGTCGCCGCTGACCGCGAGCAGGCCCAGCGCGTAGGTCACCAGGGCGGCGATCAGTCCGGTGATACCGGCGTCGGCGCTCTTTTGGTAGGCCATGCGGTGCGCGACGGCGAGTATGACGGCCAACCCGAGCAGGCCGAGCGACGGGGTCGCGGGGCCGAGGGTGCGGCCGAGCAGGCCGGCCAGGCCACCGAGCAGGCCGATCAGGCCGAAGGTGCGGATGCCGGCGACGCGCGAACCTTCGGGTGCCTCGCGGGCCTGCCAGCCGCGTTCCAGGCCGATGAGCAGCCCTTGGGCCAGCGCCAAGCCGAGCAGGTGGATATCGCTGAAGTCCGGCATGGCGCAATTATCTCACAGCGCCGACACCATCAACGATCAATGCAGCATCACGGGTTCGCGTTGCAGGTCGATGATCAGCTCGCGGATACGCGCGGCGTCCTCTGCTTCCGGTTGGGCGACAAGGTAGTGGCGCAGGTCGCGCAACGCGGCCGGCGCATAGTCGACTTCATGGAACAGTAGGCCGCGATCGCGGTATTCCTCGTCGAGATGCGGGTCGATGGTCAGGATCAGGTCGATGGCTTCCAGCGCGCGCTGAAGTTCTCCCTGCTGGCGGTAGATGCCTTTGAGGTTGCGCAGCATGCGCACGAGGATGTCGCGCTTGCCGGCGCGGTGCAACAGCGATTGCACGGTGCCGGGCGCATGCCCGTACTGCGTATGCAGTCGCTGGCGCAGGTCGTCCTCGTCCAGGCTCACGCCGCCGTTGAAGGGGTCGAGCACGACTTGCCCACCCATGACCGTCATTTTGACCAGGAAATGACCGGGGAAAGAGACGCCTTCGAGTTCCAGGCCGATGC
Organism: uncultured Gammaproteobacteria bacterium; assembly: GCA_963751375.1. Classification (GTDB taxonomy): domain Bacteria; phylum Pseudomonadota; class Gammaproteobacteria; order DSM-5130; family Acidihalobacteraceae; genus Acidihalobacter_A. Next base: position 25,982 of record CAVVUY010000058.1, read on the forward strand.
GGCGGCCGATGTCCATATAGACCAGCGCGAGCGTGATGGGTATGCCGCGGCGGCGGTCGAGTACGTCATTGAGGAAGCTGTTGCGCGGGTTGTAGTAGTCCTCGTCGTCGCCCTGGAAGCCGAGTTCCTCGAACACGAAACGGTTCAGGTAGGCGATGCGGGTCGGGACGTCGCTGTCCGCTGGAATTTCATCCGACAGTCGTTGGGCCCAGTGTGCAAGGCGGTCGAGATAAGGCACCGGATCGAGAGAGGGGTAGGCGCTGCGGGCGATCAGCAGCGCTGATCCCGTCAGGTCGAGCCGTTCCTCAGGAAGTGTGGTTTGGCGCTGCAGCGTGTCGCGTAGTTCTTCGTACATCTCACCCTCCGCAGTGTCGGCCCATGCCTGAAGCATGAGGCCGGTCGCGCCGCGGTTCAAGGGTGCGGGGGGCGTTTCAGCTCCGGTAGCCGCGGCAGCGATAAAGGAAATAGGTGGTGGCGGGTTTGCCGTGCAGGTCGATGGGAAGTTTCTTTGCCAGCGCGCAGTGGTCGAATTTTGCACTCCAGGCAGACAGCTGCCCGCGGAACTGGTAAGGCACCACCAGAATGCCGCGTGCGCCCTTGGCCGGGCTGCCGTACCAGAGGTCCATCTGGTGCAGCCGGTGGCTGGTGATCTGTACTGGTGTCGGGTAGGCGTACCAAGCCAGATGGCTGGCGTAGGACCAGCCGCCGGCGAACAGTACTGGGGTTGTGCCCGGCGTGTGCGCCTGTTGCGTGCGCAGGATTTCGGCTGCCTGCGCCGCCTGTCGCCAGCCATACAGGTCGGCGAGCGGGTGGTGGTTGGCTTTGAACGGAATCCAGGGTGTTGTGAACTGACTGAGGATGACGGCAATCAGCAAGACCGAATAGCCGGCCGAAACATATACGCCGAGGCGCAGCCAGCGCCGGGTGTGCCAGTATTGGTGTAGCCAGTAGGCGATCGCAATGCTGAGCACGGCCCAGCCGACCGCGGTCCAGTGCGGCAGGGAGACACGCAGGCCGGAGGATGCGTTCAGCAGTATCAGCACCGGCGCGGCGACGGCGAGCAGCAGGCGCATGCGGGGATCGCTGCGCCAGCGCAGCGCGAGCACGGCGCTGGCCAGGCCGAACAGGTAGATGCCGGGCGAATAGGCCAGGAACTGGATCGCCTGCGACAGCAGGAAGCGGTGCATCGACCAGCTTCGCTGCGGGTCGTCAACGTGAAATACCTGGTAGCGGAACGATATCCAGCCGTGCTGCCAGTTCCACCACAGCACCGGGCTGATGGCGACGAACGCGATCAGCACCGCCAGCCAGGGCCACGGAGTACGCAGTTGCGCCCAGCGGCGTTCGCTGGCGATGAGCAGGAGCGCGGAGACGACCAGGGTGACGGCGGTGTACTTGGACAGGCCGGCGAGGCCGAACCACAGCCCCACCCACAGCCAGCCGTGCACGTGGTCGAGCGTGATGGTGCGGTACAGGGCGCGGGCGGACAGCAGGAAAAACAGCAGCAACGGGTCGTCCGGCAGCATGGACATGCCCATGAGCATGAATATGATGCCGGATTGCAGTACCAGCACGGCGCTGAAACCCAGCCAGGGCGATTCCTCGGGGAACAGTTCCCGGGTGAAGCGGTAGAGCACTGCGCTGCTGGCCAGCATCAGCGCCAGCGGCCACAGACGCAGACCGAGATTGGAGGTCGTGAACTGCTCGACGAGAGCCTGCATCCAGCCGATCAGCGGCGGATGATCGAAGTAACTCCATGCCGGATAGGCGCCGTAGAGGGCATAATGCGCAGCATCGCCACTCAGGCCGATGCTGCGCATGGCGAGTAGATGCGCGAGGCCGACGAGCGCCAGCAGGGCGAAGGTCATCACGCCAGGTCTGCTGAGAAGCGGTTGCCTGATCATTATGAGATGGTTTGTTTCGATGGTCTGGCGCTTCGTGGCGTAGCCGGTACGGTCCTGGCACAGGCGCGGCAGTCTAAGTGCACCTCCAGCGGCGGACAACTTACCCGTTAGTAATGTGGAGATTATTCTGACATGAAGTGGCGCTGGGCGCTCGCGCTCCTGATCTTCTTCGCTTTCGTCGGCTGGCTCGAGCACCTCATCGGCTGGGGGCGGCTGCTGGCGCCGTGGCTGAGTCTGTCGCCGCCGTCACTGCTTGCGGCACTGGTGCTGATGCTGGGCACCTACGTGCTGCGCGCCCTGCGCATTTACGACTATTTCAGCCCGGCCTTGCACGGCCGCTTCGTCGCGACCCTGCGTCTGACGATGCTGCACAATTTCTTCAACAACCTGCTGCCGATGCGCACCGGTGAAGCGGCGTTTCCGGTGCTCATGCGGCGTTACTTCGATGTGCCGGTCAGCCGTTCGGTACCGTCGCTGCTGTGGTTGCGGGTGTTGGATCTGCACGTGTTGCTCGCCATCGGCTGGTCGGCACTTAGTCAGCGCTATCTACCCGACACCCTGGGCGGTCCGCTGCTGGCGCTGTGGCTGTCGCTGCCGGCGCTGGTTTTCGTCATGCGGGCCTGGCTGGCTGCGCGGCTGAAAGAGCGCGACGGGCGCATCGCCGGTTTGGCGCGCAAGCTGGTCGAAGGCCTGCCCGCGAGGCCGGCGGTGTTCTGGCGAGCCTGGGCCTGGACGGCGGTGAACTGGGGCGTGAAGCTGGCCGTGATGGCGTTCATTTTCACTCGTTTCGATCCGCTGCCCTGGCTGGTGACCCTGCCCGGCATGATCGGCGGCGAGTTGGGCAGCGTGTTGCCCGTGCACGGCGTTGCCGGCATGGGCACCTACGAGGCCGGTGTGATGGCCGGGCTTGCGCCGCAGGGCGTGGCGCTTACTGCTGCTTTGGCGGCGGCCGTCAACCTGCATCTGTTCATCCTCGGTTCGACCGTGCTGGGTGCCGGACTGGCTCGTCTGATGCCCTTGCCGGTGGTTTCATCCGAGGCGGAAGCGGCGGATTGAGCGCCGTTCGTCGCTGCCGAAAGCTTTGATGGATTTCAACGATTACGGAACCCCTATGGACTCACAACGCCTGATCGAACTCGAAGAGCGCATCGCGCACCTGGAAGCGGGGCTGGAGTCGGTTACCGATGCCCTGCTCGCGCGCGAGCGCGAACTGCGTGATGCCTGGCTGGCGATCGAGCGACTCAAGTCGCAGATCGTCGAACTGGCGCCGTCGGCGGTCGGCGATGTTTCTCAGGAGCCGCCACCTCCGCATTACTGATGCTGTGCGCTTAGGCGTCCAGGTCGGGGATCAACTTGCTTTCCAAGCGTGCGATGGCGTCCTTGAGCATGAGCTTACGGCGCTTGAGGCGAGTCAGCTGCAGTTGATTGATCGCTGGATTTTCCGCCAGCGCGGAAATGGCCAAATCGAGATCGCGGTGCTCGATGCGCAAGGCTTCGAGACGCTGGCGGATGCTGGCGAGGGCCTCAATCGACTGCATAGTGCGCATGGTCTGGCGGGAGAGTCTGAACATACCACGCGCCCGGACGGCTGCAAAGCGCTGCTGTCCGGGCGCGGCGTTCAGAGGTCTATCAGCTCGACATGGCGGGGACGCAGGCCGGGCGGCAGGAAACCGGCGGCGACGCGTGCGAAGCGTTCCGGAGCGTCGGTGGACATGAAGTGCGTGTCGGGCGCGGCCGGGTCTTCGACGGCGAGATCGAGAGCCGTCAGCGCTTCTGCCACGGCCTCGGCCGTGGTGTGTGCCGAGTCGACCAGGGTCGTCTGCGGGCCGACTACCGCTGCCAGCGTTTGTGCGAGCACCGGGAAATGCGTACAGCCCAGCACCAGCACGTCGGGCGGCGTTGCGGCGAACAGCGGCTCCAGGTAGCGCCGCGCGACGGCTTCGACCACCGGCCCGTCGTGCCAGCCTTCCTCGGCCAGCGCCACGAACAGCGGGCAGGCCGCCGCGCTGACCGAGGCATCCGGCAGGATGGCGCGGATGGCCCGCTCGTAGGCGCCGCCGCGTACCGTGCCCTCGGTGGCGATGACGGCGATGCGGCCGCTGCGCGTGGCCGCGCAGGCCGCTGCGGCGCCGGGCTCCAGCACGCCGATCACGGGAATCTGCGGAAAGGCCGCGCGCAGGTCGGCCAGCGCCAGCGCCGAGGCCGTGTTGCAGGCCACCACCAGCAGCTTGATGCCGCGTGCGACCAGCACTTCGGCGGCTTGGCGTGCGTAGCGGCTGACCGTCTGCGGGCTCTTGCTGCCGTAGGGCAGGCGCGCCATATCGCCGAGATAGAGCAGGGATTCGTGCGGCAGGCGCGCGTGCAGCGCGCGCAGCACGGTGAGCCCGCCCACGCCGGAGTCGAACACGCCGATCGGTAGCTGCCGGCTGTGCATGCTCAATCCAGCAGCGCCTTGAGGCTGGCCAGATGGGCGCGGCCCAGGTCGCGGGTTTCCTCGCGGTTGGCCGGTTCGCGGCGCCATTCGATGTGCTCGGCGGGCAGTTCCTCGAGGAAACGGCTGGGTTCACAGTCGATTTCCTCGCCGTAGCGCTTGCGCTTCTCAGCGTAGGTAATGAGCAGCGAACGCTGGGCGCGGGTGATGCCGACGTAGGCCAGGCGGCGCTCTTCTTCCACGGTGTCGGCTTCGATGCTGGAGCGGTGCGGCAGCAGTTCCTCCTCCATGCCGACCAGGAATACGTGCGGGAACTCCAACCCCTTGGCGGCGTGCAGGGTCATGAGGTTGACCGCGTCCAGATCCTGTTCCTCGTTGTTGCGCTCGAGGATGTCCATCAGCGACATGTGCGAGACCAGATCGGCAAGGCTGCGATCGGGCTCGTCGGCGCGCAGCCGGCCGAGCCAGTCGACCAGCTCGTTGACGTTGTCCATGCGCCGCGAGGCGGCCTTGGGATCGTCGTAGGTCTCCTCCAGCCAGGCGAGGTACTGGATGTCGTCGAGCACGCGCCGGGTAAGGCCGACCGGATCGGCCTCGGGGTCCTCGGCGCGCCGCGCAAGCTCCTCGACCCAGTCGGTAAAGCGTCGCAGCGCGCCGAGCGCGCGTGCCGACAGGTGCTGCTCCAGGCCGAATTCGCCGGCGGCGGCGAGCAGGCCGATGCCGCGGCCCTGGGCGTATTGGCCGAGCGCCTCCAGGGTCGAGGGGCCGATGCCGCGGCGCGGAATGTTGACCACGCGCAGGAAGGCGGCGTCGTCGTCCGGGTTGACCAGCAAACGCAGGTAACCCATGGCATCCTTGATCTCCTGGCGTTCGAAGAACGAGGTGCCGCCGGATAGCTTGTAGGGGACGTTCTGTTCGCGCAGCCAGCGCTCGAAGGCGCGCGCCTGATGATTGCCGCGGTAGAGAATGGCGAAGTCGCGGTAGTCGCAGCGCTCCTGAAAGTGCCGCCGAATGATCTCGGAGACCACTTTGGCGGATTCGTCCTCGGCGCTTTTGCAGGGCAGGATGCGCAGCAGTTCGCCGGCCCCCAGCGCGCTCCACAGTTTCTTTTCGTAGAGGTGGGGGTTGTTGGCGATGAGGTGGTTGGCGGTCTGCAGGATGCGCCCGGTGGAACGGTAGTTCTGCTCCAGCTTGATCACCTGCAGGCGCGGGAAATCCTTGCTTAGTTGTTCGATGTTTTCGGGCCGCGCACCGCGCCAGGCGTAGATCGACTGATCGTCGTCGCCGACCGCGGTGAGTCCGCCGTCGACGCCCACCAGCAGGCGCATGAGGCGGTACTGACAGGCGTTGGTGTCCTGGTACTCGTCGACCAGCAGATGGCGCACCCGGTTCTGCCAGCGCTCGCGCGCCTCGGGGTCGTCCTCGAACAGGCGTACAGGACGCAGGATGAGATCGTCGAAATCGACCGCGTTGTAGGCGGCGAGCGAGCGCTGGTAGGCGGCATAGACCTTGGCCGCGGCCAGTTCGAGATCGTTCTCGGCCCGGCTGACGGCCTCCTCGGGCAGGCACAGGTCGTTCTTCCAGCGCGATATCTGCCAGCGGATGGGTTCCGCTTCGCCGGGCGATTCCTTGTGCGTCAGCTCGCGGATCAGGGTGGCGCTGTCCTGCGCGTCGAAGATGGAAAAACCGGCCTTGAGGCCGACGCTCTTGAGCTCCTGGCGCAGCAGGTTGAGGCCGAGGGTGTGGAAGGTGGAGACGGTCAGGCCGCGGCCTTCCTCGCGCGACAGCAGCGAGGACGCACGCGCCTTCATCTCGCGCGCGGCCTTGTTGGTGAAGGTCACCGCGAAGATGCCGCGCGGGCTGAGGCCGCGGTGGCGTACCAGATGCGCGATCTTGGCCGTAATCACGCGCGTCTTGCCGCTGCCTGCGCCGGCGAGCACGAGCAGGGGCGCATCCGTCTCCTTGACGGCGGCGCGCTGGGCGGGATTGAGGCCTTCGATTTCGGGGGAGGTGCTCATGGAGGTCCGGTATTCTAACCGGACGCCCGGGTCTTGTGGGGGAGTCGTCGACTGGAGACGCGCAGGGCGCTTTTGCGGCGGTCATCAAAGCCACCGAGCTTGACGGTCCCTCACTTTTCGATCAAATGCGTTCGATACCCAAAATCCAGCCGCTGCACCGCTTGCGGGGCGCCGCCCGCCCCCTGTATCTTGACCCGATGGACGATTACGTTAGACGCATTCTCACCGCTCAGGTCTACGATGTGGCGCAGGAAACGCCGCTGGACCCGGCCCGTTCGCTCAGCCGCCGCCTCGACAACAAGGTGCTCCTCAAGCGGGAGGATCTGCAGCCGGTGTTTTCCTTCAAGCTGCGTGGTGCCTACAACCGTGTCGCGGCCTTGACCGAGGATGAACGCGCGCGTGGCGTGATTACCGCCTCGGCTGGCAATCACGCGCAAGGCGTGGCGCTGGCCTGCCGCCAGCTCGGCGTAAAGGCAGTGATCGTGATGCCGCGCACGACGCCGGCGATCAAGGTCGATGCGGTGCGTGCGCTAGGCGGCAAGGCTGTGCTTGAGGGCGATAATTTCGACGAGGCCTTCGCGCACACGATGGCGCTGGTGGAAGCGGAGGGCCTGGTCTTCGTGCCGCCGTTCGACGATCCGCTGGTCATCGCCGGGCAGGGTACGGTGGCGATGGAAGTGTTGCGCCAGCACGCCGGTTTGATCGATGCGGTATTCGTGCCGGTCGGCGGCGGCGGGCTGATCGCCGGCATCGCCGCCTACATCAAGTCGCTGTCGCCGCAGACCAAGGTGATCGGCGTGGAGGCGGACGAGTCGCCGTCGATGTACGAGGCGCTGGCGCGGGGGCGGCGGGTGCGGCTCAAGGAGGTCGGCATTTTCGCCGACGGTACCGCCGTGCGCCAGGTCGGCAAGGAGCCGTTCCGGCTGGCGCGCAAGTACGTGGACGAAGTCCTGCTGGTGGGCACTGACGAGATCTGCGCGGCGATCAAGGACATCTTCGACGACACGCGGGCCATCGTCGAACCCTCAGGCGCGCTGGCCGTGGCCGGCCTGAAGAGCTGGGTGGCGCGCGAGGGCGCACAGGGTCGCACGCTGGTGGCGATCAACAGCGGCGCCAACATGAATTTCGACCGTCTGCGCCATGTGGCGGAGAGGGCGGAAATCGGCGAGCGCCGCGAGGCGGTGCTCGCGGTAACCATCCCGGAGCAGCCCGGCAGCTTCAAGCGCCTGTGCCGCACGTTGGGCAAGCGCGCGATCACCGAGTTCAACTACCGCTACGCGGACAGTGACCGGGCGCACGTATTCGTCGGCGTGCGGCTCAACGACGGCGATGCCGAGCGCGTGGCCATCATCGAGCGGTTGACCGGCAAGGGCTATGAAGTGCTGGACATGACCGATAACGAAATGGCCAAGTTGCATATGCGCTACATGGTCGGCGGCCATGCGCCGCCCTCGGACAACGAGACCGTCTATCGTTTCGAGTTCCCGGAGCGGCCCGGCGCGCTACTGAATTTCCTCTCGCACATGGCCGAGACCTGGAACATCAGCCTGTTCCACTACCGCAATCACGGTATGGACTACGGCCGCGTGCTGGTGGGGATGCAGGTGCCGAAGGGCGATCATCCTGCGTTCGGCCAGTTCCTGGAGGAAATGGGTTATCCGTATCGCGAGGAAACGGACAACCCCGCCTATCGCCTGTTCCTGTCCTGAGCGGGACGTACGACGGCCGGCAATCGGTCTACTTGCCCCGTTCGCGCAGGGCCTCGTCGTTGAATGCGGCATCGATGCCGGCGATGAACTTTTCCACGAAGCGCAAGCCCTCGACCGGTGCGTCGTCGGCGAAATACTTGAGACGCGTCTGCCCCAGCGCGTTGATGACGGTGGTGCGCTCCGGCAGCACGGCATCGGCATCGACCAGTTCCAGGCGTTCGGCCAGCGCGCGGACTACTTCTCCGGCATAGTCGCCGTCGGCGATTTCACCGCGTGCGGCCGCCAGCGTGTCGGCCGGGCTGCCGCTGAGAATGGCGAGGTCGGTATGTTGATCGATGTGGCTGAGCAGTTCGGCAAAAATCATGCTGTTCTCCTGAAGGGTGCAGTATCGAAGGTGTCGGAGCAGGGGCGCGATCAGGCCGCGATCAGACCTTCTTCCAGGTCGATGCCGCAACATTCGCCGACCCGCTGCAGGTAGTACATCATGTCGATCGGCAGGCTGAGGCCGTCGAGAACCTGCAGCGGAAAGAGGTCTGCTGCAAGCAGCAGATCGGCAATGCTGGGTTCGCCCATGTAGAAGCGCCGCTTGGCCAGGTGATGGGCTAGTTCGTCGAGCCGCGACATGCGGCTGAATTGATTGAAGCCGTCGTAGCGGTCGTTGGCGAGCGCTTCCAGCGACATGCCGAAGCGATTCTGGACTTCGGCTTTGTAGGCGGCCAGCGCGGCGGCGTCGCGACCGATGTCGGCGAAGGCCGGCCGGCCGGGCGCGTGGAGGCGTTCGAGTACGTGCGCCACGCCGGCGCGCCAGTCGATCAGCGCCTGCCAGGCGGGTTCGTCGATGCGTCCGGCGACCAGCGGCGGGCCGTCGGGGAAGAGGGTGTCGATGTTGCGCAGGATCTGTAGCGAATCGGTGAGGAGGTTGCCATCGTCGAGGCGCAACACCGGCACGCTGCGCGCGACGCCGAGTTCGAAGAAGGTTTCGTCGTCGTCATAGGCGAGCGGGCGGTCCTCGAAATCGACGCCCTTGTAGCCCAGTGCCAGGCGTACGCGCTGGGCTTCGGGCCAGGACCAGAAATGGTAGAGCGCGGTCATCATTCGAGACCCAGGATGAACTCCCAATGCTCCGGCGCGACCGGCATGATCGATAGGCGGTTGCCCTTGCGCAACAGTCCCATCTCTTCAAGTTCGGGGTGGGTGCGCAGCTCGGCCAGCGTGATGACGCGCTTGAGCTTGCGCTCGAATTCGACATCGATCAGCTGCCAGCGAGGTTTGTCCGGGTCGCTCTTGGGGTCGTAGTACTTGGCCTCGGGGTCGAAGGCCGTCGGGTCGGGATAGGGCTCGCTGGCGATGCGCATAATGCCGGCAATGCCGATCGGCTCGGCATTCGAATGGTAGAAGAAGGCCTTGTCGCCGACCCGCATTTGGTCGCGCATAAAGTTGCGCGCCTGGTAGTTGCGGATGCCGTCCCACGGTTCCCGGCCGACGCGCTCCAGATCGTCGATGCCGAACACGTCGGGTTCGGATTTCATCAGCCAGTACTGCATGCCTGCCTCGCTTGGGTGTCGTGCACGATGGCGCAGTATAAACCAAGCGCTTTGGTAGGTTGGGGGGCGGCCGTCCCGTTGGCGGCTGAAGAGTGGTGGTAGGCTGGCGAAGAATGTGCAGAGGGCACGCCCGGTGCGGCGTGCATGCCCTCTTGCCGGCAGTTACCTGAAAAAACGGTATGAGCGTGACGGCGTGATGGCGCCGTCGAGTGGCACATCCCAGTAGGCCCGGCCGAGTTTGCGCAGCTGCTGGAAATCGTGGGCCAGGCCGATCAGACGCGGGGCGTGCGGCCTCGATTTGTGGCGCAGCCAGGAAAAAGTGCGGTCGTAGAAGCCACCGCCCATGCCGAGGCGGTTGCCGTGATGGTCGAAACCGACCAGTGGCACGAGAACCATGTCGAGGGATTGCGGCGGGAGGTAGGCCCGCGCCGGGCTGTGCGGTTCCAGTATGCCGAAGCGGTTGCGCCGCATGCGTGTGGCGGGTGTCCAGCGCAGGAAGCACAAATGGCCGTCCGGCTGTATGCATGGTAGGAAGAGCTGCTTGCCTTGTCTGAGAGCGGGGCGAATCAGCGGGCTGCAGTCGATTTCGCCGTTGACGGCCAGATAGACGGCGATGCGGCGGCTGCGCCGGTAACGCGGGTCCAGCGCCAAGCGCCGGGCAATACGCTGTGAGGCATCTTCGCAGGCCGCTTCGGAAAGTGCGCTACGACGCTTGCGCAGTTCGAGACGAAGGTTGTGGCGCGGGGACATTGCTCAGCAGGCGTGCCTGTGTAAAAGGCAAAAAATAAGGACACACTCCGTAAGTGCCGTGGCGGCCTTCGACCTTGAACCAATGGTTCAAGTGGGAGCTTCGGCAGGAGAACGTAGGCTCTCCGCCAGGGCGGATATGCACATGCCCCCCTACAAACCGGCTCCCGGGGTATTCAATTAGGCTCAAGGGTACTACCCAGCCGCTCACGAACACCACAGAGGTGCCCCTGTGAGAACTATAACACGTGGGGGCAGGAGTAAGAGAAGCGCATCAGGTTCAGGCGAGGGCTTCTTCGACGCGCTGGGTCAGGCGGCGCAGGCGGTTGCCGATATCGTGGTCGATTTCGTGCTGGTTGGTTTCGCGCTGCATCAGTTCATGGACGATGTTCAACGCGGTCATGACGGCGATCCGTTCGGTGCCGATGACCCGGCCGTGGTCACGAATTTCGCGCATACGGGCATCGAGCTGGCGCGCGGAGGCGATCAGCGCGTCGCGTTCTTCCGGTGGGCACATCACCCGGTATTCCTTGTCGAGGATGTGCACGTCGACCGCGACGGGCTGGCTCATGGGGTCTCCTCCATGGCCTTGAGGCGATGGATCATGGCCTCCACTCGGCTTTTGGCCAGTTCATGCTTTTCGAGCAGCGAGCCGCGTTCGTGCTGAAGCTGCTGCAGTTGGCGCTGCAGCGCCACGTTTTCCTCGCTCAGGCGAGTGCAGCGAAGCGCGAGCGCGGTCACACGCTCTTCCAGAGTGGAAAGCGCCTGTTCGGTAAGCGAATTGTCGGCGTGCGCGGACATGCGGCAAATATAGGCGTGCACACTTATCGAATCAACCGCGGCCGTCCGCTACAGGGTGCGGTTGCGGCGATGCGGGTGATAATATCCGCGGCTTGCGGCAAAGCGATCATGGGCGGAGCAGGTGCCAAGCGATTCTTCAAGACAGCACGATGACAGCCGGGCGGTGGTGATCGAAGGTGTGGCCCATAACGGCAAGCCGTGTCGGATCGTCGACAACACCGGTACGGTGGCGAGGGACGAGTTGGAGTCCTTGCTCGCGGAGTTGATCGAGCAGCGGCGGTTCGGTTTGTCGGGGCGCTCGTTGGCCGGCAGCGATTGCATACGCCTGGGGGAGCCCGAATTCACGCATATACAGCTCGGCACCGAGTTGTATCGTTTCATCCTGCTGCCTTACGAGGCACGTATCGAGGCTTTCTGAATTTGGATGTTTTGAAAAGTCCGCTGCGCGAGTCTTTGGGCAGCGGGTGTTCTCCAGCCTATTCTTTTGTTACGTCTCGTCCGCTGCGTGCCGCCTATTTCGCAGCCGGGACGTTCGCAGTGGTTTTTCGAGGTGCCAATTGGTGAGCGATCCCTACGCGATTTTGAATGCGCAACTGAGCCGTTCGGGTGCCGAGATGGGGCCTGCGGAAGCGCATGGCCTGCTGTGTGGCCTGCTGGCCGTTGATATTGCGACGCCGGTGACGAAATGCCTCGACGAGGTGATGAAGGGCGTCGATCCGGAGGATGCGAATGCCTCGGTAACACGCAAGCTGATGGATGCGTTGGTCAAGCAGGCACGCTCGAGCCTGCTTGACGAAGACTTCGAGTTTCAGCCGTTGCTGCCGACCTCCGACACGCCGCTCCCCGGGCGGGTGCAGGCGCTGGGGCGCTGGTGCGAGGGTTTCGCCGCCGGCGTGGGCTTGGCCGGTATGAGCGAGAAGCGCGCCGCAGCATTGCCGGAATCGGTGAACGAATTCATTCGCGACATCGGCGAAATCGCTCGCGTCGAACCCGACGAAGAAGAGAGTGAGGAAGGCGAAGAGGCGTATGCCGAACTGCTCGAATACGTGCGCGTCGGCGTGCTGGTGGTCGGCGAGGAACTGCGTCCGCCCTCGGCGCCCGTGCCGGGCGTACACTAGCGGGCATTGGGTCGTTCAGGCGCGGACGTCTCGCGCCGTTATAGAAGACATCGAGGATTTTCCATGCAGATCAATGCCAAGGAGTTCGCCCGTCGTCGTCGCCAGTTGATGCGCATGATGGGTGAAGGGGCGATTGCGGTGCTGCCCGCCGCGCCGGTGCGCGTACGCAATCGCGACGCCGACTACCGCTATCGCCAGGACAGCGATTTCCTGTACCTGACCGGTTTCCACGAGCCGGAGGCGGTGGCCGTGCTGATCCCCGGCAGGGCGCAGGGCGAGTACATTCTGTTCTGCCGAGAACGCAATCCGGAGATGGAGACGTGGAACGGTCGCCGTGCCGGGCAGGCCGGCGCCGTCGAACAGTTCGGCGCGGACGATTCTTTCCCCATCGACGATATCGACGAAATCCTGCCGGGCCTGCTGGAGGATCGTGCGCGGGTCTACTACAGCATGGGCCGGGATGCGGACTTCGACCGCCGCCTAATGGCCTGGATCAATGTCATCCGGTCGCAGTCGCGTGCCGGTCGCCAGCCGCCCCACGAGTTCATTTCGCTGGAGTATCTGCTGCACGAGATGCGGCTGTTCAAGTCCAGCGCCGAGCTCAAGACCATGCGCAAGGCCGCCGAGATTTCCGACGAGGGACATCGACGCATGATGGCGATGTGCCGCCCCGGCATGTACGAATACGAAATCGAGGCTGAATTCATCTATACCGCGCGCCGCCACAATGGCGATCTCGCCTATCAGTCGATCGTCGGCGGCGGCGCGAACGGCTGCATTCTGCATTACGTCGACAACAACGAGATGCTGACGAAAGACGGTGATCTGCTGCTGATCGACGCCGGCGCCGAATACGACGGTTATGCCAGCGATATCACCCGCACCTTTCCGGTCAACGGCCGCTTCAGCGAGCGCCCAGCGCGAGGTCTACGAGGTGGTGCTGGCGGCCCAGGAGGCGGCGATCAAGAAGGTCAAGCCCGGCAACTCCTGGAACGATCCGCATAGGCGGCGGTGCGCGAGCTGACCAAGGGGATGATCGAACTGGGTCTGCTCAAGGGCAAGCCGGCGAAGCTGATCGCGAGGCCGCCTACCGCCGGTTCTACATGCACCGCACGGGGCATTGGCTGGGCATCGACGTGCACGACGTGGGCGAGTACAAGCTGGACGGCGAGTGGCGTCTGCTCGAGCCGGGTATGGTGACGACGGTCGAGCCGGGGCTCTATATCACCGCGGAGGCCGACGTGCCGGAACGCTTCCACAACATCGGCGTACGTATCGAGGACGACGTGGCGGTGACCAAGGATGGCCACAAGGTGCTGACCGCGGAAACGCCCAAGAGCGTGGCCGAGATCGAAGCGCTGGTCGGCACGGCGGCCTGAGCGACGGCTGGCATCCGGTGGACGAGGTCTTCGACATTCTGATCGTCGGCGGCGGTATGGTCGGCGGCACGTTGGCCGCGGCCCTGGCCGGCGGACCCTGGCGGGTCGGCGTGCTCGAGGCGCGTCCGTACGGTGCGCCCGATCAGCCCAGCTATGACGAGCGCAGCACCGCCCTGGCCTACGGTTCGCGGCGCATTCTCGAGGCGGTCGGCATGTGGCCGGCGCTGGTGGCGGAGGCGGCTCCGATTACGCACATTCATGTCAGCGACCGTGGCTATTTCGGCGCGGCGCATGTGGATGCGCAGCGAGCAGGGCGTGCCGGCGCTGGGCTACGTGGTCCCCAATCGTCTGGTCGGCGCGGCGCTGATGCCCCTGCTGGATGGGGCGAGTGGTGTCGAGCTGATCTCGCCGGCAACGGTCGAGGCGACCGAGGATCTGGGCGATGCGGTCGAGGTGCGCGTGAGAACGCCTGCCGGCGAGCGCCTGTTGCGTACGCATCTGCTGGTGGCCGCCGACGGCGCATCCTCGCCGGTCAGGGAGGCGCTGGGCCTGCCGACGCAGACGGAACGCTACGCGCAGTCTGCGGTGATTGCCAACGTCAGCGTGGACCAGCCGCGTGCCGGTACGGCCTACGAGCGGTTCACGGACAGCGGCCCACTCGCCTTGCTGCCGCTGGGCGGCGAACGCTATTCGCTGGTGTGGACACAGCACGAAGACGCGGTTGCAGACGTGCTCGCGTTGGATGATGCGGATTTCCTCGCGGCGCTGCAGCAGCGCTTCGGCTGGCGCCTGGGGCACTTCGTCGCCGTCGGTCGGCGTGTTGCCTATCCGCTGGTGATGGTGCGCGCGCAGGAAGCCTGGCGCGGCCGTACGGTGCTGGTCGGAAATTCCCTGCATAGTCTGCATCCGGTCGCGGGCCAGGGGTTCAATCTGGCCTTGCGCGACGTCGCCGCGCTGCTGGATGCGTTGCAGGAGGCGGCCGATCCGGGTGATCCCGCAGGACTACAGCACTATCAGCGCCTGCGCGAACCGGATATGGCGCGGGTGCTCGGTTTCACGGACCTTTTGGCGCGGCTGTTTGCACGCAAGGCACCGATGCTCGGACACCTGCGCGCGGCTGGGCTGCTCATGGCCGACTGGTCGGCGCCGCTCAACCGAGTGCTGGCGCGGCAGAACATGGGGCTGGTCGGGCGGCCGACGCACTTGGGCAGTGGGCAGGAGCCGTCATGGAAACGAAGCTGAGGGAATTCGACGTCGTCGTCGTAGGCGGCGGCATGGTGGGGGCGGCGCTGGCTGCTGCACTGGGTCTGGCAGGACGCTCCGTCGCCGTGGTCGAAGCCCGGCTTCCATCCGCGTGGGCGCCCGAGGACGATTACGACCTGCGGGTATCGGCGATCAACCGCGCCTCGCAGCATCTGCTGGAGCGGCTGGGCGCCTGGCCGGCCATCCTCGGGCGTCGCGCCAACGCCTATCGCCGCATGCGGGTGTGGGATGCGAGCAGTGTGGGCGACATCGAGTTCGATGCCGTCGATCTCGGCGAGTCCGACCTCGGCCACATCATCGAAAACCGGGTCGTGCAGGTATCGCTGCTGGAGTGCCTGGAGCGGTTGGACACCGTGCAGATGTTCGCGCCGCTTGGTGTTGAGTCGCTGGAGGTGGGGCCGCAAACCGCGCGTGTCGGGTTGAGCGACGGCAGCGAGCTGCTGGCTTGTCTGGTGGTCGGGGCGGACGGGGCGCGCTCGCGTGTCCGCGAGCTTGCCGGAATCCAGCGCAGCGAACGTAGTTATGGACAGACCGCGATCGTCGCCACGGTGACGACCGAGGCGCCGCACGAGTCGACTGCGTGGCAGCGTTTCCTGCCGACCGGTCCGCTTGCCTTCCTGCCGCTGGGCGATGGGCGTTCGTCCATCGTCTGGTCGGCGACGAGCGCCGAGGCGGAACGCCTGCTGGCGCTGGGCGATGCCGAGTTTCGCCGCGAGCTGGCGAATGCCGTCGATCTGCGCCTGGGCGACATCACCGCGTGCAGTGCGCGGGCTGGATTTCCGCTTGTCGGCGGGCAGTCCTATCCCTACGTCCAGCCGCGGGTGGCGCTGATCGGTGATGCGGCGCACAGCATTCATCCGCTCGCCGGACAGGGTGTGAACCTGGGGTTTATGGATGCGGCCGAGCTGGCCGGAGTGTTGGGTGCGACCGGCCGCGATCCGGGTTCGATGGCCGTGCTGCGTCGCTACGAGCGTGCCCGTAGGGGGGAGAACGAAGCGGTGATGCGCCTGATGGAGGGTTTCCGGCTGCTGTTCGGTAGTCAACTGCCGCTGTTGCCCTGGGTGCGCGGGCGCGGCATGCGTCTGGTGGGTGCGCTGGAACCGCTCAAACGGCGGCTGATGTCGCACGCCCTTGGCACGGCCGGGCGGCGCCCCGAGTTGGCGGCACCTCCCGTCGATCAGGCGCGCTAACAGGCTTTAGTGTTCGTGCCCATGCGGGCCGTGCACATGGCCGTGTTCGAGTTCCTCGGCGCTGGCTTCGCGCACTTCGACGACGGTGACGTCGAAATTGAGCGGTACGCCGGCCAGAGGATGATTGCCGTCGATGGTCACATCGTCGCCCTCGATCGCGGCGATGCGCACGACCTGCATGCCGCCGTCGTTGGCCTGCGCGTGGAACTCCATGCCGACGGCCAGTTCGTCGACGCCCTGGAACATGCTGCGGTCGATGACCTGGATGAGGCCTTCGTGATGTTCGCCATAGGCGTCGGTGGCTTCGATGTGCACCTGCAGGCTGTCGCCGGAGGTCTTGCCTTCGAGCGCTGCTTCCAGGCCGGGAATGATGTTGCCGGCGCCGTGGAGGTAGGCGAGCGGTTCGCCGCCGCTGGAGCTGTCGATAACCTCGCCAGCGTCGTTGGTGAGGGTGTAGTCAATGGTGACGACCGCGTCGTTGCGGATTTGCATGGCTGGCCTCGTGGCTTTTCGTGAATTGACTGCGTTTGACGCAGCGCACAGTCTACGCGATGGCGGACGGCGGTTCATCCCCGAGTGGCCGGTAGCGGGTTTCTCAGGCGGCCTGCGGGGCCAGCAAATGCTTGATTTCGGCGAGCTGTCGCTGAGCTTCCTGCAGTAGGGCCAGGGTCTGCTGGCGGCTGGGAGGGCCGAGTCCGAGGCGTGCGTAGGGCGGCATGTCCTCGAGCGCGGGTAGGCCCGTCGCCGGTCGGCGCGAGCATGCGTTGGGCGACGATGATCAGGTCGGCGTGGTCGGCCGTGCTCAACGGCGAGTCGCGCTGCCAGTCTTCGGCGTTCTGTATGACCTTTGCGAAATCGTTGTCCAAATCCCAGTAGTCGAGCACCAGTAGGCCGACGGGTGCGCGCAGGTGGTGCAAGGCGGCTTCGATGGCATCGGCGTCGTCGATCAGCGCCTCGCGTTCGGCGTAGAGCAGGATCGGCACGCAGCCGATGTCGTGCAGCAGGCCGGTCAGCTGGGCATGATCGGCATCCAGCCCCTGGCTGTGCCGGGCGAGGACGGAGGCCAGGGCGGAGGTCTGGACGCTGTGTTCCCACAGAGTATGCATGCGACGCCGGATCAACGGTGCGCGCGCCTTGAATATCTGGCTGACGGCGATGCGCGTCGCCAGCGAACGGGTGGCTTCGAAGCCCAGGCGAACGACTGCGTCGGTCAGACTGTTGATGGGTTGCGCCCCGCGCAGCGCTGCACTGTTGGCCGAGCGCAGCACGCCGGCGGCGACCACCGGATCTATCTGTACGATCTGGGCGATTTCGTGCATCGACACGTTCGGCCGCAAGGCTGCGTCGCGGATGCGCATGGCCACTTCCGGCATGCTGGGCAGGGTCAGCGTGCCGTTCTTGACGGCCTGGTAGATGTGGTAGAGCAGCGCGCCTTCCGCGTCGCTGAGCGGGGTGTCCTGCACTTCGTAGCCGGATACCCGCTGTTCACGCAGCAACAGGTCGAACAGTGCGCGATCGAAGCGCAGCAGGCGCGCCGGTCCGCGGCTTTGCGCGCTGAGGTGACCGCCGTGGCGATCGATCGGGAAGATGGGGCGCCGTGCACGCGGACTGCCGGCCTCGATGATGTCCTCCTGAACGCCGTCCGTTACCGCCAGCGTGCCATCCAGCAGGTAGGTCATCCAGCGTCCTTTATTCGCGTCCTCGATCCGCTGGCGCGGGGGCAGTTCGACGATGCCGCTCTTGTCGGCGAGGCGGGATCGGTTCGCAGGGTTCAGCTCTTGCACCGGTATGAGGTTCTGGAGTAGTGCCGGGTCGGTACTCATCGCGTCCAAGGGTGTTGGTGATCGAGGTGGTGACGGAGGCCGTCATCGCGGGTATCGGCGAACTATCGGATAAAGCATACGATGCCAGCGCGCGCCGTGCGAGCGTTGCCGAGGCTATATATCGTGCGGGCCCGCATCTTGCGATAATGCGTCAAATTCCGCCGGTGTCAGCGAATGTCATTGCGTCTTTCTGAGCAGGCCAAGAGGTGCCGCCTCGACGAGGCCGAACGTTTGTGCGTGCGACGCGGCGCGCGTTTTACGCCGTTGCGGCAGCGCGTTTTCGAGTTGCTGCTCGACCACGCCAAGCCCGTGGGCGCATACGAGTTGCTGGACGAGCTGCGCCATTCGGGGTTTGCCGATGCGCCGCCGACGGTCTATCGCGCGCTCGAGTTCCTGCGCGAACAGGGGCTCGTGCATCGCGTGCGCAGCACGAATACTTTCGTCGCCTGCACTCATCCAGGGGCGCGACATGAAGGACTCCTGTTGCTCTGCCATGGCTGCGGTCGGGCCGAGGAAGTGGATGCCACGCCGGCGATGAATGCCTTGCAGCTTCAGGCGGCACGGCTGGATTTTCAGCCCGACAGCCAATTGATCGAAGTGGACGGGTTGTGCCAGGGCTGCGCGGATTCGCAGCGGGAAGCAAATCCTGAATAAGAATGGTTCTCATTGTCGTGCATTGATGTATACTGCAATGTCATATCGCAAGGTTCCACGGAGTTCGCTCATGCGCTTGTTTCAAGCCGTTTCTAGAAGTCGAGGTGGCGCCGTCCGTCCGCGCAAGAGGCGAGTTTCCCTTTGGCGTTGGCTGCGGCCGGTGAGCGCGTGCGTATCGTCGAGTTGGCCGGCGGGCGCGGCATGGCCAAGCGCCTGGATGCCATGGGCCTGCGCCCCGGCAGCGAATTCGAGGTTCTGCAGCGCGAAGGCCCCGGCGGCATGCTGATCCAATTGGCCGCGAGTCGCCTGGCGCTGGGCATGGGTATGTTGCATCGCATCAGAGTCAGCCGGCTGTGACTGCGGACGAGACGCAGGAGAAAGCTGTCGCTCGCCGGGCTCAAAGTCGGCGAGAGCGGCAGGGTGCTGGGCTATGCCAAAACCGAGGCTGTGTACCGTCGGCGGCTGTTGGCGATGGGGCTGACGCCGCGCACCGAATTCACCGTGGTGCGCGTGGCGCCCCTGGGTGATCCGGTGGAAATTCGTGTGCGCGGTTCGGCGCTGACCTTGCGCAAGGACGAAGCAGTCGCTTTGCGTATCGAGCGTTGCTGAAAGGGTATGTATTTTTGTGTTTTCGAATGTTAATAATTCTCAATAGCGTCAGGGTTTGACTGCAATGAGTCGTTACACCATCGGTTTGATCGGCAATCCCAATTGCGGTAAAACCACGTTGTTCAATGCGCTGACGGGCTTGCGGCAGAAGGTCGGCAACTGGCCTGGCGTGACGGTCGACCGCAAGATGGGATATTTCGAGCTGGGCGACGATCAGGTCGAGGTGGTCGATCTGCCCGGCACCTATTCGCTGGATGCGGTCTCCAGCGCTTCGCTGGATGAAGCCATCGCGCGCGAATATGCCCTGTCCGGCGAGGCCGATGTCATCGTCAACATCGTCGATGCCAGCAATCTCGAGCGAAATCTCTATCTCACCACGCAGTTGATGGAAATGCGGGTGCCGCTGGTGCTGGCGGTCAATATGCTCGACCTGGCCGCGAGGCCGGCATGCGCATCGATTGCCGAAGCTGGAGAAACGACTCGGCTGCCCCGTGGTGCCGCTTGTCGCGGCCAAGGGCGAGGGGGTGGACGGACTCAAGAAGCGCGTTGTCGAACTGGCCGGTGGCGGATCGAGCGCGGCGTGAAGATCGAATACGCGCCGCTGATCGAAAAGGCGCTGGCGGTCCTGGAACCCCTGGTGCGCGATTTCGCCGCCGAGCAGAAGGTGGATGCGCGCTGGCTGGGCGTGAAGCTGCTGGAAAACGACCCCGGCGTGTTGGCGGCGGTCGATGCGGCCTGCGCGCCGAGGCCGAGCGGCTGCAGGAAAAGATCGAGACGCATCTGGACGAGGAGGCGGACGTGTTCATCGCCGATGCGCGTTACACCTTCATTCACCAGGCGCTGAGCGACACCATGCGGCGCCAGGGCGAAGTGCGACGCTCGCTGACCGACCGCATGGACCGCGTCGTGCTCAACCGGTTTCTGGGCATCCCGATATTTCTGTTCGTGATGTATCTGCTGTTCGTCATGAGCTTCAACGGCGGCAGCATCTTTCTGGATTTCTTCGAGCGGTATCACGCACACGATGTTCGTGTCGGGACTGGGGCACCTGCTCCAGAGTCTGCACAGCCCGCCATGGCTGGTCACGTTGCTGGCGACCTCGGTGGGCGGCTCGATGGAACTGGTGTCGACCTTCATCGCGCCCATCGGCATGACCTTCCTGTTCCTGTCGATTCTGGAGGATTCCGGCTACATGGCGCGCGCGGCCTTCGTCATGGATCGCTTCATGCGCCGGATCGGTCTGCCCGGCAAGGCTTTCGTGCCGATGATCGTCGGCTTCGGCTGCAACGTGCCCGCGGTGATGGCGACGCGCACGCTGGAGGAGCCGCGCGAACGACTGGTGTCGGCGCTGATGCAGCCGTTCATGTCCTGCAGCGCGCGGCTGGTGATCTATATGGCCTTCGTGGCGGTGTTCTTTCGCGAACACGGCGGTCAGGTCGTCTTCGGCCTGTATGTGCTGGGCATCGTTGCAGCGATCTTTACCGCCTTCCTACTCAAGCGCACCGCGCTTAAGGGGGAGGCCACGCCCTTCGTGATGGAGATGCCGGCTTACCACGTCCCGACATTGCGCGGCATGGCGCGCAGCACCTGGGACCGGCTCTCCGTGTTCCTGCTGCGGGTGGGCAAGGTGATCATCGTCGCTTCGGTCATCGTGACGGCACTGACGAGTTTCAGTCCCACCGGCAGGCCGCTGGCGAACGCCCAGGTCGGCGATTCCGCGCTGGCCGCCATCGGCAAGGCGATCACACCGGTGTTCCATCCCATGGGCATCACGCAGGACAACTGGCCGGCCACGGTTGGCTTGCTCTCCGGCGTGGTGGTCAAGGAGATCGTCGTCGGCACGCTCAATGGCGTGTACAGCAAGATGGATTCCGCTGCGGTGGCCCAGTCCGATGCCGCACAGCCAGCTTTCGATTTCTGGGGCGAGATCCGTGCGGCGCTGGCAACGGTGCCGGAGAATGCGAAGGCTTTCGCACGCGGCTTTCTCGACCCGCTGGGTTTTTCCCAGCTCGGCAACGTACAGCAGAGCAATTTGGCGCAGGCGGCCGAGCAGCAGTCGGTCGACGCCTCCACGCTGACCCGCATGGGCGCGCTGTTCACGGTCCCCGCCGCCATCGCGTATTTGATTTTCGTGCTGTTGTATCTGCCCTGCGTGAACACCATGGCGGCGATCTACCGCGAAACCGGCAGCCGCGCGTGGACCATGTTCTCCATCGCCTGGGGCATCGAGCTGGCCTATGGCTTGGCCGTGCTCTACTACCAGTTCGCCACCTTCGGCGCGCATCCGGCGCAGTCGGCCGCGTGGTTGGCGGCGGTGTTGGGCGTGTTTGCGGCGACGGTGTGGGCACTGCGCCGTAACGGTCGGCGCCGCGAGCTGGCAACCGCCTAGGTGCCGGGTCGATGAGCCCCAGTGAA
Source organism: uncultured Gammaproteobacteria bacterium (assembly GCA_963751375.1). Taxonomy (GTDB): domain Bacteria; phylum Pseudomonadota; class Gammaproteobacteria; order DSM-5130; family Acidihalobacteraceae; genus Acidihalobacter_A. The sequence goes on from CAVVUY010000058.1 coordinate 47,587, forward strand.
GTCAAACGCTACCTGCAAACGCGCGGCATCGTGCCGCTGAGCGACTTGGTCAACCGCTTCGGCTGCGATGCCGAGGCGATGCGCGGCGTGCTCGAGTTCTGGGAGCGCAAGGGAAGGGTCAGGCAGTTGGAAACCCAAGGCAGTGGCTGTGGCGCCGGTTGTGGCGGCTGTGGCGACGGGGCATGCGCGACGCCGGCGCTGAGTAGCGTCTACCAGTGGCTGGACGAGGGCGAACGGCCGCGCCAGGTCGTGCCCGTAATGGCCCTGGGGCCGCCGCGTTCTTAGGCGTTTCCCCGCTGTCTCCCAACCGCCGCTCAGTGCGGGGCCGTCAGCAGCAGGCTCAGTATGGCGGTGGTGCTGCCGATCAGCGCGCCGGCGATGACGTCGCTCGGGTAATGCAGGCCGAGCACCATTCTCGATAGCGCGACCAGCACGGTGAACGGCACCACGAACACGGCCCACACCGGATAGTAGGCCACCAGAATGATGGTGAAGGCTACCGCATGCATGGTGTGGCCGGACGGGAAGCTGAACTCGTCAAGCGGCGCGACGCTGCGCAGGATGCCGGCCTCGATCTGGCAGGGGCGTGGACGGCCGGTTGTGCGCTTCAGCCAGCGATAGAGCAGGTACGAGGTCAGGCCCACGGCGACCATCTGCAGGCTGACCAAGGCCGCGGCTGCGCCGTGTACCAGCGGCAGGGCGAGGATGATGGTGTACCAGAACACGCCATCGCCGAGGCGGCTGACGACGGCGAACAGCCGGGCCGGCAGGCGCTGCTGGTTGATGCGGTTGAACAGCAGCGTGGTGTGCTGGTCGGCTGCCGTGAGGCGTTCAAACAAGCGCATGGCGGTTCTCCTGCGCAGGCAAGTTCGCGGGCCGCGCGTATTCGTACATCAGGTTTTCGAACAGGTCGGTGACGTGCGGCCAGTCCAGGGTGATCGCGGTCGCCCGTGCCGGGCGGCGCAGGCGACCGAGTAGCGCGGGGCTCTCAGCCAGGCTGACGGCGTGCTGGATGAAGCTCGAGGCATCCTCGCGCGTGGCGAGCAGACCGTTTTCCCGGTGCTGCAGGTGCTCGCGGCCGGCGGCATAGTCGAAGGCGACGATGCCCAAGCCACTGGCCATGGCTTCTATCACCACGTTGCCGAAGGTCTCGCTGAGGCTGGGGAACAGGAAGATGTCGCCACTGGAGTAATGTCGAGCGAGGTCTTCGCCGACCTGCGGGCCGGCGAAGATCAGGTCGGGATTGTCGCGCTTGAGGCGCTGCTCGTCCGGACCGCTGCCGACCAGCACGAAGCGCAGCTCCGGCTTGCGCACCTGCATGGCGCGATAGGCGCGGATCGCCAGGTCGATGTTTTTCTCCGGCGCCAGCCGCCCGACATACAGCGCGACGGGCGTGGTTTCGGTGACGCCCCAGGTTGCGCGCAGGGCGGCATCCCGTCGTTCGGGCGTGAACAGGCGGGCATTGACGCCGCGCGAGACGACGCGCGGGTTGTTGAAGCCATGGCGCGCGAGCAGTTCGGCCAGTTCGCGCGTGGGCACCAGGGTGGCGGCGGAGCGGTTGTGGAAGCGGCGCAGGACGGTGCGGATGGCCGGCTCCAGCCAGCCTAGGCGATAGTGCCGGCTATAGAAATCGAAGCGGGTGTGAAAGCCGGTGACGGCGGGGATATGCATGCGCCGTGCGATGCGCAGCGCACTGCTGCCGAGCGGACCTTCGGTGGCGATGTATACGAGGTCCGGCGTGAAATGCGCCCACTCGCGATGCAGTACGCGCGGCGCGGGCAGTCCGAAGCGCAGGTCGTGGTAGCCGGGCAGGGGCAGGCTGTGAACCAGCCGTTCCTCGATTTCGCCTTCGGTGATCGGCCGCTCGCCGGTGTGCTGGCGGGGGCGCGTGATCTGGATGCGGTGGCCGCGTTCGATCAGGCCGCCGACCCAATGATGGAGGGTGTTGGCCACGCCGTTGATCTCGGGTGGCCAGGTTTCGCTGACCAGCGCGATGTTCAGGCGCCTGCCGTCGCGACGGTTCTGCGGGTCGCGGTCGACTTCGGCCAGGACGGCGTCGTTCACTGCGCTCATGATGCGGACCCCTCGTGCGCGTCGTCTACCGGCCCACAGACCACGCGAGCGATCTGCTGCTGAGCAGTCTGGGCGAGCGTCTTGCGGTCGTGTCCCTGTGCGATGAGCGGGGCGAGGAATTCGATTTCGACCACGATGCGACCTTCGCCCAGCACGCGCCACAGGTGCGCGGGGAAGGTGTCGTCGCCGATGAAGGGGGCGCTGGGGTGCGGCGTGCCGCGGGCTTGTCCCTGCGGTAGCGTGTAGCGCAGGGCGATGGGCTGCACCGGCACGCCGGCCAGCATGGCCGAGGCGAACAGCCGGGGGTGAAACGTCCTTACGCCGCTGCCGTCGGTGGTGGTGCCTTCGGGGAACAGCAGTACCTTGCGTCCGCGCACCAGGTGCCAGGTGATCTGTTCGGCCGCATTGTCGGCGCTGCCGCGCGCGCCGCGGCGGATGAACAGCGTGCCGCCGCGCGCCGCCAGCCAGCCGATGACCGGCCAGCTGCGGACTTCCGCCTTGGACAGGAAGCTGATGGTCGGGATCCAGCCGAGCGCCGGAATGTCGAGCCAGGAAACATGATTGGCGACGAGCAGCGCGGGGCCGTCGAGCGGCCGGCCGCGCACGCGCAGTTCCAGGTTCAGGATACGGGCGACGCGCACACGCCACCAGCAGGCGATGGCATCGAATACGGGGCCGGGTGCTGCCTGGCGCGGTCGGGTTAGCAGCAGCGTCAGGATGACGCCCAGCGCCGCGTGCAGCAGCAGGAGCGAGATTCTATAGATGCGTCTCGCCGTATGCATGCTTCGGTGTCCTGGGGGCGGAGGCCATCAGCGCGGCGACAGGCGCCGTGGTTCTGTTGTGCACGAAATGTCGCATGTAGCGCGGGTTCACGCGGTCGACGTCGAGCAGGATCGGCAGGTCCGCCACGTTGAACTCGCGATCCAGGCAGGGTTCCCCGCAAACCCAGGCGCCGAGCCGCAGATAGGCCTTGAGCAGGGGCGGCATGGCGACGGCCGACACATTGCGGGTGGCGATGCCGGTGAGCGGATGATGGGGATGGGTGCGCAGTGCCTCGGGTGAGAAGTGACGCATACGGGCGTGCTCGGCGATGGCCTGAGCCCCGATGCCGCCGTCGCGCAGACTGATGCTGGCGCAACCGATCATATAGTCGACCCGGTGGATGATCATGAACCGTGCGAGTGCCGACCAGAGTACGCCGATCGCGGCACCATTGCGACAATCCGCAGCGACGCAGGTGCGGCCGATCTCGATGACGCGGCCAGGGCGCTCGAGCACCGCCGAGAAGTCGAATTCGGATTCCGAATAGAAGCCGCCGCAAAGGCGCGACTGCGTATCCGTGAGAATGCGGGTGCTGGCCACGACCTCGCCGCTATGGCGGTTGCGGACCAGCAGGTGATGGCAATAGCGGTCGTAGGCGTCGGCTTCATGCCCCGGCAGCGTGGTGTGGACGCGTGCGCCCATCTCCTCGGCGAAGACGCGGTAACGCAGGCGTTGCGATTCGTGTACCTGCTGCTGGCTGGTGGCCAGTTCGGCCACCAGCGAGGGGCCATCGCTGCGGCGCGCGGCCTGAAGGTTCGGCATGGTCCATTCCTAGACTCTGTAGGTTTGTGGCCATGCTAGGAATCGCGTCTTTCAGGCGCGTTACGAGGGGATGATGTTTGGGTGAATCGTGGCGCATGACACGCCGTCCGCAAGCGATCCGGGTCTAGGGCAGCGCCCCCGCGTATTCCCCCGTCTCGACGTCGTAGTCCTCGGCTTCCCACAGCTTCAGGCCGCCGGCGAGATTGCGCACGTCGGCGAAGCCCATGTCCTGCAGCACGGCGGTGCCCATGGCGCTGCGTGCGCCGGTGTCGCAATACAGCACGACGGTCCGTTCGCGGGCGCCGTACAACGCCTCGACGCGCCGCGCATTGTTCGGGTCGGCAGCGCTTTCCAGCACGCCGCGCGGGATCAGCATGGCGCCGGGGATGTGGCGCACGGCGTATTCATAGGGTTCGCGGGTGTCGACGATCAGCGGTTCGGCGCCGTCGTCGAGCAATTCGGCCAGATCGTCGGCGCTGATTTCCTCGATGAGGGCGCGCGCTTCCTGGATGAAATCGCTCAGGGTTTTCGGCATGTTGTCTTCCCGTTATGAGGCGAGGAGCCGTAGTGTGGATAAGGTTTTTACGAAGGCGTATTCTACGCTTTTGGAATTTACAAGGATCATCCGGACATGGCAGTAGAGCTCTACAAGGATGCGCACCACAGTTGCCTCGCTTTCGGCAACCTGGTGACGGGCTCGGCGGTGCAGGCCAACCAGTTCATGATCATCGATCATGACGAGGTTGCGTTGCTTGACCCAGGCGGCGATTTGACGTTTACCGCGCTGTCGAATGAAGTGACCCGGCATGTGCGCCTGGAAAACCTGAAGTACCTGCTGGCGTCGCATCAGGATCCGGACATCATCACGTCGATGCAGAGCTGGCTGACGCGGACCAACGCGTCCATCGTCTGCTCCGAGTTGTGGGCGCGCTTCATCCCGCATCTGTTGCCGATGTACATGGGCGACAAGGTGGCCCAGCGCTGTCTGCCGGTGCCGGACAAGGGTATGGAAGTCCCGCTGGGCGCCACCCAGATCAAGGCCGTGCCGGCGCATTTTCTGCACTCGGTCGGCAACTTCCAGTTCTACGATCCGATTAGCCGCATTCTGTTTTCAGGCGATATGGGTGCTTCGGTCGGCGGCGGCGACGTCAGTATGCCGGTGACCGACTTCGAGGCGCATATTCCGCGCATGCTAGGTTTCCACCGGCGCTACATGTGCTCCAACCGAGCCTGCCGCCTATGGGCCAACATGGTGCGCGGTATGAACGTCGCCATGATCGTGCCGCAGCATGGCCAGCCGTTCAAAGGTCCGGAGATGGTCGGTCAGTTCCTCGACTGGATCAGCGAGCTGAAGTGCGGTGTGGACCTGCTTACGCAGCAGGATTACGTCGCTCCGTAAGATATCCGGCGGGGCGCTTCGCGCCCCTTGCTCCTTCTTCCTTCCCGTCGGCCGTCCCTTGTCGCGTTCAGTCGAGCGTAGCGCGCAGGCCGGCAAGCTCGTGGATGGGCGCTTCGCAATGCGTGCCCCGGCAGAGGTAGGCGTGTACGCCCTCGGCGGGGGGCGTCTTGTCCGCCAGCGCGGCCGGCAGCTCTTCGGCCAAGGCGGGAATCGCCAGCGTCAGCCGTTGCGGCGCGTAGCCCTGCTGTGCGGCGCTCTGCCAGGCACCAAGTTCGGCAGCCGGTCCGCGCAGGATGAGCAGCGTCGGCGGTGTCAGCTGCTCCTCCAGCGCATCAAGCAGGGTGCAATGCGCCGAGGCGGACTGTTCGACGACGCCCGCCGCGGCCTGCAAGGTACGCTGCGCGGCATCGAGGTAACGCGACTCGCCGAGCAGATGTCCAAGGCGCGTGAGCGCATAGGCCGCCACGCCGTTGCCCGAGGGCAGCGATTCGTCGGCGGTCGGTTTGGGGCGCTGCAGCAGCTGTTCGTGATCGTCTGCGGTGAAGTAGAAGCCGCCGCGTTCACGGTCTTCGAAGTGTTCCAGCATGACGTCGGCCAGCTGCATCGCGAATTCGACGTCTTCCGTGCGCCAGCGTAGCGCAAGCAATTCCAGCACGGCATCGAGCAGAAACGCGTGGTCGTCGAGATAGGCCGCGAGGTGCGCGTGCCCGTCCTTGTAGGTGGCGAGCAGACGGCCGTCGCGCCAGAGCCGCGTGCGCAGGAAATCCAGCGCGCGTTCCGCGCTGGCGGTCCACTCCGGGCGTTCGAGATGGCGTGCGGCGATGGCCATGCCGCGAATCATGAGCGCATTCCAGGCAGTCAGCACCTTATCGTCCAGCCCAGGCCGCACGCGCTGCTCGCGGCGCTCGAGCAGACGCGCGCGGGCGCGGTCGAGGCGCGCGCGCAGTTCGTCGGTGTTCAGGGTTCGCATCGGCCGCGAGAGCGTCCAGCGGAGCGGCGCCGTACAGATGCCAGCGCCCTTCGAAGTTGGCTGGACGATCGAGGCCGTAGCGGGCGGCGAACAGCGCATAGTCGTCATCGGCGACGACCTCGCGGACTTCCTCCTGCGTCCAGACGTAATACGTGCCTTCATGACCTTCCGAGTCGGCATCCAGCGCGCTGTAGTAGCCGCCTTCGGGCGCCTGCATTTCACGCATCACCCAGGCGGCGGTCTCCTCGGCGATGCGGGCCAGCGCCGGATCGCCGGTGGCTGCGTGGGCCTCGGCATAGAGCGCCAGCAGCGGACCGTTGTCGTAGAGCATCTTTTCGAAGTGCGGAATCATCCAGTGGTCGTCCACCGAGTAGCGGGCGAAACCGCCGCCGAGGTGGTCGTACAGGCCGCCTTCGGCCATACGTTCGAGACTGAAGCGGACCATGTGCAGCGCGGGTTCGTCGTCGCGGCCGTCGCGTGCGGTGGCCGCCCAGTGCCGCAGCAGGCGGTTGAGCATCGGTGGGTGGGGGAATTTGGGTGCGGCGCCGAAACCGCCGTGCGTGCGGTCGAAGGACTTGGCCAGTTCGCCGCGGGCGCGGTCCAGCGCGGTGGCGTCGAGGTGGGCGTCGCTCATGGCCGCGCGCGCCTCGATGCGTCCCAGCGCCTCGCGCAGCGAGGTGTTCTGCTGATCGATGTCGGCGCGGCGGGTACGGTAGAGCTCTTCGATGCGCTGCAGCAGCTCGGGGAAGCCCGGCAAGCCGTAGCGCGATTCGCGCGGGAAGTATGTGCCGGCGAAAAACGGCGTCTGATCCGGCGTCAGGAAGACGGTCAGCGGCCAGCCGCCGGTGCGTTCCGAGAGCAGCGCGTGGGCGGTCTGGTAGATGCGGTCGAGGTCGGGACGTTCTTCGCGGTCGACCTTGATGTTGACGAACAGCTCGTTCATCACCCGCGCGATTTCCGGATCTTCGAAGGATTCGTGGGCCATGACGTGGCACCAGTGGCAGGCCGAGTAGCCGATCGAGAGCAGGATCGGCCGATCCTCGTCGCGTGCCCGCGACAATGCCTCTTCGCCCCACGGGTACCAGTCGACCGGGTTGTCGGCGTGCTGTTGCAGATAGGGACTGGTTTCCTTGTCCAGGCGGTTGTGCGGCATGAAATCCCCTGAGGTCTGTTGGCGCATTCGGATGGTGCGCCAACTGTAGCGGAGGGCAGGGCGGCTTGTCGCGTAACCCCGGCCGGAATGTGGCGACTAGCGCCCATGTTAATGCTTGTGATAAGTGCCGGCCCCTGCTAGAAAGCTCCGATGAATGAAAAACCGGGAGCCCAGGTTCCTAACGGCGACGCCACCCTGATCGGCGCGCCGTTGGACATGGCCGTCGCGCAGGCCGTGCGGCTTTCTCCGCAGCTGCGCGACGGCACCGTGTATGTCAACGGCGTCCGCTTCGCTCCGTCGCGCGATTGGGCGGACGGCGGTCCGCTGATCGAGCGCTACCGTATCCGTATCCAGGTCCTGGAAGCGCCGTGGAGCGGTCGGGACGTGCTGTGGAGCGCCGAGTTTCCCGCGTTCGGCTTCGAACAGAAGGGATTCGCGCACGGCTGGAGCAGCGGGCCGACACCCCTGGTGGCCGCGATGCGTGCGCTGGTGGAGGCACGGGGCATGTATCGGGCAGCCGAGCACGAGGGGGCCGACTGGAAGGATACGGATGCGCGCGACGATCTCGCCCTGGTGGTCGAACTGGTGCGGATCGCGGGGACGCACCGCCCACTCGAGCTGCACGAGGTGCAGACCTTGGTGCAGGCGGCCGAAATGGCCGGCATCCCGTTGGGTTACCGTTTCCGGCAGGGGCTGGATGCCGCCCATTCCAAGGACTTGAGCGACGATCTCGCGCATCTGGCGGCCTTGGGCGTGGTTCGCATGCGTCAGAGCCGCGATGGATCCGGGACGCGCTACCAGGCCGGTACCGAGGTTGATAGCTATTTGAAGCGTTTCAAGAGCCTGCTGCAGGGCCATGCCTCGACACTGCATGCCGTGGTGCAGACGATGATGGGCTGAACGCCCTCGGCATTGCATGGGCCGGCGGTCGCGGGTGGTTCGCCGCGCTAAGTTATAGGTGCTGCTCCCGCTTTCGTTACAATGACGTCTTTGCACCGGAAATCCGCCTGTGACAGATACCCAATTGCCCTCCCTGCGTCTCAAGCGCGGCGAGGATCGCCGTCTGCGTGCCGGACACCTGTGGGTGTTCAGCAACGAGGTCGACGTCAAGCACACGCCGCTGGACGCCTTCACGCCCGGAGATTCGGTCGCCATCGAGGATGCGCAGGGCCACCCCCTTGGCACCGGCTACGTCAATCCGCGCTCCCTGATCTGCGCCCGCCTGCTGTCGCGCGACCATCGCCACCCTTGGGGGCCTTCGTTGCTGGTGCACCGGCTCAAGGTGGCGTTGAGTCTGCGCGAGCGCCTTTTCACCGCTCCGTACTACCGCCTGGTGCACGGCGAGGGCGACGGCCTCCCCGGGCTGGTGGTCGATCGCTACGGCGATGTGCTGGTGGTGCAGGTGACGACCGCCGGCATGGAGCGCCAGCTCGATGCGCTGCTCGCCGCGCTGGACAAGGTGGTGCATCCGGGCGCGGTGCTGCTGCGCAACGATACTGCGATCCGCGAACTCGAAGGCCTGGAGCGTTACGTGCGCACGGCAGTCGGCGAACCGCCCGCCGAAATCGAAGTGGAAGAGGGCGGCCGGCGTTTTCTCGCGCCGCTGGACGCGGGGCAGAAGACCGGCTGGTTCTACGACCAGCGCGACAACCGCGACCGTCTGGCGAGCTATGTCGACGGCGCGCGCGTGCTGGACGTATTCAGCTACGTCGGTGCCTGGGGCGTGCGTGCGGCGCTCGGCGGTGCGCGCGAGGTGTTGTGCGTGGACGAGTCGCAGACGGCGCTCGATTACGCCGCGCGCAATGCCGAGGCGAACGGCGTGGGCGAGCGCGTGGGTACGCGCCGCGGCGACGCCTTCGAGGTGCTGCGCGCACTGCGCGAGGCGAACGAGCGTTTCGACGTGGTCATCCTCGATCCGCCGGCCTTCATCAAGCGGCGCAAGGACCAGCGCGCGGGCGAGCAGGCCTATCGCCGATTGAACCAAATGGGTATGCAGTTGATCGAACGGGACGGCTTCCTCGTGTCCTGCTCATGCTCCTATCATCTGCCGCGCGACACGCTGGTCGCGCAGATGCTGCAGTCCGCGCGCCATCTGGACCGCGAACTGCAGGTGCTCGCGCAGGGTTACCAGTCGGTCGACCATCCGATGCACCCGGCGATCGCGGAAACGGCCTACCTCAAGGCGGTGTTCGCCCGCGTGCATCGCTAGGGACGCGACGCTTGGCGAGCGGATGGGCGGCGCTGCCGCATAGCCGGGGCAGTGCCCCGGCGGGCAGGCCGAGTGGGTAAGCGAGGAAGCGAACAGCAGACATCGTCCGCACAAGCATTTTCAGCGTCTCCCTGAACCGTTCCCAACAACGCCTCTGGTAGCATAGCGCCCCATGATTCCCTACCCCCATATCGACCCGATCGCCTTCTCCGTCGGCCCAGTGAAGGTGCATTGGTACGGCATCATGTACCTGATCGGTTTCGCCGCCTATCTGGCGCTGGGCACTTACCGCGCGCGCAAGCCGCAGTATCCGCTGAACCCGGAGCAGGTCGGCGACGCGCTGTTCTACGGCGCGCTCGGCGTAGTGCTGGGCGGGCGTATCGGTTACGTGCTGTTCTACAATCTGCCGCTCTACGCAGCGCATCCGCTGCAGGTCTTTGCCGTGTGGGACGGCGGCATGAGCTTCCACGGCGGGCTGGTGGGCGTGATCCTGGCGATGGCCTGGTTCGCGCGCCGCATCGGTTTGCGCCTGTTCCAGGTCACCGACTTCGTCGCGCCGATGGTGCCCATCGGTTTGGCCTGGGGCGCATCGGCAACTTCATCAACGGCGAGCTGTGGGGCAAGGTGACCACGCTGCCCTGGGGCATGGTGTTCCCCAAGGGCGGACCGCTGCCGCGCCAGCCGACGCAGCTCTACGAGTTCTTCCTCGAAGGCGTGGTGCTGTTCAGCGTGCTGTGGCTGTTCTCCAAGAAGCCGCGGCCGATGGGAGCGGTCTCCGGGCTGTTCCTGCTGATCTACGGCATTTTCCGTTTCCTGGTCGAGTTCGTGCGCGAGCCCGATCCGCAGCTTGGGTACGTGGCCTTCGGCTGGGTCACCATGGGGCAGGTGCTGAGTCTGCCGATGATTCTGCTCGGCGCCGGCCTGCTGATCTGGGCCTACCGCGCGGGCGTGGGGGAAAAGGCATGAAGCAGTATCTCGACCTCATGCGCCACGTGCTGGAGAACGGCACGCGCAAGGAGGACCGCACCGGCACCGGCACGCTGTCGGTGTTCGGCTACCAGATGCGTTTCGATCTGGCGCAGGGCTTTCCGGTGGTCACCACCAAGAAGCTGCACCTGCGCTCGATCATCCACGAGCTGCTGTGGTTCCTGCGCGGCGACACCAACATCGGCTATCTGCACGACAACAAGGTCACCATCTGGGACGAGTGGGCCGACGAGAACGGCGACCTCGGCCCGGTGTACGGCGAGCAGTGGCGCTCCTGGGCCACCGCCGACGGCGGTGCGGTCGACCAGATCTCGCAGGTGGTCGAAGCCATCCGCAGGACGCCCGATTCGCGCCGCCTCATCGTCAGCGCCTGGAACGTCGGCGAGCTCGACCAGATGGCGCTGCCGCCCTGCCACCTGCTGTTCCAGTTCTACGTCGCCGACGGCAAGCTGTCCTGCCAGCTCTACCAGCGCAGCGCGGACATCTTCCTCGGCGTGCCGTTCAACATCGCCTCCTACGCGCTGCTCACGCAGATGATCGCGCAGGTCGCCGGCCTGCAGCCGGGCGAGTTCGTGCATACCCTCGGCGACGCGCACCTGTACCTGAATCACCTCGAGCAGGCGCGTACGCAGCTCGCACGCGAGCCGCTGTCGCTGCCGACGCTCAAGCTCAACCCGGACGTGAAGTCGCTGTTCGACTTCCGCTTCGAGGATATCGCCATCGAGGGCTACGAAAGCCATGCTGCGATCCGCGCGCCGGTGGCGGTATGAGCACCCCGCTGGTCTCGCTGGTCGTGGCGGTCGCGCGCAACGGCGTGATCGGCCGCGACAACGACCTGCCATGGCGTCTGCCCGACGACCTCAAGCACTTCAAGGCGATCACCCTGGGCAAGCCGGTGGTCATGGGCCGCAGGACCTTCGAGTCCATCGGCCGTCCGCTGCCGGGGCGCGAGAACCGCGTGGTGTCGCGCCGGCCCGGTTTCGAGGCGCCGGGCTGCCGCGTGTTCGCCAGTCTGGAGGAGGCGCTCGCCGGTCCCGAGCCGGAAGTCATGGTGATCGGCGGCGGACAGATCTACGCTGCGGCGCTGCCGCTGGCGCAACGCCTGTACCTGACCGAGGTCGACGCCGAGGTGGATGGCGACGCGCGGTTTCCCGAGATCGATCCCGACACCTGGCGCGAGGTGAGCAGTGAGGCGCACGTGGCCGACGAGCGGCATGCGCATGCGTTCAGGGTCCGCCTGCTGGAGCGCGTCGCATCTTGACGGCCGCTGTGCCGTAGCTTCTCTGCCGTTTCACCGCCGCCGTAGCCTTTAGAGTCGTTTCCCATGACCGATTCCCTGCATATCGAGACGCCGCTGTTCGAGTCCTCCGTCCTGTCCGCCCTCACCGGACGCGCGGTGTGGCTGAAGCTCGAGGCGTTGCAGCCGCCGGGGTCGTTCAAGATCCGCGGCATCGGCCATGCCTGCCGGGAATACGCGCGGCGCGGCGCCCGGCGCTTCATTTCGTCGTCCGGCGGTAATGCCGGTCTGGCGGTGGCGTATGCCGGACGCCGCATGTCCGTGCCGGTGGTGGTGGTCGTGCCGGAGACGACCACCGAACGCGCCAAGGCCCTGATCCGTCAGGAAGAGGCGGAAGTGATCGTGCACGGCGCCTCCTGGCAGGAAGCGAATGCGCTGGCGCAGTCCATGCTCACCGACAGCGATGCGTTCCTGCATCCGTTCGACGACCCGCTGCTTTGGCAGGGGCACGCGAGCATGATCGACGAGGTGAAACGCGCCGGCATCGAGCCGGATGCCGTGGTGCTGTCCGTCGGCGGCGGGGGATTGCTGAGCGGCGTTGCCGAGGGGCTGGGCAGAAACGGTTGGGGCGAGGTTCCGATCGTCGCGGCCGAGACGATCGGTGCCGATTCCTTTGCGCAATCGATCGATGCGGGCGAACGCGTCGAACTGCCGGGAATCAGCAGCATCGCCACGTCCCTGGGGGCCAGGAAGGTGTGCGAACGGGCTTTTCGCTGCTCGCAGGAGCGCGCGGTGCGCAGCGTCGTGGTGCCGGACCGGGCCGCGGCGTCCGCCTGCCGCAGGTTCGTCGACGATCACCGCATCGTGACCGAACCGGCCTGCGGTGCTGCGCTGGCGGTGCTGTACGACAACCTGCCGGTGCTGGAGAACAGCGAATCCGTGTTGGTCATCGTGTGCGGCGGGTCGACCGCGACCATCGAGGATCTGCAGGGCTGGCTGTAGGGGCTGTCTGAACCGCCCCGGGTATCGCGGAGGCTTGTTGGTTTAAGTCAGGCCGCGATGTCGGCTTGACGTTGATGTTGCCGGTAAGCGAAGCGCACCCCAACGCGGGCGGTGCAGGTCATGTTGGGGTGCGTTCGCGAGGTTGTCCGTCAGGGACAAGCGATCCTGGGGGTGCGTTTCTTTCGCCGGTTTCTTTGGGCATTCAAAGAAACCGGCTCGGGCGCGTCACCGATTCAGATTAGAACCGCCAGCCCCCAATCGCGCCCGAAAAGAACCCCGAAACGGTCAGCAGGGGCCCGACGAAACGCACTTGCTGAGGAGTTGCCGGTTCGCCGAAGCCGATCATCCCTTGGGGCGTTTCACTTGCGGGCAATCCACCGAATCGATCTGCGTGTCCGGCATGTCCAGGCGCGCCGCGGTCAGTTGCCCGCCCCACAGACAGCCGGTGTCGAGGGCGAGCACGCCGGCTTCCTGGATCAGCCCCAGCGTGGACCAATGGCCGAACACGATGCGCGTGTCCCGGCTGAGTCGTTCGGCCACGCGGAACCAGGGCGTGAGTTCCGGCGGCGCCTGATCCGGGTCGGTCTTGCAGGCGAAGTCCAGGCTGCCGCGTGTGTTGACGTAGCGGATGCGGGTGAGCGCGTTCAGCGCGTAGCGCAGACGTTCCATGCCGTTCAGTTTGGCGGACCACAACGCGGGTTTGTCGCCGTACATGGATGCGAACAGGCGAGCGTGGTGGGGGCCGCGCAGTTCGGCTTCGACCTCCGCGGCGCAGGCCTGCGCCAGGGCGAGGTCCCATTGCGGAGGCAGGCCGGCGTGAACCATCGTCCAGCCGATCGCCGCGTCGTGGTGCAGCAGAGGGAGGTGGCGTAGCCAGCCAAGCAGTTCGCCGGCGTCGGGCGCCTCTATGACCGGCCGCAGCGTGTCGTGCGGCTTCAGCGTCCTGCCGCTGGCGGCGACGGCGAGCAGGTGCAGGTCGTGGTTGCCCAGCACGCAGACCGCGGCCTCGCCGAGATCGCGCACGAAGCGCAGGGTCTCCAGCGAATGCGGGCCGCGGTTGACCAGGTCGCCGACCAGCCACAGACGGTCGGCGGCGGGATCGAAGCGCAGGCGGTCGAGCAGGCGCTGCAGCGGTTCCAGGCAGCCCTGCAAGTCGCCGACTGCGTAGACGGCCATCAGTTCTTCTCCAGCAGGATGTGCCGGAACCAGCCGCCGGCCAGGGCGGGGCGGTCTTCGATCACGTGCAGCTCGGGGACTGCGGCGAGCGCGTCCTCGAAGACGACGTCGGTGCGCGTGGCCAGTCGCGCCAGCAGCGGGCTGACGAGGCGGCGCAGCGGCGCGCTCTGACCGGGGCGCAGGAACTTGTCGAGGATGAGGATGCGTCCGCCCGGGCGCAGCACGCGCGCCGCTTCGCGAAGCGCGGCGAAGGTGTCGGGGACCACGGCCAGGATCAGATGCATGATCACGATGTCGAACTCCGCGGCCGGCAGTTCCAGTGCCTGCACGTCGCCGAGTCGAAGCTCGACGTCGAGCCCCAGCGGCTGCGCGCGCCGTTCGGCGTGGCGCAGCATGGCCGGCGTGAGGTCGACGCCGAGGTATTCGTTGCCGGGCGCGAGCAACGGCAGGTCGAGCCCGGTGCCGATGCCGGCCAGCAGGATGCGCTGCCCCTGCGGCCGGCCGAGCAGGGCGAGGCTGCGGCGGCGCAGGTCTTCGGTCGTGCGTTCGACGCCGAAGTCGTAGATGTTGGACCAGAGCGTATAAGGCGTGCGCAGGGACATTAGGGTGTGTTGTCAGCCCCTAGTGCAGCGTGCGCGGGGCGGACAGCACGAAGGGCTTGATCTCGGCATCGAAGCGCGTGCCGTCGTCGGCAACCATCTGGTAGCTGCCGCGCATGCTGCCCACCGCGGTGTCGAGCTGGGTGCCGCTGGTATAGCGGAACGCCTCGCCGGGACGCAGATAGGGGTGCTCGCCTACCACGCCGGCGCCGCGCACTTCCTTGGTCTCTCCGTCTTCGTCGGTGATTTGCCAATGGCGCGAGAGCAGCCGTGCGGGCACCGTGCCGGCATTGTGCAGGGTCACGGTATAGGCGAAGACGTAGCGCGAATCGCCGGGTGCGGATTCGGTCGGCAGGTACTGCGTCTCGACTTCGACGTCGATCTGGTAGCGGGTTTCATCAGTCATACGCTCATTATACCTGTATGAGGGTATGCGACCGATGATCGATCGCAACCGTGGGCTCGATTGAATTTGAAACGGGGAGTGGTGGCGCGACGATTCCTTGAAAAGGCTCCGAGAGCCGTAGCGCCGCCGGCCATTGGCGGCGCACAATTAAACTTTCAGCCCCGATACTCCCCGGCCATGATTCGTCCCGCCACGCTCGCCGATATAGACGCACTGCTCGCGCTGGAGCAGGCCTGCTTCGACGTCGATCGCCTGAGTCGCCGCCAGTTCCGCTACATGCTCACCAAGGCGCACGCGCGGATTCTCGTCCACGAGAGCGCCGGCGTCGTGAGTGCCTACGTACTGCTGCTGTTCAATCGCGGGACGTCGATGGCGCGCATCTACTCGATTGCGGTCGATGCGGCGCTGCGCGGGCAGGGGGTGGGGCGTTCGCTGGTCGAAGCGTCCGAGGACGAGGCGCGCGCAGAGGGGCGGATCAGCCTGCGCCTGGAGATCCGCCGCGACAACGCCGCCTCGCAGGCATTGTTCCGCAATCTCGGCTATCGCCAGTTCGGCATCGTGGCCGATTACTACGAAGATCATATGGAGGCGTTGCGTTTCGAGAAGCGCCTCACGCCGCAGCTGCGCGGCGAACAGGTGCCGGTGCCGTTCTACGAGCAGACGCTGGATTTCACCTGCGGACCGTCCTCGTTGATGATGGCGATGAAGGCGCTCGACCCGCAGCTGGAGCTCAACCGCACCCTGGAACTGCGCATCTGGCGCGAGGCGACGACGATCTTCATGACCTCGGGTCACGGCGGTTGCGGTCCCTTCGGTCTGGCGCTGTCGGCCTGGCATCGCGGCTTCGACGTGGAACTCTTCGTCAACGAAGAGGCCGAATTCTTTACCGACTCCGTGCGCAGCTCGACCAAGAAGGAGGTCATCCGTCTGGTGCAGGAGGATTTTCTCGCCGAGTTGCGTGCTCACGACGTGCCGTTGCATCTGAGCCCGCTCAATCTCGGCGAATTGCGCGAGCGCTTCGAGCGCGGCGGCATCCCGGTGGTGCTGATCAGTTCCTGGCGCATCTACGGCGAGAAGTTCCCGCACTGGGTCGTGGTCACGGGGTTCGACGAACGCTTCGTCTATGTGCACGACCCGTTCGTGGACTATGAAGAAGGCGAGACGCTGCTAGATTCGCTCAACATGCCCATCCTTCAGGAGGAATTCGCGCATATGACCCGCTATGGCCGCGCCGGCCTCAAAGCCGTGCTTATCGTCAGTCGCCGGAAAAACGCCAATGGCTGAGCCGGTCGTCGTCGTCGAAAATCTCAACGATTGGAAGGACGCCTATCCCGCACTGAGGGTCATCAGCGCCCGCGACTACCTGAGCGGCGCGCTGGACGATCTCGGCGAAGACCTGCGCGTGGTCAACCTGGCGCGCAGCTATGCCTACCTCAGCGTCGGCTATTACATCTCGCTGCTCGCCGAGGCGCGCGGGCATCGAGTCATCCCCAGCGTGCGCACCATCCAGGACCTGAGCCGCAAGGCCATCTACACACTGGATACCGAGGATCTGGAGCGCATCGCACGCAAGACTGCGGGCCGTGCGCAGCCGGACGTGATCGTCAACGGCATCGAACTGATGATCTACTTCGGCCAGGTGGCCGCGCCGGCCTGGCAGGATCTGGCGCGACAGCTGTTCGATGCGTTCCGCTGTCCGGTGGTGCGCGTCGAGCTGCGCCGCCAGGGCGAGTGGCGCATCAGTGCGATCCAGGCCGTGCACCCGCACAACCTCACTGCCGAGCAGCAGACCTCGTTCGCCGAGGCGATGGGCGTGTATCTGACGCGCCGCTGGCGCAAGCCGCGTACGCGCACGCGCTACCGCTACGATCTGGCCATTCTGCACGACCCGGACGAGCAACTGCCGCCGTCCAACCGCCGCGCCCTGAACAAGATGGTGCAGGCGGGCAAGGCGCTGGGCGTGGACGTCGAGCTCATCACGCGCAAGGACTACGGCAGGCTTGCCGAGTACGACGCGCTGTTCATCCGCGAAACCACGAACATCGACCACTACACCTACCGGTTCGCCAAGAAGGCCGAGAGCGAGGGTATGGTGGTGATCGACGATCCCGACTCCATCCTGCGCTGCACCAACAAGGTCTATCTCGCCGAACTGCTCAAGGCGCACCGCGTTCCGCGGCCCAAGACAGTCATCGTCAGTCGCGACAACGTCAAGGGCCTGGCCGAGGAGCTCGGTTTCCCGCTGGTGCTCAAGATTCCGGACGGTTCTTTCTCGCGTGGCGTGGTGAAGGCCGAGAATCCCGCCGAACTCAAGCGCCTGTCGGCGCAGTTCTTCCGCGATTCCGATCTGATCCTGGCGCAGGAATTCATGTACACCGACTTCGACTGGCGCGTGGGCATCCTCAACCGCCAGCCCCTGTTCGTCTGCCAGTACTTCATGTCCAAGCAGCACTGGCAGATCGTCAAACACGACGGCAAGGGGGCGCCCCAGGAAGGCGGCTTCAAGACCTTCCGGGTGGAGGATGCGCCTGCCAAGGTGGTCAAAGCCGCCTTGCGTGCAGCTAACCTGCTCGGCGATGGCCTGTACGGCGTCGATCTGAAGCAGAACGGCGACCGTGTCGTGGTGATCGAGGTCAACGACAATCCCAACCTCGATGCCGGCGTCGAGGACGCCGTGCTCGGCGACGCGTTGTACACGACGCTGATGGGCGAGTTCGTGCGCCGCATCGAAGGGCGTTCGGCTTGAAGCCCGCCAACCCTGGAGGATGATCACAGATGTCAGCCAATCCCCATCATCACGAAAAACACCGCTCGGAACGTTCCGGTTGGCTGCGCGCCGCTGTGCTGGGCGCGAACGATGGCCTGGTCTCGGTCGGCGCGCTGGTGCTCGGCGTCGCCGCTTCCCAGGCGTCGCATAGCGGCGTGTTGATCGCGGGCATCTCGGCCTGGATCGCCGGCGCGCTGTCGATGGCGGCAGGCGAGTACGTTTCGGTCAGCTCCCAGGCGGATACGGAACAGGCCGACCTGGAAGTCGAGCGCCGCGAACTGGAGCGCCATCCGGAGCGCGAGCGCGAGGAGCTTGCGCAGATCTACGTCGGACGCGGCCTGGATGCCGAGCTGGCGGACAAGGTCGCCGAGCAGCTCATGGCGAATGATGCGCTGGGAGCCCATGCGCGCGACGAAATCGGCATTTCCGACATCGTCAGCGCCAATCCGCTACAGGCCGCCTGGGCTTCCTCGCTGAGCTTCACCATCGGTGTCGTGCCGCCGTTGTTTGCGATATGGCTGACGCCGTCGCCCTGGCTGGTGCCTGTGGTCTTCGTCGTCTGCCTGATCTTCCTGGGTGTGCTCGGGGCGTTGGGCGCGTGGACCGGCGGGGCGAACATCCGCAAGGGGACGCAGCGCGTGTTTATCTGGGGCGCGCTGGCGATGCTGGTCACGGCCGGGGTCGGTGCGCTGTTTGGCGTCAGTGGCGTTTAAGCGTTTCCGGGCTGACTCCGCCCGCGGCGCTTATGCCGCTACGGGCGGTGCGCGCTGGATCAGCAGCACCAGGGCGATCACGGCCAGTATCCCGCACGCGCAGATGACGGCGCCCATCGGCAGCGCGCTGGCCACATGCATGGAACCCACGGCGACGGCGGCGATCGAGGCGATAGTGAATTGCAGCGTGCCCAGCAGGGCGGAGGCGCTGCCGGCATTCTGCGCGTAGGGCGCCATGGCCAGCGCGGTGGCGTTGGGAGCGACCAGGCCGACGCAGGAGACGTAGACGAACAGCGGCGCCATGACGCCGAACATGCCGCCGAAGCCGGTGGCGCTGGTCGCCAGCAGGGCCAGCCCCGCCACGGCCTGCACGCCGAGCGCGGCGCGCAGCAGGCCGAAGGTGTCGAGGTAGCGGTGCAGAATGCGGTTGAGTTGCGAGAAGGCGATCAAGCCGAGCGCATTGAGTCCGAAGACCCAGCCGAAGCTGTGTGCCGAGATGTGGTAGATGTTGATGAAGACGAAGGGCGAGCCGGCGATGTAGGCGAACATGCCGGCGAAGCTGATGCCGGTGACCAGGGCGTAACCCAGGTAGCGCCGCTCTTTCAGCAGCGCGGCATAACGGGCGAAGACGGCACCCAGCGCGAGGCTGTCTCCGGGCCCCGGCTGATGGCTTTCGGGCAGTTGACGCGCGCTGGCCACGAGCACGGCGGTGCCGATGGCGGCCAGCACCCAGAAAATGGCCTGCCAGCCGGCCAGGGCGAACAGATAGCCGCCGGCCAGCGGTGCGAGGATGGGCGCGACGCCCATGACCAGCATCAGGCTGGCGAAGATGTGCGGCGTTTCCTGCGGCGGGAACAGGTCGCGCACGATGGCGCGCGCGATGACCACGCCCGAACAGGCGCCGATGCCCTGCAGAAAGCGCAATACGGTCAGCGCGTCGATGGACGGCGCCAGAGCGCAGCCGACCGAAGACAGGACGTAGAGCAGCAAGCCGACGAACAGCGGGCGCTTGCGGCCGAAGCGGTCGGAGATGGGGCCGAAGAAGGCCTGACCCAGGGCGAAACCGATGAAGAACCCGGCCAGCGTGAGCTGGGCTCCGAGCTGGTCGGTGGCGAGATCGCGAGTCAGCGCAGGCAGGGCCGGCAGGTACATGTCGGTGGAAAGTGCGCCGAAAGCACTCAACGAGCCGAGAATGACGATGATGTTGCTGCGTGAAATATCAGGCATGCGCGGAAATACGTAGGCGCCGCACGGCGGATGCCGCGCGGAGCATGTTTAGAGGGGAGGAACGCGAACAGCTTGCGCCCGCAGATGCCGCCGCGTCAACGCGGACGGACTGTGTTGCAGTTGGGAAGCCGTGTCTCGCGTGCGTCGTTGGCTGCCGTGCATACGGATTTTGTGCGGACGAGGTGAGGGCTGGGGCCAGCACTCCGCATCCGGCGAAACCAGGCGGGCGCACCACAGGTGCCTTGGGCGACCTCCCCCGGGAAGTTTGCGGTACATCCCGTTCGTCCTGAGGAGCGAGCCTTCCGGCAAAGCACCCATTACAATCCACTTCCATGCGCGCAGTATCCGAGCCTGGGGGCTCGTGCCGCCGTGCAGCCGGGAGACGATCGGATCATGGACGCGGGTATGAGCATGGAGATGCTTGGGGTGCTGTTCGCGGCGGCGACGGTGGCGGGGTTCGTCGACACGGTTGCCGGAGGCGGGGGGCTCATCACGCTGCCCATGCTGCTGTTGGCCCAAGTGCCGCCGGTGCATGCGCTGGCGACCAACAAGCTGCAGGGCTGTTTCGGCACGCTGACCTCTTCCTACGCCATGCTGCGCCGACGTCTGGTGCGCTGGCATCAGGCGCGCGGGCTGTTCGTCGCCTCGCTGATCGGCGCGGCGCTGGGCACGCTGGCCGTTCAGCATGTTCACGCGCAGGCGCTGGACGTGGCCATCCCGGTCGTGCTGATCGGCATAGGTCTGTACTTTCTGTTTGCGCCGGGGGCAGGCGACGTCGAGGGCTATCCTCGACTCGGAGACGCCGTATACCGCAACGGCGTGGTGCCGGCCATCGGTTTCTACGACGGCTTCTTCGGCCCCGGCACCGGTTCGTTCTTTTCCCTGGCCGGCGTGTCGTTGCGCGGGCAGTCGCTGGTGACCGCCACGGCCAACGCCAAGCTACTCAATTTCGCCAGCAATGTCGCCTCGCTCGCCGTCTTCATCATCGGCGGCAAGGTGTTGTGGCTGGCCGGCGGCGTCATGGTCGTTGGGCAGGTGATCGGCGCCTGGCTCGGTTCGCATGCCATGGTGCGCGGCGGCGCGCGCCTGATCCGCCCGCTCATCGTCGTGATGTGCACGGCGATGGTGCTGCGCTACGCGTGGCAGAAGGGCATGTTCGCCGGGCTTCTCTAGCGGCCCGCCGTGGGGACGGCACGGTTATGCCCGTTCGCCGTCCGGGGGTATGCTTTCGGGTCTGGCTGAGCGGGATTGCGCGGGGGGAAGCATGACCATATCCGAGCGGATTTTGCTGGGCGGCGCGCCTGGCGGGCCGGTGACGCAGCTCGCGCGCATGAGCAATCGGCACGGACTGATCGCCGGCGCGACCGGCACCGGCAAGACGGTGAGCCTGCAAATCCTCGCCGAAGGCTTCTCGCGCCTGGGAGTGCCGGTGTTCGCGGCGGACATCAAGGGCGATCTGTCAGGGCTGGCCGCCGCGGCCTCGCCGCACCCGAAGATTCAGGAGCGGATCGACGCGATTCCGGTGCCGGATTACCGTGCGGAGGCCTCGCCGGTGCTGTTCTGGGATCTGTTCGGCGAGAGCGGCCATCCCATTCGCACCACCATCTCAGAGATGGGCCCGCTGCTGCTCGCCAACCTGCTGGAACTGAACGAGACCCAGGAAGGCGTGCTCTACGCCGCGTTTCGCATCGCCGACGAGGAAGGGCTGTTGCTGCTCGACCTCAAGGATTTGCGCGCGTTGCTGAACTGGCTCGGCGAGAACCGCGCCGGACTCTCGCAGCAATACGGCAATCTGGCACCGTCCAGCATCGCGGCCATCCAGCGCCGGCTGCTGGTGCTGGAAGAGCAGGGTGGCGACAGCTTCTTCGGCGAACCGGCGCTGCGCCTGGCCGACCTCATGCAGCGCGACTTCACCGGCCGCGGCGTCATCAGCCTGCTCGACGCGACGCGGCTGTACGCCGAGGCGCCCCGCCTCTACAGCGCCTTCCTGCTGTGGCTGCTCGCCGAATTGTTCGAGGAGCTGCCCGAGGCGGGCGATGCGCCCCTGCCCAGGCTGGTGTTCTTTTTCGACGAAGCGCATCTGCTGTTCGAAAACGCGCCGCGCGCGCTGCAGGAGAAGATCGAGCAGGTGGTGCGCCTGATTCGCTCCAAGGGCGTGGGCGTGTATTTCGTCACCCAGAGCCCGACCGACGTGCCGGACGACGTGCTAGGGCAGCTCGGCCTCAAGCTGCAGCACGCGCTGCGTGCGTTCACGCCCAAGGATCGCAAGGCGATTCGCGCCGCCGCCGAGAACTTCCCCGACAACCCGTCGCTGGACGTTGCCGAGGTGCTCACCGACCTCGGCACCGGCGAAGCGCTGGTGTCCAGCCTCGACGCCAAGGGCCGGCCGCAGTCCGTGCAGCGCACGCTGATCGTGCCGCCGCGTTCGCGCATCGGGCCGCTGAGCGCGGAGGAACGGCGCGAAGTCTTGGCCCGTTCGCCGCTGGCCGGGCGCTACGACACGGCGCAGGATCGCGATTCGGCCTACGAGGAACTGACCCGCCGCGCCCAGCAGCGCCAGGAGCAGGTCGCGGTCGATGCCCGCGCCGCCGCGGAAGCGGCGGAGCGCGCCCGGCAGTCGCGCGGTTCCGGCAGCCGACGCCAGTCGGTCGGCGAAGCATTGGTCAAGAGCGCGGCACGTAGCATCGGCAGCCAGATCGGCCGTCAAATCATGCGCGGCGTGCTGGGGGCTTTACTCGGTCGGCGTTGACACGGGATTATCGAAAAATCTGGTTTGCGATGCTGATATGTCCGTGGCGTCCAGCTGTCTGTTCCCGGCCAATTGCGGTCCTCTAGGCCACCGCCTCTAACCGACAGGTATTTCCCCATGAACGGACATCAGATTATCAATCTGATGTATCTAGAACAAAGGTGGCGATTCGCAGTCCGATGTAAATAGAAAGCAAAATCAGGGTTCCTCAGCTGCAAGGACATTACTGAGCAGACTGAAAGGAGAAAGCCATGAAGGATTCGATTACAGATGAACTCGGCGCTCCCCACATAGTCGACCGAGTTGCCTTCCAAGCCGAACTTGACGCACTGCGGGTTCGAGAGAAAGCCCACACGCGAGAAGGTGACGTGATAGCAGCCGCTCGTCGTCGATTGCCCATGGTCGAAGTGGATGGAATGACGCCACTGACGGGTGAGCGGGGCACCACGACGTTACTAGACGCCTTCGAAGGTCGCCAAATGCTCATCGCCTATTATTTCATGTGGCACCTCGGCAGGCCGGCGGCCGAGCAATGTGAAGGCTGCACCTGGGTTACTTCACAAGTCCGAGAGCTGTCCTATATCAATTCGCACAACGTGACCTTTGCCGTGTTTTGCAAAGGCCCATACGAAGAGAGTGTGCGTTACCGCAATTTTATGGGCTGGGATGTGCCTTGGTACTCGGCCCTGGACTCCCTCGATAATCTCCTTGTTGGGCGCGATAAACGAATGATGTTCCTCGTGTGTTATTTGCGACGCGGGTCCAAGGTATTTGAGACCTATTGGACTACAAGCCGCGGCGTTGAAGCGATGGACAACAGCTATCGATTGCTCGACTTGAGCGTCTACGGTCGACAGGAAATCTGGGAGGAGTCACCTCAGGGCTGGCCACAAGGCACCATCATGGAAACGTTACGTTCGAATGGCCGCCCCATAGCACAATGGTCGCGACTGAAGACTGGCCATTCAGATGACCTGGGAAACTGAAAAACAGGGCCGTGCATAAACTGCGAAATATCCCGTTACTTGACCATCATATGCGCAGAATCAGATAAATGATCCCAAGCAGATGACCGCAATGAATGGATAAAGCTTTCGTTATCGGCCAAGAGCAATCTTCTATATCACCACAATTGGTCGTCTGCTTCCTCCCTATGAACCGACATAGTGGTCATGCCCCATCAGATTGTTATGGATGTAGCAGACTAGGGTGTATTGAACTGCCCCTAGCTTCTCATAACAACTCGCGGACTCCCAGGAATACGAATAGACACGCCGCCACTATTCGGATTGGCGTAATGGGGATGCGATGTGCTACGGAGTTGCCGAGAAGTACGGCTGGAACATTAGCAATCAGCATTCCAAGAGTGGTGCCAGCGACCACGGGCGCAAGCATTTCGAATCGAGCGGCAAGCGCAATGGTTGCGATCTGAGTCTTGTCGCCCATCTCAGCGAGAAAGAATGCTACGAACGTGGCTATTAATGCGCCATACGATGCCAAGGGTGTCGCGGAGTCTTCGTCATCCAACTTGTCTGGAATAAGAATCCATATGGCAGCCGCCAGAAAAGATATTCCCAACACCCATCTGAGAATTTCAGGCGTCAGTAGCGAGCCCAGCCACTCTCCAAGCCACGCCGCAGCTGCGTGGTTTGCGATCGTGGCAAACAATATGCCCACGATGATGGGTAGGGGTTTTCTGAAGCGAGAGGCAAGAACTAGGGCGAGAAGCTGTGTTTTGTCACCGAACTCGGCGGTTGCGACAACACCAGTGGAGACCAGAAAAGGGTGCAACAAATCTGACATTGAAGGGTCCAATCGGGCTGGGTCTGAGTACCAATGACACGCCGCGCCACCCAGCCCGCACTGGGAGCAGCATGCCAAAGGTCTCGCCAAACCGATTGGTCATACGCGCCACAGCCGGGAACCGGCCAAGTTTGTTGACGCGCATCCCTCTCATAATGGAGGGCGGCTACTCCCCTTTCGACGGCTGCAGCATATAGGTCGCAGCCGTGCTGGTCAAAGTAACTCGGGCAAGTCTGTAAAGCGCCGCATAGCTGACATTCAATTGGAAACGGCATATGGCCGCTCAGGGTCGAGAGCAGCACATCATCAGAGATGCGCGGCAATGGACGGCGCCTATCTCACGCGGGCATCGTGCAACATGCCTATTCAAGCGATGGACGAAGCAGCAGGGCGCCGATCGTTATCTCTCTGGCCGGAGTTCTTGCCTCTGCCTCATCATGCGTTTCGCATATTTCAACCATGGCCGGCGCTTTGTCCGGAGCGCTTGTGCCGAGTTCATGCTCGCTGCATGTCAGCAGGGCGCCAAGCATTTCTTCTATAGCCGTGTCTTGCTGTGCGATCTGCCAGCCAGATAGTGCCGTCATGCCCGTGGA
>CAVVUY010000059.1:0-77361 GCA_963751375.1 uncultured Gammaproteobacteria bacterium
CACTCCAACGCCGGCCAGTGCCTTGCTCGGGAATTCGTCTCCGTGCAGGTTCGGGTTGACCATCGCCTCCGCCGGCGGCAGCGTCTCGCCGGGCAGATGATGATCGGTGACCAGCACCGCGATACCAGCCTCGCGCGCCGCCTGCACCCCGGCATGCGCCGCAACGCCGTTGTCCACGGTGATCAGCAGCTGCGCGCCGCGCGCCGACGCCTCTTCGGCCAGCGCAGGCGAGAGTCCGTAGCCCTGGGTGAAGCGGTTCGGCACCAGGTAGTCGACATGTTGCGCGCCACAGGCCCGCAGCGCTTCGATCGCCAGCGCCGTACTGGTGGCGCCGTCGGCGTCGTAGTCTCCCACGATGACGATGCGCCACTGCTCGCGCAGCGCGCGTTCCAGCAGGCCGACGGCGCCTTCGACGCCGCCCAGCGGGCGGTAGTCGGCCAGCCCGCCGAGTTCGCGAACCAGGCCATCGGCGCCGATGACGCCGCGCGCCGCATAGATCCGACGCAGCAGCGGCGACACCTGATCCGGCAGTGCATGCGGCGGCGTCACGCGGCGGCGCAGAACGGGCTTCGAATGCTTCATGGCGAAACCGGCAGTCCGAGCGACTGCGACAAGGGCGTTTCGCGTCGCCAGCGCGCCAGGCCGCGGCGTCGGCGCGCATCCCACCGCCGCTCGTCCGCATACAGCACCACGCATCAAGGCGACGATCATCCAGAGCCTGTGCGAGCGGCGCGAACCAGTCGGCATCCAACTCGGCCAACGCCTCCTGCCAGGCCTCGATATCGTCATAGGCAGTCGCCTGACGCAGCGCATCCAGACAGACCAGCGCATCGTCTTGCGCCGACAACACCGTGTCCAGCGCGGGCGCCGACGGTTTCAAACCTGCCGTTTGCGCCATGCCGCGCAACACGACGTCGCCCCCTTGCACGAGGCGCACGCGCGGCGGACGTTCGGCGCTGCGCGTGCTGCCGCCCCAGAACCACAAAGCGTTGACCGGCGTCATGCCCTGCGACTCGCGCCGGCGGTTCACCTCGGACTGTGCAAGCAGCATCTGCAACTCCGCATAGAATCGTTTCCATTCGGCAGATTGCGCCGAGTTCCGTAAATACGCGCCGACGTCCCTGCCCGCAGCCTCGCGCACGCCCGGCAGGTCCGGTGGCGCGAGTGCAACGGGCGGCCGCGCGTACCAGTGCGCGGCATCCGCCACCTCGAAACGCCAGCCGTCGTCGGCGAACAGCGCTTCCAGGTCGGACACCAGCGCGCACGCCTCGGCTTCATCCAGCGCCAGATGCTCTGCCTCGACCAGGACCGCCGAGTCCACGTCCGCGCGCAGGTGTACCGGATCGGCGCAGACCCAACCCGCCTCGTCGCCAAGCCCGTGCGCGCGGCGACGAAAGCCGACCGCCGCCCCGCTCGCGCCCAACAGCTCTGCCGCGACGGCAAGCGCATCGTCCGCCTCGACCGCCTGCTGCGCGCCGCTCAGCAGTGTCTGCAATCCGGCGGCCTGCGGCAGCCAACCGTAGCTTCGCTGCCATTCCGGCAGGCGCGAATAAAGTCCTGGCACAACGAGATGAAGCAGCATCAACGGAGATGTTCGACCGGCAGGTGGGATACCGAGCGGCCGGAGGAATCCGCCCCCCACACGCCCGAGCCAAAGGACGAATTGTCCGGCGCCGACTCATCAAGCGTCAACTCGCGTCTCCTCGACCGGCCCAACAAGGTCCCGCAGGCGCAGCGCATCGTGGAATGCGTGGCCGGCATCGTCATTGTCGAAATAGCAGTACACATCCCTGCCCCGCACAAGCCAAGCGCCGACCTCCTCGGCCCACTGCCGCAAAGCGGCGTCCGGGTAGGAACCACGGTAGGCCTCGGTCGGGCCGTGCAGCCGCAGATAGGCGAAATCGGCGGTCAGCACGCTCGGTGCGCGGCGCCCCTCCAGCTCGTAGCGGCACAAAGCCGCGCCGTACCGGCTCAACAGTGCATACACCTCGTCGCAGAACCAAGTCGAATCGCGGAACTCGAACACGCAGCGCAGCCCGGCAGGCAGCGCTGCCAGGAAAGCGGCAAGACGTTCGACGTCGACATGCCAGCGCGGCGGCAGCTGGAACAGCAGCGGACCGAGTCGTTCGCCCAACAGCTCCGCACAATCGAGCAGCGAAGGCAGCGTCCGTTCCGGTTCGCGCAGCTTCTTGCGGTGGGTGATGTAGGCACTGGCCTTGAATGAGAAAACGAAATCGTCCGGCACCGCCGCGCACCATGTCTGCAGCGTACGCGGTGACGGCAACCGGTAGAAGCTGCCGTTGACCTCGACGCTGCGCAGGCTCGTGGCGTAATGCCGCAGCCAAGCCGATTCGGGCAGTTCCGTCGGATAGACAACACCCCGCCAATGCGGATAGGCCCAACCGGAAGTCCCCACATACAGTCTGCCCGTGCAAGCCGTGTCCTTTCGCATCGCGGAGATACCCCCGGTACCGTCATGCGGTCGCGCCTGCTACCCTCGCGTCCAATCCGGCGAGCGCCGGCCTTCGATCATAATCAGACTTTTCGTCCACCAGTTTTGATGGGGAGCACGGCACGATGCAAGGCGTATTTCTCGACCTCGACACCCTGGACTGCGGCGACCTCGACTTGTCATCGCTGCGTGAACTGCTGCCGGGCGCGACCTTTCACCCCTATACCGACGACGAACAGGCCCTGGAACGCATCGGCGAGGCGGAAATCGTGCTGCTGAACAAAGTCCAGCTGACGGCCGAGGTCATCCGACGTGCGCCGAAGCTACGCTGCATCTGCCTGGCGGCCACCGGCACCGACAACGTCGACCTGGAGGCCGCGAAGAACCGCGGCGTGCCCGTCTACAACGTGCGCGACTACGGCTCGCAGTCGGTCGGCGAACACGTCATTGCCCTGATGCTCGCCCTGGTGCGCGGGCTGACCGACTATCACTCTGCGGTGCGCGCCGGCCAGTGGAGCCAGAGCCGCATGCCCTTCCTGCTCGACTTCCCCATCGGCGAGCTGTACGGCAAGCGCCTCGCCATCGTCGGCCACGGGGTGCTCGGCAGCACGGTGGCGCGCATGGCGGAGTGCTTCGGCATGGAGGTCATCGTTGCCGAACGCCGCGGTACGCCGCCGCGCGAAGGCCGCGTAGCCTTCGAGGAAGCGCTTGCAACGGCCGACGTGCTGAGCCTGCACTGCCCGCTCACCCCCGACACACGCGAGCTGATCGGAGCCGCCGAAATAGACCTACTGGGTCCGGAAGCGCTGCTGATCAACACCGCGCGCGGCGGTCTGGTCGACTCGCAGGCGCTGGCCGACGCCTTGCGCGACGGCCGCCTGGGCGGCGCCGGGCTGGACGTGCTCGACGCCGAACCGCCACCCGCCGATCATCCGCTGCTGGATGCCGGCATCCCCAATCTGATCGTCACCCCGCACGTCGCCTGGGCCAGTCTGCGCGCACGGCAGACCGTCGTGCAGCAGATGGCCGACGCCCTGGGAACCTTCCTGCGCGGCGAGGACCACCCACACCGCGTGGTCTGAAGCCCCGGCTCAGCCGACCAGGACGCTGCGCAGCCCGTCCAGCACGAACTGCACGGACAGCGCCGCCAACACCAGCCCGAGCAAGCGGCTCAGCAGGTTGGCTCCGGTCTCGCCCATCCAGGCGGTGATGCGTACGGAAAGCAGCAGCGAAATGAGTGTGATCAGCAACACGCCGAGGATCACGGTGGCGACGAAGGCGTAGTGCAGCGGATCGCCGCGTTCCTGCGCCGGCAGCATCAGCATCAGGGTGGTCAAGGCGCCGGGCCCCGCCAGCAGCGGGAAAGCCAGCGGGAACACCGAAATATCCTGCCGATGTTCGGCTTCGATACGCTCGACCTGGTTCGGCGAGCGCACGCCGAGAGTCTTCGGGTACACCATGTCGAGCGCGAGCAGGAACATCAGCAAACCGCCGGCGATGCGGAATGCGCCCAGGCTCACGCCGAGCACGCCCAACAACACGTCGCCGATGAGCAGGAAGAAGAACAGGATGCCGCCCGCGATGAGCGTACCCTTGACTGCCATGCGCTTGCGATAGGCCGCATCGGCGCCATGCGTCAGCGCCATGAAGACCGGCGCCATGCTCACGGGATCCACCACCACGAACAGCACCATGAATGCCTTGATATATGCGTCGAGCACGGCGCCTCCTGGAAATGAAATGCGCCATGCGATCGATGCGGCGAGGCGCTGACGAAACCTCGCCCCCGCAGGGGCGCAGACAGGGCGCGGAGTATACAGCCGGCGCGGTCGCCAACCCACCCCGTGCTCCGGAAGGAAGGTCGCATCGTTCATTTTCATGAAACCTTGAACATGCCATCCTGTCACAACAGACTGAACAGTCGGTAGTCACACGACAGCCAAGGAGAAGCATCGATATGGAATACGTCAAACTTCAGCACGCCGACCTGAGCGTCCCGCGCATCGGCCTGGGTACCTGGGCCATCGGGGGCTGGATGTGGGGCGGCACCGACGAACAACAAGCGATCGACACCATCGTCAGTGCGCTGGAGCGCGGCATCAGCCTGGTCGACACCGCCCCCGTATACGGCTTCGGACGTTCCGAGGAAATCGTCGGCAAGGCGCTGGCGAAGTTCGGGCGACGCGACGAAGTCGTACTCGCCACCAAGCTGGGGCTGGCCTGGGACGATCAGGGCAAGGTCTGGCGCGACAGCTCGCCGGCGCGAATCCGGCAGGAACTCGAAGATTCGCTGCGCCGGCTTGGCACGGACCACATCGACCTCTACCAGGTGCACTGGCCTGACGGTGCCGTACCGATCGAGGAAACGGCCCGCACGCTGGAAGAACTGCGCCGAGCCGGCAAGATCCGCGCAATCGGCGTCAGCAACTACAGCCCGGAACAAATGGACACCTTCCGCAGCGCCGCGCAGCTAGCCACCGACCAGCCGCCCTACAACCTGTTCGAGCGCGGCATCGAAGCCGACGCACAGCCCTATTGCGCAAACCACGGCATCGGTATCGTCGCCTACGGCGCACTATGCCGTGGCCTGCTGTCCGGGCGCATGAGCACCGGTCGCGGCTTCGAAGGCGACGATCTGCGTCAGTTCGACCCCAAGTTCAAGCAGCCCCGCTTCGGCCAGTACCTGCAGGCAGTCGAGCGACTCGATGCCTACGCCCAGGAGCGCTACGGCAAGCGCGTCATTCATCTCGCGTTGCGCTGGCTGATCGACCAACCTGGCGTGGCCACTGCGCTCTGGGGAGCACGCCGTCCCGATCAACTCGATCCGGTCGACGACGTCATGGGATGGACGCTGACCGGCGAGGACAAGCAGGCCATCGACGCCATCCTTGACGAATGCGTCACCGACCCGGTCGGCCCCGAATTCATGGCCCCGCCGGACAACGCCGCGGTCTAGGGTCTGTCGGAGCTCGCCAAACATGCTCCCGCCGCGGGACGATCACGGCGTCCCGCGGCCTCTCCACACCGCGCTCAATAGCCCCACAAGGCCGGCCAGTTGATCTTCGGCCAACGCGGGTCTTCCTCGACGAAGCCCCGTATCGCGGTCGCGCGGCGCGTCACGTTGCGTTCCAGCGGCGGCTCCAGCGGGAAGTCGCGAGCGTCGAGGAAACTCACCACCTGACGCACCACGCCGTCGCGCACCCGGCGTGCAACGCAGGCACGCTCGAAGTTGGCCAGGCGCACGAGCGTGCCTGGCGGATAGGTTCCCATGCGGCGCAACAGCACGTTCGTGACCATGCTGTCCAGGCGGCGGCGTTCGTTGCCGAAAATTTCATCCAAGGCATAGCGTGGCGAACGCGGGGGCCGGTAGTATCGGCCGGTAATCTTGGCGCAATAGATATCCGCCACGCGCAGGATGCGCGCGCCGCGGCCGATGTCTCCGCCCTTCAAGGTCGCGGGGTAGCCGCTGCCGTCGACGTTTTCATGGTGCTGACGCACGCTTTCCAGCCACATCTCGTCCTCTATGCCCAAGCCATGCAGCATCTCGGCGGCGAGCCGTGGGTGCCCGCGCAGGATTTCGCGATCGGCAGGAAACGGCGAGCCACGCCGGCCGTGCAGCCTGTCGTGCAGATCCAGGGTTCCCAGATTCATGGTCAGTGCCGCACCCGCGAGGCTGAGTAGCTCCATGTCGCTGAAATCCAAATGCTGCGCCAGCGATACGGCGACGAACAGCACGTGCAGGCTGTGTCTGACGCTAGGCCGCGCCAGGGGCACGCGCAACACATAGCCCATGCAGGCATCCGGATCCACCTCATAGACCGCCAGCAGCGCCTCCGCCAGTTCGCTCAGTTGCTGTGACTGCGGCGCCGCCAGCGCTGCCTCGGCCTGGGCTCCCAGCTCGGCCAGACGCAACAGCGGGTTTTCCCCTTCGTCAACGTCACCACCCTCACGAAAAAGCAGCCGCTCGGTGAGGCTCAGGTACTGCTGTTCGTCGGCGATCACCGCACCGGCCGCAGCCACCAACACGCCGTTCTCGGTATAGACATTCCATGGCAAAGCATGGCCGATCAGCTCGGGCTCGATGTAAAGGGGTCGCAGCACAATCCGTTCTGCCTCAGGTGTAGTCGGCCCAAGACTACCAAATGTCGCCGACTCCGGCGAAAGCACACCGTGCATGCTCGGGAGCTGCACCAGGCACCCGACAGTGCATTAGCAAATAATTAATTAAGAAAATTAGATATGATTTTCAATCGCAAAATTGATCCTGATTTATTAATTTTTATGGTTAATTTTGGTAAAGATTTGGAACTAATACTGTAGACTTGCGACACGGATCGAATGGCGGATCACTCGGGCACACCTATAAAAAAGCCGCCAGGCGCGTCCAATTAACGACCAATGAGCGAGAGGAGCGGCATGGTCTGCCACAAAATATGCACTGCATATTCAATATGTTAAGCCGAATCTTTTGGCCCGAAAAGATTGGCGCATTCAGGCGGACTTATCCAGCAAAACAGCCGCACCACCAATTGCAGTATTTAAGCAAGTTCTAAACAAACAATATGCGTGCAAATATGCCGCATGCACACATTCGGCTAAAGAAATTGACTAAACGAACCGTGATCAAACCCAGATCAAAATCACCAATCCAGACGAGCAATTCGGGGGTGTTTTGTGTCAGCAAATAGTGTTGTAAGTTTCATCAGGCGGCTCTCGCCCCTGACGCTGCTCTTTCTGGGCGGCTGCAGTATCGCCAACTTCCCCCTGATCGATTCGGCCGGGCCGATCGGACAGCACGAGTCCCAGCTGATCCTGATTGCCTTCCTGCTCATGTTGATCCCGGTCGTGCCGGTGATCGTGATGACCTTCTGGTTCGCACGCCATTACCGGGCATCGAACGAAAAGGCGACCTACAAGCCGAAGTGGGGTCATTCCAACAAGATCGAAATCGTCGTCTGGACCGTCCCGATACTCATCGTATTCAGCCTGGCCATCCTGACCTGGACCACCACGCACTCCCTTGATCCGTACAAGCCGATCGCCTCGCAGGAAAAACCCGTCCGCATAGAGGCGATCGCCTTGAACTGGAAATGGCTCTTCATCTATCCGGACGAGCATGTCGCCAGCGTCAACGAGCTCGTGATTCCGACCGGGGTTCCGGTGAACTTCAGGCTCACCTCGGACACGGTGATGACCTCCTTCTTCATCCCGCGGCTCGGCACTCAGATCTACGCCATGGCCGGGATGAAGACGCGCCTGCACCTCATGGCCGACAAAGCCGGCACCTTTACGGGCTGGAACTCGCAGTTGAGCGGCGAAGGCTTCGCGGGCATGCATTTCAAAACCATTGCGACCAGCAAGACTGGTTACGAAGCCTGGCTGAACAAGGTTCGGCAATCGCCGGAAACACTCGACGCCATTACCTACAAGGAGTTGGCCAAGCCCAGCAGCCACACTCCTGTGAGCTATTACTCGAGTGTCAAGCCGAATGATTTGTTCGCGCAGGTCATCAGCAAGTACATGCATGGGCCGACACATGCCAGCGCCATGACGGCGCACACGACCCCGGCATCCAGTAAGTAAGGAGGGAAGCACTCATGTTTGGAAAATTGACCCTGTCGGCCATCCCATACAACGTACCCATCGTCATGGGCGCGGTCGGCGGCAGTTTGCTGGGCGCCTTGGTCGTGATCGGCCTGATCACGTATTACGGGAAATGGAGCTATCTGTGGAAGGAGTGGATTACCTCCGTCGATCATAAAAGGATCGGCGTCATGTACATCGTGCTGGCGCTGGTGATGCTGCTGCGCGGCTTCGCCGATGCCATCATGATGCGCACCCAGCAGGCCGTTGCCTTCGGCCCCAACCACGGCTACCTCCCTCCGGAGCACTACCAGCAGATCTTCAGCGCACACGGCACCATCATGATCCTGTTCATGGCCATGCCGTTCATCGTCGGCCTGATGAACATCGTGGTGCCGCTGCAGATCGGCGCCCGTGACGTGGCCTTCCCGTTCATGAACTCGGTCAGCCTGTGGCTGACGGTGATCAGCGCCATGCTGATCATGGTTTCGCTCGGTATCGGCGACTTCTCGCGCGCCGGCTGGACAGGATATCCGCCCCTGAGCGGACTCAATTTCAGTCCGGACAGCGGCGTCGACTACTGGATATGGTCGATCCAGCTAAGCGGACTGGGCACCTTGATGACCGGCATCAATTTCACCGCCACCATCCTGCGCATGCGTGCCCCCGGCATGACGCTGATGCGCATGCCGGTGTTCACCTGGGCCATCCTGTGCACCAGCATCCTGATCATCCTGGCCTTCCCGGTCCTGACCGTTACGCTGGGACTGCTGTCGCTCGACCGCTATATGGGCATGCATTTCTTCACCAACGGCATGGGCGGCAACATGATGATGTACGCCAACCTGTTCTGGATCTGGGGTCACCCGGAGGTCTACATCGTCATCCTGCCCGCCTTCGGCGTGTTCTCCGAAGTCGTGGCGACGATGTGCGGCAAGAAGCTGTTCGGCTACACCACCATGGTCTGGGCCACGGCCGCCATCACGGTGCTGTCGTTCACCGTCTGGCTGCATCACTTCTTCACCATGGGCTCCAACGCCAACGTCAACGCCGTATTCGGCATCGCGACGATGCTCATCGCGATCCCCACCGGCGTGAAGATCTTCAACTGGCTGTTCACCATGTACCGGGGACGGGTGCGATTAGACACGCCGATGCTGTGGACGCTGTCGTTCCTGGTGACCTTCGTCATCGGCGGCATGACGGGCGTCATGCTCGCCATCCCCGGCGCCGACTACGTACTGCACAACAGCGAGTTCCTGGTCGCGCATTTCCACAATGTGCTCATCCCCGGCACGCTGTTCGGCATGTTCGCCGGCTATGCCTACTGGTTCCCCAAGGCGTTCGGCTTCGCGCTCAACGAGAAATGGGGCAAGCGTGCCTTCTGGGCATGGAGCATCGGCTTCTACGTCGCCTTCATGCCGCTGTACGTACTTGGCTTCCTGGGCATGCCGCGCCGCCTGGACCACTACACCAACCCAGCCTGGCATCCCTGGCTGGTGCTGGCCGAGGTCGGTGCGGTGATGATCCTGTTCGGCATCATCTTCCAGGCCATCCAGCTCTTCGTCAGCATCCGCGATCGCGAAAAGACGCGCGACCTGAGCGGCGACTACTGGCAGAACGGCCGCACGCTGGAATGGGCAACCGCATCGCCGCCGCCTTTCTACAACTTCGCACACACCCCGGTGGTGCAGGCGCGCGATGAATTCATGGATCGCAAGGAGAAAGGCACCGCCTACGAAAGGCCGACCGAGTACGAAGACATCCATATGCCGAAAAACACGGGCGCCGGATTCGCCATCGGCGTATTCGCCTTCGTGCTGGGCTTCGCGCTGATCTGGTACATCTGGTGGCTGGCCGCGGTCAGCGCGCTGGGTATCCTCGGCACGCTCATCGCCCGCGCCATGAACGACGACGTGGACTACTACGTTCCCGCCGATGAAGTCAGGCGTATCGAGGAGCAGCGCTACGCGCAGCTGGCCGAGGCCCAGGAAACCGGCCAAGGCGGCGCTTCTTCGAACCAGGAGTCCATCATTCTCGTTCACCAGGTGCAATCATGACGACAGACGCGATGACCCACGACGAAGTCCATGCCCACGGCGGGCATGGACACGCCGAAACCGTTTCCAACACGGTGTACGGCTTCTGGCTCTACATCATGAGCGACTGCATCCTGTTCGCGTCGATCTTCGCGACCTTCGCAGTCATGAGCCACAGCTACGCGGGCGGCCCCACCGGCAAGGACCTGTTCGACCTGCCGTACGTGTTCGGCGAAACCATGTTCCTGCTGCTCAGCAGCGTGACCTACGGCTTTGCCGTGCTGGCGATGAACCGCATGCAACGCCAGCAGGTGCTCGGCTGGCTGTTCGTCACCTTCCTGCTGGGCATCGGCTTCATCAGCATGGAAGTCAACGAGTTCTATCACATGATCATCGAGGGCCACGGTCCCGACCGCAGCGGTTTCCTGTCCGCCTTCTTCACCCTGGTCGGTACGCACGGAACCCACGTTTCGCTGGGCCTGATCTGGATGCTGGTCATGATGTTCCAGGTCACGCGCAAGGGGCTCACCACCCAGGTACAGTCGCGGCTGGTGCGGCTGAGCATGTTCTGGCACTTCCTCGACATCGTGTGGATCGGCGTCTTCACGGTCGTCTATCTGATGGGGGTTATGTAATGGCACACGAAGCGATCGACATCCCGGGCATCAGCCACGCGAACATCAAGTCGTACATCACCGGCTTCGCCCTTTCCATCGTGCTGACGGTGATTCCGTTCGCCATGGTGATGTTCGGCCTCGGCTCCCGCACCTTCATCCTGGTCGGGATCGCACTTGCGGCCATCGTGCAGATCGTCGTCCACCTGCACTACTTCCTGCATCTCGACCGTTCATCCGAGCAGAGCTGGAACCTGCAGGCGATTCTGTTCACCTTCCTGATCATCGTGATCCTGATCGCCGGCTCGCTGTGGATCATGTTCGACCTGCAAGCACGCATGATGTGACGCTACGGGCCGCCACCGTCGAGGTGGCGGCCCCTTCTTTGTTTTGTCCTTACTCCCGGCGTTAAAAAAACCACATAATTTACGCAGTCAACAAATCATTATAGGCACATAAATATAAGTAAATAATTATATTCATACTTTATTAATTATTAAGGTTAATCTTTGGCAAACAAATTTCAATCAAACTTTCTTTACGTTTCTTTGCTCAAAACCACCCAACGCATATACACTCTCTTCCCATTATCCGCTATATCAGCGAAAAAACAGCCGTAACCAACTGTTTTACATTGCTTTTACAAAAACAAAGCCGAAATCAACACATCGGATTCAACATAACCACACGGCTTTTAACAGATTAAACCTCACCTGCTCAGGGAGACGCGACCGAAGATGA
The DNA here is from genome assembly GCA_963751375.1 of uncultured Gammaproteobacteria bacterium. Classification (GTDB taxonomy): domain Bacteria; phylum Pseudomonadota; class Gammaproteobacteria; order DSM-5130; family Acidihalobacteraceae; genus Acidihalobacter_A. Next base: position 11,430 of record CAVVUY010000059.1, read on the forward strand.
CGAGGAAAAAATTTCCAAACCTTTTCCGCTACCTGGCGTTAATTCCCCTACTGCTCCTCGGGGGATGCAGCTCCGAACATTTCTGGCTGTTTAATCCCAAGGGGCCGGTTGCAGCCACCGAGCTGTATTACATGATTCTCGACGTGGCAATCATGCTCGTCGTCATCGTGCCTACCATCATCCTCACGATTTGGGTGATCTACCGTTACCGCGCCTCCAACACCAAAGCAACCTACGCGCCCAAGTGGTCGCATTCCAATGCGCTCGAGGTGGTGGTATGGGGCGTGCCGATCGTCATCGTCGCGATTCTGGCGTACTACTCCTACGTCGGCACGCATCAGGTCAATCCCTGGAACCCGACGGTCATCACCGAACACCCCGATTACGCCAAGGTGAAACCGCTTGAGGTTGACGTCATCACCACCGATTGGCAGTGGTTGTTCGTCTATCCCAAGCAGAACATCGCCGTTTCCAACGAATTGGTCGTGCCCGTGGATCGCCCCGTGCACTTCCGGCTGACCTCAACCTCCGTGACCAACAACTTCTTCATTCCGCAGATTGTGGGGCAGGTCTACGTCATGCCGGGCATGCGCAGCAAGCAGTCCATGGTGGTCAAGCATGTCGGCGAATACCACGGCTTCTCGGCAGCACTGAGCGGCGGCGGTTTCTCTTGGATGAACTTCAAGGTCAAGGCCGTATCCGAACAGGACTTCGGCTCCTGGATCGCCAAGGTTCAGCAGAGCCCGTCGAAGCTTTCCTATGCCGACTTCGAAAAGTTCGCCAAGCCGACGGTCAATATCGCCGGCAAAGCCCAGTATTTCACGGACATCCAACCGGGGCTCCTCGTGCAGGTCATCCAGAATGTCCGGGACGGCAAACTCCGGTACAAGACCCCCATGTTCCTCACCGAGAACATGATGTCCGACGAATTCAAGAAACACGCGAACTGACGCGGGAGAGTTACCGAAATGCTTGTCGATCTACAGGGACCTTGGAGTCCGATATTCGGGCGTCTGGGATTGCTTCTGGACGTCCATTACAACAACCCCGTCATTTTCTTCGCCTTCCAGCTCGTGGTGGTCGGCGGCGCGATCGCCCTGTTCTGGCTGACCTGCGCCAACCGCTGGGGCTGGCTGTGGCGTGACTGGCTGACCACCGTCGATCACAAGAAGATCGGCATCATGTATGTGCTGGTTGGCCTGATCATGCTGTTCCGCGGTTTCTTCGACGCGCTCATGATCCGCACCCAGCAGGCCATGGCCGTCGGCCCGGATTCGCCCGGAGTGTTGGGCGCGGCACATGGCTATCTGCCGCCCTACCACTTCGATCAGGTGTTCACCGCACACGGCATGATCATGATCCTGCTCGCGGCGACGCCCATCCTGGTCGGTCTGATGAACATCATCGTGCCGATCCAGATCGGTGCGCGCGACATGGCCTACCCTTACCTGAACGCGTTGGGCCTGTGGCTTACGGCGGTAGCCGCGGCACTGGTCATGATCGCCCTGTTCGTCGGCGACTTCTCGCACGCCGGCTGGGTAGGTCTGGTGCCGCTCACCGAGCTGCCCTACAGTCCCGGGGTCGGCGTCGACTATTACATCTGGTCTATCCAGATAGGCAGCGTCGGCACCACTCTGGGCGCCGTCAACCTCATCGCCACCATCATCAAGATGCGTGCGCCGGGCATGACCTGGGGCCGGCTGCCGATCTTCAGCTGGACCACCCTGGCCAGCAACATCATCGCGCTGACTTCCTTCCCGGTGCTCGGCGTCGCCCTCGCCCTGCTGACCTTCGACCGCTACCTGGGGATGCACTTCTTCACCGCGGACCTGGGCGGCAACCTGATGATGTACACCAACCTGTTCTGGATTTGGGGTCACCCGGAAGTGTACTTCGTCGTGCTGCCGGCCTTCGGTTTCCTGTCGGAGATCATCCCGACCTTCTCCGAAAAGCCGCTGTTCGGCTACATCACCATGGTGCTCGCCTCCATGGCCATCGCCGGCGTGTCCTGGACCGTGTGGCTGCACCATTTCTTCACCATGGGCGCCAGCCCAGGCGTGAACAGCTACTTCAGTATCGCGACCATGCTGGTCGGCATACCCACCGGCGTGAAGGTCTTCAACTGGGCCTTCACCATGTACCGCGGCCGGCTGCGTTTCGACACGCCGATGCTGTGGGCTCTGGGCACGCTATTCCTGCTCATCGTCGGCGGCATGACCGGCATGATGCTGGCGGTGCCCGCGATCAACTACCTGGTGCACAACAGCGTGTTCGTGATCGCGCACTTCCACAACATGTTCCTGCTGATCGTGTACGCGGCATTCGGCGCGGTCACCTTCTGGTGGCCAAAGGTGTTCGGCTTCAAGCTCGACGAAAAGCTCGGCAAGCTGTTCTTCTGGTTCTTCACCGCCGGTACGCTGTTCGTCTTCGTGCCCATGTACACTCTCGGCTTGATGGGCATGACGCGCCGACTCGACTATGTCTCGCACACCAGCTGGCTACCGTTGCTACTGCTCGAGGCCTTCGGCATCGTGCTGTACACGCTGTCTGTACTGTTCTTCCTCGCCCAGCTTGCGATAAGCATCCGCGACCGCGAAAAGAACCGTGTTGTCGGCCCCGACGCATGGGGTACCTCGCGTTCGCTGGAGTGGGCAACGCACTGCCCGCCTCCGTACTACAACTTCGCCGTCACCCCCATCGTACACGACCGCGACGAGTGGGCCTGGCGCCGTGAGCACGGCCTGACCAGCCTGGTACCCGACCGTTTCCTCGACATCCACATGCCGAAGAACACCGGAGTGCCGCTACTGATCGGTGCGCTGTCTCTGGCCTTCGGCTTCGCCATGGTCTGGCGTATCTGGTGGCTGGCGGGCCTGTCGGCGATCGGCATCATCGTCGCCATCATCATCCGCTCGTTCGACAAGGACACCGACTACATCATTCCGGCGGCCGAGGTCGAACGCATGGAAGCGGAGTTCCGCAACCGCGGCGCGGCGGGCGAAACCGTCGACGCACCTATCGGCGGCGGTGCCGGTGGCGCGCTGGCCAATCGGCGCAACGACGACTGACCGGATTTCGCCCCGGGCGGCACTGCCCGCCCGGGGACGGACAGCTAATCTGACAAGACTGTTTGGAGTATCGACAAATGAGTTCACATTCCGTCGAGAACGTCGATCCCAGTAACGTTCGTCTCTGGGATTACGACGATCACGGCCACGATGTCATCGGCACCCGCTCGATCGGCTTCTGGTTGTACATGATGAGCGACGCCATGATCTTCGCCGGCCTATTCTCCGCGCACGGCGTCTACGTTCACAACTTCGCCGGCGGCTTCACCGCCAAGGAAGTGATCCATCCGCTGAACGCACTGTGGCCGACGCTATTCATCTTCACCAGCGTGCTGATCTACGGCTTCGGCATGGTCGCTCTCAAGAAGGGCAACCGTTCCGGCGTCATTAATGCCTTGCTGCTTTCCTTCCTGCTCGGCCTCGGCTTCCTGTACATGGAATGGCGCGAGTTCTCGGAACTGCTCGCGATGGGCGCCGTCCCTCAGGTCAGCGGCTTCCTCTCCGACTTCTGGGTCATCGTCCTGACCCACGCGGCACACGTTTTCTTCGGTCTGCTGTGGATGCTCGTGATGGCCGTGCAGGTCGCGCGCGAAGGCTTCAGCCAGAATGTGGTCTACCGCCTCATCAACCTGAAGCTGTTCTGGCATTTCCAGGCCGTCATCTGGGTCTGCGTGTTCACCTTCGTTTACCTGATGGGAGGCATCTGATGTCGCACGGTCACTCCAACCCGCTGGAGCATCCCGAAGTCCAGCTCGCCAGCACCAGCGGTTACCTGATCGCCTTCGTTTTCGGCCTCGGCGCCATGCTCGTCGGGCTGTGGATGGTTATCAGCCACGCACTGTCGCCGGTCTCGCTGACCACCGCGATCTCGCTGATCGCGCTGGTCACGGCTCTGGTACAGCTCTACTTCCTGTTCAAGCTCGATCTGTCCACCACACAGATCTGGCATACGGTTTCGCTGGTCATGACAGTGCCTCTTTTCATCATGGCCGTGGGACTTACGATCTGGATGTTCCATACTCTCATGCAGCGCACCATGCTTCCTGGTGTGTGTACCTTCTAATAACTGCATTCAGAGAGAGAGCGAGCCGACATGAATTCCAACGTACAACCAACCGCCGAAAACAAACACGTCGTCGAGGGCGAAATGACCCTCACCGTGCGCATAATCGGTCTGGGCATCGGCACCATGGTGGTGCTGGCGATCGTACTGGGATTCTGGCGCGGGCTTAGCAGCCCGCATGTCGGCAAGGCCGCGCTGGTCGACGGCCTGATGGTCTCCGAGGTGATCTTCGCCTCGGCGCTCATCCTGCTTGGCAGCATCGTGGAAGGTTTCGGCTACGGCCTGTCGCTGGGCACGCGCTGGCCGTATACCCGCAACATCGTCGTTCTGATGCTGCGCGGCGACCCCGAAGCGGCGCACCGCGTACTGGCCACTGCGGTCGGGCTCTGCGCCCTGGCACTGGCGATCCTCGACCCGCGCTACATGACCTTCATGGGGCTGGGGCTGATCGTCGTCACCGCGCTGTTCGGCATGGGCACGCTGTACGTGCTCGCCGGTCGCGCGCCGGCCTTCGTGCACGGCACGCACGGCCTGCTGGCCTACCTGGTGTTCCTCAACTACCTGGTGGCACTGAACTACCCCGGCGTGCAGTTGCTTCCCTACGTCAGCGCCACGGTCGCCCTGCATTCGGTCCTGTTCGCCATCTTCATGGGCGGCATGGTGACCGGCCAGCGCGGCTTCGGCACGGCCATCGAGCCGTTCCTGCATCCGCAGCGTACCTCGCAGTGGATCTTCATGGTGCACGGCACCGCCGCACTGATCGTCATCGCCACGCTGGGCTGGATGAGCTCCGCCTATCCCGTGGCCTTCACGCTGGCCCTGCTGCAGGCCGCCGTCGGCTTCTTCCTGTTCCATGCCGTGAACCTGAAGCCCAAGTCGCCCGGCGCCATGGTTGCCTTCCACCAGCTCATGGCACTGCTGATCACCTCCGCCATCGTGCTGCACTGGCACTGGTGAGACACGGCGCTAAACGCCCTAGCAATACCCAATGACTACTACTAGAGCCCACGTCGACCGGGCCAGAGGCAGATATGAGTGAACTCGAACTCGCCAGCAAACGACAAACGGATGATCTGATCGGCACGGCGCCGCCTGCTGCGGCTCCCAGCCTGATCAAAGACCTCCTCACCCTGGCCAAGGCCAAGGTGGTTTCGCTGCTCGTGTTCACGGCCATCGTGGGCGAACTGCTCGCCCCCGATTTCTGGTTGCACTGGCCCGGTGCGCTGGCCGGCCTCGCCGGCATCGCGCTCGCCGGCGGCGCCGGCGGCGTGCTCAACCAGCTCGTCGAGCCGGTGCTGGACCAGCACATGCGCCGTACGCATCTGCGCCCGCTCGTCAACGGACGTATCACCCGCACCGGCGCCATGCTCTACGCCGCAAGCCTGTTCGCGGCCGCCGTAGTCATCCTCAGCATCTGGACCAACCCGACCACGCTGCTGCTTACCCTGCTCGGCACGGTGGGCTACGGCGTGGTCTACACCCTCTATCTCAAGCCCAGCACGCCGTGGAACATCGTCTGGGGCGGCATCGCCGGCGCCCTGCCGCCGATCATCGGCTGGACGGCGGTCGGCGCGCCGATCACGGCCCTGCCGGTCGTGCTGGTACTGCTGATCTTCGTCTGGACCCCGGCGCACTTCTGGCCGCTCGCGCTTTACTACCGCGAGGATTACGCCAAAGCCAAGATCCCCATGCTCCCGGTGACGCACGGCGTCGAACGCACGCGCAAGGAAATCGTCAAATACGCCGTGGCGACGCTGCTGGTCAGCCTGCTGCCGACCCTGTTCGGCGAGGCCGGCCTGATATACGGCGCGACCGCCGCTGTCAGCGGCCTGTGGTACCTGGGGCTGACCGTAAGACTTCAGCGCATGCCGGCGAACCGCAAGATGGATCAGTACGCACGGCGCGTGTTCGGGCACTCCATCAGTTATCTTTTCGTGCTCTACGCAGCCCTGATCGTCGACCACCTGCTCAACCTGGCCGGACTGCTGCCCGCCTGGGTGTGACGACAGGTTGCGACGGAAGAAAACCGTCCGCCCCGTTCACTCTGAGCGTATTTCCGTGCACCGATGATCGTTCCGATTTCCGGGATCGCGTATCGGGGTAGTGCTGGCACATCGAAGACTATGGAGTCCTGACGCCGTCTGGTGTTACGTGTGCTTCATTGACGCCCTTGCCCCCTCACCTACCCGACAACGGTCGTGTGGAAGAACATTTATTCAGCGCCTCCCAACCGATTTCCCTGAACACCGTTTCGACGAGTTCGCCCCGCCGGCCGCCCAAAGACACGTCCAGCATGGGGTAAAGTACGCCCTCCTCCTTGAAACTATGATGATCGATCGTACGCCGCAGAAGCTTGAGCATCGCTTCGTCGACGGCGGGATCGTTTTCGATCTGCTGTAACTGACGCTCGATGTCGCGATGCTCTGAGACCATGACCTGCGTGGGCAACTCGGGACCGCCAACCTCCAGGAACAAAGGGAATAGGCGCTGCTCCTCGATCCGGAGATGCCGACGCACGCCCCAACAGAAATCGCTCAGCGTAGCGCCTGCCGGCTCTCCCGCGGCGACTCGCCTGATCGCCTCATCCAGCAGTGCGTCCAGTCTGCCATGGTCCGCCTGAAGAACCTCCCCGATCGTCGGCGCGAAATCCTCATCGCGCCGAGCGAGCCACACAACCCAGCGCGTCTCCGAGGCGGCTTGCGGCAGCCACAGATAGCGATGCGGCCGCAAAGCGGAAAACCTGCCGAGCAATGGCCGGGGATCCCGGTCCTTGATGAACACCAACGACTCGCCGGGGTCCAACGCGTCGAACGCCGATAAAACCTGTTGGTGCCGCAGAGGCGGTGACAAGGAGCGTAAATCCAGCATCCCGTCGCCATCTGCGTCGCCCAGTCCGTCATCGCTGCCGCTCCGGGCGCGATATAGCTGCAGGTAGAACCGGGTTTCTTCGCTCAGCGGCTCTATTCGGTGCGGCAGTTCCGCCGGAATGACCCCGACATCGCCTCTGGCCAAATCCCAGCTCTCGCCGGAGCCATCCAACCAGTCATAACGCAGAGCTCCGCTTTCAACCACGATTTCGCCCCAGACTCCGTCCGGCGTGCTGTGGTAATTGCGAAGTCCATCCGGAAACTCGAGCAGATCGAAAACCGGCGTACGGGTAAAAGGAACATAGCCTTGCGGCAGTTCCAGTGCGGGCTTGCGCGGATTGATTGCGCGCGATTCAAATGCGTCCATATAGAGATGCTCTCCGGATCGGGGCTCTGGCTCCGATGGTCATGCTTCCCGCCCGCTGCTTCATAATCCTCGGCAAACAGGACTTGCCTCACGTGCCGCAAGTCCGACATAGCCAAGCAACGTCAAATTGGGAAGGATGGCAGCATCCACCCCCACCGGCATTGATCTGCATCAAAATCCGTAGCGTACGGCATGACTCACAACTGCGCGGCCGGTAGCGAAAGCGAGATGGCAGATAAGGGGCATTACTCGGTGCGTGCTGGACCTCGTCCCTGCGGGGCCGCCGCTGACACGGAGTTCCGATTTGTTCTTTACAGCTAGGAGTTGGATGCCGTCATGCGCCTCAGATGACCTGAGGACACTCTGAATGAATGGCTGCGCGAGCGATCTACTGCATTGTGCTGTGCCCGCCCCCTCGCCTGTCTAGCTGTTATGTCACGATCGCAGCGCGTAGTGCCTTGCAGCTCACCTCTTTCGCTCAGTTGTTCAACATGTCCCTGACTCCATTACCCAAGATCCTCACCGCACAATTCGCCGACAAATCCATCGACTTGATCAAACCAAGGTGACTCAAGTCACGCCATCCAGACTTTCAGCCATATACGACCTAGTCGTCTGCTCGACCATCTGCCATATAACTTGGTTGACCATCGGCAGTAACGCCGAAGTTAGGTTGGCCATCGCAGAGACATATTCGATTCAATACAGCGGGGGGAGTAGCCGTTCGACGGAACGTCCGCATGTTCGATGCGGCATTACAGGGTTCGTGCAATAGCAACCAGTCTGTTATCCACTAACGCTGAGCATGATCAAGCGCTACGGAATACGACCCTGGTTGATTTCCAGAACAGAGCGTTACTATCAATAAATTCTAATTAAGGACCATATTCTTGAGCAGTGAAAATCTCAGCATTAAATTCTTTGAGTCAATTAGCAGCTTTCTCAAAGACCCGATAGCACATGTTAGATCCTTCTTTCTGATCGAGCATGGTGAATTCAGGGATTTCGTATCCCGCCGACACCACCCCCTGTTATTCAGTAATTATCGGGCACGGTTCATTCTCTCCAGAGTCCACATGGTTGCGATGATTTTCGCGATTCTTACTCCGATGTGGATCGTCGTGGACTATTTCTTCTTCCCATCCTGGGTCGCCACCGTCTTGGCCAGTGGAAGAGTTCTAGCAAGCATCGGCTTCCTCCTTCTGGCATTATTCTGCCGCCATCCCTCAAACATAAAGCACTCACTTTACGCCATCGGCGCTCTGTTCCTGATTCCAACCGCTTTCTTCGTGTTCAGCCGAATCCTGCTGGCAGGATTGGACTTAAACACGATGGCATCGTCCATGGCCGCCGGCTACCTGTTCCTGCCCTTCGTGCTGGTATCGGGCCTTGCGCTCTTTCCCCTGACAGTGCTGGAAACCTCGTTTTTTTCACTGCCTCTTCTTTGCGTCTTCCTGACTTCATTCATCATCCAAAAGCACACGATCATGCCTGAAATCAATGATCTGGTTGTCTTTTGGCTACTCATGCTTATCGCAGCCATCGGCAATCTGGCATCCATGAGCCATTTTCAGTTCATGAAGGGGCTATTCGAACAGTCCAGTTTCGACTCATTGACCGGCAGCCTGAATCGACGCACCGGCGAACATTACCTCGCCCTGCAGGTTGCGCAGGCACGCAGAAAGCCATTTCCCCTGAGCATCGCATTTCTAGACATCGACAATTTCAAGAACATCAACGATCGGTTTGGTCATGAGGTTGGGGATTCCGTACTGATCGACGTATCCAAGACGCTTAGGGGCGCTATCCGCGAATCCGATACTGTTGTTCGCTGGGGGGGCGAAGAGTTCGTATTGATCATGCCCTACGCGGACTCGGATCAGGCTCGCCGAAAGATTGAAGCAATCCTTCATAGCCGAACGTTGCAGCTCCCCGACGGCAATCCCATTACGTTCAGCGGCGGGCTGGCCGAGTACTCACGCGACGGTAACGACTGGCATCAACTGGTCAACCTTGCGGATACGCGCATGTATGAGGCCAAGAACAACGGGAAGGCCAGAATTGTGAGCAGCGCCCCCACTTCGTTTGCCAATCAACAGCAGGTGGTCAACGCCTAAGCGTCAGACGCGATTCGCGAATCCCCATCCGCATCAAAACCTCCCGATTCGTGCGGACAGGCTTCAATGAAATCGAGCCGCGGCGTACCGCGACCGAGGCATGTCAAGCAAGTGGCATCGGAAGCGGGCACCGCGCTACGCAGCAGCTCGCGCCCGTATCCGCGTGTCCTATGGCAAGCAAAAATCGCTGTGTATCGGAGACCAAGCCTCAACCATTATTGCCGATTGCCGGAATCGTGGACGGCATCCTTAAGCAGCAACTCCCCTAGAGCAGCAGCGTCCAATGGACGACAGAGCCAATAACCTTGCGCTGCATCACAGCCCTTTGCTTTCAAAATACGCATCTGCTCTTGGGATTCCACCCCTTCGGCCACAACCGACAGCCCAAGACCATGGGCCATGGCGATAACAGCGTCCACCAGCGCGGCGGGGCGATCCGCCACGAGATCATGGACCAAATCCATGTCGATCTTAACGATGTCGAATGGAATATCCTGCAAAAGCCCCAGACACGCATATCCTTTGCCGAAATTATCCATGGCAAGTCGAAAACCCGTTTCCTTGAGCGCGTTCAGACGCTCGACGGACCGATGTATCTCATCCATGACCGTGTTCTCGGTGATTTCCAGAACCAGGCCGATATGCTCATGATTGAGTCGTACGAAAGCTTGGCGAAGCCGCTCATGAATCACTGCGCTGCTGAGCTGAGAACCCGAGACATTGATCCACAGGCTGAACACTTCCGCAGGTAGCAGGCCATGCCAGGCGTGTGCATCGCTACAGACGGTTTCCAGCATCCAATCGCCTATCTCGTGAATCAATCCACTGTCTTCGGTCACGGACAGAAAGCGTTCGGCCCGGAGCATGCCGTGAACAGGATGTTCCCAGCGTAACAGAGCCTCGATCCCCAGCAGCTTTCGTGATTCGAGTAGATAGGCCGGCTGATAATGAACGCGGAATTCGTTCTGTTCCCAGGCACTGCGCAGTTCGTTTTCCAGGTCTAGATGCTTTTTCGCGGCGGATGTCAGTGCGCGTGAGAAGAATCGATAGCTATTGCGCCCGGTACGCTTGACCTCGTACATGGCGGTGTCGGCATAGCGTTGCAGTGCGGCCAAGTCCGGCGTGTCCTGCTGATACATGGCGATGCCGATACTGACGCCGACATCGATATCGCTGTCATCCAGCTTGATTGGCCTATGGAACTCAGCGATTATCTTCTCCGCGACCGTGGCTGCGTTCTGAGCGTCGATGATGTCGGGCAGCACGAAAGCGAACTCGTCGCCTCCGATACGGGCGAGAGTGTCATTTTTCCGCAGGCAATTACTGAGCCGTGCGGCAACCTGGACGAGCAAGACATCTCCGGCCTCGTGCCCCAGGGTGTCATTGATGTGTTTGAACCGATCCAAATCCAGGTACAACAGGGCGAAGCCGCTGCCGTTACGATCCACCTGCCGAGCCGTGTGCGCCAGACGCTCGGCAAACAGGCGCCGGTTGGGAAGATTGGTGACCGGGTCGTAATTGGCCAGATGATACATATGCTCACTGGCTTCTTTTTGTGCGCTAATGTCGTTGAAAATGCCGGCTACGCGTATCGCCAAGCCATCGCTTTCCTTCACCGTGGAGAGCGCCGCCCATACCGGAAAATCCTTTCCATCGTGGCCATGAAGGTTCAATTCGCCTGACCAGTGACCTTCCTGAAGCAGATCTTTCCAGATGGACCGGAGCAGTGCCGCACCGGGTTCATCGGCCAGATCCTGCAATGCCCCTGAATTCGCCTTGGGACCGATCAAGCGGTTGAAAGCGGGATTGCTGGTCTTGATCGCCCCATCAACGTCCATCACGGCTATGGCCTGGCTGGTCGCATCAATGACGGAAGCCGCCACACGCAGGTTGTCCTGCAGCTGTTTCAGCTCCGTAAGGTCGGAGAATACCGTCCGATAAGCCAAGACGCTGCCGTCAGCGTCCAATTTCGGCTGACTGTCCAGTCGGATATAGCGCAGCCGATCATCCCGAGTGCGTATATGCAGCTCGCAGCGACCATGCTCGCCCGAGGCCGAAATACTGCGCCGGTGCGCAAAGTAGCGTTTCTGATCTCTGGCAACGACAAATTGGTAGAACCGCAAGCCCTCAAGTTCACCCTGCGCGCACCCCAAAATTTCAGCGGCGGCCAGATTAGCCTTGAGGATCGGCCCATCAGGGTGGAGCGTCAAATAACCGATCGGCGCGTTCTGATAGAGATCATCCAGGTTGGCACGCAGGGATTCGATTTCTGAATTGGCGCGCTGCAGTTCCTCGTTTTGCAGCTCAAGCTCGATCTGGTGCACCTGAAATTCATGGACGATGGCCCGCACGTCATCCTTTGACAATGCGCCGACATCTATGCCGTGACCGGCCACCTTGCGTTCGGCTGCAGCCCTAAGCGCATCCGGGGACATCGAGTCCCCATCTTCTCCGGTCTCGGCCATATCCCAGATACCCCAAAAACCGTTGAGAGCAGCCGTCTTTAACGGCTAGGAAGGGTCAAGATAAAACGCTATCAATGAAGTGCCTTGCTCCTGAGGAGTGATCCCGACTGCGGTGGCGGATACCGTGAGCACTTCACCGCCTCGCGTCGTCAACTGCATTGCGCCGGACCAAGTGCCGCCCTCGGTAAGAGCACGCCACCGGGCATCCCAATCATCATCGTTATCTGACGCCACACCTAAATCTTTCAAGGAGCGCCGGCGCATAGAATCATAGACAAACCCCGTTATTTCGGAGAATCTGGGGTTAACGTACTCGATCTGGCCGTCCGAATCCACGATACAGACCATAGAAGGACAATGATCCAGCGCGCTGTACAGCTTTAGCTGGGTCCTCAGCTTCACGGTGTCGGTGATATTGACGAACGCAAGCAGGACGCCGCCGATGTGATGGTCCGAGGTATAGTAGGGCCGCATCCGCAGCATGAACCATTCGCCTTGATTGGTGCGCACTTCCCGCTCGCGCTGTACGAAATTTTTGAGCACATCCTCCAGATCCTCGGCCAGGCGGTCGTACTCCAGATTGTGGCTCATGTCGGCAAGCGGACGCCCGATGTCGCCCTGAATCAACGGCACGATGCTCGTGGCGGCTGGAGTAAACCGCTGAATCAACAAATCTCGATCGAGGAAAATCATGCCGATGGCGGTACTCGCCAGCAGGTTGTTCATGTCGTCGTCAATGCGGGAAAGGTCTTCCACCTTGCGTTCGAGCTCGGCGTTGACCGTATGGAGCTCCTCGTTGACCGATTGCAGTTCCTCGCGGGAGGTTTCCAGCTCTTCATTGCTGCTTTGGAGCTCCTCGTTACCGCTCTGCAACTCTTCGTTGCTGGTCTGCAATTCATTGTTGGAGGTTTCCAGTTCCTCGATCGTTGCCTGCAGTGCCTCCTTGGTCTGATAGAGCTCGACTTGCAGCGCCTCGCTCTCGGCGTCGGGGCTCAGATCCGTGGCCACATACGAGATGCCGCCTTGGCTTAATTTGCTGTCCACGTCCTGCACCAGGATCAGCGCCATGCCGGAAGGTAGCCGTGGTTCGTGGAGCGGCATGGCCGTGATGCGAATCAGTCCCCCGCCGGGTTTGGTAGCCCCCGTGTGCACCGTCTCCCCGCGCGTATGAACCTGATGCAATGCCGTACGCAAAGCGCTTTCCAGGCCTGGCTGCGCCATTTGTATGACGTCGTTGGTTGGCATGCCCTTCGGCGGTTCGAGAAAACTGCCTGTATGCCCATGGAAATAGACGATCTCGTTGCGCGCATTCACAGCGACGCAAGGTGGCGTATGGTCGCGCAGGAGTACGCTTTCGATCACCCTGGACAAATCCAGCGGCTCGCTGTTCGGCACCGGGTCCTTCACGAGTCGGCTCCCACTCAAGGGGTCCGGAAGTGAGGGCAGGAATACGCGCTGGCTGCGCGATGGAATTACTACTTGCCGCTGGAATATTCGCGTATCCACCCGAACGGGGGCAAAGAACTCCTCCATACCGCTAATGGTTTCCGATGTGCCCAAAAACAAGAATCCATCCGGGTTCAACGCATAGTGAAACAGCGCCAATACCCGTTTTTGCAGCTCAGGTTGGAGATAAATAAGTACATTGCGGCAGCTCACCAAATCCATGCGGGAAAATGGCGGGTCCTTGATCAGACTCTGCTCGGCGAATACAAGCATGTCGCGCAATGATTTACTGACTTGATAACCGCCATCGCGCTTGACGAAGAATCGTTGTAGACGTTCGGGAGATACGTCCTGGGCAATAGCCTCCGGATAGTAGCCGGCGCGCGCCACATCCAGGGCGACCAGGTCGATATCCGTGGCGAAAACCTGAATACGGGATCGACTCTTCGTCTGAGACTTCCGCTCTTCCAGAAGCATGGCAATGCTATATGCTTCTTCGCCGGTCGAGCATGCCGGCACCCATACGCGTATTGGGTGCTCGTACGCACGCCCCTCGTAGAGGGCGGGAATCACCTCTTCCTCCAGTACCTTGAATGCCGCCGGATCGCGGAAAAATTTCGTCACCCGGATCAGAAATTCCTGTGCCAGGAGACTGGCCTCACCCGGCTGGTCATGCAGAAACTGCGCATAGCCGGCTATGTCGTCAATATTGTGAACGGCCATGCGCCGGGCAATTCGCCGCAAGAGAGTATTGGTCTTGTAATGCGAAAAATCGTGGCCGCTATGCTGCCGCAACAGGCTCAGTATGGGCGACAGCCATTGCAGTTGCTGCTCCGGGGGCATGTCGCGTTGTCCGTCGACGGTGCTTTCGCGGTGTTGCGCGTAGCGCACGAGTTCCTCGCCCATCGCTTCCGGCGACAGGATGAAATCGACTTGCTGCGTCTCGATCGCACTCTCGGGCATACCGGCATGCTGTGCCGTCTTCGGGTCCTGCGCGATTGTCAGGCCGCCGCAACCCTTGACGATTTTGATGCCTTCGGCACCGTCCGAACCCGTCCCGGAAAGGATGATCGCCACGGATCGCTCGCCCATCTGCTCGGCAAGCGAGAACAGCATGTGATCAATTGCCATGTGCGGATGTTCAGCCCCCTTGGGCTCCGCAAGCCTGAGGCGATCACCGCTGAGCGTCAGATAGCGATTCGGCGGAATGACATAGGCGTGATCGGGCATCAGTACCTGACCATCCTGAGCAACTACCACCGATAAGTTCGCTGCCTTCCTGAGGAGTTCGCTGAGCAGACTGTCCTGAGTGGGGGAAAGGTGCTGCACAACGACAAATGCCATACCGGTGTTGCGCGGCAAGGCATTGAAAAAACGAGACAACGAATCCAAACCTCCGGCGGAGGCCCCAAGAGCCACGACCGGAAACTCAGCTGACGCATCCTCTGACCGGACAGCCGCCTTTTGTGCGTGCGCATCCGGCTCCGCACTACCGGAACCGTCTGTTTTCGCCAGTCTCTTCCTGGGTTTCCTGGTCATCGAATATGCCCTACAGCACAGGGCAGAGCCCTCGGGCCCGCCATAAAAGTCCAGCGACAAAATAAGAGTTCTTCATTACGGTATCGGGGCATGCTTACCGCCACCTTGAATGAGCAGCACAGAAGCAGTGTAGCAGCCAGGTAGTTTCAACCAACTGAAGCATATGTTTTTAATTGAATTTCAAATAATTAACAGGAAAACGACGAAGAGAAAGATTGCTCAAATCTTCCGGCGCCTCGTCCCTGCGGGGCCGCCGCTGGCGCGGCGTTCCGATTCGTTCCCGACGAATCGGGCGAACCTGCGTGGGTTCTCACCTACCCTGCGAGCAATCTAGCGACAAATACGAAAACTGAAGCGCGCTTCGCTTTTTTTATATGGCGGAGAGGGTGGGATTACTCGGCGCGTCCTGCGCCTCGCCCCTGCGGGGCCGCCGCTGGCGCGGCGTTCCGATTCGTTCCCGACGAATCGGGCGAACCCGCGTGGGTTCTCACCCACCCTCGGGGTATTTACCAGGCGATGCGGGACAGATAGCGTGCTTCGCAAATTAGATGGCGGAGAGGGTGGGATTCGAACCCACGGAAGGTTGCCCTTCAACGGTTTTCAAGACCGTCGCTTTCGACCACTCAGCCACCTCTCCGGAGTCGACGGCGAACATCATGGGGATGTTCGAAAGCAGACTGCGTAGAATACCGAAACTGCTCCGATCTGTCCCGCCCGCGACTCATTCCCACAGCATGACGCATACGCATTCCACAACTCTGCCGCAAAAGCTTCCCCTCACGCTCTCGGTCATCTGCTCGACCCCGGATGACACTGCACAGGCACGCGCCGTCGCGCAGCAACTACAGGCCCCATTCGTTGAGGGCGCGGCGCCCTTTTCCGGCTACGTGCTCGAACTCGGCAGCGACGGTTGGGTCCTGCGCACGCCGCACGAACTCAAACTCGGCGAACTGAAGCTCGACTTCGCCCAGGGCCCCACCGCCTGGCGCCTGCGTCAGGCTGGCCGGCGCCAGCCGCTGGGCCGTGCGCTGGGACTGAAGTCCGGAGAAAGCAAGCACGTCATCGACGCGACTGCCGGGCTCGGCCGCGACGGCATGGTGCTCGCCAACCTCGGTTGCCGCGTCACGCTGATCGAGCGCAGTCCCATCGTGGCGCTGCTGCTGCGCGACGCGCTGCTGCGCACCGCGCCACCGGAACTGCATGAATGCGTCGACGTAGTCGAGGCCGATGCCCGCCGCTACCTATGCGCGCTGGCTACGCCGCCCGACGCCGTATACCTCGACCCGATGTACCCGGAACGCGGCAAATCCGCGCTGGTCAAGAAGGAGATGCGCATACTGCGCGAACTGGTCGGCAAGGACCCCGACGCATCCGAACTGTTGGACGCGGCGCTGGCCTGCGGTGCGCCCCGCGTAGCGGTGAAACGTCCGCGCGGCGCACCGGTCGTCGACGGCCCACCGCCGACGCACAGCATCGAAGCGCCGAACACGCGCTACGATGTTTATCTGTGTCCACGAAATCGCCACTGAGCGACGATCGCTCCTCATTGCGACGGAACCGGATCGACCGCTATTGGTGTAGGATTCGCACGTATCGCAAGTCGAGGATTCACTGCCATGCCCGCTGATCAGCGCAAGACCTACGTCGGCATCCTGAACGAGGAATTCGGCGGCATGACGCCGACCGGCGCCATCGTCAAGGACGCCTGGACCTTCGGGCTCATCCCCGAGACCGAAACCTGCGAGGGCTGGGATGCCAACCGCCTGCAGGTGCTCTACGAAAAGACCAGCGATCTGTGGAGCCAGTACGGCTACCGCGTCGCGAACCTGCCCGAGGAGATGCGCGAGCGGCACGAACGCATCCACCAGGAAGCCATGGCCCGAGCCCTGGAACTCGGCTGGCGACCGGATGCGCTGATCGACGCAGAGGAAAATTGAAACAGGCCGGGCCGCAAATCAGTCGCGCAGATTCTCGAACTGCAACGGGCGCCCCCATTCACCACCGCGCAGCAACGCCATGACTGCCTGCAGATCGTCGCGGTTCTTACCGCTGACGCGCAGCTTGTCGCCCTGGATTGCCGCCTGTACCTTGATCTTCGAGTCCTTGACGGACTTGACCATGCGCTTGGCGGTGTCCGCGTCGATACCCTGTTTGACGGTCACCGGCAGTTCCGCGCGGCGCCCGGTTTCGGTCAGCTTGCCCTGCTCGATGCAGCGCACGTCGATGCCGCGCTTAGCCAGCTTCTTGAGCAGGATATCCATCATCTGCTCGATCTGGAACTCGCTCTGCGCTTCCAGGCGAAGGTCTTCGCCGCTGCGTTCGACCTTGGCGTCGGAACCCTTGAAGTCGTAGCGAGTGTCGATCTCGCGGTTGGCCTGATCGACGGCATTGTTCAGTTCATGGTTATCGACTTCGGAAACCACATCAAAGCTCGGCATGCATATTCTCCAAATTCCGTGTGGACGACATTTCAGTCGAGTAGTGTAACCTCTGCCGCCTGGCTGAACCCTTTCACCACATAGCGGAACCGCCCAATGAATCGAACGTTTCTCGCCCTCGGCGCCCTGCTCGGCCTGCTCGGCGTCATCTTCGGCGCCTTCGGTGCCCATGCACTGCGCGGCCATGCAAGCCCGCTCATGTACTCGGTCTACGAGACCGCGGTGCATTACCAGTTCTACCACGCCCTCGGCCTGATGCTGATCGGTGTCAGCGCCGCCCAGTTGGACGCGCGCGGCTGGCTGCGCGCGGCCGGCTGGTTGATGTTCGCCGGCGTGATCCTGTTCTCCGGCAGCCTGTACCTGCTGGTGCTGATCGGCACGCGCTGGCTCGGCATTCTCACCCCGCTCGGCGGCACCGCCTTCATCGTCGCCTGGATTCTGTACATCGTAGCCATCGTTCGCAGCCGCCACTGAACGGCCGCGCACATCAGGAGCATTTCCCAATGACACAGACCAACTTCGCCCTGCATGCCATGCAGACGCTCGAAGACATCCTCGACCGCATGAGCCGCGACGACGCGCTCAGCGACCTCGACTTCGACCTCATCGACGGCGTGCTCACGATCGAGTTCGATGACGGCGGGAAAGTCATCATCAATCGCCAGGAAGCCGCGCAGCAGCTCTGGCTGGCCTCGCCGGAAGGACCGGCTCACTTCAACTACGATGCTCAGCAGGGCGAATGGTGTAACGACCGCAGCGGCGAAACACTGCTCGACACGCTCAGCCGCGTGCTCAGCGAGCAGACCGACGAATCAATCGAGCTCTGAATCGCGCTCGCGCAGCCAGGCATCAACTTCCAGCAGCACCGTACGCGGCGAACGCCCGCTCCAGGCCCGCTCCAGCGCCTCGAGGGCAGCGCGCGCCCGCAGGTCGTCGGCGACACGCCAGCGCGCCCAGTGCACCGACAGCGCCGGATAGAGACGGAAGAACAGATAACTCACCGTCGCCACGCCCAACGCGAGCCAGAGTCGTCCGGTGAACAACAGCCAACCGGCCACGCCGTAGCCGACGAAACTCGCCACCGCGATCACCGCGGTGGCGCGGTGGACGCTGGCGACGATGCCTTCGAGCTCGTCGGTATATCCCTTCAGTTCGTCATTCATTCCAACTCTTCCACACCGTTTCGGAAGGCCGCATTGCCCGCACCGAAGCATACGGTCCGCAACCACAAATTCTTTGACCTCGATATACTCAGACAATGACGGTCCATGATCAGCCCTTGCATTACCACCGCTCGCTGCTGCGCAACATTCACGGCCGCGACTTTTGCGTAGGCGATCTGCACGGCACCTTCAACGTACTCGAACGCGCGCTCGACAGTATCGGTTTCGACCCCGAGCGCGATCGCCTGATCAGCGTCGGCGACCTCATCGACCGCGGCCCACAGTCGCCGCGTATCCTCGAATTCCTAGAGCGCCCATGGTTCCATGCCGTGCGCGGCAACCACGAAGCCATGCTGCTCGACAACATAGACGCCGAAGAGGTCAACGTGCGCTGGCTCATGCAGGCCGGCGCCGGCTGGTGGCTGATGCTGGACGACGACGAACGCGCGGCCTACCCCGGCCCGTTGTCCGAGCTACCCTACACGATCGAAGTCGACACGGCCGACGGCCGAGTCGGGATCGTCCACGCCGACGTGCCCGACGGGCTGCCCTGGAATGACTTCGTGAGCGAACTGCCGAACAATGACCGCTTGCGCGAGCATGCGCTGTGGGCCCGCACCCGCATCGGCCAAATCCAGCGCGGCGCACCCACCTCCCAAGTCGACGGCCTCAACCTGCTGGTGGTCGGACACACGCCCGTAGCGCCCATCACCTTCGCCCACAACGTCTGCTTCCTCGACACCGGCGCAGCCTACGCCCCGAACTTCCTGGGAGCGGCGCTCACCCTGCTCGAGATTCACCCGCAGCGGCGTATCCACAGCTTCCCGACCGCGTAGCGCCGACAGCGCCCATACCCGCTTCGAGCTCGTCCCAGGCACGCACCAACAGCTCGGGCTCGGCGCCGGGACCGCGCGCGTCCTCGCTCATACGGCGGCGGAAGCGGCGCGCACCGGGCAAGCCCTGCACCAGCCCCATCAAATGCCGGGTCAGGTGCGGCAGACGCGTCCCGCGGGCCAGCTCGCGATCGCAGTACTCTGCATACGCCTGCAGCACCGCACGGCGCGTCGGCAACGGGCTCGGCGGAGCCGAACAGACGCCGGTCCGCCTCGGCCAACATCCAGAGATCGTCGAACACCGCCCGCCCGATCATCACGCCGTCGACCTCGGCCAATTCGCGCTCGGTCTCGTCCAGGCTACGGATGCCGCCGTTGATGATGATTTCCAGCTCGGGATAATCGCGCTTGAGACGGTGCACCCGCGGATAGTCCAGCGGCGGGATTTCCCGGTTCTGCTTGGGGCTCAGCCCCTGCAGCCAGGCCTTGCGCGCGTGCACGATGAAAGTCTCGCAGCCGGCCTCGGCCACTTTATCGACGAAAGCGCAGAGCTCCTCGTAGCTGTCGCGATGATCGATGCCGATGCGCGTCTTTACCGTCACCGGCACGTCGGTCTGCGCACGCATGGCGCGCACGCAATCGGCGACCGTGTCCGGCTCAGCCATCAGGCAGGCACCGAAGCGACCGGACTGCACGCGGTCGCTGGGACAGCCGATGTTGAGATTGATTTCGTCGTAGCCGAACTCCGCCCCGATGCGGGCCGCCTGCGCCATCTCGGCCGGGTCGGCACCGCCCAACTGCAGCGCGACGGGATGCTCGGCGGCATCGAAGGCCAGCAGACGCGCAGTGTCGCCGTGCACGACCGCCGCCGCGGTGACCATTTCCGTATACAGCAGCGTGCGTCGGCTGATCAGACGCAGCAAATAGCGCGCATGACGGTCCGTGTAATCCATCATCGGCGCCACGCTCAACCGCCGGCTCGGCATGCGGACCTCGTGCATCAACTCGCGCCGTAACGCCGTTCCAGCCAGGCGTAGACCGCGCGCAAGCCCATCGCCTCGCCGCCGCGAGGTCGGCCGGGCCGGTTGCGCTGGTTCCAGGCCATCAGGTCCAGGTGCAGCCATTCGACCGACTTCGGCACGAAGGCGTCCAGGAACAGCGCGGCGGTGATCGCGCCACCGAAGCCGGAAGTGCTGCAATTGAGCAGATCGGCGATCTGGCTGTCGAGCTGATGCCGGTAGTCCTCGAACAGCGGCAGGCGCCACACCGGATCCTGCACCTCGCGGCCGAGCGCGTCGAGTTCGGCGCCGAGCGCATCGCTGTGGGTGAAGAACGCCGGCAGTTCGGTGCCCAGCGCCACACGCGCAGCACCGGTCAGAGTGGCGAAATCGACGATCACCTCCGGTTCCTCGTCGGCCGCATCGGCCAGCGCGTCGCACAGCACCAGACGGCCTTCGGCGTCGGTGTTGTCGACCTCGACGCTCAGGCCCTTGCGGGTGCGCAGCACGTCGCCCGGACGGAACGCATCGCCCGATACCGAGTTCTCCACCGCCGGAATCAGCACCCGCAGCCGCACCGGCAGGCCCTCGTCCATGACGCGCCGGGCCAGGCCCAGCGCATGCGCGGCGCCGCCCATGTCCTTCTTCATCTGACGCATGCCGCTGGCGTTCTTGAGATCCAGGCCGCCGCTGTCGAAGCACACGCCCTTGCCGACGAGGGTTACCCGCGGATGTGCCTCGTCGCCCCAGCGCAGATCGATCAGTCGCGGCGGATGCGCGCTGGCCCGCCCCACCGCGTGGATGGTCGGATAGTTGCGGCTCAGCAGCACGTCGCCGACCGTACAGGCGAACTCGGCACCGTGCGCCGCGGCCAGTTCGGCGGCCGCCTGCGCCAACTGCGCCGGCCCCATATCCTGCGCCGGCGTGTTGATCAGGTCGCGCACCAACGCGACCGCATCGGCCTCACGCAGCACGGCAGCGCATAGCAATTCGTCCTCGACCAGCAGCGTCGCCGCAGCGCGTCCCGGCTTCTTGTAGCGTGAATAGCGATAGCTGCCCAGCGCCCAGCCCAGTGCGAGGGCACGCTGCTGCTCCAGATCCGCCACGCCATCCAGGCGATAGCAGCCCTGAGGCAGCCGGAACGGGAGGTCGCCGAGCGCCCAGACGTCGTCGCAGCATTCGAGCACGATCAGCGCGCGCGCTTGGCCGTCCGCATCCGGCAGCACGGCATGGCGGCGCGGCTTGGGTTCGAAACCCGTATCCGTCAACCACTTGCGTACGGTTTCAGGCTGCGATTGCAGCCAAGTGTCGTAACCATCGACTGTTACGCATTCCAGAGGCCGTACCGCGCCTGCGGCTTCGCTGACCAATCCCGTCATGGTTATCCGTGTCTCCTACGGTAAGCAGGCCCGCTATGGTAGACTGCTCTGCTCGGACTTTCACCCGTCCGCCCTTATCACGACACTCATTTCGGCATGACTCAAGCACTCTCGATACGCAATCTGAAGAAAGTCTATCGCGGCGGCGTCGAAGCGCTGCGCGGTATCGATCTGGACGTACAGGAAGGCGACTTCTTCGCCCTGCTCGGCCCCAACGGCGCCGGCAAGTCGACCACCATCGGCATCATCAGCTCGCTGGTGAACAAGAGCTCCGGACAGGTCACGATCTTCGGCAAGGATCTTGATACCCACAAATCCGAAGCCAAGACCTTCATCGGCCTGGTCCCCCAGGAGTTCAACTTCAACCAGTTCGAACCGGTCGAGGAAGTTCTCATCAACCAGGCCGGCTACTACGGCATCGACCGCCCACTGGCCCGCGAGCGCGCCGAGCGCTACCTGCGCGAACTGGGGCTGTGGGAAAAGCGCCGCCAGATGGCGCGCCAACTCTCGGGTGGACAGAAACGCCGCCTGATGATCGCCCGCGCGCTGGTGCATGAGCCCAAGCTGCTGATCCTCGACGAGCCCACCGCCGGCGTGGATATCGAGATTCGCCGTTCGATGTGGTCCTTCCTGCGCGAGACGAATGCGCGCGGGACCACCATCATCCTCACCACGCACTATCTCGAGGAAGCCGAGAGCCTGTGCCGCAACATCGCCATCATCGACCATGGCGAGATTGTCGAGAACACCAGCATGAAGCGCCTGCTGAGCAAGCTCGACCACGAGACCGTGGTACTCGACGTCGCCGACGAAATCGACACGGCGCCTGAGTTGCCCGGCTATAACGTGCGCCGCGTGGATGCCACCACGCTCGAAGCGGACATCTCCCGCGAAAGCAGCCTGAGCGGCCTGTTCTCACTGCTCAGCGACCACGGCGTGCACGTCACCAGCATGCGCAACAAGAGCAATCGCCTGGAGGAACTATTCCTCGCCTTGGTCGACGACGGCGAGGAGCAGGCACCCGAGGACATCCGCCGGGCCAGCTAGCGGAGCCGCTCCAAGCGCTCCGGGAGGACGCTTTCGGCGCCCAGCCGGAGCGGCACGACCACAGCACCCGCGAACCGCAGACCCATAGGTACAGGGAAATCCACCCCTATGAATTTCTATTTCGTTGCGCTCAAGACCATCGTCATCAAGGAAGTGCTGCGCTTTTCGCGCATCTGGGTGCAGACCATCGTACCCCCCGTGATCACCACGTCGCTGTACTTCGTCATCTTCGGCCATCTCATCGGCAGCCGCATAGGCCAGATGGACGGTTACAGCTACATCGAATACATCGTGCCCGGGCTGGTCATGATGGCGGTGATCACCAACTCGTATTCGAATGTCGTTTCCTCGTTCTTCGGTGCCAAATTCGGCCACTACGTCGAGGAACTGCTGGTCTCGCCGACGCCGAACTGGCTGATCCTGCTCGGCTACGTGCTCGGCGGCATGGCCCGCGGTCTGGCGGTAGGGATCGCCGTGACCGCGGTGTCGCTGATCTTCTCGCACCTGCGCATCGAAAACCTGCTGGTCACGATCAGCATCGCGCTGCTGACTGCCGCTCTGTTCGCGCTGGCCGGCTTCATCAACGCGGTGTTTGCCAACAGTTTCGACGACATTTCCATCGTACCGACCTTCGTGCTCACTCCGCTGACCTACCTCGGCGGCGTGTTCTATTCCATCAACCTACTGCCCGGCTTCTGGCAGCACGCGTCGATGGCGAACCCGATTCTCTACATGGTCAACGCCTTCCGCGACGGCATGCTCGGCACCTCGGACATACCGTTGGGCGTGTCCTATGCGGTGATCCTGGCGTTCATCGCCGTGCTGTCGGCCGTTGCCTTGACGCTGTTGAATCGTGGTGTGGGAATTCGGTCCTGAGGATTTTGTTCCTGCTGGCATCTGAGAGCTGCTAGAGCGACACGGTCACTCGCCTGTCGTTTGCCAAGCCAATTTCCTGCGCACTCTGAGATTTCTCCTCCTTCAGGGATTGGGGTTCTGTTCGAGGACGTATCGCATTTGGGGGTTTGGACCTATGATCCTGCCTGGATGCAAGCCGCGTAGCCGCAGACCACAGTGGCCTTTTCGTGCGCGATTCGTTGTTTGGAGATCTTACGTGAGTGACGCGCCCGAGCCATTTCTTTGAACGCGCAAAGAAACCGGCGAAAGAAACGCACCCCCGAAATGCCTTGTCCCTACGGGCAACCTCGCGCGCACACGCCTGAACGGGGCCCGCAGCTATTGGCCATCCTGGCCAAGAGCTGCTCGGCTGACATCCCTGTCAGCCATCCCCGCCCGGGCGCACGCTCCGAGGCAAGCGACAGGGGGGGACACACGTCAAAACAGGGCGAGTCCGACAGCGAATGCTCCGAACAAGCTGATTCGGAACCTCGACTTTCGGGATGCGTCGTGTTTTGACTTGTGCCTCCCGTTAGGCCTTGCCTCGAGCGTGCGCCCGGCGCGGGGTTGGCCGGCAGGACGCCGGCCAAGCAGCGCTTCGCCCGGATGGCGAATGGCTGCGGGCTCCGTTAAGGGGTGCGCGCTCGAGGTTGCCCGATAGGGACAAGCGATCCTGGGGGTGCGTTTCTTTCGCCGGTTTCTTTGCGCATTTCAAAGAAATGGCTCGGGCGCGTCACCTCGATAAAGCGAATCCTCACACATCGAATCGCGCCCGAAACAAGCTCCCCAAAGCCAGAGAACACTCCGCCTTTATCCACGCAAGATCAAAACCGCAAACGCTGATTCGCGCCCGAAACCGGCCCAATCGCCCAACGAAAGCGCTAATTTGTACTCGAAATTCCCAAACACCCGAAAGAGCGTTCCGAACAACCCACCGGCGCTACAAGGTATGCGTCGGCCGATCCGCCTTGAGCATACCCGCCAACGCGGTCTCGATGCGGCTGCGCACCTTGCCGTTGTCCTGTTCGCTGAATTGCACGCCGATGCCCGGCAGACGACCGCCCTGCGCGCCCTTGGGCGTGATCCAAACGATGCGGCCGGCCACCGGCAGCTTCTCGCCCTCGTCCAGCAGGCTGATGAGCATGAACACCTCGTCGCCCAGCTTGTAGTCGCGCTGCGTGGGCACGAACAGACCGCCGTTCTTGACGAAATTCATGTAGGCCTGATACAGCGCGTTCTTGTCGCGGATCGACAAGGTGAGAATGCCTTGGCCTATGGACATCGAAGACTCCGTAACAGGCTGTTGTTGCCGCTCAGGCTAGTGCGAGCGAAGGAAAATTTGTTCGAAAATGCAGTTTACAGAAAGCAAATGAGCACAAGAACCCGGTTTTGTGCGCCTTATCGCACCGCATGAATAGAAACTCATGTGGCCTGTCAGCCATGCAGGGCTGCTTGATAACGCAATAGCAGTTCTTCGAGTTGCAGCTGCGCGTTCAAACCGTTGTTGAGCAGCCCGCGCAGCCGTGAAGCCTGCTCCAGGCACGCGAAGACACCCTGCAAGTCTACCCGCTCCCCGAGCGTGCGCAACTCGTCGACGCGGTCGGGATTTTCGCGCACCGCGGCGCCGGCGCCCACGCGCGCCAGATCGCGCAGCCAAGCGGCACACACGTCCAGCGCCTGCGCATAGTCCGCGCCGGCCATCTCGGCGCTCAGCGCGGCGGGCTCGAAACGCCTTTTCGCCAATGCCGTCGTCCAACTGCCGCGGCGGCCCAGGCGCTCCTCATCGGCATGTTGCAGCGCCGCCAACGGCGCCCCACCGGCCAGCGCCAGCGCGATCTCGGCGCCCTTGCCCAGCTGTGGCTCGAGCCATTCTCGCGCGTCGGCAAGCTGCGGCACACCGAAGCCGAGCACCTGGCAGCGGCTGCGCACGGTGGCCGGCAGTGCGCTCGGCAAGCTGCTTACCAGTATCAGCAACACGCCCGCCGGCGGCTCCTCCAAGGTCTTGAGCAAGGCATTGGCGGCATTCACGTTCAACGCATCGGCCGGATCGACGATGGCGACCTTGTACTGTCCGAAGCTACGCGTGAGATTCATGAAATCGATCAGCGTACGCACTGCATCGATACGTATCGCCTTGCCGGCCGTCTCGGGCTCGACCACGGTGTAGTCCGGATGCGTGCCCGCGGCGAACATGTGGCAGGCATGGCACTGGCCGCAGGCCTTGCCGTCCGGCTGCGGCTGCTCACATAGCGCGGCATGCGCGAACGCTTCCGCGAGCTGCCGCTTGCCCAAGCCAGGCAATCCGCTGAACAGCAACGCATGCGGCACGCGCCCCGCTTCGCGCTGCGCGCGCAGCTGATTCCATTGGCGCTGCTGCCAGGGATAGGGCACGCTCACGCTCCCGCCCTCCACTGCGCGGCGAACTCCGCCAGCACCGCGCGCAACTGTGCGCCCACCACCTCCAGCGGCTGCGCGGCATCGATGATGCGAAAGCGCTGCGGTTCGACCGCAGCCCTGGCGAGGTAGCCTTCGCGCACGCGCTCGAAGAAATCGAGCGCCTCGCGCTCGAAACGGTCGCCGTCGCTGTTGCGCCGCGCCGCCCGCGCCATACCCACCTCGACCGGCGCATCCAGCAGCAAAGTCAGGTCCGGCTGCATGCCGCGCTGCACGAAAGTCTCCAGTTCCCAGATGCGCGCCGCGTCGATGCCGCGCCCGGCACCTTGATAGGCGTAAGTGGCATCGGTGAAGCGGTCGCATACCACCCACTCGCCCCGCGCCAGGGCCGGGCGAATCAAGCGGGCGAGATGCTGGTTGCGCGCCGCGAACATCAGCAACAGTTCGGTGTCGGCGTCCATGCGTTCGTCGCAGTCGCCGATCAGTAGGCCGCGGATCGCTTCGGCCAGCGGCGTACCGCCGGGTTCGCGCGTGCGCACCACCGGCAGACCGCTTGTTTCCAGCGCCGCGATCGCCGCGGCGATCTGGGTCGACTTGCCGACGCCTTCGCCGCCTTCGAGCGTGATGAATGCCCCGCGCATCGGATCAGCCTCCATTCGCTGCCGTACTGCGGTGCAGCTGGTATTTGGCCACTTCGCGCTCCTGCTCGGCATAAGTGCGCGAAAAGACGTGCGTGCCGTTGCCCTTGGCGACGAAATAGAGGTATTCGGTATGCGCCGGATGCAGCACGGCATGAATCGCCGCCGGGCTCGGGATGGCGATCGGCGTCGGCGGCAGGCCGTAGTGCACATAGGTGTTGTAAGGCGTGTCGCGGCGCAGATCCTTGTACGTGATATCGCCTTTGTAAGAGGCACCCACCCCATAGATCACGGTGGGATCGCTCTGCAGACGCATGCCCTTGCGCAGGCGATTGATGAACACGCCGGCGATCAGCGGCCGCTCGCGAGCGTCCCCGGTTTCCTTCTCCACGATGGAGGCAAGAATCAACGCTTGGTACGGTGTCTTCAGCGGCAAATCCGGCGCACGCTCCGCCCACTGCAGCTTCAGGTAGCTGCGCATGGCGTCGTAGGCCCGGCGCAGAATGCTAAGCTCGCTGGCGTCATTGGAAAAGAAATAGGTGTTCGGGTAGAACCAGCCTTCCGGCGACATGCCTTCCGGGCCACCCAACTTATGGATCAACCCGGCGTAGTCCGCGGGCTTGAGCGTCTGCTTGATGTGAACGTCGTTCTGCATGGACTGCATGATCTGTCGGAAGGTCCAACCGTCGATGAGCGTAACGGCGTACTGCACCGTTCGCCCGGACACCAGCAGGTTCAGCAGGTCGACCGGCGTCGTGCCCTTCTCCAGGCGATACTCGCCCTGCTTGATCTGCGCAGCACGCCCGCTGAGGCGGGCATAAAGCGACCACAGGCGCGGATGCGCCAGGATGCCCTTGCTCCCCAGGTTCTGCGCCACATCGCGCGCCGTGGCGCCTGCCGGGACGGTCACCAGCTGGCCATCGGCCGGCACGTTCAGCGGTGTTTCCAGGCTTTGCCAGAAACCGCCGACGGCGACCAGCATGCCGAAGGCGGCCGCAAGGCCAAGGGCGACGAACAGACGGCGCATGTTCAGCAGTCTCCAGCGCGTACGGCAGCGAGCAGCCGCGCGACCAGCCCGGCCCGCGGCAGGGAATGTTCGCCGATGCGCGCGGCCGGCCACACGCCTATCAGGCTGTTGCACACGAATACCCCGTCGGCACCCCGCAGGCGCACCGGTGGGCAGGCTTCCGTGCGCACGGGCAGCGCCTGGCGCCCGGCCCAATCGAGAATGCGTTCGCGCATGATGCCGGCCACTCCGCAACGGCTCAAATCAGGGGTCAGCAGTGTATCACCCTCGACCCAGAAGACATTGCTCATGGTGCCTTCGATGACGTGTCCTTCGGGATCGCACAGCAGACCCTCGGCATATTCGTCGCGCCACTCGGCGCGCGCCAGCACCGAGTGCAGGCGGTTCAAGTGCTTGATGCCGGCGAGCTGCGGATCGAACGGCAGGCGCGTCTCGCACAGGCGCAGCGCAACGCCTTCCGGCGGCACGACGCGTTCCGGCCATTTGCGCACGCAGAGAATGCGTCGCAGCGGCAAGCCTTCCGCACCCCGGTAGCCCGCACCGCCACTGCCTGCGGTAAGTATCAGTTTGAGGACGGCACGCTCGTGGCAGGCAGCCAGCCCCATCGCCTCGCTGCGCACCGTCGATTCGTCCGGTAAGCCCAGGCCGAGCCGGCGGCAACCCTGCGACAAGCGCCGCCAATGTCGATCCCAGTGCGGCAGGCGGCCTGCGGCGATTTCGAGCGTCTCGAACACGCCGTGCCCGTAGGCCAGCCCGCGGTCGTCGGCAGGCACGTCCGCATCCGCTATGCCGTCTATCAGACACCCGCTCATCGCAGCGCCCGCAGCAGGCCTTCGGCCTTGTAGCGCGTCTCGGCCAACTCCGCCTCGGGAACGGAATCGGCGACGATGCCCGCCCCGGTGCGAAAACGCAGACGCCCGGCATCGGTTTCCAGCGTCCGGATCAGAATATTCAGGTCCATGCGACCATGCAGGCTGAGATAGCCCAGAGCACCGGTATAGGCGCCGCGGGCCGCGCCTTCGAGTTCATGCAGGATCTGCATGCAGCGCACCTTGGGACAGCCCGTGATGGTGCCGCCGGGGAACACCGCACGGATGAGTTCGCCGGGCGTGATGCCGGCACGCAGGCGTGCGCGAACATTGGACACGATGTGATGAACGTGCGCATAGCTCTCGATGACCATCAGTTCGTCGACCTCGACCGAACCCGGCCGTGCGACACGCCCCAGGTCGTTACGTTCCAGATCGATAAGCATGACGTGTTCGGCGCGTTCCTTGGGATGCGCCAGCAGTGCTTCACGCAGCGCCTCGTCGCTGTCCGCATCGACACCACGCGGTCGCGTGCCGGCGATCGGGCGCGTCGCCGCCCAACCCGTCTCGGCCTCCACCAGCCGCTCGGGCGAAGAACTGATCACCGCACGCCGGTCCCAGGTCGCCAAACCACTGAAAGGCGCCGGATTGGCCACGCGCAATGCGGCATACAACTCGGCCGGCCCGGCCCCATCGGCGAGTTCAGCCTGCCATTCGCGGGACAGGTTGACCTGGAATACGTCGCCCTCCCGGATATAGCGCCGGATACTCTCGACGCCCTCCAGATAACGTTCGGCAGGTTCTTCGACAAGCCGCTTGACCGATTGCGGTACGGCCTCGCAGCACTCGTGTACCGCCGCTGCCGCGGCATCGGCGGCAATCAGCTCCAGCAGGCCGCCGCGCCCAGGGGCCGCAACGGCATAGCGTTCGTCGCGCCGGTGATCGTGCACGATCGCTGCCGGCATGTACTGCGCCCACGCCGTCTCCCAGCCCCACGGATGCGGCGGCGCATCGCCCAGCACCGGCTCGACCGCGTAGGCCAGTTCATAGGAAAGGTACAGAAACCAGCCGCCGCGAAACGGCGGGCCATCGTCCGGTTCGCCGGACAGTCCCGTACCGAACTGGGCGTCCAGCGACGCCAGAAATTCCTCCGCCGGAACGCTCAAGCGGCGCTCGGGAAACGCGAACAGGATGTCGTAGCGGCCTTGCGCACCACCTGACGACACGCTTTGCAGCAGATGGGGATAGCGGTTCGGGTTGCGACGATGCAGCGTCAGCAGATCCCAGCCGTGGTCGAGAGGGCCATGGACGGCCGCTTGCTGCCCCATGCGCTACTCCACGCCTCCCCTTCAACGTGCCGCCGTTCGCTCAGTCGCGGGACGCCTGCATTGAAGAGGCTTACGCCTGAATATCGGATAGATTCCGCAGCCGCCATCGGGCGGCTCCCCAAAAACAGTCAACGGTGCGGCAACGCCGCGCGCCGTTGCCGTTCAGAGGCTTCTGAACAGCAACGTACCGTTGGTGCCGCCGAAACCGAAGGAATTCGAGAGCACGCAGCTCAGCCGGGCCTGACGCGCCTCGTTCGGCACGTAGTCCAGATCGCATTCGGGATCGGGATTTTCGAGATTGATGGTCGGCGGGATCACCTGGTCGCGCAGCGCGAGCACGCAGAACACCGCCTCGATACCGCCGGCCGCGCCGAGCAGATGCCCGGTCATCGACTTGGTCGAGCTGACCGCAAGGCTGTAAGCGCGCTCGCCGAAGGTGAGCTTCATGGCCGCGGTTTCAGCCTTGTCGCCCGCCGGCGTGGAAGTGCCGTGGGCGTTGACGTAATCGACTTCATCCGGGTTGGCGCCGGCATCGCGCAGAGCGCGCTGCATGCAACGTGCTGCGCCTTCGCCGCCGGGCGACGGCTGAGTCATGTGGTAAGCATCGGCGTTGAGGCCGAAGCCGCCGAGTTCGCAGTAGATGCGCGCGCCGCGGGCCTTGGCGTGCTCGTACTCCTCGAGCACCAGCACACCGGCACCGTCGCCAAGCACGAAACCGTCGCGATCGCTGTCCCACGGACGGCTGGCGCCGGCGGGATCATCATTGCGCGTCGACAGCGCACGCGCGGCAGCGAAACCGGCCACGCACAAAGGCGTACTCGCCATTTCCGCACCGCCGGCAACCATCACGTCGGCATCGCCATAGGCGATCGTGCGCGCTGCGTCGCCGATGTTGTGCGTACCCGTCGTGCAGGCGGTCACGATGGCCGTGTTCGGGCCCTGAAAGCCGTACATGATGGAAAGATTGCCGGACACCATGTTGATGATGCTGGCAGGGATGAAGAACGGCGACACCTTGCGCGCACCACCGTTAAGCAGCGCCAGATGCCCTTTCTCGATGCCCGGCAGACCGCCGATGCCCGACCCCACGGAAACGCCAACGCGCTCCGGGTCGAAGCCGAACTCGTCCAGACCGGCATCGCGGATCGCCTGTATGGCGGCCGCCACGCCGTAATGGACGAAGATGTCCATCTTCTTCTGGTCCTTGACCGGGATATAGTCGTTGACGTCAAAATCACGCACCGCCGCGGAAATGCGCACCGGCGATGCCGAGGCATCGAAGTGCTCGATGGCGGTGATACCACTGCGCCCGGCCAGGATGTTCCCCCACGCCGTTTCGACCTGCGAACCGACGGGGGACACGATCCCGAGCCCGGTAACGACTACACGCCGCTTGGACAAGGCAGAATCCTCTTACTGCGACCAGTTCCGGCTCGCCCGCAAGCAAACCCTAGGCAGCCGTTGCTGGCCGCCCAGGGGGTGCGGAGAACCGGTTTCAGTCGGATTTACTTCAGGTGAGCGTTGATGTAGTCAATCGCCTGCTGCACCGTGGTGATCTTCTCGGCCTCTTCGTCAGGAATTTCGCACTCGAATTCCTCTTCCAGGGCCATGACCAGCTCGACGGTGTCCAGGGAGTCGGCGCCGAGGTCATCGACGAAGGAGGCCTCGTTCTTCACGTCCTCTTCCTTCGCACCCAACTGCTCGACAACGATCTTCTTGACACGCTCTTCAACGTTGCTCATTGCTCGTAATTCCCCTGTGTAAAAAAAATGCAGCCACTGGCTGCGGCGCGTATTTTAGTGAAACCGGGCCAGCATCGCCACTCTAAACATCATGGCCCTCTAGGCCATGTACATACCGCCGTTCACATGCAGCGTTTCGCCCGTGATGTAGGCCGCCGCCGGCGAGGCCAAAAAGGCCACCGCATTGGCGATGTCCTCGACCGCGCCAAGGCGGCGCAGGGCGATCTGTTCCAGCAGACCCTCGCGCTGTTCTTCCTTCAGCGCACGGGTCATGTCTGTGTCTATGAAACCGGGCGCGACGACGTTCACGGTTATGCCCCGCGAGCCGACTTCGCGCGCCAGCGATTTGGCAAACCCGATCATGCCGGCCTTGGCCGCAGCATAGTTGGTCTGCCCCGGATTGCCGGACACGCCGACCACCGAGCCGATGTTGATGATTCGTCCCGCACGTTTTTTGATCATGCCGCGAATACAACCGCGGCTGAGCCTGAAGACGGAACTGAGATTGGTGTCGATCACCGACTGCCAGTCTTCGTCCTTCATGCCCATGAGCAGCATGTCGCGGGTGATGCCGGCATTGTTGACCAGGATGGTGACCGCGCCGTACTCGCCGGTCACCGCCTCCAGCAGCGCGTCGACGGAAGCCTGATCTTCGGCGCGCAGCAGCTTGCCGGCGCCGTTTACACCGGCTTCGGCCAAATACGCGGAGATGGCTTCGGCGCCACTCTCACTGGTTGCAGTACCGATCACGGTAGCACCCTGCCGACCCAGTTCCAGCGCAATCGCCTTGCCGATCCCTCGGCTCGCACCGGTCACCAGCGCGATTTCTCCCTGCAGACTCATGAACCATACTCCTCGCACAACGCCAACGCG
Organism: uncultured Gammaproteobacteria bacterium; assembly: GCA_963751375.1. GTDB lineage: Bacteria > Pseudomonadota > Gammaproteobacteria > DSM-5130 > Acidihalobacteraceae > Acidihalobacter_A. The sequence continues at coordinate 43,925 of CAVVUY010000059.1, forward strand.
GCGTCCGTGCTTTTGCCGTCCTCCACGCACAAAGCCTTGAGCGTGCGGTCGATACGCTTGTTCAGGCCGCTGAGCACCTTGCCCGGGCCGAATTCGAACACCACGGAGATGCCTTCGTCGGCAAATCCCTCGATAGTCTCCACCCAGCGCACCGGATGGTTGATCTGCTGCACCAGCGCCTCGCGGATCCCGGCCGGATCGGCATGCGCGGCGACGTCGTAGTTGTGGGTCACGGCAATGCTCGGCGTGCTGATCTCGACGCCGGCCAGCACTTCACGCATCGCCTCAGCGGCCGGAGTCATCAGGCTGCAATGCGACGGCACGCTCACCGGCAACGGCAGTGCACGCTTCGCGCCCGCATCGAGGGCCAGCGCCATCAAGCGCTCCACCGCCGCCGCATGGCCGGCGACCACGACCTGCCCCGGCGCGTTGAAATTCACCGCCTCGACCACATCGCCCTGCGCGGCCTTGGCGCACAGTTCGCCGACCTTTTCATCAGCCAACCCCAGAATCGCAGCCATCGCACCGACACCCTGCGCCACCGCTTCCTGCATCAGGCGACCGCGCTCGGCGACCACGCGCACGGCATCTTCGAAGCGCAACGCGCCGGCGCAGACCAGCGCCGTGTACTCGCCAAGGCTGTGTCCTGCCATGACATCCGGCCGGCAACCGCCCTCTTCATCCCATACGCGCCACACGGCGGTGCCGGCGGTCAGCATGATGGGCTGCGTCAGACGCGTCTGGTTGAGTTCCTCGACCGGACCGTTCTGCGTCAACGGCCACAGGTCGAGGCCCAGCACGTCCGAGGCCTCTTGAAACGTTTCGCGGACCTGTGGATACCGGTCTGACAGCGCAGCCAGCATCCCGATCGACTGGGATCCCTGGCCTGGAAATACGGCGGCAAAGCTCATGGAGCTCCTAACCCTCTGGGCTGAAAAAAGGCGGCTAGTTTAGGCAAAGGCCTCGATCCGGGCAAATGCTTCGATACGGATGCCGGATCCGCTTCGCAAAAACCTGCCGTGCTTGTGTTATGGCTCTATTTATCGATAATGAGCGGCTTCCCAAGTCGCGAGGGACTCAGTCCTAGCAAGATGGCAAAAGAAGACGCAATCGAAATGGAAGGGAAGGTCATCGATACCCTCCCCAACACCATGTTCCGGGTCGAACTGGACAATGGTCATGTGGTCACCGCCCATATCTCTGGCCGGATGCGCAAACACTATATCCGCATCCTCACCGGCGACCGGGTGACCGTCGAACTCACGCCCTACGACCTCTCCAAGGGCCGCATCGTCTACCGCAAGAAATAAGCCGCGCATCGCTGCCCGGGGCTCAACTTACCGCGGCGTCGGCGAATTCAAGCTTCAACTCGCCGTCTTCGACCACAACGTGCACCTCGCCGCCACCGCTGAGCGCTCCGAAGAGCACCTCCTCGGCCAGCGGCTTCTTCAGGTGCTCCTGAATGACGCGCGCCATCGGTCGCGCGCCCATCAACGGATCATAGCCACGCTCGGCTAGCCAGGCTCGCACCTCGTCGTCCACTGCCAAGTGCACCCGCTTCTCCTCCAGCTGCGCTTCCAGCTCGATGAGGAACTTGTCCACGACATGCGTCACGGTGCGCGGATCCAGCGAATGGAACTGGATGATCGCATCCAGGCGGTTGCGGAACTCGGGCGTGAAGATGCGCCGGAGTTCCTGCATGCCGTCGCTGGCATGATCCTGTTCGGTGAAGCCCATGCTGCGCCGGCTGACGGACTGCGCGCCGGCGTTGGTGGTCATGACCAGGATCACGTTGCGGAAATCCACCTGCCTGCCGTTGGTGTCGGTCAGCGTGCCGTGGTCCATGACCTGCAGCAGCAGGTTGAACACGTCCGGGTGCGCTTTTTCGATCTCGTCCAGCAGCAGCACCGCATGCGGGTGCTTGAGGATGGCGTCGGTCAACAGCCCGCCCTGGTCGAAACCGACGTAGCCCGGCGGAGCGCCGATCAGGCGCGACACGGTGTGGCGTTCCATGTACTCGGACATGTCGAAGCGCAGCAGCTCGATGCCCAACTGCAGCGCCAGCTGGCGACTGACCTCGGTCTTGCCGACGCCGGTGGGGCCGGCGAACAGGAAGGAACCGATCGGTTTTTCCCTGCTGCCCAGCCCTGAGCGGGCCATCTTGATCGCGGCGGCCAGAGTGTCGATAGCCTCGTCCTGACCGAACACCACCAGCTTGAGGTCGCGCGCCAGATTCTTGAGCGTTTCCAGATCCGACGTCGACACCTGCTTGGGCGGAATACGCGCGATCTTGGCGATGATGTCCTCGACATCGCGCACCGAGATCGTCTTGCGCCGCTGCGCCGGCGGCTGCATGCGGCGGCGCGCGCCCGCCTCGTCGATCACGTCGATGGCCTTGTCGGGGAGATGGCGGTCGGTGATGTAGCGATCGGCCAGCTCGGCAGCGGCGTGCAGCGCGGGATTCGTATAGCGCACATCGTGGTGCTGCTCGAACCGCGTCTTCAGTCCCTTGAGGATGCGGAAGGTCTCGTCGACCGTCGGCTCGCGCACGTCGATCTTCTGGAAGCGCCGCGCCAGGGCGCGATCCTTCTCGAAAATGCCGCGATATTCCTGATATGTCGTCGAACCAATGCATTTCAGCTCGCCGTTGGCGAGCATCGGCTTGATCAGATTGGAGGCGTCCATGACCCCACCGGACGCCGCGCCGGCGCCGATCAGCGTATGGATCTCGTCGATGAACAACACCGAGCCGGGCTGGCGTTTGAGTTGTGCCAGCACGCCTTTGAGGCGTTTCTCGAAATCGCCACGGTACTTGGTGCCGGCGACCAGCGCGCCGAGATCGAGCGAATAGACCACGGCGTCGGCCAGCACTTCGGGCACTTCGCCGTCGACGATCTTCTTGGCCAAACCCTCGGCCAGCGCCGTCTTGCCCACGCCGGCCTCGCCAACGTAGAGCGGATTGTTCTTGCGCCGGCGGCAGAGTATCTGCACCGTGCGTTCGATCTCTTCGTCGCGGCCGATCAGCGGATCGATGCGCCCCTGGCGCGCGACTTCGTTCAGGTTGGTGGCGAACTGCTCCAGCGGATTGCTGCGCGGCGCGTCCTCGCCAGGCCCGGACTCCGGTGCCGCTTCGCCCTCCTGCTCATGGGGCTCCTCGCCGACGCGCGAGATGCCGTGCGACACGTAATTCACCACGTCCAGGCGAGTGATGTCCTGCTGCGCGAGCAGATACACCGCATGCGAATCCTGCTCGCCGAACAGCGAGACCAGCACGTTGGCGCCGCTCACTTCCTTGCGCCCGGAAGACTGCACGTGGAACACCGCGCGCTGCAGCACGCGCTGGAAACCCAGCGTGGGCTGGGTTTCGCGCTCGTCGCCGCTGACCAGCAGCGGCGTGTTGTCGGCGATGAACTGCTCCAGCTCGCGCTTGAGCGTGAGCAGGTCCGCACCGCAGGCCCGCAATACGGCAGCAGCCGTCGGGTTGTCGGTCAGCGCCAGCAACAGATGTTCCACGGTCATGAATTCATGGCGCTTCTCGCGAGCCTGCTTGAAGGCCATGTTCAAGGTGAATTCGAGCTCTTTGTTCAGCATCACCGCTGCCTCACATCAGCAAGGCCGCCGCCGCGGCCGTTGGTGGTCCGCAGACACCCCGCCTGCGAACCTCGACAAAATTGAAGCACATTGCATGCCTGGTTGAGCGCGCGACCGGCTAGCGGTCGCGCGCCGTCAGGCTTCTTCCAACGTACATAGCAGAGGATGCTGGTTCTGGCGGGCGTAGTCGTTGACTTGCGCCACCTTCGTTTCGGCGACGTCACGACTGTAAACGCCGCACACACCCCGCCCGCGGGTGTGCACATGCAGCATGACACGCGTTGCGCGTTCCCTGTCCATGCCGAAAAACCGCTCCAGCACCTCTACGACGAACTCCATTGGAGTGTAGTCGTCATTGAGGATCACGACCTTGAATTGCGGAGGCGGCTTGAGCTTGGGGCGGCTCGTTTCGACCGCCAGGCCGTCCCGCGAATCCTCTTTCTCCTCGTTCATGGCAGCTATGTCGGGGCGTGTACGTCGAATATCAAGCGCAGCTTTCGCTGCAGATTACATGTTGGCCACAACTTCGTTTCCGAACTCGGAACAGGACAGCTCCTGCGCATTCGTCATCATGCGCGCGAAGTCATAGGTCACCCGTCCGCTGCGAATCGCACCTTCCATGCCGCGGATGACCAGGTCGGCGGCTTCCGTCCACCCCAGATGACGCAGCATCATTTCCGCGGAAAGAATCAGCGACCCCGGATTGACCTTGTCCTTGCCGGCATAGCGCGGCGCGGTGCCGTGCGTGGCCTCGAACATGGCGACGGTATCGGACAGGTTGGCGCCGGGCGCGATGCCGATGCCGCCGACCTGCGCGGCCAGCGCGTCGGAAATGTAATCGCCGTTGAGGTTCAGCGTGGCGATCACTTCGTACTCTTCAGGCCGCAGCAGGATCTGCTGCAGGAAGGCGTCGGCAATCACGTCCTTGATGACGATTTCCTTGCCGGTGCGCGGGTTCTTGAACGAGCACCACGGGCCACCGTCGATCTCCACGGCGCCGAACTCCTCCTTGGCCAGTTCGTAGCCCCATTCCTTGAAGGCGCCTTCGGTGAACTTCATGATGTTGCCCTTGTGCACCAGGGACACCGAGTCGCGGTCGTTGTCGATCGCATACTGGATCGCCTTGCGCACCAGGCGCTGCGTGCCCTCGCGCGAAACCGGCTTGATGCCGATGCCGGAGGTCTCCGGGAAACGGATCTTGGTCACGCCCATTTCGCTGCGCAGGAACTCGATCAGCTTCTTCGCTTCGGGGGTTTCCGCGGCCCACTCGATGCCGGCGTAGATGTCTTCGGCATTCTCGCGGAAGATCACCATGTCGGTCTTCTCCGGCTCGCGCACCGGGCTCGGCGTGCCCTCGAAGTAACGGATCGGGCGCAGGCAGACGTAGAGGTCGAGCTGCTGGCGCAGCGCCACGTTCAGCGAACGGATGCCGCCGCCGACCGGCGTGGTGAGCGGGCCCTTGATCGACACCACGTAGTCGCGCACGGCCTCGAGGGTTTCGTCCGGCAGCCAGACGTCGTCGCCGTAGACGTGCGTCGCCTTCTCGCCGGCGTACACTTCCATCCACGCGATGCGGCGCTTGCCGCCGTAGGCCTTCTCGACCGCGGCATCGATCACCACGCGCATGGGCGGGGTAACGTCGACACCGATGCCGTCGCCTTCGATGAACGGAATGATGGGCTGATCAGGTACGGTCAGCGTGCCATCCTTGGACGCAGTGATCTTCTCGCCGAAGGCGGGTACCTGGATGTGTTGATAGGTCATTCTGAGCCTCCCTTCTTGAATGAAGCGCGACGGGTTCCGGATGGGGTATGTCGCGCAGCGCAAAGTATACGCCGTCAATTTCGAGCTGGCTGAATCCGGCCGAATTCATCACCACAATGTAAACTTTGTCGAGGCCGTCGCTCACACGCCACGAAACCGCGAGAAACCCGCCACCATGCGCTTTACGCCTCACGTCACCGTTGCCGCCATCGCCGAAGATGCCGGACGCTTCCTCATGGTACGCGAACGCATCGACGGACACGTACGCTACAATCAACCGGCCGGCCATCTGGAGCAAGGCGAGTCGCTACACGAGGCCGTCGTGCGCGAAACCCTCGAGGAAACCGCCTGGCATTTCCGCCCGCAGGCACTGATCGGCCTGTATCGCTGGATCGCCCCCGACGGCACCACGTTCCTGCGCGCAACCTTCAGCGGCCAGGCCGAACGCCACGATCCCGCGCGCGGCCTGGACACCGGCATCGAAGCGGCCGAGTGGCTGCGTCCGGATCAGATCCGCGCCCTCGGCGACGCGCTGCGCAGCCCGCTGGTACTGCGTTGCATCGAAGACTACCAGGCCGGCATCCGACATCCATTGGAAGTGCTGCAAGACCTATGACATCGAGCCAACGCATCATTGTGGGCCTGTCCGGCGGCGTCGACTCTGCCGTCGCCGCGCTGCGCCTGCTCGAACAAGGGCATCGCGTCGAAGGCCTGTTCATGAAGAACTGGGACGATGACGACGATGCCGAGTACTGCGCCGCGGCCGAAGACCTCGAAGAGGCACGGCGCGTCGCCGACACCCTCGAAATCCCCCTTCACAAAGTCAATTTCGCCCGCGAGTACTGGGACCGGGTATTCAGCCATTTCCTCGACGAGTACCGCGCCGGGCGCACGCCGAACCCCGACATTCTGTGCAACAAGGAAATCAAGTTCCGTGCCTTCCTCGATTACGCTCGCGGCCTGGGCGCCGACGCCATAGCCACCGGGCATTACGCGCGAATCGGCCCCGGCCCCACCCTGCTCAAGGGCGTCGATCCGGACAAGGACCAGAGCTACTTCCTGCATGCGCTCGACCGCGCCCAGCTCGCCGCCAGCCACTTCCCGCTGGGCGAGCTGCACAAGACCGAGGTGCGCGAGATCGCCCGTCGCGCCGGTCTGCCAAACTATCAACGCAAGGACAGCACCGGCATCTGCTTCATCGGCGAACGGCGTTTTCGTGACTTCCTCAGCCGCTACCTGCCCGCCCAGCCGGGCGATATCGTCACACCCAGTGGCGAGGTCATCGGGCGCCACCAGGGGCTGATGTATCACACTCTCGGCCAGCGCCAAGGCCTGGGCATCGGCGGCCGCGCCGACGCTTCTGGAGCACCGTGGTACGTCGCCGACAAACGCCTCGACAGCAATGAACTCGTCGTCGTGCAAGGCGCCGACCACCCGCTGCTGTTCTCGATCGCGCTGCACGCCTCGTCGGTCCACTGGATCGCCGGTCGACCGCCGGCCGAGCGCTTCCGCGCCAGGGCCAAGGTGCGCTACCGCCAGTCCGACCAGGACTGCAGCGTGACCGTCACGGGCCAGGGCGTCCTGGTCCGCTTCGACGAGCCGCAACGGGCAGTCACGCCCGGTCAGTCGCTGGTGCTCTATGACGGCGACGACTGCCTGGGCGGCGGCGTGATCGACGGCGCGCGGCGTGCCGAAGTGCCGCTCACCGCCGAAATCGACTCGGTTTCCTAAGCAGGGCCACCGCCCGTCCCCTGCGCGCTTGGCAAGTGCGCAGCCGGGCACGTATCCTGCCCTCACTTTCCCGATCCGCCGGTAACCCGAGCGCCACACCGAGGACTCCGCTTGGAGCGCAACCTGCACAACCGCACGCTCGCCCTCGCCGCACTGTTTCAGTGCATCGGCGAAGTCGACCGCCTCGCGCAGACCGGCCAGAACGACCCGGTCATCTTCAGCACCTTGGTGGGCAGCGTCCTGACACTCAATGCGCCCAGCCTGGAAGCCGTATACGGCGGCGCCGAAGCCCTGCGGCCCGGCCTTGAACTGCTGCGCCAGCAACTCGGCGCAGGCCCCAAGCCGCGCAACATGGAAATCATGCGTTACGCGGTCGCCGTGCTCTATCTGGAACGCCGACTCGACGCCAACCCCGAAATCAGGGACCAACTCGGCCGCGGCGTCGACGCCGCCCAGCGCCAGAGCGAGTATTTCGAGCCGACTCACGAAAATGTGATCGCCGCACTCGCCGACCTCTATCGCGAAACCATCAGTCGCCTCGGCCCGCGCGTCATCGTGCGCGGCGAGCAGCAGCACCTGGCCAACGACACCATCGCCAGCCGCATCCGCGTCCTGCTGCTCGCAGCTATCCGCGCCGCGGTACTGTGGCGCCAGGCCGGTGGAGGGCGCTTGCGTCTGCTGTTCAGCCGACGCGCCCTGGTCAACGAGGCCGAACGGTTGCTCGCGTAAACAGCGCAAATGCAGCTACCGGTGCGCGACGGTTTGGTATCACGCATTCAGCAGGCCTATATTGCCCATTCATGCCGCGCAACTCCCCGTCAGCGCAAGGTGTTCTACAATAGTGCCTGCCTCGCGGCCATGACGGCGGGCGGAACGCGATGCCCCGTGACCGGGAATCCATTTCGTGCCACCCTTCGTCCCATTTCAAACGACAGGGAAGTCCGATGAACAATAGCTTCGACACGCAAACCGAGCTCAAGGTCCAGGACCGCAGCTACACCATTCACCGCCTCCACGGCCTGCCCGGCGCCGAACGGCTGCCCTACTCGCTGAAGATTCTGCTCGAGAATCTGCTGCGCTACGAAGACGGCAAGACCGTCACCAAGGCAGACATCGACGCGCTGCTGGCCTGGAAGCCGAAAGCCGAACCGTCCAAGGAAATCGCCTACCGTCCCGCACGCGTGCTGCTGCAGGACTTCACCGGCGTACCTGCGGTGGTCGATCTGGCCGCGATGCGCGACGCCATGCGCCGCCTCGGCGGAGACCCCGAACGCATCAACCCGCTGCAGCCGGCCGAGCTGGTCATCGATCACTCCGTGCAGGTCGACCACTACGGATCCGACGAAGCCTTCGGCCTCAATGCCACCATCGAGTACCAGCGCAACCGCGAACGCTACGCCTTCCTCAAGTGGGGCCAGAAAGCGTTCTCCAACTTCAAGGTGGTGCCGCCGGATACCGGCATCGTGCACCAGGTCAACCTGGAATACCTCGCCCGCGTGGTATTCACCCGCACGCTGGAAGACGGCACCGTCGAGGCCTATCCCGACACCCTGGTCGGCACCGACTCCCACACCACCATGATCAACGGCCTGGGCGTGCTCGGCTGGGGCGTGGGCGGCATCGAAGCCGAAGCCGCCATGCTCGGCCAACCCGTTTCCATGCTCATCCCGCAGGTCGTCGGCTTCCGACTCACCGGCAAACTGCCCGAAGGCGCCACCGCCACCGACCTCGTGCTGACCGTGGTGCAGATGCTGCGCGAGAAGGGTGTGGTCGGCAAATTCGTCGAATTCTTCGGCTCCGGCCTGGCCAATCTGCCGCTGGCCGATCGCGCCACCATCAGCAACATGGCCCCCGAATACGGCGCCACCTGCGGCATCTTCCCCATCGACGCCGAAACCCTGCGCTATCTCGAGCTCAGCGGCCGCAGCGCCGAGCAGATCGCGCTGACCGAAGCCTACGCCCGCGCCCAGGGCATGTTCCACGACGCCGACACGGCCGAAGCCGAATACAGCGACGTGCTGGAACTCGATCTGGGCAGCGTCGTGCCCAGCCTCGCCGGCCCGAAGCGTCCGCAGGACCGCATCCCGCTGAGCAAAGCCAAGGCCGTCATCGGCGAGGCGCTGGAAGACGCCATGCAGGCCCGCATGCGTGCGCATGCCGCCAACGGCGCGGCGACCGACTACGCCGCCGAGGGCGGGCACACTGCGGTCGGCGTCGAACACCAGAACGAGGACGCCGTTAGCGGAAACAGCCGCGAGCCCAAGCTGCATCTGCGCGACGGCATGGTGGTCATCGCCGCCATCACCTCCTGCACCAACACCTCCAACCCCTCGGTCATGCTCGGCGCCGGCCTGCTGGCCAAGAAGGCCCGCGAGCGCGGCCTGAGCGTCAAGCCCTGGGTCAAGACCTCGCTCGGGCCGGGCTCGCGCGTGGTCACCGACTACCTCGAAAAGGCCGGCCTCCTCGACGACCTCGACGCGCTCGGCTTCAACCTGGTCGGCTACGGCTGCACCACCTGCATCGGCAACTCCGGCCCGCTGCCCGAACCGGTCAGCCAGGCCATCCGCCGCGACGATCTCACGGTGTGTTCCGTGCTCTCGGGCAACCGCAACTTCGAGGGCCGCATCCACTCCGAGATCAAGATGAACTTCCTCGCCTCGCCGCCGCTGGTGGTCGCCTATGCGCTCGCCGGGCACATGGACATCGACCTCGAGCGCGAGCCGCTGGGCGAGGACGAGCACGGCAATCCGGTCTACCTCAGGGATATCTGGCCCAGCCAGCACGAGATCCAGGAAGTGGTCATGAGCAGCCTCAGCGCCGAGCAGTTCAAGAGCTCGTACGCCGAGGTCTTCGCCGGCGAAAGCCGTTGGCAGAAACTCGAAGCCCCGGAAGGCGAACTGTTCGCCTGGAACGACGATTCCACTTACGTGCAGAACCCGCCCTACTTCGAGAACATCGACCAGCCGCTGGCACCGGTCAGCGACATCAAGGGCGCGCGCGTACTGGCCAAGCTCGGCGACTCGGTCACCACCGACCATATCTCCCCGGCCGGCGCCATCAAGCCGGACAGCCCAGCGGGCCGCTACCTGATCGAGCATGGCGTCAAGCCGGTCGACTTCAACTCCTATGGCTCGCGCCGCGGCAATCACGAGGTGATGATGCGCGGCACCTTCGCCAACGTGCGCCTGCGCAACCAGTTGGCCCCGGGCACCGAGGGCGGCATCACGCGCCACCTGCCCTCCGGCGAGGAAATGTCGATCTACGACGCCTCCATGCGCTACAAGGAAGAGCAGGTTCCCACCGTCATCATCGCCGGCGCCGAATACGGCTCCGGTTCCAGCCGCGACTGGGCGGCCAAGGGCCCCCGCCTGCTCGGCGTGAGTGCGGTGCTGGTGGAGAGCTTCGAACGCATCCACCGTTCCAATCTGGTCGGCATGGGCGTGCTGCCGCTGCAGTTCCTGGCCGGCGAGAGCGCCGAAACGCTGGGGCTGACCGGCGAAGAAGTCTATGACATCGAGGGCCTGGGCGACGGTTCGGCCAAGGAAGTCGACGTCACCGCCACGGCAGCCGACGGCACCGCCAAGACCTTCAAGGCACGCGTGCGCATCGACACCCCGCAGGAAGTCGAGTACTACCGCAACGGCGGCATCCTCTCCTACGTGCTGCGCCAGCTTGCCAGCGCCTGATGCAAGCGGCCCCGCGGAGCGCGCGCTCCGCGGGGCCGCCCACATCCGATCCGTCAGACCTTCCGCCCCCTCCATGTCGAACGCCACCCTACGGATTCCGCACATACGCACGCCCCGCACCGTCATAACCCTGCAGCGGCCCGAAAATACCGGACTCCTGCTGCGCTACTACATCGACAACCACGCGCATCTGGCCCCCTGGACCCTCTACGCCCACCCGATTTCTACACTCCGGAAGCCGCCAGCCGGCGCGCACACGCGGCCTGGGAGAACTTCCACCAAGGCAGTTCGGTGCAGCTCGTGGCATTGGACACGTCCGAAACGGAAGTCGTCGGCATCTGCAATTTCGCCAACATCGTGTACGGCGCCTCCATGGCCTGCCACATGGGCTATTCCATCGCGCACAAGCATCAGGGCCAGGGGCTGATGTTCGAAATCGCCGACGCCGCAATCTCCTACATCTTCAGCGAACTCGATCTGCACCGCGTCATGGCCAACCACATCCCCGAGAACATCCGCAGCGGAAACCTACTCGCCCGGCTCGGCTTCGAAACCGAAGGCACCGCCAAGTCATATCTGAAGATCGCCGGCCAATGGCGCGACCATATACTGACGTCCAAACTCAATCCCGCGCATTGAGTGAGCAGATGCACGCCATGAACCCGCTCAGCGACGCGAAAATCATCGACTCCTGGCAGCGCAACGCCGCGCCCTGGACCCATGCCGTACGCTCTCAGCAGATCGAAAGCCGCCGTCTCATCACCGACCGGGCCGTCGTCGATGCGGTCCTGAGCCGAACCCCACGCACCGTGATCGACATCGGCTGCGGCGAAGGCTGGCTGACGCGCGCGCTCTCTGCGCGCAATATCGGCGTGCTCGGCATCGACGTCGTTCCCGAACTGATCGAGCAGGCCAAAGCTGCCGGCGGCGGCGAGTTCCGGATCATGTCGTATGCCGCACTCGCGCACGGCGAACTCGACGCCCGCGCCGACCTGGTCGTGTGCAACTTCTCACTGCTCGGCAAGGAGGCGGTAGAAGACGTCTTCGCGGCACTCTCCATGCTGCTGGAGCCGAACGGCAGCTGTGTCGTGCAAACCCTCCATCCACAGACCGCCTGCGGCGACGCGCCCTACCACGACGGCTGGCGTACGGGCTCATGGGACGGCTTCGGCGATGAATTCACCGATCCCGCTCCCTGGTACTTCCGCACGCTCGAAAGCTGGGTCCGCCTATTCTCGGACAACGAGCTGCGCCTACTGGAAATACGCGAACCACTCCACCCGGCAAGCGGCCGACCCGCCTCGGTCGTATTCATCGCACAACAGGTGCAGACAACATAGTGATGGCTATTCCGAAACGTTCCGACTATAGTGTCGCCAGCGACAGATATTGTTTCGGCCGTTTCAGCAGTTCCCTTCCGGTTTTCTCCTGAATCCCCTCAGCACTACCTGTACGCGTAACACCCGACGTTTAAATTCCAAAGGTACATTTCAAATGGCAACAGGTACGGTTAAGTGGTTCAACGAGTCCAAGGGCTTCGGTTTCATCTCCCAGGACGATGGTGGTTCTGACGTGTTCGTGCATTTCAGCGCGATCACCGGCTCGGGCTTCAAGACCCTGGCCGAAGGCCAGGCGGTCAGCTTCGACGTCGAAAACGGCCCGAAGGGCCCGCAGGCCAGCAACGTCGTCGCCCAGTAATAATACTGAGCTATGACGGGCTGTTCCGGACGCACTGCAACGTGCGTCCGGAACGCCGGCACGACGATTCGGGCCGGTGCTTCGCATCCGACAAGGGTGCCTAGCATCGGCCCGTTTCACATATTCCCGCCCCGCCCCTGCGCCTCGCCGGCGCCTTCGTACGGCGGCATCCCACGGCCTTGAGGCCCGCCTCGGAGCATCCTATGAAAACCCTCTTCGTCGGCAACATCGCCCCAGAAACCTCTGAAAGCGCATTGACCGAACTTTTCGGCGAGTACGGCAAGGTCCGTAAACTCGAAATGCCGCGCGACGTATTCTCCGGCAAATGCAAAGGCTTCGCCCTGATCGACATGGAAGGACACGAAGCCCGCGCCGCGGCAGCGGCCCTGGACGGCAAGACCTTTCTCGGCAACAGCCTCAAGATCCGCGATGAAAAGCCCAAGCACAAAGGCGGCGGACGGCGGCGCTGACGCATCCGTTGAAGCGACCGGGAAGGGGCATGCCATGAAGATATGGGTCGATGCGGATGCCTGCCCTGCCCCGATCAAGGAGATCCTGTTTCGTGCCGCCGAGCGCACCGGGATCGAACTGACCCTGGTCGCCAATCACGCCATGCGCGTCCCCCGGCACGCGACGCTGCTGCAGGTGGCACAGGGTTTCGACGTCGCCGACCGCGAGATCAGCACACGGCTTGCACCAGGCGATCTAGTCGTTACGGCCGACATCCCGCTGGCTGCCGATGTAATCGAAAAAGGCGGGCAAGCCCTCAATCCGCGCGGCGAACTCTATACCTCGGACACGATCCGTGCGCGCCTCAGCATGCGTGATTTCATGGAAACGCTGCGTGCCAGCGGCGTCGCCACCGGGGGACCGGCGGCACTCAATCAAAACGACCGCAAGAACTTCGCCAACCGTCTGGACCAACTGTTAAACCAGCACATCGGCGGTCGCTAGCTGCAGAGCGCTCAATGGCCTCGCTGGCATACCTTCGCCAGCGAAGCTGAGCCTCAACATCACGGCTAGACAAAACGCGCCTCGCATAATGTGGCGTCTAGCGCATAAACACCCGGCACAACATCTGCGATGACACTCGCTAGACGCATCGGTCTAATCGAGTTGGAAGCGCTTGACCATATGTTGCAGATCTTCGGCCAACGTCGTCAGGGCCTGCCCCGATTCGGCAACCTGCCGCCCCACATCGGCGCTTTGCTCGGTCGACGTGTTGATATTGGTTATATTCGAGTTCATCTCATTGGCGACCGAACTCTGCTCTTCCGCTGCTGTCGCGATCTGCGCGGTCATGTCGGAAATAGTCGTAACCGCCTGCGCAATCGAAGACAAGCGCTCGCCGGCCGTACTGGCCAACCCGACGCTGCGCTCGACCTCGGCGCGCCCGGTGTTCATAGCCTGTACCGCATTCTTTGCGCCGGCCTGCAGACCTTCGATGATCCCCTGTATCTCCTGCGTGGAATCCTGGCTGCGCTGCGCCAATGAACGCACCTCTTCGGCGACCACGGCAAACCCACGCCCCTGCTCTCCGGCACGCGCCGCTTCGATGGCCGCGTTGAGGGCAAGCAGATTGGTCTGATCGGCGATGCCACGGATCACGTCGAGGATGTGACCGATGTTGTCACTGTCCCGATCGAGCTTTTGGACCACATGTCCGGCCTGCTCGATTTCCGCCGCTGCGGCGTGCACCGACTTGATCGCCTCGTGGACTACGTGATCGCCTTCTTTCACCTCTTCGTCCGCCTGCTGGGCTGCCGTAGCCGAATTTGCGGCATGATGCGCGACCTCTTGAGACGTCGCCGACATCTCCTCCATCGCCGTTGCAACCTGTGTAACCTCAGAGCTTTGTTGCGCGATAGCCTCTTCGGCCTGTCGCGTCATGGCCAGAAGTTGTCGGGCAGCGCTGGCGACATGATCGGATGATCCGGCCAGCGACTGCATGACGTTCTTCAATTCCACTCGCATCTTGTTCAAGCCGCTGCACAGCTGACCAATCTCGTCATTGCTGGAGTGATGCAAGTCCACCCCGCGCAAGTCTCCCGCCGTTATACGTTCCAATTCTGCGACGACAACGGGAATCTTCTTGATAGTGCGGAAGATGATCCACGCACTCAGAGCCAAGATCGCAAAAATAAGCAGGAACGCAAATGAGTTAGTAAATTTTGCGCTTTCAATACGTCGGTTCTGATTCGTCAGCTGATCATGCACTTGTGCGAGGGTGTTGCTGAGAAATGGATCGAGCTCCTTCGAGAGCTCAGATGCGGTGGCATCAAACCCATGCATCAACTGATTTCCGGCAGCCGTCCCGTTGCTGACATAGCCTTTCGCCATGGTAAGACCAGTCTGAAAATAGCGATCGAAACTGGCCTTCATAGCCTCGTATTTAGAGGCATTCGCGGGGTCTTCCGCCATTAGCAACTTGATGTTTTCATGAAAACTCTTGGCATACCCGGTAGCCGCCTGAGTATCGTCCTGCAAGGCGCCCGGATCCCGTGTGGCGCCTGCATCGGTAAAAAACTGCTGCACCTGGATAACGGCGATCTTGAGCTTGTATGCCTGCTCAAGCCTCGGGATGTGACGCTGGGATAACTGCTTGCTATCGTTCTCGATTTTATTAGATCCAGTAATTGTGACCCCGAAAAGCACAATCAAAACAAAGCAGAAAATTGCGCCAAGAAAGAAAAACTTTCTCAACAAAGACATGTTTTTCATGTTTACCTCTATATAATTATTTCGATTGACTTTATGCGAACAAAGCCAATCTGAAACCGCGGAATTAAGCGCAAAACACGCCTGCTCTCGCTCGCTGGCCGACATTCAAGCGGCGACTCCCCTTCCCCGCTGTGAAATCGTTATCGGCCACACTCAGCGAAAACTAAACCACTAGCTTGATCTGGTATTCCCGGCGCACGTCAGGCAAGACTGGCTTGTACTGCCCCGTATAAGAATGATTTTGAGCTCACACGGAAACATCTATCTTGTTGATAACAAGAAGAAATAACAGGTAACAACCCAGCATGACCGAGTATCGCGGATACCGGGATGGAGTAGGCAGGAGCACTGATTAAAGAGTGCACGATGCGTGATTCGAATCACGTTGTCGCACGCACCCCGGGAGTTGCGACCATCTCTCGTGAAGATTGAGGCGTAAGCCCGCCTGAGCGGCGGGCTTAGGAATTGCGCAGCTTCTTGTGCAAGCGCAGCATCGCCAGCGCCGATTCGCTTCACTCAGCCAGAGCTGTCGGCTACTGACCCAGCACAGCAGCGCTGCGCGAAAATCATGAAATCGGGCGAGGAATCAGACTTTGGTGCGGCGGCGCAGACCGGCCAGGGCGGCGATCGCGAGCAGACCGAAATCGAACATCCCCGAACCCGAGGGCTCCGGCACCTGCGTCGGCGGATCGATGCTCGCCGACAGGCTGGACAGCAGCACGTTGCCAAAACAACCGCTGCTTCCATCGCCGAAATAGCCGCCGCCGTCGGTGACTTCCAGGTAGTTCAGGCCCGCCAGTTGCGCGGCGCTGAAGGTAAAAGACGCCACCTTGCTGAAGCCGTCGTAGCTATAGGTGTATTGGCCAAGCTTGCGGAAGGCGCCATATCCATTGGGCTCACTGGTCGGCCCACCCCAGATCAACGCGCTCTCGGGCTTATTGCCGCCGCCGTTGCTGTCAACGGAACCGACACCGATGGTCAGCTGAATTAAGCCGGGCATGGCCAAAAGGCTCGAAATGTTGATATCGATCGCCTGCCCCGGGCTCGAGTTGATCTCGTGCTGAGAGCACTTGGGCCCATAGCTGTTGCATGAAACGCCCAAGCCGTACTCGTAGGAACCCTGGTTCTTGAAGTACAGATTCGCCGGGTCGATGCTGTTCGCATTGGAGTTGTATTCCCAGCCGGTAAACGTAACACCCTGATTGGTATAGCTATGGTTGTTACCATGCCCCGCGCCGGAAAGATCATAGTTGTAGGTGATCACAGAGGCTTGGGCGGAAACCGTGGCCACGCCCATACAGATCGCCAGAGCGGCAGTCCCGCCCAACAGCAGCTTGTTCATTCGCTTTGCTCCGAAATACATGTTGATCTTATATTGTTTGGACGGAATGCAAGCATTAATAATGCCAAAAACAATCAACATAAAAATCAAGCAGATATTTAATGCCCCCAAAATGCACGTAAAAATATCCGACACCCTCATCAGTTCGCAGACGAATCAGGCACGCTCATCGGACACCCGGAACCTCCAATGAAGCATCAAGTCAGACAAACTGTGACAGGAGCGCGTTGAATGGATACTTACGCGGAAGATCCGTTGCGTGCGCGGTGCGCGCGCATGAATTCAAGGCGCCCGTAGCGCCGAGCATTCCGGCGCGAGCACCTCGGCACACCCCGAATCGTTCGCGCCCTCATTGGAGAGGCATCGACAGATATGACTGACGCACCCGGCTATACCCCCCCGAAAGTCTGGAAGTGGGAACGCGAAAACGGCGGGCACTTCGCCAAGATCAACCGCCCGATCGCGGGACCGACGCACGACAAGACCCTCCCCGTCGGCAAGCATCCCCTGCAGCTTTACTCCCTAGGAACCCCCAATGGCGTGAAGGTCACCATCATGCTCGAAGAGCTGCTCGCGCTCGGACATGCCGGCGCCGAGTACGATGCCTGGCTGATCAACATTCTGGAGGGCGAACAGTTCTCCAGCGGCTTCGTGGAGGTCAACCCCAACTCCAAGATCCCGGCGATGGTCGACCACAGCACCACCCCGCCGACGCGCGTCTTCGAGTCGGGCTCCATCCTGCTGTATCTCGCCGAGAAGTTCGGAGCATTCCTGCCGACCGAACATCACAAGCGAACCGAGACCCTGAACTGGCTCTTCTGGCACATGGGAGCCACTGCCGATCTTGGCGGCGGTTTCGGGCATTTCTACGCCTACGCCCCGGAGAAATGGCAGTACCCCATCGACCGCTACGCCATGGAGGTCAAACGCCAGCTCGACGTCCTCGACCGCAATCTGGCCGAGCGCGAATTCATCGCCGGCGACGAGTACACCATTGCCGACATGGGCATCCTCCCCTGGTACGGAGAACTGGTGAAGGGCCGGCAATACGATGCCGGGGAATTCCTTTCCGTCCACGAGTACGCCAACGTCATCCGCTGGGCGGACATGCTGCTCGAACGACCAGCGGTTCAACGCGGACGCATGGTCAACCGGATGCGCGGCGAACCGTCCGAACAGCTCAGGGAGCGCCACGACGCCAGCGACTTTCTGTACCGGACGGAGGACAAGCTGCAAAACGACTGAGCTCGACCCACAACCAATCTAACGATCGAGTCGGGGCGGCAAGCAACGAATCGATGAAGGGCATCCCGTTTCGGCCCCTTCAACGGCTAAGATGGTCCACGCTTTGATCTAAGGAGAAATAAGACATCATGCGTAAAACCATCATTCGCTCTGCGCTCGCCGCTGCCATCGTCGGCATCTCCGCCCCCCTCTCCGCGCATGCCGCCACCTACGGCCTCGGCATCCAGGCAGGCACGCTCGGTATCGGCCCGGACCTCAACGTGGGCGTCAACAAATACATGAGCTTCGACCTCGGCCTGAATACCTTCAGCCACAGCTACTCGAGCACCGAGTCCGGCATCGAGTACGACTTCAAGGCCAAGCTCAATACAGTGCACCTTCTCGCCAACGTCTACCCGTTCGGCGGCATCTTCCACGTCACCGCCGGCGTGGTGTCCAACGGCAACAAGTTCGACATGTCCGGCAAGCCCACCGGCGGCTCATACACCATCAACAACACCACCTACTCGGCCGCCCAGGTCGGCACGCTCGACGGCAAGCTGACCTTCCCGGACACGGCTGGCTACGTAGGCGTCGGCTGGGGCCTGTCCTACGACCCGCAGAGCCATTGGGGCTTCAACTTCGACCTCGGCGCCCTCTACCAGGGCAAACCGAAGTTCGCGCTGACCTCGTCCGGAGGCACGCTCTCGTCCAACCCAACGTTCCAGCAGAACCTCTCGGCCGAGCAGCAGTCGACACAGGACAGCCTCAACAAGTACAAGTGGTACCCGGTGGCCCGTTTCGGCATCTACCTCAAGTTCTGAGCAAATTTCAGACGTGCCTTTTCCATGGGCCTGCGAGTCAGGCCCATTTTTGCTTGCTCCGATGGCTGCGTTGTCATCCGGTCCGGTGAGGATGATCCTGCGGATATGCTCACCCCTCGCCTGCTTGCAGCTGGAGCCGATGCTGAGCGAGTCCACGCAATGCGATTTGGCATTGGTAGGCAAATAAGTCTATTGAGACCCAATTTGTTTCATGGCGCGTAACAACTGGAACAATCACTCTCGAATGCCGTGGCATTCTACGACGATAGGTTCGTGGGAAAAGAGTGAAATTGGTAAGGTGTCACCGTAAATTAACGTGAGTCCACTCCTTAGCTGGCCACCTACTTAAGGTGCAGAACCAGCGCCAGAAAGGACAAGAGCGCCACAATCCCTGTTCCTACTGCTACCCATAACGTATAGGTCGCAGTCCTTCTGAAAGCTGTAGCCTGTTTGTTCTCGCTGTCCGAGCGTTGCTGATATAGCCATTCCCAAGCGTAAGCCTTCTCGTCTGGGTAGAGAAAGTGGGGAACAATCGGGTCTGGTCTTGCCTTTTGCCTCACTCAGCATACACGGCGGGACATTAGGACAACTCTCTGCTTTCTGCAGGAACCGGCCGTTCAAACATCTGATCTACGGTGACGACGCCCCACCACTGTTGGCCGGAATGAGACTTGCCGCCCATCTACGCGCGTAATGCATCCCCACATATATAGAGAGAGGCACCGGGCATCCCTATGCTGAGTGATACCCGCGATAGGCCGCGCTGGGGCAATGTTGTAGGAGGGACGATAACCGTTGAGCTCAACCAGGTCGCAACGCTTCCCAACGGCTCAAGGATTTGAAGGTCATATAACCCAGGGTGTAACCCACAAGGGTCTCAAAACAAAAAAGGGGTTAGGCGACAAACACCTAACCCCTTGATTTGTTTGGTCGGGGCGAGAGGATTTGAACCTCCGACCACCTGAACCCCATTCAGGTGCGCTACCAGGCTGCGCTACGCCCCGCGAAGAGGGCGAATCTTACCCGAGGAGGCTACAGGCGTAAAGCCCGCAGCTCTGTTACCTCGGAGGCGAATGCGATAGCATCAGCGGTCACTGATAGACGAAGTATACGGGCGGGCACCATGGGAAAAGACGCTACCGCGCTCATCGAGCAACTCAACCGCAGCAGCGTACCTTACGCTGACCCCCTCGCCCGCATCGACTGGGCATCGCTGGACCTGAACGGCTGGTGGCTTCCGATGGAAGCCGTGAGCCTGCACGGCGTCGCCCAATTCGACGCCCTGCCCGAGGTACAGCGCATCCGCCTGTCGCAGTTCGAATTCGTCAATTTCATCGAAAAGGCGCTGTGGCTCGAAGGCATTTTCATGGAGCGTATCAGTCGCGCTCTGGCCGACTCGCTGGGCGATCCCTCCGCCACCACCTACCGGCTGCACGAGTTGCGCGAGGAAGCCGGCCACAGTCTGATGTTCCTCGACCTGATCCGCCGCAGCGGCCTGCCTATTGGCGCCGATGCCTTCGAGCGTCCGAAACTGGCGACCTGGGTTGGGCGTTTCGCACCCTACGGCTCCGCCGCGTTCTGGGTCGCCGTGCTGATCGGCGAGCAGGTGCCGGACCAGATGAACCGCTTCATACGCCAGCACCGCAGCGAGATCTCGCCCGCCATCTACGACATCATCACCGCGCACGCCATCGACGAGGCGCGCCACATCGCGCACGCGCGCGAAACCTTCGACGGCCGCATGCACAAAGGTTGGAGTCTGCTCATGCGGCTCTACCCGCCGCTGCTCAACCGCATCTTCCGCCAGTTCGTCGAGGCCTTCTATTTCCCGACGCCGCGGCTCTACGAACTGGCCGGCCTGACCGACGGCCACCGCTGGCGGAAGCTTGCGCATGCCAATCCGCAGCGCACCGCCTTCGTCGATCGCTGCGTGGCCAGCACCGTCGAACAACTCGCCGCGCACGACGTCCGCCTGCGCTGGCGCTGAACCGCCCCCATCCATGCGCCCGACCGAAGGCCTCGCACGCCCCGGCGTCGCAGCCGCACTCGGCGCCGCCCTGCTGTTCGGCGCAGGAACGCCACTCGCCAAACTATTGCTGCACGACGTCGGCCCCTGGCTGCTGGCGGGCCTGCTGTATCTAGGTTCAGGTATTGGACTTGCGGCCTATCGTTATCTGCGAGGCGCAGCACCTGTAGCGCTGCCGCGCCGTGAACTGCCCTGGCTGATCGGCGCCATCGCCGCCGGCGGCATTGCCGGGCCGGTGTTGCTGATGTTCGGCCTGAGTGCGATGCCGGCCTCGGGCGCCTCGCTACTGCTCAACGCCGAAGCAGTCTTCACCGCGTTGATCGCCTGGGTGGTGTTCAGGGAAAACGTCGACCGCAGGATCGCGCTCGGCATGCTGGCCATCGTCGCCGGCGCCGCCATCCTGAGCTGGCCCGGCCAGGCACATTTCGCTGGCGCCTGGCCGGCGCTGGCGGTGCTCGGTGCTTGTCTGGCCTGGGCAGTGGACAACAACCTCACGCGCAAGGTGTCGCTCACCGACGCGACCTGGCTCGCCGCCGTCAAAGGGCTGGCCGCCGGCGCGGTCAACCTGGGCCTGGCGTTCGCCGCGGGAGCGGCCCTGCCAGCCCTG
Source organism: uncultured Gammaproteobacteria bacterium (assembly GCA_963751375.1). Taxonomy (GTDB): domain Bacteria; phylum Pseudomonadota; class Gammaproteobacteria; order DSM-5130; family Acidihalobacteraceae; genus Acidihalobacter_A. The sequence goes on from CAVVUY010000059.1 coordinate 65,139, forward strand.
CCGCAGCTGTCCGGCGCCCTGCTCGTCGGCTTCCTGGCCTACGGCGTCAGCCTGGCCTTGTTCGTGGTCGGGCTGCGCCACCTCGGCACCGCGCGCACCGGCGCCTATTTCTCGATCGCGCCCTTCGTCGGCGCCGTGATCGCCCTCGGCATGGGTGAAAAACCGACACTCGGGCTGCTGGCCGCCGGCGCCCTGATGAGCATCGGCGTCTGGCTGCACCTGACCGAACGGCACGAACACCTGCACTCCCATGAGGCGTTGGAGCATGATCACGAGCACGTCCACGACGAGCATCATCAGCACGAACACGATTTTCCAGTCCCACCGGGCACGAGCCACCGTCATCCTCATAGACACGCGACGCTGACCCACAGCCACCCGCATTTCCCCGACAGCCATCACCGACACACGCACTGAGCCCCATCCTCGCTTCAGCTGCGCGCATTCCGACCGCCTCGCGCACCATACCGGTGCATCAACCGCCATACATTTCACAGCCGCAGACGGCCTTCGCCACGACCGTCTCTCTGGCACGCATTCTGCTTTTTCAGAACACATCCTCGTGCCGTTTTCCGGCGAAGCCGTGACCCACGGCTGGACGGACAACGCGGTACGGCAGACCAACAAGAAGCGCCCGAGCACCGCCCTGCACGGCAGGTATCGCGGCGAACGAACGTCAGGGATGTCGAGCAATGAAGCATCAAGGAGACGAGGCCATTCCCGTACGAGTCGATGCTGCCGAAAAAACCGGCGGTATCGCGCGTTACGTCGACGACATCCATTGCGCCGACCTGTTGCACGCCGCAACCGTACGCACGCGCCTGCCCGGCGGCCGGCTGCGCGCCATGCTCAAGCGTGAGGATTTCGACTGGAGCGGTTTCGTGCTGGTCACCTCCGCCGACATTCCCGGCGAGAACGCGGTCAAGATGATCGAGCGCGACCAGCCGCTGTTGGTCGAGGACCGCTTCCGCCACGCTGCCGAGCCCGTCGCCCTGCTCGCGCACGCCGACCCGCAGAAGCTCGCTGCCGGGCTGGCCGCCATCGAACTCGACGAAGTTGCCGAGGCCGCCCCGCTGTTCGACATCGACGAAGCACTGGGCGCCGACATCCAAATCGTGCCGGGCAACGTCTTCACCGAATATCGGCTCGGCAAAGGCGATCCTGCGAGCGGTGCCGCGGCTTCGGCGGTCATCGTCGAAGGGACCTTCCACACGCCCGCCCAGGAGCACCTCTACATCGAGCCGCAAGGCATGCTCGCCCAGCAGCTGCCCGACGGCAGCCTGCGCGTGGCCGGCTCCATGCAGTGCCCGTATTACGTGCTCGATGCGCTGGTCTTCGCCACCGGCCTGCCGCGCGAACGCATCCAGGTCGTGCAGACCACCACCGGCGGCGGTTTCGGCGGCAAGGAGGACTATCCCTCCATGATCGCCTGCCACGCCGCGCTGCTCGCGCTCAAGGCCGGCGGCCGTCCGGTCAAGCTCATCTACGATCGCGGCGAGGACATGCGTGCCACGCCCAAGCGCCATCCCTCGCGCACCAACATCCGCCTCGGCGCCGACGCCGAAGGCCGGCTGACCCTGATCGACATCGATTTCGCGCTCGACGGCGGCGGCTACGTCACGCTCAGCCCGGTGGTGCTGTCGCGCGGGGTAATCCACGCCCCCGGCCCCTACCGCTGCGACAACATCAGCGTGCTCGGCCGGGCCGTGGCCACCAACCACCCGCCGTTCGGCGCCTTCCGCGGCTTCGGCGCGCCGCAGAGCATTTTCGCCATGGAAGCGGCCATGGACCGCCTCGCCGCCGCGCTCGGCCTCGACCCGGCCGAACTGCGCCGGCGCAACCTGCTGCAGACCGGCGACCGCTTCCCGACCGGCAACCTCGTCGGGGAAGACGCGGCCATGCATGCAGTGCTGGAACAGGCCCTCGCCGAGAGCGACTACGCCGCGCGCCGCGCCGCGCACGACGAATGGAATCGTGCCGGACACCGCACCCGGCGCGGCATCGGCATCGCCACCTTCGCCCACGGCTCAGGCTTCACCGGCAACGGCGAGCTGCATCTGCGCTCGCGCGCCGGCCTGCGCGCACACGCCGACGGCCGCATCGAGGTGCTCGCCTCGACCACCGAAATCGGCCAGGGCATGGCCACCACCTTCGCGCAGATCGCCGCCGCGGCGCTCAAGCTGCCGCTCGAACGCGTCAACCTGGCGCCTACCGACACCACCCAGGTGCCCAATTCCGGCCCCACCGTCGCCTCACGCACCTGCATGGTGGTCGGCCGCATCGTGCAGGATGCCGCCACGCAACTCATCGACCGGCTGCGGCGCGCCGCGGCGCTGCCGGCCGACTACACGCCCGCGGATTTCGCCGACGCCTGCCGCCGGCATCACGAGGACTACGGTCCGCTGGTCGAGATCGCCCAGTACCAGGCGCCGGACGGCGAGGCCTGGGACGACGAGACCTTCACCGGTCCCGCCTACGCCGCCTACGCCTGGGCGGCCTACGTCGCCGACGTGGAGGTCGACCTCGCCACGCTGGAAACGCGCGTGACCGACTTCGTCGCCGTACAGGAAGTGGGGCGCGCCATCCACCCCGTCATCGCCCGGGGCCAGATCGAAGGCGGCGTCGCCCAGGGCATCGGCTACGCGCTGTACGAAGACGTCGTGTGGGGCGCCGACGGCCTCATGGCCAACGATCGCCTTACCAACTACATCATTCCCACCAGCGCCGACCTGCCGCCGATCCGCGTCCACTTCCAGGAAACCGCCGCCGACGCCCCCGGTCCGCAGGGCGCCAAAGGCCTGGGCGAACTGCCCATGGACGGCCCCGCTCCGGCCATCGCCAATGCCGTGCGCCAGGCGCTGTCGGTCGACGTCGACCGCCTGCCGCTGTTTCCGGAATACCTGCTCGATCGCCTCACCTCACACCACAAGGATGTCGCATGAAACGTTTCGCCCGCCTCGCCCTGCTGTTGCTGCTGGCCGCACCGGCCGCCGTGTTCGCCGCCGCGCTGCCGGTCAAGGTCATGGTCCTGACGGCGTTTCCGCCCGAACTGGCGCCCTGGCTGAAGCACATGGAACACCCGACGCAGCTCAAGATCGCCGGCGCCTATGCTCCCGTGTGGTGCGACCCGCGCGGCGTCTGCGTCACCGAAACCGGCGAAGGCCAGATCAATGCCGCGACCAGCGTCGCCGCCATTCTCGCCAGTTCGAAACTCGAACTCGGCCACGCCCTGTTCCTGCGCGCCGGCATCGCCGGCGGCCCGCCCTGGGGCGACGACACCCTCGGCGGCGCCTACTGGGCCGACTGGGTGGTGTCCTGGGACCTCGGCCACCATCTCACCGCGCGCTCCAACGGCTCGTCCGAGCCGCTGTTCCTGCCGCTGGGCGACGACCATCCGGCGCTCGGCACACATGCATTCCACCTCAATCCCGCGCTGGTCATGCTCGCCTACGGCGTGACCAAGGACGTCAAACTGGCCGACGATCAGGCCGCGCGCGACAACCGCAAGCTGTATCCGACCCAGACCGGGCGCACGCCCAACGTCGCCATCGGCGCCACCATCACCGGCGACGACTTCTGGTCCGGCGTGCAGCTCTCGCGCGTCGCCCAGACCATCATGAATCACTACACCCACGGCGAGGCGCATTACGCCACCACCGCCATGGAAGACACCGGCGATGCCGGCGCCCTGGCCCGCCGCGGCCTGCTCGCGCACTACCTCAGCCTGCGCACGATCAGCGACTTCGACCAGCCGCCGGCCGGCCAGACCGCAGCCGCCATGCTGCTCGCACACAATTACCCCGGCGGGCACATCGCCTTCGAGAACGCCTACCGCGTAGGCGCCGCCTTCGTCGCCTACGATCTGGCCCACCGGCAGGCGGTGGCCAAGACCATGGCGGCAGACACCGTGCCGGCGGTCGCCTATCCGCTGAACGCCGCACACGCGATGGGACGTTGAACACATGACCCTACGGCTCAAGGTCAACGGCGAACCCTGCGGCAGCGAATCGCCGCCAGACACCCGGCTGCTCGATTTCCTGCGCGAGGAACTACGCCTGACCGGCGCCAAGGAAGGCTGCGGCGAAGGCGAATGCGGCGCCTGCGCTGTGCTGCTCGACGGCCAGCTGGTCAACAGCTGCCTGATACCGCTAGGCCAGCTGGAAGGCGCCGAAGTCGTCACCATCGAGGGCTTGCCTGCCGATTCGCCGCTGGCGCGCGCCTTCGGCCGCGCCGGCGGCACGCAATGCGGCATCTGTACGCCCGGCATGATGCTCGCCGCCACCGCGCTGCTGGCCGAGCATCCCCGGCCCAGCCTCGAGCAAATACGCGCCGGCCTGGACGGCAATCTGTGCCGCTGCACCGGCTACACCGGCATATACGCCGCCATCGCCGAAGCGTCCGAGGCGCAAAACTGACATGTGGGCCAGACCGCAATCGCTAGCCGAAGCGCTGCGCCTGCTCGACAGCGCGCCGCAACGGCCTTGCGTCATCGCCGGCGGCACCGACCTGATGGTCGAACGGCGACTCGGCAAGACACCGCCGCCCGAATCCTGGCTGGACCTCGGCGCCGTCGCCGAACTGCACGGCATCGAAGCCGGCGCCGACAGCCTGCGCATCGGCGCCACTACCACGCTGCGCGCCATCGGCGCCCATCCCGAGGTGCGCGCACGCTGGCCCATGCTGGCCGCCTCGGCCGCAGTCACCGGCGCCACCCCGATCCAGAACCGCGCCACGCTGGGCGGCAACGTCGTCAATGCCTCGCCGGCGGCCGACAATCCGCCGGTACTGCTCGCCTACGGCGCCGAACTCGAACTCGCCGGCCCGCACGGCACGCGCCGCCTGCCCTACGCGCAGTTTCATACCGGCTACCGCCAGACCGCGCTCGCCGCCGACGAATTGCTGCTCGCCGTCCACCTGCCGGCGCCTGCGGCCGATGCCTGCCAGTATTTCCGCAAGGTCGGCACCCGCCAGGCCCAGGCCATCGCCAAACTCAGCCTCGCAGCCCTGTACGAAACCGACGCCGACGGACGCATCGCCGCGGCGCGTTTCGGCCTGGCGAGCGTCGCCCCCACGCCGACCGGCCTGCCGCAACTCGCCGCGTGGCTGAACGGCAAGCTACCGGCCGAGATCGACCCCGCCGCCATCCGCGAACACGTCGCAAGTGACATCGCGCCCATCGACGACATCCGCTCCAGCGGCCGCTACCGCCTGGAAACCGCCGCGCGTCTGGTGCTCGAATCCCTCGCGCAATCCTTCCCGCAAGCCTGAGGAGACCGCCATGCAAGCCGCCACCCTGGAAAAAGACTACGTCGACGTCCCGCTGGTCGACGCCACGCCGGAGAACACCGCCGCCTACGGCCTGATGATCGGCGACTCCGTGCACCGCCCCGGCCTGTCCATCCCGTTCTACAAAGGCAGCGTCGAGGAAGGCGAGAACCTGGATTTCGTCTACAACGAACGCGCCGTGGTGCGCACCGCGCGCATCTCCCACCGCAGCCAGGAAATCACCTGGTTGGAGCGCCATGTACGCATGACGCAGATTTTCGTCGGTCTCGGCAGTTCGCCGTTCGCCATGGTGCTGGGCAAACCGAACCTGGAATCCGGCGCCAAGTTGCCGGATCTCGAGGATGTCGTCGCCTTCCGCATCCCACCCGGCCACGGCATCATGATCCACCGCGGCACCTGGCACGACTTCCCCATGGCGTTCGAAAAACCCGTCACCGTGCTGACCATGAACTCGGAAGAAGTGGTCAAGGCGCTGGCGGCGGCCAAGGAGCCTGCTGACATGGACGACGGCGACGTGTACAAAATCGACATCGCCCGCCACACCGGCAAGACCCTGCGGGTGCCGTTCTGAGCCATACGGATTTCGCATGCGCATACAAGCCTATCGTTTCCCGACTGCCGGCCCGAGCGACGTCTCCGGTCTCGCCCGTCTGCTCGAAGCCGGCGAACTGCGTGCGCAGGACGTTCTCGCCGTGATCGGCAAGACCGAGGGCAACGGCGGCATCAACGACTTCACCCGCGAGCTCGCGGTGCGCGCGCTGGGCGATCTGCTCGCGCCGCGGCTCGACTGCACGCCGGCCGAGATCGAGAATCGTGTGGTGCTGTCCTTCTCCGGCGGCACGGAAGGCGTGACCAGTCCGCATCTGCTGGTTCTGGCCCGCACCGGCGAGCCGCTGGAGGCCGCACGGGCCGAGAAGCGCCTGGCCGTCGCCACCGGCTACACGCGCGCCTTCGAGCCCTGGGAGGTCGGCTACCGGCCGATGATCGAGGAAACCGCTCGCGTGGTGCGCGAGTTGATGCGCGAACTGCGGCTGGACGATCCCGCCGACGTGCATCTGGTGCAGATCAAGGGCGCCATCCCGGAATTCGACGAAGCGCAGCGCGAGAACGCCGAGGCCGAAGGCCGGCCGCTGCGCTGCGACATGAGCTGGTCGCGCGCGGCATCCGCGCTGGGCGTCGCGCTGGCGCTGGACGAAGCGCCGGCCGACGGCATCGGCGACCGCGCCGTATGCCGCGACTGGTCGCTTTACTCCACCCGCGCCAGCGTCTCGTCCAAGCCGGGCCTGCAGCGCTCGGAAATCACCCTGTTCGCCAACTCGGCCTGGTGGGACGGCGATCTGGTCATCGAACACGGCGTGATGCGCGACATCGTCGATCTCGACGCCATCCGCGGCGTGCTCGCACGCCTTGGACTGGAGGCGCCCGGCCAGCTTGCCCCGGAGCAGACCGAACGCCTGGTCGGCATCTTCGCCAAATCCGACGCCGATCCGCGCAATACGATCCGCGGCCGACGCCATACCATGTGGACCGACGCCGACATCTCCGACATGCGCTACTCGCGCTGCGTGGTCGCCGCGCTGCTGGCCGGCGTCACCGGCGAGACCGCGGTGTACGTCTCCACCCGCGCCGAACACCACGGCCCGCTGGGCGGCGGGCCGGTCGCCATCATCGCGCGCGCCTCATGAACGCCATCGCCCAGCAGTACGGCTTCGCACCGCCGCTGGCCGAAGCGCTGATCACCCGCGTGCGCGGCTCCGCGCCGGCCGGCGTCGGCGACAGCATGCGCCTGCTGCACAGCGGGCGCTTCGACGGCACGGTCGGCGGCGGACGCATGGAGTACGCCCTGCGCGCGGCGCTGCACGAGTGCGCGACCGGCGGCTCTGCGCGGCACTTCGATTTCACGCTGGGGGCCGGCAGCGACCAGTGCTGCGGCGGCCGCGCCGAAGCCTGCATCGTGACGGTGCCGCCGCTGATGGGTGCGCTTTACCAACCCGGCGCCGGACGCATCTACGCCGCCGCTCCAACCGCGCTGCGGCTCGTCGGCGGCTTCACTGCCGAAGGGCGCTGGCTGGGCGACGCCGCAGCCCGCCCCACGCTCGCGCACGCCGGGGAACCCGGCTTCAGCGCCGACGGCAACTGGTTCGCGCTGCCCGCCGCGAGACGCACGCCGCTGTGGCTGTTCGGCGCCGGACACGTCGGCCGCGCCGTCGCCCGGCTGGCCAGCGAGCTCGGCTACGCCGTCGAGGTATTCGACGAACGCCCCGATTGGGCCGAACCCGAAGCCTTCCCGCCGTCCGTGCGTGTACAGCCGCACAGCGAAGCGGCACGGCTGCCGCAAGCGCCGCACGACGCCGTAGTGCTGATCATGACCCACAGCCATACCCTGGACTACGAACTGCTGGAGCATTTCGCCGACCGGCCGCTGGCCTACCTCGGCGTCATCGCCAGCCGCTCCAAGGCCGCACGCTTCCGTCACGCATTGGAACGCAGCGGGCGCAGCGCGCCGCATCTGCACATGCCCATCGGCCTGCCCGGCCTGGGCAAGCGCCCCGCCGAAATCGCCGTCAGCGTGCTGGCCGAACTGCTCGCCCTGCGCCAGCACTCCCGAACGACGCAACAACCGCACGCGGCCGCCTCTTCGCCGCGCGATATTCCAGAGGAGTAAGCAAACCTCATGAACGACCAAGACCTCGAAACCTACATCGACCTCGCCGCCGCCCAGCAGGGACTGAGCATCGACCCGGCCTGGCGCGAATCGGTGATCGCCTACTACCGCCTCAGCGCCCGCATGGCCGCAGTGCTCGAAGAGCATCCCCTGCCGCCGGTCGAGGAACCCGCACCGGTGTTCTCGGCATGAGCACGATCCCGCAAACCGCCGTCGAACTGGCTGCCGCCATCCGCAGCGGCGAAGTCAGCGCCATGGAAGCCGCGCAGCACACGCTGGCGCGCATCGAGCGCCTGAATCCGAGCCTCAACGCCTTCACCGAGATCACCGCCGAGCGCGCGCTCGAAGAAGCCGCCGCGGTCGACCGCGCCATTGCCCACGGCGAGATCGTCGGCCCGCTGGCCGGAGTGCCCTATGCGGTCAAGAACCTGTTCGACATCGAGGGGCGTGACCACCCTGGCCGGCTCCAAGATCAACCGCGACGACCCGCCGGCAGCGGAGGACGCCACGCTCATCGCGCGCCTCAAACAGGCCGGCGCGGTGCTCTGCGGCGCCCTCAACATGGGCGAATACGCCTACGACTTCACCGGCGAGAACGCCCACGTCGGTCCCTCGCGCAACCCGCACGATCTCGCCCACATGAGCGGCGGCTCCAGCGGCGGCAGCGGTTCGGCCGTAGGCGGCTCCATGGTGCCGCTGGCGCTGGGCTCGGACACCAACGGCTCCATCCGCGTGCCTGCCTCGCTGTGCGGCATCTTCGGCCTCAAGCCCACCTTCGGCCGGCTGTCGCGCGCCGGCAGCTTCGCCTTCTGCCCCAGCCTGGACCACGTCGGCCCGTTCGCGCGCAGCGTCGCCGATCTGGCGGCCGTCTACGACGCCATGCAAGGACCGGACTCGCGCGATCCAGTGTGCCAGACGCGTCTGCCGGAGCCGACTTCCGAAGTGCTCGCCCACGGCGCCCACGGGCTGCGCATCGCCGTGGCCGGCGGCTATTTTCGCCAGCAGGGTACGCCGCAGGCCTTCGAGGCCGTCGAACGCGTCGCCCGTGCACTCGGCGTAGAGGACGAGGCCGAGTTACCCGAGGCGGGCCGCGCGCGCGCGGCCGCCTATCTGATCACCAACGCCGAGAGCAGCAACCTACACCTGGAACGGCTACGCGAACGCGCCGCAGACTACGACCCCGAGGTGCGCGACCGCATGCTCGCCGGCGCGCTGCTGCCGGCGACCTGGAACCTGCAGGCCCAGCGTTTCCGGCGCTGGTACCAGACCGAGGTCCGGCGTGTATTCCGCCGCCACGACCTGCTGATCGCCCCGGCCACGCCCATGCCCGCCCCGCCGATCGGTCAGCGCAGCATGACGCTGGACGGCCAGGAGATGCTGGTACGTCCGCATCTCGGCCTCTACACCCAGCCGATCTCCTTCATCGGCCTGCCGGTGGTCGTGGTGCCGGTACACACGCCCGGCAGCCTGCCCATCGGCGTGCAGCTGATCGCAGCCCCGTGGCGCGAGGACATCGCCCTGCGTGTTGCCGCGCGACTCGAGGCCGAAGGCTTTACCGCCCCTGTCGCAGAACTCGCTTAAAGGACCAACGTCTCGATGCCCGAAATCAATCTTCCCGATGTGCTCGCCGAAGTCACCGCGGCCTTCGAGCGCTACGAAGACGCGCTGGTGAACAACGACGTCGCCGTGCTCGACGAGCTGTTCTGGAACAGCCCGCATACGCTGCGCTACGGCGTCGGCGAGAATCTCTACGGCTACGATGCCATCGCCGCCTTTCGCGCCGCGCGCCCCTCGCAGGGTTTGCAGCGCGAACTGGTCAACACCACCATCACCACCTACGGGCTCGACTTCGCCACCGCCAACACCGAATTCCGCCGCGGCAAGGTACACGGGCGCCAGAGCCAGACCTGGGCGCGCATGCCCGAGGGCTGGCGCGTAGTGGCCGCGCACGTCAGCCTGCCGGGAACTCCGTCAGCCACGCCAACAACAAGACCCGGCGCCGCTGGCTCCCCAACCTCCAGACGGTGAAGATCGTCAACGAGGAGGGTGAGCGCGTGCGCGTGCGCGTGTGCACCTCGTGCATCTCGGCGGGCAAGGTGAAGAAGGCCCCGGCCACGCCCGTCTAGGGAACGCCGGTACCATCGCGCCCCCGGGCGGGCTCCGGTCCGACCGGATGCACAGGGCCCCCGCGGATCATCCGCGGGGGCCCTGTCGCTCGCCGCCTTCGGGACTGTTTCGCGGGGGCGCCGCTCCCCACATCATTACGGCCATGACCCGGACGCCGACCGTGCTCGCGGCAGAGCTCCTCCTGATGCTGCTCCCGATCGGGCACCTCGTCGTGCTTCCCCTGGCGGGCGCCACCGCCACCGGCGCGGATGTCGCGCTGCTCGGCCTCCTCCTGGTCTGGGGGATCGAACGGGTCGTCTACCCGGAGCGCGCGGTCGCGGTGGGGCGTGCGTTTGCCGGGGATGTCGTGGAGGGGCTTCCCCCGCGACGGTACCTGGTGGGGGTGGGCGCGCTCGCCGCCTTCGGCCTGTGGTCGGCCGTCTCCGGGGTGTGGGGGTACCACCTCCCCTATGCGCTGGCCAAGGGTAGCGCCACCTTCGCGCTGGCGCTGGGCGCGGCGGCGCTGGCCACCAGCGGGGTCGGATGGAGGCGGGCCGTCGACGCGTGGCTGGCCGGTGCGGCGTTGGCCCTGGGAGCCACCGCGATCCTGGGCCTCGTTGGCTCCGGCACGGGCGGGGACGTTGCCGTCGTAGGGGGGTGGGGCGTGGCGGGCCTCTCCTTCCCGAGGCTACCCGGCCCCTTCCTGCATCCCGAGATGTTCGGGGACTACCTCGTGATCACGGCCATCCTCCTCTGGGCTCTGTGGCCGACCCTGGAGGGGAGAGGACATGCCGCGGGACTGGCACTGGCCGGTGCCCTCGCCGCCGGGCTCTTGCTCACGGCCTCCACCGCCTGGGTCGGAGGCGGAATCGCGGCCGCCGTCATCGGCGTCCGCATGAGCCGTCGCGGACATCCCCTGCCGGGCCTCGTGATCGCCTTGGGAGGTGTCCTCGTGACGGGCGCGACGCTGGTGGCCGCGCTGGTTCCCCTCGACGTCCACATCGGCCCCGTCCACGTGGTGACGACGGCTTTGCGGCCGGCGATCTGGAGGGAGAGCATCGTACCGTTCACCCTGGCCCCGCTCCGGGGGGTGGGCGCCGCACCCTTCCTCGCCAGGGTTCCCGACCCGTTGGCGGGGATGGCTCCGGCTCTCTGGGATGCCCATGACGCCTACCTGTCGGTGCTCGGGCAGTTCGGCCTCGTGGGATTCGTTCTGGTGGCAGCTGGTCTGTGGCTCGCGATCTCCGGGGTACGCGCCGCCGCGCCGCCGTCCCGCGCGCGCGCGGCCGTGCTGGTGGCTCTCCTGGCGGTGGCGGTGCACGCGCTGTTCATGGCGAGCGAGGACCTCCGGCACGCGTGGATGCTCCTCGGGCTGGCGGGGGTGGTCGCCGCAGAGGGGGGGCGTGCCGCGGCGGACGTCCCGGAGCCGTCGCGCCCATGAGGGTCGGCCGAAGCGCCCTCGGCGTCTTCGCCAGCAACCTGTTGAACCTCGTCTTCTCGTTCGGGAACTCGATCTTCCTGACGCGGACGCTCGGGGTCGTCGGCAGGGGTGAGTTCGCGGTGTTTGCCGCTTCCTTCGGGATACTGAGCCTCCTCTTCGGCTTCGGCTTCGATTTCTCGCTGCGGTACTTCGTGGCACAGGAGCGCGTCGCCAGGGATCGCATCCTCACCTCCCTCCTGCTGTTCGCGCTCGGCATCGGGATGCTCCTCTTCGTGACGGTGCACGCGAACGACGTGCTCCTCGGCAACGAGTTGTTCCTGCCGCGGTCGAAGCAGAGCGTCGGCATGGAGCTCACGCTGGCCGGAGTCGTGTTCGCGACTCTCGTGTACGGGAACGTAGCCTCGGTCTTCGCCGGCAGTCGCTCGTTCGCCACGCTCAATGTGGCCTCCGTGGCCTTCGCCGCCGTGTCGATGGCGACATACGCAGGCCTGTACACGGCCCAGAGGTCGGGCGTGTGGCCGGTCAGCTCCGACGACGTGTTCCGGGCCTACCTCGCGCTGATGCTCTTCAACGCGGCGGTGCTGGCGCTCCTGGCGTATCGGAAGCTGGGTGTCCGCCCGTCGGCGCAGCTGCTGGACAGAGACCTTCTGCGCGCGATGCTCCGCTACGCCGGCCTCGCCTGGGTGGCCAACCTCGCCCAGTTCCTGAACTACCGCGTCGACATC
>CAVVUY010000060.1:0-34758 GCA_963751375.1 uncultured Gammaproteobacteria bacterium
CGGCGACCAATGCCTGCGGGACATCGCGGGCGTGTTGAAGGAACGCGTTCGGCACCCGGGAGATACGGTGGCGCGATACGGCGGTGAGGAATTCGCGGTCATCCTTTCCGACACGGACGCGGATGGCGCACGCACATTGGCAGAGAGTTTGTGCGAAGCCGTCTCGGAAAAGGTCATCGTTCACGAATGCTCCTCATGGGGCGTCGTGACCGTCAGCATCGGCGTGAGTGTTCAAGTCGCCAACCGCTACGACACTCCGCATGCCTGGATCCAGGCAGCCGATGCCGCCCTGTACCGGGCAAAGACCCTGGGTCGCATCGCGTTGAGATGGGATCGCGCTGAAGCCCGGCCGCGTTGGTCGAGGGCGCGCCCGGAACTCGGGCGTCAACCATCCCGCTCCCATGGCGGCGGCTGCAGGGCCATGCCGCGCAGGCCCCGGTAGCCGGCGACCGGCGGCGGCGACCAGCCTTCCAGCATCCGCGGAGCGAGCCGGTAGATTTCGATGCCGAGCGGCCGGCATACCTCCAGCGGGTCGCGGGTGTCCGGCCCCCACAGCGGCACCGACAGATCGCCTCCGGAGCTGCAGATCGATCTCCGCGAAGAACTCAGATAGCCGCCTTTCTTCGCGGGACAGGCCTTCATGAAGTACTGCTGGGGGCGGTTTCGGCACGATGCTAGGATGGGCTGTTCTGATCTGAATCGGTGACGCGCCCGAGCCGGTTTCTTTGAATGCGCAAAGAAACCGGCGAAAGAAACGCACCCCCAGGATCGCCTGTCCCTGACGGGCAACCTCGCGAACGCACCCCTGAACGGGGCACGCAGCCATTCGCCGTCCGGGCGAAAGGCTGCTGCCGGCCCTGCCGGCCATCCCCGCCCAGGCGCACGTTCAAGGCAAGCAATCAAGGGGGAGGGTCAAAGGCCAACAATCGGGTTCTGAATGCTCAGCGTGCTGATGGTATTCGTAGGTTGGGGTGAGTGTAGCGAACCCCAACATCCCCGATGCCAGCGCGTTGGGGTGCGCTTCGCTTACCCCAACCTACATTTCAAGAGCCGAATACGCAGCTCAACGGTTCGGGGCGCGTCTTGTTTTGACTCTCCGCCTCCCGTTTAGGCCTTGCCTCGAGCGTGCGCCCCGGCACGGGGTCGGGCGGCAGGGAGGCCGCCCGAGCAGGCTTTGCCAGGATGGCGAGTGCCTGCGGTGCCCCGTGACGGGGTGTGCGCTCGAGGTTTGCCCGTAGGGACAAGGCCTTTCGGGCGCCTTTCTTTCGCCCCTTTCTTTGGGCATTCAAAGAAAGGGGCTGGGCGCGTCACCTAATCAAATCGAAATCAGTGGCGCTGATTCGCGCACGAAATATGGCTCAGGCGCTTTCAACCTGATAGGCAAATGGCAAGGCCTGACCGCGGAGTCACGGCCTGCTGAAGATGATGGAGCATGGTTAAGTATAAATTCTAGACCTGACCCTGAAGGTCCTCCCGTTGCGTCGATCGATTGAATCCGCAACCCCAAGCGGCCGATTGCTTGTTTCGATCAATTCGACAGCTATGTGGCGCTTTGTAAACACTTGCTGAATGCCTGCTTTCAGCTAAGCAGGCGCGCCAACGACTGCGTCGTCTGGTAGGCATTGTTAGAGACTTGTTTTCCTCTCAAATCCGCTCATTATTGACCAGCTTCCAATAGTGCATCCCTAGCACGGTTAGTTTGCACGACTTTGAGTTAATTGTACGAAATACATATGCTCTTCATCCACTGGAACAACAAGATTTACATGATTCAGTTTCTGAAGCACGGCAAACTGTTCCGTGTTCTCGTCCCTCGCTGTCTCCTCTTCAGGCTCGAATGTCGGATCGAGCTGAAATTGGCTCCCGGGATCAGAAAAGACTCGACTAACCGTTTTAGATGATCAAGTTCAATCGGGGCCTGAACCTCTCTAAGGGAAACGAAGGATCTAACATTTGTCTTAAATATTGGTCGCTGCTCCCAAGGACCAAGAGACTGGTCAATGTGAGCATATATACTCCCTGGCGTAATATCGCCGACCAAGTTTGCTGCACCACCGTTCATTGCATCGACAAACAACGATGTAAATACACCGCTTCCGTTACTCTCCATAGCATATTGATCAGCACTTGAAGCAGTAAGGATTGTTACCCCTTCAGAGAGCATCGCTTGGCTTCCTAAGTTTTTCGGGGTGCCAACGATGCCAGAATGACAACAATCCAATACTATTACTTTGCTACGCGCCTTTGACTGGTTGGCCATGAGGAGAATGTCATCCATCGACAACCCATCGTCACCATCAACAGTGTCTGAACAAACCAAGTACCCGCCAGTGCTATCGATGAATCCATGTCCGGAGAAATAGAAAAGCGCTATTTCACTGTCATCGCTAAACAGCACTTCTAGTTGATCCTTGAGAGCCCGCCTAGTCACCATCTGACTAGGACTCATCCCTGTAACCAGGTTTACCCCGAAATTCACGGTTCCATCGCTATTTCTTTCCAGTACGGATTTCACAGAATAGGCATCATTTACACACCCATAAAGCGGAGAAACATTGGCGTAATAATCAACACCCACAACAAGCGCCCTTCTCATTGGTCCTATCTCCCCCCACCGACTAGTGACTTTAAATTATCCCAAGTCCATCGATAGAGCTTGTCAGAGCTTTTGGCAGCCTTTGGCTTCGTGCATGCACTGTTGGCTCGCCCTTTCAATAGAAAATGGAACACTTTCTTCCTGGGCCAACTTAACTTCAGCCGATACTCCAGTAGCTGTATGCGTATTTTCTCCGCAGATTACCGCGACTTGATCCACGCGCCGCAGCTTTGTACGAACTCTTTCTTTCCAATCTCCTTCTATATGCTCTTTTACCGACCAATCAGAAATTTCAAATGGCGTATCTTCATTTTTTGACTGCCCTATTAGTAGCGTTTTCAAATCAGAATCATTGTCGTAGTCAAAACTAATAAATACTTTACTCTTGGCCATGAGTTCTTTCTCCACTGAGTAACCCAAAATTGCCCCGGCGACTAAACCTAAAGCGGCCCCAGGCAACCCGCCGACGCGCGCCCCAAGCGTTGCACCGCCTATTGCCCCAGGTAATGTTCGATTTGTTCTCTTAGCTTGGGACTTATGGATGTGGCAATACCGGCTTTCAGAACGGGCCGTCTTCTTGCATCTCGACCCATCGTGATTTCTTCCGTTGCACCGTCTCATTCATTACTACTCTAACTTTTCACATAAGGCGCGCCGCATTTGCGGCATCCCAGCTACCGGAGAGCGCAAACTTGATGTAATTGCGAGAAGTCACTGTACATAATTGCATGAAGGGCACTCCCAATTGCCACCAGCCAACTTATTAAATGGTTGTGGCACAGGACTCATGTAAATAGGCTTCTTGATCTGTAGAGCAATTTGGGCAAGTAGGGTGCCCCTTCGGGACCACTAACGACTTTCTTTGAACCAGAATAGTTCGCCTCACCGCTCACACATGCTTGTTCCCATTTTTTTATAGCACCATTCAAATTGGGTTGCATTGACCAATTTTGAGAGGACATGTCCACACAGTGAAGAAAAGCATTCAACACACCACGATCAAAAATACCTCGTGATACAGTCTGATGGTGCACTACTAACAACGGAAGCCCCGCTGCGTACGCTAAGCCAGCTTCTAAGTGGTTCCATTCTGTGCCAAGTGTTATGGGCGACCCAATTTTCGAGCCTTTCAAGTTTCCTGCTTGAATTTCGATTTGTGGATAACCAAGGATTACCGCACCTTGGCAAGCACTCATTATCTCGATGACTTCATCAAGCGGTGGCTTGCTAGGATAATGCAATTGCCGGCGTTCTTGGGACTAGCCCTAGGTTATCCATTTGAAGCAGAAATGTACGCAACCCAGCCTCAAATTTACTTGGAACCCAATTTGGACGACTTACAAATATATGCATGATCTATCCGTGACTTCTAGCGCCTCTGCTCACATGCTGAATCTCCATCAGTTCTGTAGACATTGGTGCGAGGCGTTCTTGGTTTCCATCTGATATGGCATTCCGCCTCAAAGCAGACAGCCCAATGACCGTGATTGGTCAAAGGGGCAGCGGCCGCTTCTGGCCGGTAAGGCGCATATCCTTTCCCGAATTTCAGGCAAAAAAAAGCCACTAGCAAATCGCCAGTGGCTGAGGTCTATGTGTGGGTTCCTAGCAGTGGCTGGTAGATGAGAATCATTCTCAGAATCACCAGATGCTGTAATTTGAGCCACTTAATGGTGTTGAACTGACAACTCAATCCCAACTCAACGCCCCACCCGTCTGATACTCCGTCACCCGCGTCTCGAAGAAGTTCTTCTCCTTGCGCAGGTTGGCCTGCTCGTCCAGCCAGGGCAGGGCGGCCTCGGCGCCGGGGAAGGGCTCTTCCTCCAGACCGAGCTGCGCCGCACGGCGGTTGGCGACGTGGCGGAACTGCTCGACGTGCAGGTCGGCGGAGTAGCCGAGGATCGGGTCGCGCAGGATGTAGCTGGCGTAGCCCGCTTCGGCGGCTTCGGCCTGGTCCCACATCTCGCGGATGGCCTTGGGGTCGGGGCGGATGCCTTCTTCCTGCATGAGCTGCTTGGCGACGCGGATGCCGAAGCTGGCATGCATGACTTCGTCGCGCATGATGTATTGCAGCTGTTCGGCGGTGCCCTTCATCAGGCCGCGGCGCTGCAGCGCGAAGATGGGGCTGAAGCCGTTGTAGAACCAGGTGCCTTCGAACACGGCGGCGAAGAAGATGTACGACATCAGGAAGTTGTGCAGCTCGTCGCGGTCTTGCAGGTCGATGTCCGGGCGGATGACGGAGTCCAGGCGCTGCTGCGTCATGCGGATCTTGGCGTTGATCTCGGGGACGACGCGGTAGCGGTTGTAGATCTCGCCCTGGTCGAGGCCGATGGTCTCGATGCAGTGCTGGTAGGTCCAGGTGTGCAGGGCTTCTTCGTAGGTCTGGCGGGCCTGGTAGATCTGCAGCTCGGGCGCGCTCATCTTTTCCATTACGGCGATGGCGACGTTGCGCATGGCGAGGATGTCGGCCGTGGTGAGGTAGGCGAGCACGTTTTCGTAGACGTGGCGTTCCTCGACGGTGAGCTTGTGGTGGTAGTCGTGGACGTCCTGGGCCATGTTGATGTCCAGGGGGGTCCAGTGGTTCTTGTTGGCGTTGAGGAAGTACTTCCAGGCCCACGGGTATTTGAACGGCGCGAGCTGGTTGATGTCGGCCATGCCGTTGACGACACGCTTGTCCTCGGCCCGCACGGGCTTGGCGCCGGCGGCGGCTACGGCCGAGGCGACTTCGGGCGAGGTGGCCGCGACGGTGGGCTCGGGCTCGGGCAGCTCGGCGGCCTGACGGGCGGCGGCGGGGGTCAGCGGATCGTCCCAGTTCAGCATGGCGTGTACCTCATAAGTCGTTCGTGTTGCGTATGGCGCGATTCGGGCGGGCGGCGGCCGGAGCCGCCGCCTGGCGCTTCTTTACTTTCTTACTGACAGGCTTCGCAGTCGGGCTCGAGGATGGAGCAGACCTTCGGTCCCTCGGCTTCCTCGGCCGTCATCGCTTCGGTCTTGACCGCGGCGGCGGTGTATTCCTCGGCATGGCTGGTGCCGGACTCGACGCTGGTCGACTTGCCGGCGTGCGTGGCGCCCATGGAGCGCAGGTAGTAGGTGGTCTTCAGGCCGCGCACCCAGGCCAGCTTGTACAGCTTGTCCAGCTTCGCTGCCGGAGGGCTCGGCCATGTAGAGGTTGAGCGACTGGGCCTGGTCGATCCACTTCTGGCGGCGCGAGCCGGCTTCGATCAGCCAGCGCGGGTCGAGCTCGAAGGCGGTGGCGTAGAGCGCCTTGAGTGTCTTCGGGCATGCGGTCGATGGGCTGCACGCTGCCGTCGTAGTACTTGAGGTCGTTGACCATGACCTCGTCCCACAGGCCGCGTTCCTTGAGGTCGCGCGACCAGGTACGGGTTGATCACGGTGAATTCGCCGGACAGGTTCGATTTGACGAACAGGTTCTGGTAGGTCGGCTCGATCGACTGCGCCACGCCGCAGATGTTGGAGATGGTCGCGGTCGGGGCGATGGCCATGGTGTTGGAGTTGCGCATGCCGCTGGTCTTGACGCGTTCGCGCAGCGCCGTCCCAGTCCAGCGTCCGGCTGCGGTCGACTGTCGAGGTAGCCGCCGCGGCCTTCGGCCAGCAGGTCGATGGAGTCGATCGGCAGGATGCCCTGGCTCCACAGCGAGCCGTCGAAGCTCGGAGTAGCGGCCGCGCTCGTCGGCGAGGTCGGCTGGAGGCCTGGATGGCGTAGTAGCTCACGGCCTCCATGGAGCGGTCGGCGAACTCGACCGCCTCCATCGAGCGTAGGGGAGGCGCAGTTTGTACAGCGCGTCCTGGAAGCCCATGATGCCCAGCCCGACCGGGCGGTGGCGCAGGTTGGAATGGCGCGCCTGCGGCACGCTGTAGTAGTTGTAGTCGATGACGTTGTCGAGCATGCGCATGGCGGTGCGTGATGGTGCGCTCGAGCTTCTCCGTGATCGAGGCCGTTGGCGGTCACGTGCTGGGCGAGGTTGACCGAGCCCAGGTTGCACACGGCGATCTCGTCGTCGGAGGTGTTCAGCGTGATCTCGGTGCACAGGTTGGAGCTGTGCACGACGCCGACGTGCTGCTGCGGCGAGCGCAGGTTGCACGGATCCTTGAAGGTGATCCAGGGGTGGCCGGTCTCGAACAGCATGCCGAGCATCTTGCGCCACAGGTCGGTGGCCTTGATGCTTGCGGAAGTTCTTGATCTCGCCGCGCGCGGCCTTGCGCCTCGTAGTCGGTGTAGCGCGTCTTCGAAGGCCTGGCCGAAGAGGTCGTGCAGATCGGGCAGTCTCGTTGGGCGAGAACAGCGTCCACTCGCCTTCCTCGGCGACGCGCTTCATGAACAGGTCGGGAATCCAGTTGGCGGTGTTCATGTCGTGCGTGCGGCGGCGGTCGTCGCCGGTGTTCTTGCGCAGCTCGAGGAATTCCTCGATGTCGAGGTGCCAGGTTTCCAGGTAGGCGCAGACCGCGCCCTTGCGCTTGCCGCCCTGGTTGACGGCCACGGCGGTGTCGTTGGCGACCTTCAGGAAGGGCACGACGCCCTGGATCTTGCCGTTGGTGCCCTTGATGTGGGCGCCAGGGCGCGTACGCGGCTCCAGTCGTTGCCCAGACCGCCGGCAAACTTGGACAGCAGCGCGTTGTCCTTGATCGCGCCGAAGATGCCGTCGAGATCGTCCGGCACGGTGGTGAGGTAGCAGGAGGAGAGCTGCGGGCGCAGGGTGCCGGAGTTGAACAGCGTCGGCGTGCTAGCTCATGAAGTCGAACGAGGACAGCAGTTCGTAGAACTCGATGGCGCGGCGCTTCGCGGTCGATCTCATTGATGGCCAGGCCCATGGCCACGCGCATGAAGAAGGCCTGCGGCAGCTCGAAGCGGATGCCGTCGGCAGTGCAGGAAGTAGCGGTCGTACAGGGTCTGCAGGCCGAGGTAGGTGAACTGCAGGTCGCGCTCGGGCTTGAGCGCGGCGCCCAGGCGCGCGAGGTCGTAGCTGGCGCAGGCGTCGGGTCGAGCAGTTCGAGCTCGATGCCGCGCGTTGATGTAGGCCTCGAAGTATTCGGCATAGCGCGCGGTCATTTCGTGCCTGGGTGGCGGCGTCGGCGTGGCCGTGCGATGAAGCGCAGCGCTTCGCTGCGCAGGGCGTCGAGCAGCAGGCGGGCGGCCACAAAGGTGTAGTTCGGCTCGCGTTCGATGAGCACGCGCGCGCTCATCACCATGCGCCTGGTCGACGTCCTTCTCGGGGACGCCGTCGAAGAGGTTGCGCAGGGTTCCTTGAGCACCAGCTTCGGCGTCGACGTCGGTCGATGCCGGCTGCAGGCTTCGTCGATCACCGCGCGCAGGCGGGCCTCGTCGAGCGGGCGGCGGCTGCCGTCGGCCAGCGTGACGTTGCAGCGCGGAAGCGGCGGCCTTGGGCCCTTTCTTGGCGGCCTCGGCGGCGCGCTTGCGCGGCCTGCTGCTCACGGTAGAGCACGTAGGAGCGCGCGACCTTGTGGTCGCCGGCGCGCATCAGCGCCAGCTCGACCTGGTCCTGGATGTCCTCGATATGCACGGTGCCGCCGTCGGGCAGGCGGCGGAACAGGCTGTCGACGACTTTGCCGGTGAGGTCGGCGACGGTCTCGTGGATGCGGCTGGAGGCAGCGGCGTTGCCGCCCTCGACGGCCAGGAAGGCCTTGGTCATCGCCACGGTGATCTTGCTGGCGTCGAAATGGGTCAGCTTGCCGTTGCGGCGGATGACGCGGTACGGGCTGGCCGAGGCGGATTGGACGTCGCTCTCGGCGGGTGCGGCGACGGCGCCGACCGGGCGGTTTTCCTGGGCGGTCTGAGGCTGGTTTTCGGTCTGCATGCGCTTCCCCTGAGGTGGTTCTGTGCGGGTGTGGAAGAAGTGGCTGTCGCCTTAGGTGGGCACTATAGAATGTGGTCGGGTGTGGGTCAATAACACTAGATGCTGTGGATTTGTCTGTTGGCAAGGGTGGAATAAGCTGTGGATAAGTGCCTCTGGGCAAGGCCTGATGCGGGTTGCGGGGAAGGGAACCGGAACGCCGCGGCGACGGTCATAAGAAATTCATATGACAAATGCCGTGCTGGCCTGTAAGGCGCACCGCAAGCCGGAGGAGGCGAAGGGAGTGATCGACGATCCATACAGTGAATTCAAGCGCGAAGAGATGATCCTGCGCGACTGGTTGGCGCTGGACCGCACGGTGTTGGCCAACAAGCGCACGTTTCTGGCCTACGGGCGCACCGCGATCGCGCTGATTGCGCTGGGTATCGCTTTCGTGAAGCTGATTCAGCATCGCTTTTTCGAGGTGAGCGGTTTCGCGCTGATGGTGCTCGGCGTGGCGGTGTTCTTCCTCGGTTTACGCGAGTTCGTGAACAACAGCGCGCGCTTCAAGCGTCTGGTGGAGAAGGAGCGTGAGTTGGAGCAGGCGCTGGAAGCGGCGGCGGCACTGGAGCGCAAGGCGGGCTAGAACGCCATTGGCGTCCGCATTCATGCTCGCGTCATGGGCTTGTGGTAGATACTACGCGCTTATACGTGTAGGAGACGTTCGCCTATGTCGCCGAAGTCGACGTGTGCGACGGTGCGCGAGCTGCTGAGCGCGCGCCGGCTGAATGTATTGTTTCAACCGATCGTGGACATGCCGGCCGGCGAGGTGTTCGGCTACGAGGCGCTGATCCGCGGCCCGTCCGACAGCATGCTGCACAGTCCGCTGAATCTGTTCGAGTCGGCGACCGAATGCGGGTTGCTGAGCGAACTCGATCATCTGTGTCGGCGGTTGGCGATCGAGCGCTTCGTGGCGCTGGATCTGCCGGGGCTGCTGTTCATCAACGTGACGCCCGAGACCATCGTGCAGGCCGATCGCCCGCGCGGCGAGACGTTGCGCGTGCTGCAGGAGCTGGGACTGTCGCCGGAGCGGGTGGTCATCGAGCTGACCGAACATACGCCGATCCACGATTACGGCGTGATGTACGAGGCGGTGGAGCACTATCGCGCCATGGGCTTCGCCATCGCGCTGGACGATCTCGGCTCCGGCTACGGCGGCCTGCGTCACTGGACCGAACTGCGCCCGGAGTTCGTCAAGATCGACGGCCATTTCGCGCAGGGCATCCACGAGGACGCGGTCAAGCGCAGTTTCGTCAGTTCGATGCGCGACATCTCGCGCGACCTGGGCAGCCGCCTGGTGGTCGAGGGCATCGAGTCGCGCGAAGAGTTCGAGGTGATCGCCAGCCTGGGCGTGGATCTCGGCCAGGGCTATTTCCTGCAGCGCCCGACGCCGCACCCGCCGCGAGAGTTGCCGGAGCTGGCCACGGTCCGTCGCGGGCGCGTGCAGCGGCTGGAGAACACGGCGCAGAGCCTGCTGCGCCCGCACCAGCCGGTGCCGCCGGACATGCTGCTGTCGGAGGTGATCGAGCGCCTGCAGGCCACGCCGGATGAACGCTCGGTGGTGGTGGTCGACGACGGCCGTCCGGTGGGCATGGTGTGGCGCCATCTGATCATGGATTTCTATGCGCGCCGCTATGCGCGCGAGCTCTACGCCCGCAAGCCGGTCAGCGAGTTCATGGGGCGCCAGCCGCTGACGGTGGGCGTGGACACGCCGTTGGAGCGCGTCAGCCAGCTCGTCACCAGCCAGCTGGAGGCGGACTGGGACAAGGATTTCATCATCGTCGACGCCGCCGGCCGCTATCTCGGGGTGGGCACGGTGATCGACCTGCTGCGTCGGGTCACCGAGCTGCAGGTGCGCTACGCTCGCTACGCCAACCCACTGACCCAGCTGCCCGGCAACGTGCCCATCGGCGAGCAGATCGACGCCATGCTGGAGGCCGACGAGTCCTTCGTGGTGGCCTATTGCGATCTCGACTCCTTCAAGCCGTTCAACGATTTCTACGGCTATGCGCGTGGCGACCACGTGCTGCGCGAGTTGGGGCGGTTGCTGAGCGAGGCGGCCGATTCGCCGCTCGATTTCGTCGGTCATGTGGGGGGCGACGATTTCGTGCTGGTGCTGGTGTCTTCCGATTGGCACGTTATTCTTAGGGGTATGCTGGAGCGGTTCGCGGAGATGGTGCCGACGTTCTACGACGAGCCGCAGCGCCTGGCGGGAGGTATCGCCAGCACCGACCGGCGCGGCCAGCCGTGTTTCTTCGAACTGCTGTCGCTGTCGATCGGCGTGGTGCGCGTGCAGCCGGACATGTTCCGCAGCCATCACGAGGTGGCCGCGCGCGCCAGCGAGGTCAAGCGGGTGGCCAAGCAGCGCCAGGGCAATACGCTGTTCGTCGATCGGCGCGAGGCGGACGGCGCCGATGGCGATGAGGCGGAGCGCGTCTGCGCCTGAGCCGGCCGGTCTCATGACCGCCGCTTAAGTTGCATTTAAGTTTCGCGGTCTAGGATGGGCGCTACGAATACACAATAAATAAGGGAGTGGGGCATGTCGGGACAAACGACGGTAAAGGTGTGGGATCCGCTTATCCGTATTTTTCACTGGACGCTGGTGGCCGCGTTCACGCTGGCCTATCTGACCGGCGACGAAATGACCGATGTGCACACCATCGCGGGTTACGTGGTCGCCGGTGCGGTGCTGGTGCGTCTGGTGTGGGGGCTGGTGGGCACGCGCCATGCGCGCTTTTCGGACTTCGTCTACCGCCCGTCCAAGGTGCTGGCTTATCTGCGCGATCTGCTGATGCTGCGCACGCCGCGCTATCTCGGCCACAACCCGGCCGGCGGTTTTATGGTGGTGTTGTTGCTGATTAGCCTGCTGGTGACCACCGGCACCGGCCTGGTGCTCTACGGCGGCAAGGGCGGCGGTCCGCTGGCCGGCCTGCTCGCCACCGCGCCGGCGACACCCGCCGCGCAGACCGCGACGCCGGCTCTGATCTACGCCAGCGACGAGCACGAGGAGCACGGCGGGAACGAGGGCGGCGAGCACGAAGGCGGCATCATCAAGGATCTGCATGAGTTCTTCGCCAACTTCACCCTGGCGCTGGTGTTCGCGCACATCGCGGGCGTGTTCCTCGACAGCCTGCTGCACCGCGAGAATCTCACCCGCGCCATGCTCACCGGGCGCAAGCGCCCGCTGAGCGGCGACGAATAGCCCGCCACCGGCGTGCTATGCTCCGCACCCCGGTCCTGGTCTGGATCGGGGTGCGATCAGGTGCCCCGCGCGAGCGGGGTTGAACGGGAAGTCGGTGCGCCGCGCTGCGGCAAACCCGACGCTGCCCCCGCAACGGTGATTGGGTCAACGGCGTTCACCGCAGGTCGTCCGAAAACGTAGTGTGGAGCGATGCTCCGCGGCCTCGTTTCGCGACGGTTTGTTCAAGCCACTGTGCGATTCCGCATGGGAAGGCGAGCGCCGGCGGACATCTTGCGATGTCCGGCCCATAAGCCCGGATACCGGCCCGATCGCGACGTTTGGGCTGCGGAGGGCGGCTCGGGCCGCCGCCGATCCCAGCTGCGTCCTTGTTCCCTCCGTGTCGATCTTGAATCCGGCGAGCGGAGGGCCGCCATGCGAAACCTTTATCTTTACGGCGCCGTGGGCGCCGTGTGTCTGTCTCTGCCCATCGGCGCGGCCGCCGCGGGCATTCCCAACATCGTCATCACGCCGCTGCGCACCGAAACATCCTTGACCGACGTGTTGGCGCCGATCGTGGTGCTCACGCGCAAGCAGATCGAAAATAGCGGGGCGAGCACGCTGCCGCAGGCGCTGGCGCTGATCGGCGGCGTGCAGGTCAATTCGCTGTACGGCGCCGGCCTGCGCGCCAACGTCAGCCTGCGCGGCTTCGGCGACAATGCGGTGTCCAATACACTGGTGCTGGTCGACGGCCGACCGCTCAACAACTCCGACCTCGGCAGCATCGACTGGGGCGCCGTGCCGCTGGGCGACGTCCAGCGCATCGAGGTGATCCAGGGCGGCGCCGGCGTGCTCTACGGCGACCAGGCCGTCGGCGGGGTGATCAATATCGTCACCCGCACGCCGCTGCGCGCCGGCGGCAGCGTGACCGTGACCCGCGGCAGCTATGGCGAGGAGCGCATCGTAGGCACGCTGCACAACCGCCTGAGCAACGGTTTTTCCTATGCGTTGACGGCAAAGCAGGCTCACGCCGACAACTACCGCAACAACAATGTCTCGGACCTGCACGACTACCGCGCACGGCTGGGCTACGACTATGCCGGCGGACGCGTGTTCGGCACCTTCCAGCGCAGCCATGAGGTGCTGGGGCTACCTGGAGGACTGTTCGCCGCGCAGCTTGCCGAGAACCCGCGCCAGGCGCGCTATGCGAGCGACTATGCCGACACCAAGACCGGCACGGTGAGTCTGGGCTGGCGGCAGTCCTTGTCCGACTTCTGGTATCTGGAAACCGATTTCGACCGCCGCACCAGCCGTGGATTCGGGCGCCTGTCCGGCAGCGCGTTCACCCAGCAGCGCGACTATCGCAGCCTCAGCCCGCGACTGGTGTACGCCGCCGCCGACGGCACGCAGTTCATCGTCGGCATGGACTGGCGCGACAACGGCTACGACTTCAATTCGTCCTATGGCGTGACGCAAAGCCATCAGCGCCTGAACGCGGGGTACCTGCAGGCCGGCGTGCCGCTGCCGGCGCATCTGCGCCTGCAGGCCGGCGTGCGTGCGGCGCAGGCGGACAATCACGTGACCGATTCGAGCAGCTTCGCGTCGGGGCAGAGCTTCAGCAACGTCGCTACCGCGGGCGATCTAGGGCTGGCTTGGCAGGCCACGCCCGCGACACGTTTCTATGTCCGCGTGGCGCAGGTCTACCGTTTCCCCAAGGTCGACGAGCTCACCTACACCACCACCGGCAGCGCGGGCCTGGCGACGCAGACCGGCAATTCCTACGAGGCCGGCGCGAAGTGGGCGCAAAGCGGCCGCGAACTCGCCTTGGACGTCTACCGACTCAATCTGCACAACGAGATCGCCTATGATCCGTCCGCCGGTTCCTACGGCGCCAACGTCAATCTGGATCGCACGCGGCGTACCGGCCTGCGCCTGAGCGCCGCCGCGCCGTTGGCGTGGCACTGGCGTCTGCATGCGGTCTACGCCTGGACCGATGCACGCTTCGGTTCCGGTACTTTCGACGGCAACGAGGTGCCGCTGGTGGCGCGCAACACGCTGAAGGCGGATCTGAGCTGGCAGCCGCGTAGCGGCCTGAGCGTCACCGCGACGCTGCTTGCGCGCGACAAGAGCATTGCTGCCGGCGACTTCGCCAACGCGCTGGCGCCGCTGCCCGGCGGTACCGTGGCCGATCTGGCCGGACGCTATGCCTGGCGCAGTTGGGTGTTCGGTGCGCGCATCGACAATCTGTTCGATCGGCGCTACAGCGACTATGCGGCCAAGGGCTACAATTCGGCCCAGGCCAACGCCGCACAAACGGCGTACTACCCCGCGCCGCGCCGCAACGTCAGCTTCAGCGCGAGCTACCGCTTCTGAACGAGGGAGGAATATGGGCAACCGGCTTACCCGCATCTACACGCGCACCGGCGACGACGGCACGACCGGTCTGGGCGACGGCTCGCGCGTGGACAAGGATGCGCCGCGCATGCAGGCCATCGGCGACGTCGACGAGCTCAACAGCGCGCTCGCGTTGGTGTTGGCCGCCGAGCCGACCGAGGACGTGGCGGGCTGCCTGCTGGAAGTGCAGCACGACCTGTTCACACTGGGCGGCGAGTTGAGCCTGCCGGGCCAGGAGTTGATCGGCACCGACGCCGTCACGCGTCTGGAATGGGCGCTGGACGGTTTCAACGAGGATCTGCCGCCACTGCGCGAGTTCATCCTGCCCGGCGGCGGGCAGGCGGCTGCAGCCTGCCATCTGGCGCGTGCGGTGTGTCGCCGTGCCGAGCGCAGCGTGATCGCGCTGGCACGCAGCGAACCGGTGGGCGAGGCGCTACGCGCCTACTTGAACCGGCTGTCCGACCTGCTGTTCGTGACCGCCCGCGTGCTGGCGCGCGAAGCGGGCGAGGGCGAGGTGTTCTGGAGCAAGCGCGATGATGCGTGAGTCCTGGCGCCTGGGCGTCGATCTGGGCGGCACCAAGATCGAAGTGCTGGCGCTGGACGCCACGGGCCGCGAGTGCCTGCGCCGTCGCGTGCCCACGCCGCAGGGCGACTATGCGGCGACGCTCGAGACCGTGGGCCGGCTGGTCGAGACGGCGGAGGCCGAACTGGGCGGTCAGGGCAGTGTCGGCGTGGCCATTCCCGGCGCGCTTTCGCTGGCCACCGGCCTGATCAAGAACGCCAATTCGGTCTGTCTCAATGGCAAACCGCTGCAGGCCGATCTGGAACGCCGCTTGGGGCGGCCGGTGCGGATGGCCAACGACGCCAACTGCCTGGCCCTGTCCGAGGCGGTGGACGGTGCGGGGCGGGATGCCGAAGTGGTGTTCGGCGTGATTATCGGCACCGGCACGGGCGGCGGCATCGCCATCGGCCGCCGCGTGCTGACCGGCGCCAACGCCATCGCCGGCGAATGGGGGCACAACCCCCTGCCCTGGGCCGAGGCTGACGAACTGCCTGGACCGCTCTGCTACTGCGGCCGTCGGGGTTGCCTGGAGACCTGGCTATCCGGTCCCGGCATGGCCGAGCGCCACCGCGAGGCGACCGGCCAGCAACTCGACGCCGCCGCTTTGGCCGCGCGTGCCGCACAAGGCGACGCGCTGGCGCGGGGCGCGCTCGATCGCTATGCCGACCGCTTGGCGCGCGGCCTGGCCCACGTCATCAATCTGCTCGATCCGCAGGTGATCGTGCTGGGTGGCGGTCTGTCCAACATCGGTTGGCTGTACGAGGCGGTGCCTGCCCGCTGGGGGCGCTACGTGTTCTCGGATCGGGTGGACACTCAACTGCTGCCGCCGGTGCATGGGGATTCGAGTGGGGTGCGGGGGGCGGCTTGGTTATGGGGTGGGGCGGGTGTTTGAGTGTGTTGGGTCTGCTTGAAAATTGGCGCGTTCTTCACTGGTCGGAGTCTGTTTCGGACGAACCGGCGTTTGCGGTCTCGATCTTGTGTAGGCGAAGTCCATGTGCTTGCTTGCGGTGGTGGTCTGTTTCGTGCGCGATTCGAGGTTTGAGGCGTTTGTGGATGTGATGAGCCCGCTTAATTGTTTTTGCGTTTGGGGTACTTTTCGGGCGCGATTCGGAGGTGGGCGGTTCTGATCTGAATCGGTGACGCGCCCGAGCCGATTTCTTTGAATGCGCAAAGAAACCGGCGAAAGAAACGCACCCCCAGGATCGCTTGTCCCTACGGGCAACCTCGCGAACGCACGCCCTGAACGGGGCCCGCAGCCATTCGCGTCCTGCGAAGGGCTGCTTGGCCGGCATTCCTGCCGGCCATCCCCGCCCAGGCGCACGTTCGCGAGGCAAGCGATCAAGGGAAGGGGGCACAACGTCAAAACAGGGTGAGTCCGACAGCGAAGTACTCCGAACAAGCCGTTTTCAGAGTTTCATAACTTCTCAGGATGCGTTCTGTTTTGACTCTGCCGCTTCCCGTTTGGCCTTGCCTCGAGCGTGCGCCCGGCGCGGGGTCGGGCGGCAGGGAAGCCGCCCGAGCAGGCTTTGCCAGGAGGGCAAGTGCCTGCGGTGCCCCGTGACGGGGTGTGCGCTCGAGGTTTGCCCGTAGGGACAAGGCCTTTCGGGTGCCTTTCTTTCGCCTCTTTCTTTGGGCATGCAAAGAAAGGGGCTCGGGCGCGTCACCCAGGTAAGATCGGAAGTG
Source organism: uncultured Gammaproteobacteria bacterium (assembly GCA_963751375.1). Lineage (GTDB taxonomy): Bacteria > Pseudomonadota > Gammaproteobacteria > DSM-5130 > Acidihalobacteraceae > Acidihalobacter_A. The sequence continues at coordinate 16,281 of CAVVUY010000060.1, forward strand.
CCTATCGCCGATTCGCGCCCGAAACTAACTCCGACGCTAAAGACGGACAAAGATGTCACGACATCGCTAACAGAAACCACATGCCTCAAATCGCGCACGAAATTGACCCCGAAACCTGAATGGGCGGCGGTGTAGCTCATCGCGCCTCCAACTGCTCAGTCCAGCTCAAGCGGCCCATCACGGACGCAACATAAATCCATGTCGAAAACGCGGAAGCCTCCAGTCAAATCGCTGCTCCAAAGACAACCACCCCCCATCCGCCCCGGTATATTTGCCAGTCCAATCCGGCTAGAATCGCCCCTCGCCAAGGGAGGAAGCCTATGAATCCCCGACTGTTCACGGTCATTGCCCTGATTTTCGCCGCCGCGGCGCTGCGCCTGATTCCGCACCCGGCCAATGTCGCTCCGATCGCCGCGCTGGCGCTGTTCGCCGGTTCGTACCTGGAAGACCGAAGGCTGGCCTTCGCCGTGCCGTTCGGCGCGCTGCTGCTCAGCGATCTGGTGCTCGGCCTGTATCCGGGATTGGTGTTCGTGTACGCGGGCTTTGCGCTCAGCGTTTGCATCGGTTTTGCCTTGCGCAAGCGCAGCGTAGGCCGGATCGCCGCCGGTACGCTGGCCAGCGCGCTGGTGTTCTTCCTGGTCACCAATTTCGGCGCATGGCTGACGCTGCCGATGTACCCCAAGACGCCGGACGGCTTGTTGGCGGCCTATGTGGCCGGTATTCCGTTCCTGCGCAATGCGCTAGCGGGGGACGCGCTGTATGCCGTGTTGCTGTTCGGCGGTTTCGCGCTGGCCGAGCGCCGTCTGCACCGGCTGGGCGGACCGGTCGCTCATACTTGACACAGCGTATTAATCAGATAACTATCTCCTGATAAACTAAATCATTACGCGGAGGATGCGGATAATGTCGGAGAAGAAGCTAGCGATCATCGCCACCAAGGGCACCCTGGACTGGGGTTACCCCCCCTTCATCCTGGCGTCCACCGCGGCGGCACTGGGTTATGACACCGAGGTGTTTTTCACCTTCTACGGCCTGCAGCTGCTGAAGAAGGATCTGGATCTGAAGGTCAGCGCGCTGGGCAATCCCGGCATGCCCATGCCCGGCGGCATGGATAAGTGGTTCCCCACGCTGGGTCTCGCCCTGCCCGGCATGGAAAGCATGATGACCATGATGATGAAGAACAAGATGAAGGCCAAGGGCGTAGCCAGCCTGGAAGACCTGCGCGAACTGTGCCTGGAGGCCGAAGTGCGCATGGTGGCCTGTCAGATGACCGTCGACCTGTTCGAAATGAACCCGGCCGAGTTCATCGACGGCGTCGAGTTCGGCGGCGCGGCGACGTTCTTCGAGTTCGCCGGCGAAAGCGACATCTGTCTGTTCATCTAAGGCGGTAGGGGCGGCGGCCGTCCGGTCCGCCGCCCTGTCTTATCACTTCGTGTCTGCCGTTTCTCCCGCATCCGAGCCGGGTTTCCTGGAACGCTACCGCAACGGCAGTTTCAGCGGTGTCCTGCGCTGGCCTCAACTCGACGCATTCTGGGACGTGCTGCGTGCCGCGGCCGATCGTGGCTGGTACATCTATGCCGTCGGCGAAGCGGTGCCGCAGGTCGCGTCCGAGGCGGACGAAGTGCTGCGCTTCATCGATGAGATCGATGCCCTGCTGCGGCGCGAGCATGATGAGGACTACTGCGGCATCGTGTATGCGGACGATCTGCAGGCGCCGACGCTGATCAAGATATTCGATCCGAACAATCTCGGTTCGAGCTGCGGTTCGAGCGCCCATCCGCCCAAGCCGGGCTGGATTCTGAGCCTGGAGCAACCGGTCGATCTGGCCGATGCGATGCCGCTGCCGAACAATCGCCGGCGCTGGTGGCGTCGTCTGTTCGGCGGCTGAACCGAGTCGGCTCGACCTTTCTCTCTCAGCTCTTCAACGCGCAGCGAGGCGCTGCAGGCATTCCAGATAGGCCTGTTCGTCAGGTGCGGTGCCGTTGCGCTGCGCCGCCCACAGGCTTTCGCCCAGGCAGTCCATGATCGCGTGTTCGGCTTCGTGCGGATCGCCCAGGCGATTGCACAGGGTCTGGTAGGCCGCACGTATGCCTGCCGGCCGGTCGGTGGCGGTCTGTTCGCGGATGGCCAGATGCATGCCCAGGTGTAGAAACGGATTGGAAACGCCTTGCTCGGGGACAAAGTCGCCGTGCAGCGCCTCTTCGTCCGCATCCATCAGTGCATGGTATTCGGGATGCTCTTCGATCGTTTCGACGACTTGTGCGGCCAACGGGTCCAACGCTTCGCCGCGCCGTCGCCGCGCCCAGGCGTCGAGGAAGAAAGTGCGAATTTGAGTGCGATCCTGCCCGAACATGAGAATTGCCAGTGTGTGGGTTAATGAGGCAGTTTCGCTCCTGAACGGCGTTACGGCAAGGCGTGGGCGACCCGTGGGCCGCCCATGCCCCCAGTTCAGCCGCCGGCCATGTCCAGGTCGTCTTGCACTGCGGCGACACCGGCGTTGGCGCAGGCTTCGTCGGTGGTGCCGGAGGGAGCGCCGCTGACGCCGACGGCGCCGACCAGCTGTCCACCGGCGTGTATGGGCACGGCGCCGGCGCTCATCAGCAGCCCGGGCATGCGGCCGAGGGGCGTGTCGGCCCGCGCGCCGAGCGTGGAGGTTGGCGTATTGAACGACAGGGCGGCATAGGCTTTCTGACGACTGACTTCCAGCGTCAGTTTGGCGGCCAGCGTGTCACGCAGCACTACCTGTGGGTTGCCGCCGCGATCGATGACGGTGGCCGCAATGGACACGCCCTTCTCGCGGCAGGCCTTGATCGCGGCGCTGGCGACATGCAGTGCGGTATCCATCGACAGTTGCGGCGTATGCACCATCAGCGGCTGTTGGGCATGAGCCGGCAACGTTGCGATGCAAAACACGGCTGCACAAAGCGCAATGGCAGGACGGTCTATACTCATATCTCCCCCTTCGACGTCGTGCGGGCGGCAGTTGCGCCCGCGCCGCAAAAATTTTTTGTGCTAATTTGAAATTTCTGTGGTCGAAGTGATTGTAGGACATCCCGTGACCTCCCTCGGGTTTGCCGCGTCTTTGCGGCGACGCGAGGCCTCGGGTCCGTGCGGCGTCCAACTCGGTTGAGACCCCGGCGGGACCGCAATCCCCGCCCCGTTCTCTCTTCTGTAGTCCCTAAACGGAGGAGATCATGCCCCAGCACGCATCCAACCTGCCTGACACCAACCATTTCCGTCCCGCCGCGCGCCGCCGGCGTGCGCCGATCATCCGCAGTCCGCGCAGTCTGCTGGCGCGGATGCTCGAAGCGCGTGTCCACGTCGGCTGCCTGACGTTGCGCCTGCCTGACGGTGGACAGATGAGCTTCGGCGAGGGCGAGCCCGCGGCCGAGATGATCGTGCACGAGGACGCTGCGCTGCGCCGCATCCTGCGCGACCCCGGACTGGAGCTCGGCGAAACCTACATGGAGGGCGGATGGGAAGCCGGCGAGGGCGGGCTGCGCAAACTCATCGAAGTGCTGATGCGCAACTTCGCCGAGTCGCACCCGGAAGGCGCCGAGCGCCTTGCACTGCCATTGCTCAAGCTGGTGCAGCAGAGCAATCGTATCGCGCGTTCGCGGCGCAACGTGTCGCATCACTACGACCTCGACGAGGCGCTGTTCCGCACTTTCCTCGACGAGGACATGTTCTATTCCTGCGCCTATTTCGCGCGTGAGGACATGACTCTGGAAGAAGCGCAGCAGGCCAAGTGCCGCCTGCTGATGGACAAGCTGCGCCTCGAGCCCGGCATGAAGGTGCTGGATATCGGCTCGGGCTGGGGTGGTTTGGCGATGTACCTCGCCGAACACGCCGGCGTCGAGGTCGACGGCGTGACGCTGTCGACCGAGCAGCTACGGGTTGCGGAGGCCGAAGCGGAGCGCCGTGGGTTGTCCGACCGCGTGCACTTCCACCTGCGCGACTATCGCGAGCAGGAGGGCATCTACGACCGCATCGTCAGCGTCGGCATGTTCGAGCACGTCGGCGAGCCTCAGTACAGCACCTTCTTCCGCAAGGTGGGAAGCCTGCTGGCGCCCGACGGCATCGCGGTGCTGCACACCATCGGCGCCACCGGCGTGCCCGGGCAGACCAATGCCTGGATCCGGCGCCACATCTTCCCCGGAGGCTATATTCCCGCGCTGTCACAGATCACCGGCAAGATCGAGCAGATCCAGGGTCTGGCCTACACCGACGTCGAGGTGTTGCGCCTGCATTACGCCTGGACGCTGGCGGAATGGTATCGCCGCTTCCAGTCGCACAGGGCCGAGATCGCCGAACGCATGGGCGAGACCTTCTGCCGCATGTGGGAGTTCTACCTGGCGACCAGCGAGGGGTCGTTCCTGTGGTGGGATCTGGTGGTGTTCCATGTGCAGTTCACACACGGGCACGGCCCGGTACCGGTGACGCGCGATTATCTCTGCCATGCGGAGTGAGTCGGAAGGATGGGCGCATGATGCCGGTTGTGGCTGAAGCGCAGGAGGTGCTGGAGTTCTGGTTCGCCGAACGAGTGCGTGCACGTTGGTTCGATTCCACTCCCGAGTTGGATGAGGAAATCCGCAGCCGTTTCCTGCCGCTGTGGGAGCGGGCGGCGCAGGGCGGCCTGGACGACTGGGCGGAGCGGCCGGAGGGGGCGCTGGCCTTGGCGATCGTGCTGGATCAGTTTCCGCTGAACATGTTCCGCGGTGAGGCGCGCGGTTTCGCCACCGAGCAGGCCGCGGTCGGGCTGGCGCATGAAGCGGTGCGCCGCGGACTGGACCAGGCACTCGAACCCGGACGCCGCGTGTTCTTGTACATGCCGCTGATGCACAGCGAGAATCTGGCGGATCAGGACGAGTCCGTGCGCCTGTTCGAGGCCGTCGAACTGGAGGACAATGCGCGTTTCGCGCGCCATCACCGTGAATTGGTCCGTCGTTTCGGACGATTTCCGCATCGCAACGCGATCCTCGGACGCGAGAGTACGCCCGAGGAACTTGCCTACCTGGCTTCCGACGAAGCCTTTACCGGTTAGCTACCCATGTCCGACGAACACGACCGGCAACTGGCCGACGCGGTGCGCGAGGCGTGCATACGGGCCTGGCGCGAGGGCTACGAGGAAGCCGGCATGAGCGGGCTGTGTGCCGAGGGTGCGCTGGAGGCGGCCCTGAGTGCGGTGCAGCGCTTGGATATTGATGCGGTCGTGGAGGCCGCGTGCGGCCCGGCGAACGACGACAACGAGGGATGACATGGACGAGAGGGTTTTCGAGCCGCTGAGTTGCGGCCAGTGCGCCGGTGCCGAGCTGCTGGATTTCGATTTCAGTTTCGCGTTTCAACCCATTGTCGATATATCCGGCGGGGAGGTTGTCGCCCACGAGGCGCTGGTGCGGGGTATCGGGGGGGAGCCTGCCAGCAGCGTGCTCGGACGCCTGGACGACTCCAACCGTTACCGGTTCGACCAGGCCTGCCGTGTCAAGGCGGTCAAGCTGGCCGCAGAGCTGGGTCTGGAGTGCGATCTGAACATCAATTTCTATCCCAACGCCGTGTACAAGCCGGAACTGTGCATCCGCACCACGCTCGCTGCGGCCGAGTTCTACGGCTTTCCGGTCGAGCGCATCGTGTTCGAGGTGACCGAAGGCGAGCGCATCCAGGATCGCCAGCACCTGCGTTCGATTATCGAGTACTACCAGCATCTGGGGTTTCGTACCGCGATCGACGATTTCGGCGCGGGCTATGCCGGGCTCAATCTGCTGGCCGAGTATCAGCCCGACTACATCAAGCTCGACCGGGAGCTTATCGCCGGCATCGACGCGCAGCCGATCCGCCAGGCCATCGTCAGGGGCATCGTGCAGACCTGCCGCGAGCTGGGGGTGGGTGTGCTGGCCGAGGGCGTTGAGACAGCTGAGGAATTCGGTTGGCTGCGTGACTGCGGGATCGAACTGTTCCAGGGCTACTGGTTCGCACGTCCGGCGTTTGAGGCGCTGCCGCAGGTGCGCGCCGAATGCTATGGCGGATACGAGTCGACATGAGCGCGGCCGATCCGTCCGCGCTGGTGCTGCGTCCCGCGGAGGCTGCCGACTGGCCCGCCATCTGGCCGTTCTTCCGCCTCATCGTGGAGGCCGGCGAGAGCTATCCCTACCCGTCGGACATGCCCGAACCCGAGGCACGGGTCGTCTGGATGGAGGCGCCGGCGGCGACCTATGTCGCCGAGCGTGACGGGCGGGTGGTCGGCAGCTACTACATCAAGCCCAACCAGCTCGGGCGTGGTTCGCACGTATGCAACTGCGGCTACATGGTCGATCCGGCCGCCCGCGGCGGTGGGGTGGCCACGGCGATGTGTCTGCACTCGCAGGATGAGGCGAGGCGCCTGGGTTTTCTCGCCATGCAGTACAACCTCGTGGTGTCGACCAACGAGGCCGCGGTACATCTGTGGCGCAAGCTCGGTTTCGAGGAAGTCGGGGTGTTGCCGCGAGCCTTCGATCATGCGCGGTTGGGCTTGGTGGATGCGTTGGTGATGTATCGGTGGTTGGGGTGATGGTTTCGAGTGTGCTTGCGCGTGATTGAAGGTTGCGTACTCGTTGGGGATGGTGGTTCTGTTTCGAGCGCGATTCGAGCAACAGAGCAGCTGAGATAGTTTTCTATTCTTTCATGGTTGGGGTTCTTTTCAGGCGCGAATCGGCGTTAGGTAGTGTTGGTCTTACGTGAGTGACGCGCCCGAGTACCTTTCTTTGCACGCCCAAAGAAAGGTACGAAAGAAAGGCGCCCGAAAGGCCTTGTCCCTACGGGCAAACCTCGAGCGCACACCCCGTCACGGGGCACCGCAGGCACTTGCCCTCCTGGCAAAGCCTGCTCGGGCGGCATCCCTGCCGCCCGACCCCGCGCCGGGGCGCACGCTCGAGGCAAGGCCAAACGGGAATCGGGGAGTCAAAACAGGACGTGCCCCAAGCCGCTGAACTACGAATCGGAAACGTAGGTTGGGGTAAGCGAAGCGCACCCCAACGCGGGCGGCGCAGATCATGTTGGGGTTCGTTGCACTCACCCCAACCTACGGGAGCCGTGTTTTGACGTTAGGTCCCCCCTGATCGCTTGCCTCGCGAACGTGCGCCTGGGCGGGGATGGCCGGCAGGATGCCGGCCAAGCAGCCCTTCGCCTGGATGGCGAATGGCTGCGGGCCCCGTTCAGGGGTGCGTTCGCGAGGTTGCCCGTCAGGGACAAGCGATCCTGGGGGTGCGTTTCTTTCGCCGGTTTCTTTGCGCATTTCAAAGAAATCGGCTCGGGCGCGTCACCGCGATCGATCAGAGCCGCGAGCATCGAATCGCGCACGAAACAAGGCGCGATGGCCGGCAAGAATATCGATTTCACTTACGCAGAATCGAAAGCACAAACGTTGAGTTGCACCCGAAGCGACCCCCGACCTTGAAAAAAAGGAAAGTTTCCTCTGCTTGACTCATCGAGTCGCACCCGAAACAGGCCTCCTAACCCAGCGCCAGTAAGTCGCCCTCATTCCCACAAGCTCAAAATCGCAAACGGCGTATTCGGAATTCGCCGCGCAAACGCGTCACACTCCCGCTATCCAGCCACACAGATACCCCCTCAGAACCGATCCGTCCGCGCCGCCTCCCAATCCGCGGCATACGGCGTGGGCACGGCCCCCTCGAGCAGGTCGCCTGGTTCGAGATAGGTGTACAGATCGCGGTAATTGCGCGCGGTGCCGTCGGGCATGCGCCGCCAGATGTGCCCCGGGTGCAGATCGCCGGGATCGCTGACGCCGACCACCGAACAGATTTCGTAGAAACTCTTGATCGTGGCCTGATGGAAGCGGGCCACGCGCTCGCCCTTGTCCTGCACGTCGATGGCGCGGGCGCGCTGCCGGTCCTGCGTGGCGACGCCGGTCGGGCAGTTGTTGCTGTTGCAGCGCAGCGCCTGGATGCAGCCGAGCGCGAACATGAAGGGGCGTGCCATGTTGCATAGGTCGGCGCCGATGGCGAGCTTCTGGACCATGTCGAAGCCGCTGACGATCTTGCCGCTCGCGATGATGCGAATCTGGCCGCGCAGGCCGGCACCGGTGAGCACGCTGTGCACGTAGGGCAGTGCCTCGTTGATCGGCGTACCGATGGTGTCGGCGAGCTCCAGCGGTGCCGCCCCGGTGCCGCCCTCGGCGCCGTCCACAGTGATGAAGTCGGGCGTGATGCCGGTCTCCAGCATCGCCCTGACCAGCGACAGGAAGGCCGGGCGCTGGCCCAGTGCCAGTTTGAAGCCGACCGGCTTGCCGCCGCTCAGTTCGCGCAGGCGGGCGATGAACCGCATCATCTCCAGCGGTGTGTCGAAGGCGCTGTGGCGCGGCGGCGAGTGGCAGGTCTCGCCTTCGGGTACGCCGCGAATGCGGGCCAGTTCGGCGCTGACCTTGGACGCCGGCACGATGCCTCCCTGCGAGGGTTTGGCGCCCTGGGAGAGTTTGAGTTCGATCATCTTCACTTCGGGGCGCTGGGCCTGGGAGGCGAAGCGGTCGGGGTCGAAATGGCCATCGCGCGTGCGGCAGCCGAAGTAGCCGGTGCCGACCTGGAAGATGAGGTCGCCGCCGCGCAGATGATAGGAGCTGATGCCGCCTTCGCCGGTGTTGTGGGCGAATTTGCCTCTGCGGGCGCCTTCGTTGAGCGCTTTGACCGCGCGGTAGGACAGCGCGCCGAAACTCATGCCCGAGACGTTGAGCCGCGAGGCGAGATAGGGCTGGCGGCAGTCGGGGCCGCCGATCAGCACCCGTGCCGCATTCGGGTCGACCGCCACCGGATTGCCGTGCAGGGCGTATTCGTAGCCCTCGGAGACGATGTCCTGCTGGGTGCCGAAGGCGAGAGTGTCGTTTTCGGCCCTGGCGCGGGTGTAGACCAGGTGGCGTTGCTCGCGCGAATAAGGGCGGCCGTTGGTGTTGGATTCGATGAAGTACTGGTGGATCTCGGGGCTGATGAACTCCAGCATGTAGCGCAGATGTCCGACGACCGGATAGTTGCGCAGCACGTTGTGCCTGGCGGCCAGCGCATCGAACAGGCCAATCGCGGTATAGGGAACCAGCAGCCACAGCAGGCGCAGGATCGGTGGCCAGAGGATTGCTATCAACAGGACGGGGAGCCAGAGAGCCGGCAGGCTGAAATAGAAAATCTTGCGCACGGTCGGGGGACGGTGGAGAGGGGTAGGCCGCCTATTCTAGTCCGAGCGCACGACGTTTGCCGCGGGGGCTTACAAGGCGATGAGTTCGGGCGGGGACTCGGGATCGAGTATCAGCAGGCTGTGTTCCGGCAGCGGCTGCCACAGACCCTGCGTGGTGAGTGCCTCGGAGGCGACCAGCTGTGCGCCGTCGGGAAATGTCTCGTCGTCCACGCAGTAGTACAGACTCGGGCTGTCGTGGTTGACCGCGTGGCGCACCGCGTAGATGCGTTCGCCGTCGCTGACGATCAGATTGGCGAGGGCGTGTGCCTCGCCCGCCCAGTCGCCCAGCAGGGAGAGCGTTTCCCCGATGGCGCTTTCAATGGCCATCTCCTCGTCCTCGGCGAGTATCTGGCGCAGCAGGGCGAACAGGTATTCGGAGTCGGTGTCGCCGAGCACCCCGGCCTCGATGTCCAAAGGCAGTTCGCGCAGCAGTTTGGGGCGTACGCTGCGGCGGAAGTCGTCGATGAAGCCGTTGTGCAGGAACAGCAGTTCCTCGTCGCGGAAGGGCTGGGTGTTGGCCGGCGTGTTGCCGAACCCTGGCGTGGCGCTGCGCACCGAGGCCAGCCACAGGTCGTTGCGCAGGTTGCGCGCCAGCGTGGCGAGGTTGGCATCGGCCCAGATCGGTTGCGGGTTGGTGTAGGTCTCGGGCGTGCCGTCGGGGCCGTACCAGCCGAATCCGAAACCGTCGCCGTTGAGCTTGCCGTAGCGCATCTCGCGTGACGCCATTGCCTGCTCAAGCAGGTTGTGCGGAGGTTTGAGCAGGAAGTGTTCGAGCGCGATTTCGGGGCCGAGATAAGCCGCAATGCGACACATACCGCTTTCTCCTGTGCAACGCCGGCGCGGGGTTGGAGCCTGTTGATGCAGCGTCAATAGGCTCCAAATCTTAGACGCAAATGTCCGGATGCGGGCGATTTTCGTGCGGGCGACGCAGAAACTGCCGCAAGAATATGAAAATGCCGGATTTGTCACCGCCCTGTAACATGTTTGGGCTGTAATAATTGCATCATTTAACGGGCTTGCGCGAGGTGCCCACGCATGAGTGGCAACGACATTCTTCTGGTCGAAGACGAGCCGGCGATTCGCGAGATGGTGAGTTTCGCGCTGGGCCGGGCCGGCCTGCAGGTGCGCGAGGCTGCGGACGTCGCCGAAGCGCAGTCGCTGCTGGCGGATAAGCTGCCGGATCTGGTATTGCTGGATTGGATGATGCCGGGCGTGAGCGGCATCGACTTCGCGCGCCGTCTCAAGCGCGAGGAGTACACCCGCGAGCTGCCGATCATCATGCTCACCGCGCGCAGCGACGAGGACGACAAGGTTGGTGGGCTCGAGGCGGGCGTGGACGACTACGTCATTAAACCGTTCTCCCCACGTGAGTTGGTCGCGCGCATCCGCGCGGTGCTGCGCCGGGCGCGCCCGGAGCCGGCCGACGAGCCGATCAGCGTCGACGAACTGCAGCTGGATCCTTCCAGCCATCGGGTGGTGGCGCGCGGCTCGCAGCTGGAGATGGGGCCGACGGAGTTCCGCCTGCTGCAGTTCTTCATGTTGCATCCCGAGCGGGTGTACAGTCGCGAGCAATTACTGGATCGCGTCTGGGGGCGCAATGCCTACGTCGAGGAGCGCACGGTCGATGTGCATATCCTGCGCCTGCGCAAGGTGCTCGGGCCTTATGGCTACGACAGCATGGTGCAGACCGTGCGCGGCGCCGGTTATCGCTTCTCTGCCAAGGTCTGATGTCGGCGTGGTGGACGCGCGCTGCGGCGTGAGTTGGCTGCTGGGAGAGTGTGCATGAGCGGGGCCTGGGCCATGGAGGCCACGCGCCTCGCCGTGCTCGCGCTGCTCGGCCTGGTAGTGGGCCTGCTCAGCGGCGAGCTGGGCTGGTCCATGGCAGCCGTCGCAGCGATTGCGCTGGCGTTCCACCTGCTGCAGCTGTACCGACTGCACCACTGGATCGTCAACGACGAGGACCGCCAAAACCCGCCGGATGCCGGTGGGGTGTGGGGCGAGCTGATCGACGTCCTGTATCGCTTCGGCAAGCGCCATCGCAAGCGCAAGGAGCGGCTCGCCCGCCTGCTGGAGCGTTTCAACGAATTCACCGGCGCGATGCCGGACGCCAACGTCGTCATCGGGCCGCAGAGCGACATCCGCTGGATGAACGAGGCGGCGGTCTCGCTGCTGGGGCTGGACCAGCCGGCCGATCTTGGCCAGCGCATCACCAATCTGATCCGCCATCCGGAGTTCGTGCAGTTCCTGCGTCGCGGCAATTACTCCGAGGCACTGGAATTTCCGGCGCCGCGGCGGGAGGACATGCGTCTGAGCGTGCGGGTGGTGCCGTTCGGCAACAATGAGCGCCTGATCGCGGCCCGCGACGTGTCGCATTTCTATCGCATCGAGCGCATGCGCCGCGACTTCGTCGCCAATGTTTCGCACGAGTTGCGCACGCCGCTGACCGTGCTCGCCGGTTATCTCGAAACCTATGCCGACATGGCCGATGAGATGCCCGCGCCGCTGCGGCCATCGCTGGAACATATGCAGGGCCAGACCGCGCGCATGCAGCAGATCGTCGACGATCTGCTTACGCTGTCGCGGCTGGACAGTGAAAACGTGGTGGCCAACGATCAGCTGGAAGTGGCGGTGCCGGGCATTGTGTCGACGCTGCGCGAGGATGCCGAGGCGCTGAGCGGCGGGCAGCACGAGATCGTGGCCGAGGTCGATGCCGGGCTGTGGCTGCGCGGCGAAGCCAAGGAGTTGCACAGCGCGCTGAGCAATCTGGTTTCCAACGCCGTGCGCTACACGCCGGCCGGCGGACGGATCGAGCTGCGTTGGGCCGCCGAGTCCGGCGGCGGTGCGCGTTTCGAGGTGAGCGACAGCGGTATCGGCATCGCGCCGGCCGATATCCCGCGCGTGACCGAACGTTTCTATCGCGTCGACAAGGATCGTTCCCGCGCGACCGGTGGCACCGGCCTGGGGCTGGCCATCGTCAAGCACGTGCTGCAGCGTCACGGTGCACGCCTGGAACTGCGCAGCAGACTCGGCGAGGGCAGCACCTTCGCCTGCGTGTTTCCGCCCGGGCGCGTGGTGCGCAAATCCGCCAAGGTCCAAGCGGTCTAGCTGCCGGCCGTACGTGCTAACATCGCGCTCATGATGCGCCCGCACGGCAGCATTTCCCCTTACCGGCGCCGGCCGTATCCCGGGCTGCGCCTCCGCATGGCGTATGCACGATGAATCCCTCCCCTCCGCCGGAGTCGGTCGCCGCGGTCGACCTCGGTTCCAACAGTTTTCACATGATCGTCGCCCAGGTGGAGGCGACCGGGCATCTGCGCGTCGTCGACCGGCTTAAGGAGATGGTGCGCCTCGGCGGCGGACTGGACGAAGACAAGCACATTAGCGCCGAAACGCAGCAGCGCGCGCTCGAGTGCCTGCGCCGTTTCGGCCAGCGCGTGCGCGACTTCCAGCCGGGTGCGGTGCGGGCGCTGGGCACCAACACCCTGCGCCAGGCGCGCAATGCGGAGGTGTTCCTGGAACTGGCAGCCGAAGCGCTGGGCCATCCCATCGACATCATCGCCGGCCGCGAGGAGGCGCGCCTCGTCTATCTGGGCGTAGCCCATTCCGTGGCCGCCAGCGGCGAGCGGCGCCTGGTGGTCGACATCGGCGGCGGCAGTACCGAACTGATCGTCGGCGAAGGCTTCGAGGCGCTGAATACCGAGAGCCTGCACATGGGCTGCGTGAGCGTGTCGCAGGGCTGTTTCCCGCGCGGCGAACTCAATGCCAAGAACTGGCGCGCGGCGGTGACGGCCGCGCGCCAGGAACTGCGGCCACTGGTGCGGCGCTACAACGCCGCCAATTGGGAGCTTGCGATCGGTGCTTCGGGCACCATCCTGACCACCGAACGCGTGCTGCGCGAGGCCGGCTGGAGCGGGAGCGGGATTACCTCCGGCGGGCTCGCGAAGCTGCGCGACGCCTTGCTCGACGCCGGCCGTGCCGAGCGTCTCGACCTGGCCGGTCTGAGCAAGGAGCGCGCCCCGGTGTTCGCCGGCGGCGTGGCAGTGCTGGCGGGGGTGTTCGAAGCGCTCGGTGTGGAGCGCATGGAAGTGTCCAGCGGCGCGCTGCGCGAGGGTGCGCTATACGACCTGGTCGGGCGCATCCGCCATGAGGATATCCGCGACCGCACCATCGAGGCTTTCGTCGTCCGTTATCAGGTCGATGCCGCGCAGGCGGTGCGGGTGGCCGATGCCGCCGGGCAGCTGTTCGATGCGGCTGCCGGGAGTTGGGGACTGAGCGCGGAGGACGGCGACTATCTGCGCTGGGCCGCACAGCTGCACGAAATCGGTCAGAGCGTCGCTCACAGCGGCTACCACAAGCACGGCGCCTATCTCGTGGCGAATGCGGATATGGCCGGATTCTCGCGTCACGAACAGGAACTCCTCGCGCTGCTGGTGCGCACGCATCGGCGCAAGTTCAATGCGAAGCTGTTCGAGACGCTGCCTGCGAGCCTGCGCCCGCGCATCATGCGCCTGGCCGTGCTGCTGCGCCTGGCCGTGGTGCTGCAGCGCGGACGCGGCGCCGACGAGGTGACGCTGGAAAACCTGTCCGCCGCAAACGGCACCTTGACCCTCACCTTGGAGGCGGGCTGGCAGGAGCGCTATCCGCTCACGCAGGCGGATCTGGAAAACGAGCAGAAAGCGTTCAAGGGCGTGGATATACGACTCAACCTGGAGTAGGGCGTGGCCATATTGGGGGGGCTGATCGGCATCGCCGTGTGCGCTTGGGCGGTGTGGATCTACAACCGGCTGGTGCGCGACCGCCATCGCGTGGCGGCCGCCTGGAGCGACATCGACGTTCAGCTCAAGCGCCGCCACGATCTGCTGCCGAAGCTGATCGAGGCGGTGCGCGGCTATGCCGCCTACGAGCAGGCTACGCTGGAGGCCGTTACCGAACTGCGCACGCGCAGCCGGCAGACCGACGACCCGGCGCAGCGCGGCCCCCTCGAAGCCGAGCTGGGCGCAGCCATGCAGCGCCTGCTGGCGCTGGCCGAGGCGTATCCGGAACTCAAGGCCGGCGCCAACTTCCTCGCCCTGCAGGGCGACATCAGCGAAGTCGAGAACGCCATCCAGCACGCGCGCCGCTATTACAACGGCGCGGTGCGCAACCTCAACACGCGTATCGACTCGTTTCCCGATCTGCTCCTGGCCCGTCCGCTGGGCTATCGCTATGCGCCATATTTTCAGCTCGAGGAGGAGGGGCGGCATGGACGCTGACCGTAAGCGGGGGTGGGGGCGGCGCTGGTGGATGGCACTGCTGCTGACTTGTTTGTGGCTGCCGGGGCTGGTGCTGGCCGACGAGCGCATCCTGGATTTCAATGCGGCGATCGCCGTGCATGCCGACAGCTCCATGCAGGTGACCGAGACGATTCGCGTGCGCGCCGAGGGCGGACAGATTCGCCGCGGTATCTACCGCGATCTGCCGCTGAGTTACCGCGGCGCGGGCGGGCAGCGCTATCGCGTCGGCTTCGAGCTGCTGAGCGTGTCGCGCGACGGCAGGCCGGAGTCGTATCACACCAAGTCTCTGAGCAACGGCATCCGCATCTACCTGGGGCGCAGTGATCGACTGCTGGCGCCGGGCATCCACACTTACACCTTGATCTACCGTACCGACCGCCAGCTCGGCTTTTTCGGCGATCACGACGAGCTGTACTGGAACGTCACCGGCAATGGCTGGGCCTTCCCCATCGATCACGCCTCGGCGACGGTCGAGCTGCCGGCCGGGGTGCCGCGCGATGCTTTGCACCTGGAGGCCTATACCGGCCCGCAGGGTGCGCATGGGCAGGATTACCGGGCGTGGCTGGGGAAGGGTGGTGTGGCTGAGTTCGCCACCACCGGTGTGCTGCCCAGGCATGCCGGGCTGACGGTTGTGGTGAGCTGGCCCAAGGGCTATGTCCAGGCTCCGGCCGCGGCGCAGCGCCTGCAATGGTGGTGGGCCGACAACCGGCCGCTGGTCTTCGCCGGCGGCGGCCTGCTGCTGTTGTCGCTCTATTTTCTGATCGTCTGGTACCGGGTGGGGCGCGATCCCGAGGCCGGCGTCATCGTCCCGCGCTACCAGCCGCCCGACGGCCTGTCGCCTGCGGTGCTGCGCTTCGTCGAGCGCATGGGGTATGACGACAAGACTTTTGCCAGCGCGCTGGTCGGCATGGCGGCCAAGGGCTTCCTGCAGATCGACGAGACGGACGGCGAGTTCGTTCTCAACCGCATCGAGGGCGCCGATGCGAAGAAGCTGACGCCGGGCGAGAACGTGTTGCGCAAACGGCTGCTGTCGCGCGGGTCGAGCTTCAGGCTGCGCCAGCGCAACCATAAGTCGGTGCAGCGGGCCAAGCAGGACCATGAGACCCTGTTGCGCCGCGAGTACGAGGCGCGCTACTTCCGCACCAACCGGCGTTATCTGATGCCCGGCATCGTGCTGTTGCTGGCGACCTATGCCGCCACCGTGCTGACGCAGGCCGATCCCCAGGCGCGCATGGTGGGGCTGTTCCTGACCGCCTGGCTGAGCATGTGGAGCGTGGGCGTTTACACCCTGTCCATCGGCGTGTTCGGCGCCTGGCGCAAGGCGTTGCGTTCCTTCGGCGCGGTGCTGGTGGCGTTGCTGACCACCGCCTTCGCCGTGCCGTTCATCATCGGCGAGGTGGTCGGCATTGGCATGCTGATGAAAAGCATAGGCGGGTTGGCGACCGTGCTGCTAGGCGCGGCGATGGTGCTGTCTATGCTGTTCTACCACCTGCTCAAGGCGCCGACCCTGGCCGGGCGGCAACTGCTCGATCAGATCGAGGGCTTCCGTCTGTATCTGTCGGTGGCCGAGGGCGACGAGCTCGAGCTGGCCGGGCCGCCGCGGCTGGACTCGCAGCTCTACGAGGCCTATCTGCCGTATGCGATGGCGCTGGATGTCGAAAACGCCTGGTCGGAGCGTTTCGCGCGCAGTCTGCGCGCCAGCGGAGTCGACCCCGACAGCTACAGTTCGCCGTCGTGGTATCACGGCAGCGTCTTGGGCGGTTCGCTGGCTGGTATGGGCGGTGCTTTGAGTGATGCGATGGCGCAGTCGGTGGCCGCGGCCAGCGCCAGTCCGTCCAGCTCTTCGTCCGGTAGCGGAGGAGGAGGTTCCTCGGGCGGTGGCGGAGGTGGCGGCGGAGGCGGCGGTTGGTAGCCGCCCAGGCCGCGGATCAGGTGCCCTGGCGCGCCATGCTGATGTATTCGCGGGCGCGTTTTACCTTGTCGATGCAATTCGGATATTTCTCGAACTGCTGCTGCACCTTGGCCGCGGACAGCAGGCTGGCGGCTTTGACCCAGCTGACGGTGCCGCTGAAGCCCTTCGCCTTGGCGTCGTCGAGTTCGGTGAATGCCTGGTCGAGGCCGCTGGCGCAGGTCTGGGCGAGATCCGCTCGCGGCATGCTGGAGCAGGCACCGAGACTCAGGCAGAGGGCGGTGGACAGGAGCAGGGCGTTGGTGGTTTTCATGGCCGTTCTCTCTATGTCGGTGTATCAGCTGAGCTGAAAATCGTTGATCTGCGCAAGCAGTCGGCCCTGCGCGGGCCGTGGCTTCTGCTGGCCGGGCTTGAGGCGCTTGTAGCTGCCGTCCGACTGTAGCTCCCAGGCCTGGCAGTTGTCGTTGAGGTAGAGCTCCAGCGTTTCGCGGTAGACACGCTCGGCGAGACGCTGGTCTTCGATCGGGAAGGCGACCTCGACGCGACGGAAGAAGTTGCGCTGCATCCAGTCGGCCGAGGAGCCGAAAATTTCCGGTTCGCCGCCGTCGTTCTGGAAATAGGCCACGCGCGAGTGTTCGAGGAAACGGCCCATGACCGAGCGCACGCGGATATTGTCCGAGACGCCGGGCAGGCCGGGGCGCAGCGCGCAGATGCCGCGTACGATCAGGTCGATTTTCACGCCGGCCTGCGAGGCCAGGTACAGCTCGCGGATGATCTGGGGTTCGATCAGCGAATTCATGCGTGCGACGATGCGCGCCGGCCGTCCGGCCTTGGCCGCTTCGGTTTCCCGGCGGATGCGTTCGAGTATGCCCTTGTGCAGGGTGAAGGGCGCCTGCAGCAGTTTCTTCAGCCGCGACACGCGGCCCAGGCCGGTGAGCTGGTGAAAGATTTTGTGCATGTCGTCGCCGATTACGCGGTCGGCGGTGAACAGGCCGATGTCGGTATAGGCGCGGGCGGTGCCGGCGTGGTAGTTGCCGGTGCCGAGGTGGGCATAGCGGCGCATGCGGCCCTTGTGGCGGCGTACCACCAGGGTGAGTTTGGCGTGGGTCTTGTAGCCGACCACGCCGTACACCACGTGGGCGCCGGCGTCCTGCAGACGCCCGGCCAGACCGATGTTGGCGGCTTCGTCGAAGCGTGCGCGCAGCTCGACGACGACGGTGACCTCCTTGCCGGCCTGTGCCGCTTCCACCAGCAGGTCGACGATGCGCGAGTCGGAGCCGGTGCGGTACAGCGTCTGCTTGATGGCCAGCACGTCTGGGTCGCGGGCGGCCTGGCGCAGGAATTCGATCACCGGAGTGAACGATTCGTAGGGGTGGTGCAGCAGCACGTCGCCCTTGTCCAGGGTGTCGAAGACGCTGCCGACGCCGAAGTTCGCAGGGACCGAGGGCATGAAGGGCGGGAACTTGAGATCGGGGCGCTCGACCAGGTCGATGACTGCGGACAGGCGGTTGAGATTGACCGGGCCGTTGACCTGGTACAGGTCGCCGGAACCCAGGCCGAATTCGCGCAGCAGGTAGTCGGCGGTGTTCGGCGGGCAGTTGTCGGCCACCTCCAGGCGCACGGCCTCGCCGTAGTTGCGCGACGGCAGCTCGCCTTCCAGCGCGCGCTTGAGGTCGTCGATTTCCTCTTCGTCGACGAACAGGTCGCTGTTGCGGGTGACGCGGAACTGGTAGCAGCCGGTGACGTGCATGCCGGGGAACAGGTCGCCGACGTGCGCGTGGATGATGGAGGACAGGAACACGAAGCCGTGGTCCTTGCGGCACAGCTCCGGCGGCAGGTTGATCAGGCGCGGCAGCGAGCGCGGCGCCTGCACCACGGCGATGCCGCTGTCGCGGCCGAAAGCGTCCTTGCCTTCCAGCGTGACGACGAAATTCAGGCTCTTGTTGAGAATGCGCGGGAACGGATGCGAGGGATCGAGCCCCAGCGGGCTGAGCACCGGCTGCAGCTCGCGATTGAAATAGTGCTTGACCCATTCCGCCTGGTCGGGCGTCCATTCGGTACGGCGCACGAAGCGGATGCCCTGTTC
>CAVVUY010000061.1:0-105112 GCA_963751375.1 uncultured Gammaproteobacteria bacterium
GTGGAAGCGGCCCTGGTATTTCCCGAGGCCGGGCGAGAGCATGCGTCAGGCGGTAGACCGCGAGTGCAGGGCGACGCGCGAGAGCATCGGCATTCTGGACGCCTCGACCCTGGGCAAGATCGACATCCAGGGCAATGACGCGCGCGAACTCCTCGGCCGGGTCTACACCAACGACTTGCCAACCTGAAGGTGGGCCACTGCCGCTACGGCCTGATGTGCAAGGAGGACGGCATGGTGTTCGACGACGGCGTCACCGCGAGGGTCGGCGAGAACCACTTCCTGATGTCGACCACCACGGGCGGCGCAGCGGCCGTGCTGGACTGGCTGGAGGAGTGGATCCAGACCGAGTGGCGTGACCTGCGACGCCTACTGACCTCGGTCACCACGCACTGGGCGGCGGTCGCTCTCGCCGGTCCCAACAGCCGGCGCTGCTCGCGGGGCTCGACCAGCCTCGACCTCGAACGATGCCTTCCCGTTCATGACCTGCCAGCGGCGGGGTCGCCGGCATCCGGCGCGCGGCTATCGCATCAGCTTCTCCGGCGACACGGGCTTCGAGGTCCACGTGCCGGCCAGCTACGGGCTTGCCCTGTGGCGGGCGCTGATGACCGCGGGCGAGAACTACAACATCACGCCCTACGGTACCGAGGCGATGCACGTGCTGCGCGCCGAGAAGGGCTTCATCATCGCGGGCCAGGACACGGACGGCACCACCACGCCCCACGACCTGGGCATGGGCTGGATCGTCTCGAAGAAGAAGCGGATTTCCTCGGCAAGCGCTGGCCTGTACCGGGCGGACAACGTGCCGCCGGACCGCAAGCAGCTCGTCGGGCCTGCTGACCGAAGACCCGAAGGAGGTGATCCCGGAGGGCGCCCAGATCGTCGACGACCCGAACCAGGCCAAGCCGATGCGCATGCTGGGTCACGTCACTTCCAGCTACTACAGCGCCAATCTCGGCCGCTCCATCGCCATGGGACTGATCCGCAACGGTCATCAGCGCATGGGCGAGACCGTCCATTATCCGTTCTGGACGGTTCCGTGTCGAGGCAGATCTGCAGCACCGTCTTTTTCGATCCCAAGGGGGACCGCCAGAATGTCTGAGCTTACCTGCAAGATCGCCGTCATGGATCAGCTTCGCAAGGCGACGTCCCGGACGTAGTCCTCTGTACCGGCAGGCCGGAGAGGCCGCTCCGGCCGACGGGGCTACGACGGCGTGGATCTGTGGAAGGAGGGGCTGAGAGTCATTCATACTGCGCGGAACGCTGACGATCAGGCGTTTGGTGACGGCGTGAGAAGGTGACCTGCATGATGCTTCTGACCGTACTGCAAGAGCGCGACGAACGGGGAGTGGTCGCTGGGCTGGCTCGCGCCAGACGAATGGCTGCGACCGGGCCCGGCGAGCAGGCCTTCGAGATGGAAACGAAACTGCGGGAAAGCCTCTCGGGGCACTATTCCGTCGTCAACGTCGCGGCGGGCAGACCTTGCTGCGCTGTCCGGCCCGGAAGCCGTTCCGCGCCGATGAAGAAGCTGTTCCTACGACGTGCACGAGTCAATTTTCCGCCGGAAGATCGTCTCCACGGTATCGCCAAACGAGGTGATTTGCGGCGCCTGGAACTGGAGCAGTGGGAACTGGTGGTGCGCCGAGCTTCGCCGATACATCTGGCGCTGGCTGGTGGAAGCGGGGCGCGAGGACGGCGCGTGCATCGGTGTGCCGCGATCCATGGCGTAGCTTGTAGAAGGCTCGACGGGCGGACGATATGGTCCCAAGGAAAAGCTCTGATTCTGACCGCGTAGTGTCCCAGCCGACTGGGCACGGTCGACGTGGTCACGCGCAGCCTGGGGAAACGGAAATTACGTCGTGGCGATTGAACTCCTTGACCACCGTGCCACCGCGAGCTTCAGCATCCGGGTGGAGCTGCGCCCGCTCGAAGGCGAGGAATCATTGACCGGTTTCGGGGGCCGTTCGAGTCGCGCGCCGCGGCCTCCGACATGCCATGGGAGCTGACCGCGCCGGATCACCGACGCGCGTCGCGATCCTGGTCTCGAAGTTCGACCACTGCCTGAACGACCTGCTGTATCGCTACCGCATCGGTGCGCTGCCGATGGAGGTGACGGCCATCGTCTCCAATCACCCGGACGCGCAGCCGCTCGCCGACGCCGCCGGCATCCCCTGCCACATCCCGGTGACCCGGGACACCAAGCCCGAGGCCGAGGCCCGAGCTGCTGGCGCTGTTCGACGAGCACGGCAGTCGAACTGGTGGTGCTTGCCCGCTACATGCAGGTGCTGTCGAACGAACTGTGCGAGCAAGCTGGGCGGCCGCGCGATCAACATCCATCACTCGTTCCTGCCCGGCTTCAAGGGCGCCAAGCCCTATCACCAGGCGTTCGAGCGCGGCGTGAAGCTGATCGGCGCGACCGCGCATTTCGTGACCCCCGACCTCGACGAGGGCCCGATCATCACCCAGGGCGTGCAGACGGTCGATCACAGCCACTATCCGGAGGATCTGGTGGCCAGGGGCCAGGACATCGAGAGCCAGACGCTGTCGCGGGCGATTAGATATCACATCGAGAAGCGGGTGTTCCTGCATGGGAACCGTACCGTGGTGTTTGCTGATCTAAAGAAGGTCGGGGCAGTTTCTTTTCGGGCCCGAGCAGTACCGCTGCCAGCTAGACGCCACTATCCAATGCACGCCCCTTCCTATAATCGGTGCTTGATCGCGCTAGCCGGTGCGGAACGATCTTCTCTCGGCAACGCCCTTGCTTACGCTCTCGGCCAAAAGCAGCCGCTCGACGTTCCCACAGAACGATCATTCGAGCGACTGCTTTATTCTGGAATCCGCCACATTGAATGTGTGCTGCTGGGTCCGCACAGTCTCCAAACTTACACCGCCTCCGGGGTGTTCACGTCTGCACTTTAGGCGTTGGTCTTCATCCGAAAGCGGCTCTTCACTTCATGCGTTTGCTTCTGTGCCCAACGCGGGATAGTCGGTGTAGCCTTGTGCAGTACCGCCGAAGAAGGAACTTCGATCGGCGGCGTTCATTAGCGCCCCGGATTTCAGCCTGGCGATGAAATCCGGATTTGCCAGCACAAATCGACCATAGGCTTCCAAGTCGGCTAGCTCCGAGGCGACGTCTGCTCCGATCTGTTCGCGCGGGCGGTCCGCGCGATTGATGATCAGAACCCCCTTCCACAGCTTGCGTATATCCGTTAACAGGGCTTCATTGCCCATGTGCGCGATATGCACGTAGGCCAACCCCAGCTTATTGAGTTCGCCGATGAGGTAGCGATAGAGGTCCGGCCCCTGATCTCCCTCGTCAATACCCCACATCACAGCGCCAGGCGATAGACGGATCGCTGTGCGATCTGCGCCGATCTCCTCGCAGACTGCGGTGGCAACCTCTATGGCGAATCGGGCACGGTTCTCGATCGAACCTCCATATTCGTCCACGCGGGCGTTTGCGCTCGGCGCGAAGAACTGTTGTATCAAGTACGCATTCGCACCGTGGATTTCGACACCGTCAGCTCCAGCCTCGATCGCACAACGTGCGGCACGGCGAAAGTCGGCTACGGTCTGGCGGACCTCCGCCGTCGTCAGTGCGCGTGGCACGGGAATGTCCTGCATGCCCTTGGCCGTGAACATCGGCGCTCCGGGAGCGATGGCCGAAGGTGCTACGCCCAGACGATGATGCGGTGTGTTGTCTGGATGGGACATGCGTCCGGCGTGCATGATCTGGACGAAGATGTGGCCACCTCTTTCGTGCACGGCGTTCGTGATCTTGCTCCAGCCCGCGATATGCGCAGCGGTGTAGATACCCGGGGTGGCCAGATAGCCCTGGCCGTCGTCGGACGGCTGGGTACCTTCGGTAACGATCAGGCCGATGCTGGCGCGCTGGCCGTAGTACTCAGCGGCCAGTTCTCCCGGTGTGCCATCGGCCTGTGCCCGCGAGCGAGTCATCGGCGCCATGACTAGGCGGTTGGACAGAGTATTGCGTCCGACCTGGATAGGGGCGAAGAGTGAGTCCATGGGGTTCTCCTGTATTTAGAGTGTGAAGTCGACCACGACCTTGCCTAGATGCGGTTGGGTCCGGTTGCGTTCGATGGCGTCAGGCAGATCGGCGAAAGTGACCACTTCATCCACTATTGAGTGCAAACGCCCTTGTACGACGTCGTTGGCAATCGTCTTCAGCCGCACGGCATCTGGTTTCATCGCGAACCACAAGCCGCGACGGCCGGGTGGCGTGCTGCTGACGATCTCCGGTGAGAAGGTGCTGACGATGGCGCCGGTGTCGGACAACACCTGCCATGAGCGATTCAGAGTATCGCCGCCGACATAATCGAGGATGAGTTCGATGTCGCTTGCGACCTTCTCGAAGGGCTGTGTCTCGTAGTCAATGACTTGGTCGGCTCCCAGGCTACGCACGTAATCGGCGTAGCGGCCTCGGGCTGTGGCCAGCACTGCAGCACCTGCACGGTGGGCAAACTGTACGGCGAAGCCACCAAGCCCGCCGGCAGCGCCGTGGATCAGCACCGGCTGCCCGTGCTGAATCGGTCCGGCGAAATACAGGCTCTGCCAAGCGGCTAGCGAAGCCACCGGAAGCGCAGCGGCAGCCACGTCGTCCAACCCATCAGGTATGCGGGAGAGGTTTGCCTCGTCCACCGCCACTAGATCGGCATAGGCCCCCAGGCCGTTCAGCGGACCCATGACGCGATCGCCGACCCGCAATCGGGTCGTTCCGCGACCCACCGCCTCGACGACGCCGGCCAGCTCGACCCCTAGTACGGTTGGAAGTTGGAGTGGATAGGCGTCGCGCACGTAGCCTTCTCTGACTTTCCAGTCCAGTCCGTTGATGCCGGCCGCCGTTACACGGACCAGCACTTGATTTGGACCTGCTACCGGCGCAACGACCGTTGCGACCTTGGCGGAATCGACACCGCCGTAATCCGCCAAAATCAGAGCACGTATGCTGTTCATTGAAATTCCCTCAAATGGCTGTATTGGGCAACACCAAGATAAGGGGTTTCATAAACAAAACTAAGACTCTAATATCTAGACAGACTGTCTCATTATTGGAACAAATGAATCTCAACGCTCTGGAAGACTTCAATCTGGTAGCGACCCACGGAAGCTTCGGGAAAGCCAGCCGCGCCACCGGCCGACTCGAAAGCCACCCTATCGCGCCGCATCAAAGATCTGGAAGACGCACTGGGCGTCCGGCTTCTGGAGCGTGGTTCGAATCGACTGGTTCTTACAGAAGCAGGACAACTGCTACTCGACAGAACCGTTGATCCAATGCACGAAGTAACTGAGGCAGTGGCCGCAGTGCGCGAAGGACTAACCAAGCCACGAGGCAACCTGCGTGTTGCTGCACCGCAGTTGTTCTCCCAGCATGCGTTTGGCGTCCTAGGCGCACGATTCTTGGCGGCGTACCCGGAGGTTCAGCTGGAAATTGTGGCCGAAGATCGTGTGGTCGATCTTGTCGAGGAGCACTTCGACATTGCCATCCGAGTTAATCCCCGCGAAGACAGCACGTTGGTCGGGCGCTGCTTTGCCAAGGATAGGATGGTCGTCGTTGCCCCACCGTCGGCGCCAATACCCGTCGCGAGCGGTGCCGGCAAGCCTGTTCAGGTTCCGGCCGTCGTCCTGACCTCTTACACCGACGAGTTGTGGGCGATCGATAGCAGTCGTCTCGTTATCGAGCCGCTGCCTGTATTACGCGTTTCGTCGTTGATGATGGTCCGTGACGCCGTTCTGACCGGCGCTGGTGTGGCGCGGCTTCCGCAATCGATTGTCTGGCGAATGCTTGAGAGAGGCGAACTGGTGCAGTGGGGAAGCGCAGACAAAGATGTTGAGCTGTGGGTGTTGCATACCTCGCGTCACCTTCCCAGTCCGAAGGTACGTGCGTTCGTTGAGTTTATGAGCAACCAGTATCCGAATGGCTCGCTCATGCTCGCTGGCTGAGCAGTCGCTTCCGTTCCCGCAGTCCATGACTGCTCAGCCGAGAAAGCCAGTGATAGAAGCCGTCTACTGTATATATTGGCAGTCTTTCATCACCGCCTTGTTTCGATGCTACAGCGGATTTCCCTGCACGGGAGCAGCAGTGCGGTGGCGGACAGCACACGCATCTACAGCGCGAGGTCAGAATCAGTCGCTGTAGCGACTGCGTTGGCCGATGTTGCTCGCGACTTATCGCATTGTGATGACCGCTGTGCTCAAAATGCTGTCTGTGAATCACTGCGAGGACGCATGGCTGAACCGGGTCGATTCCTGCCTAACGACGACCTCAGGCCCATGATCGCTTCAACCGAACGCGTGAAGCCGGAGTTCGAACGAAAACCCTCCACAAGAAAGCCCCCATGCTATTTGGCGATCGCCTGCCGCAACGCAGCATAGGCAACCCGCTCCGCCTCGGCACAGTCAAGCAGGCTCTGCGCCAAATTTTCGAAGCTGGCGAGCGCTGGCTCCTTCTCCTTCGCCTTGACGAAGCGCGCCCCCAGCAGGGCAAAGCGGCGCCACTGGTCGCCAGCCTCGGTCATGCGCTCGGCCGCCTCCAGCAAGCGCTCCTGATTCAGTGCGTTGCCGGCCTCCTGCAGAAAGGCCGCATGGATGAAGCGGAAGCCACCGCCGCCCGTGCCGATCTCTTCCTGCATACGCACGATGCTGCCCACGAACAGGCGCTGGTAGCGCGGATCGGGATGTTTGCGCGGCAATTCGCGCATCGTCTTGGCCATGCGACGGATGGCGGGAAGCCCCACCAGCGGCAACGGCAGGCGGGTGTTGATGTTGAGCGTGCGCCGGATCGCCTTGGGCACCGCGCGCGCCAGATCGATCTCCTGTGGCGTCCCCACGGGGTAATACATCAGGCCGCGCGGGGCGAAGGGGCCGCGCACGAAGCGCGCCTTCTTCAGGTCCTCTCGCTTGATGCGCTGCGGATGCTCCGCCACCGGATCGCTGACCAGATACTCGTCGTCCTCGCGCCCGAAAATGATGAGATTGTGCGCGTTGAAGTGAAAACGCATGTCGGGCGGGAAATACGGCAACCAGTACACCGAGGTCTGGATGCCCACCGGCTGGCCGGCGTCGAGCAGTTCGTCCAGCTCGCGCATGCCGCGCTCGGCATCGCGATAGCGACGGCGCTCCATGCGCACGCCCAGCGAACGCTCCAGGCCCTTGACGATGTGCCCGGGCGGCATGCGGTAGGAGGTCAGCGCCACGCCGCCGACGCGCACGAAGGGGAAGTGCACGAACACCAGCGCCGAGGACAACCCGAAGGCCATCGGTTCGCTCAGCTCCAGGCCGTGGTGGCTCAGCAGCGAGGACATCACGCCGCTTTCGCAGTGGCCCGCGTGGCGGTGCCGATAGCTCTCGATGCGCACGTCTACTCCGGACTATCGGCAGGCAAGCGCCGCAGCGCGTCGGGCTCGAGCCCCAGCGCCTCGGCGTAACGGGCAAGCAGGGCAGACGAGAGACTGGCGAAGACGCGCGGCCTGAGGTGTCGGCGCACGCGCCAACGAGCGATGCCGGCCGATTGCGCCAGGGTCTGCAGGTCCATGCGGCAAGCGTACATATGGTATTCGAGCGGTGCGGTCTCGCCGCGCCGGGCGCGCGCCAGAGCCTCTTCGGCATGCTCGCGGAAATCGTCCAGCGCGAGACCGGTGATGATCTCCTCCACTTCCCAGCCGGCCGTCGGCACGGCGCCGATCTCGCCCTTCTCGTCCACCGCATAGACCGCTTTGCGCTCGCCGCCGAGCAGCGGATTCGCGTACTGCGGCACCTCGTCCTTTTTCATGCCTGCACCACCGTGAGTCGCATGAAGGCGGTCGAGAACCGGCCGCTTTCCGGCACGTAGCAGAGAATGGTCTGCCCGGGGCTCAGCGCGTGCTCGTTGAACAGCGCCTCCAGCATCAGGAAGGGCGAGGCGGAGCCGACGTTGCCGACCTCGGGGAGGTTGGTGAACCAACGTTCGTAGGGAATCTCGAAGCCGCTGCGCGCCAGTTCGTCGTAGAGCTGCGGGCGGAAGAACTCGGAAGAGTAGTGCGGCAGGAACCAGTCGATCTCGTCGGCGCGCATGGGATGACGCGCCAGCGTGTCGCGCAGGCCCTCGGCCACCGTCAGCCGCACGATGTGCTCGTTCAGCAGGCGCACGTCCTGCTTCAGGGCGAAGGCCGACTCGCGCAGCGCCGATTCCGGCGAGTCGTAGTGACGCCACGGCACGAAGTCGCCATCGGCATTCTTGTCGCCGCCCGCGTACATGCACACCGGCATGCGGTCGGCATAGGAGTGGATGTCGAGCCATTCCACCCGCAGCGACAGGCCTTCGGCGGAGGGACGATCCTGCAGCAGGACGGCACCCGCGCCGTCGGACAGCATCCAGCGCAGGAAGTCCTTCTCGAAGGCGAGTTCCGGATTTTCTTCCAGCGCCTCGACCCGGGCCTCGTTCTCCGCGGCGAAATTCTGCGCGCTCATATAGGTCGAGGTGTTCTCCGAACCGGTAGCCACCGCGCTGGCATGCTGACCGCTGAGCACGCTCATCCAGGCGTATTTGAACGCCGCCATGCCGGACACGCAGATGCCGGCGAGCGACACCACCTCGCAGCCGGGATTGCCGAGCTCGCCGTGCACCATGACGCCATGCCCCGGCGCGAGCTGGTCGGCCGAAGAGGTGCCGCAGGCGAGCACGCCGATGTCGCCCAGTTCGAAGTCCTCGCCCGCCAGACGGCGCACGGCCTCGGCGGTCAGCTCGGCGTTGGACCAGCGCGGCCGGCCGGTCTGCGGGTCCAGCACGTAATAGCGCTGTTTGATGCCGTTGCGGCGCAATACCAGGCGCCGGGCCCGTGAGGGGCGACCGCCGACCTGGCCGAGCACGCTCTCCATATCGTCGTTGCCCACCGGCTCGCCGGGCAGGAACGCTGCAATGCGGGTTATATAAGCCGTTGTCATCCTGAAAAATCGCCGAGGCGCTCGGTGCCCGAGCCCGATGGTTGTTCGTAATAGGCGCGCTCGCGCGCCATGCGTTCGCGCCCGAAGGGGCGCAGCAGCGTGCGGATCAGCATGCTGGGCGGCACCACGACCACGATCATGGCGACCAGGAACACCAGGTATACCACCAGCACGGGCTTGCGCCTCGGGCTGCCTGGCCCGCCTACGCGGCGCAGCAACCGCCCCCAGATGCGGAACGAACGCCGGCCGATGCGCTCGCTGGCCAGCAATCGGTCGTCCATGCGCACCGCCCCCAGCCCGGCCAGCGCCGGGCGCGTGCCATCGAGCTCGCCACGGCGCAGCGCGGCAAGCAACGCCCGGCCGAAGCGGACACTGCCGGTGATCTCGGTCTCGCTCACGCCAGGGCGCGGAAACACCCGCAGCCAGCGGTCCTTGCGGCCGGTCAGCATCCAGCGGGGCGTGGTGAAGAAAGTGGCCAGACTGCTGCCCTGGTCGATCAACGCCACGTGGTCGCAATGCCGCGCGCCGGCATCGACCAGCATACGCTTGACCTCCTCCTGCGCCGACAGCCACATGTTGCGGCAGGCCGTCACCGTAATCACCGGCGTACCCGCCAGCAGCCGGCGCCCTTCCTCGGACTTGAGGAAGCCGGTGATCGGCGGTGCCGGGGACAGGAACCACACGGTATAGGCCAGCACGATGGCGTCATAGCGCCGGTCCGGCGCCAGGCCGAACGGGCGCAGGCGCGGCGGATCGAGATAGACGGATTCGGGGAAGGCGTCGAGAAAGGAAAAAAAACCCCAGGGGAAAGGGTATGCCGGCTCGGGCTCGAGACGCAGGTAATCGACCTGGACGTCTTCTGCGGCATCGAGCGGCGAAGCAATCGTGCGCGCAATCCGCTCCAGTTGGCCCGACTGCGAGAAATAGACGACAAGAATGTTCTGCACGTTAACGTATTGGTATTCGTAAGCCCGGCGCCAGCGGGTCGCTCCATCGCACCCGATCGCCCACCACAAGGCCCTCGCGGCAGGCGCTATGCTAATATTCGCGGCGTTATGCGCTGCCCCGTCAGTGTACCCCGATAAAGAACCTGTTGTCGCTCAGAGGAATAACATGGCAGAGATGTCCGGGCTGGAGCGTGAAGTCGCCGCTCTCATCGTCGACTCGCTCAACCTTGAAGATGTCAGCGTCGAGGAAATCGACCCCGAACAGCCATTGTTCCGCGATGGACTGGGACTGGATTCGATCGACGCGCTGGAACTCGCGCTGGCCATCTCGAAGCGCTACGGTTTCCAGCTCAAGTCCGACGACAGCCAGAACCAGCAGATCTTCGCCTCTCTGCGCGCTCTGAGCCAGCACATCGAGCAGAACAGGCTCAACGACTGACGCGGGTACCCCCGAATGCGACTCTGGCCGTTGCTGCTGGTGGTCTACGCACTGACCACGCACCTCAGCGTCACCTACGGCTATCCGCTGCCGGCCGCACTGCTGCTGGCGACGCTGCTCGCCGCCAGCCTGCTGCGGGCGCTTCTTGCGCGTGACCTCGGCAGCCTGCTGTTCCTCGGCGTTTACGGGCTCGCCACGCTGGCGATGTTCGAGTTCGCCGGCCTCTACGGCATGCTCTTCCTGCCGCCGGTCGCCATCAACTTCGCCGTCGCATCGTTCTTCGGGCGCACCCTGCTGCCCGGGCAGACCGACCTGATCACGCGCATCGCGCTGCAGGTGCGCGCCGACCGCTCCCCGCGCGTGCTGCGCTACACCCGCCGCGTCAGCTGGTCGTGGATGTGGTTCTGCCTCGGCATGGCGCTGCTCTCGGCGGTGCTGGCGATGGAGGCGCCGCTCGAAGTCTGGTCGCTGTTCGCCAACTTCTTCAACTATCTGCTGCTGGCCGCCTTCTTCCTGGCCGAAGTGGCGCTGCGCCACATCGTACTGCGCGGCGAACCCAAGTCGGGGCTGCGCGACACGCTGCGTGCCGTGAGCCAGATGAACTTCCGGCGGACATTCCTGGCGTGATCGGCCTGCCGCTACTCGCTGCGGCCGATTCCGACGCGCCGCTGGCCTGGTACGACGGGCGCCTGATCTCCCGCCACGAATACCTCGCCCACGTTGCCCAGGTCGCGGCACGCCTGCCCGAACGCGGCCACGCCATCAACCTGTGCACCGACCGCTACCGCTTCATGGTGGCTTTCGGCGCCCTGCTGCTGCGCGGGCAGGTCAACCTGCTGCCGCCGAACCACGCCCCGCAGGTGATCGACGAAATCGCCTCGGACTACGACGCCTACTGCCTGATCGATCAAGCCGTGGACGGCATTGCCGCACCGACGGTCGAACTCGACTTCGCCGGCGCGATTCCCACCCGGACACCAACGCCCATGTTGCCGGCCACCCAGGCAGCGGCGGTACTGTTCACCTCCGGCAGCACCGGCAAGGCGACGCCGACCCCAAAGAACTGGGGGCAACTGGTCGGCGGCACGGAGATCGCCCTGCACCGCTTCGGCCTGGATCGCAATCCGGCGCATCTCGTCGCCACCGTTCCGGCACAGCATTCCTACGGCCTGGAGTCCACCGTTCTGTACGCGCTGCTCAGCGCCTGCACGGTGCACGCAGGCAGACCGTTCTACGCCGAGGACGTGCGCGCCGCGCTGGCCGAGGTCGGCACGCCACGCGTGCTCGTTACCACGCCGGTGCACCTGCGCGCCTGCGCCGAAGCCGGCCTGCACTGGCCGCAGATGTCCTTCGTGCTCTCGGCGACCGCCCCGCTGCCGGAAGCGCTGGCGAGCAAGGCCGAGCAGGTCTTCGACTGCCCCGTGTACGAAATCTACGGCTGCAGCGAGGCCGGAGCCCTGGCCAGCCGCCGCACCCTCGACGGCCCCGCCTGGCGGCCCTACGACGGCATACGCGTCGGGCAAAACGCCGGAGCCTTCGTCGAAGGTCCGCATCTGCCCGGGGCCCAGCCGCTGGCCGACGCGCTGAAGATCCTGCCCGACGGCCGCTTCGAACTGCTCGGGCGCACCTCGGACATGCTCAACATCGCCGGCAAGCGCGGTTCGCTGCAGGACCTCAACCGGCGCCTGCTGGCGATCGACGGCGTCGAGGACGGCGCGTTCCTGCGCACCGGCGACGATGCCAACAGCCGCCTGGCCGCGCTGGTGGTCGCCCCCGGTCTGGACAAGGCATTCATCCTGGAACGGCTGCGGCGCGTACTCGACCCGGTGTTTCTGCCCAGACCGCTGGTCATGGTCGACACCCTGCCGCGCAACACCACCGGCAAACTGACGCGCCACACCATGCTCGAACTGCTCGGGCTGCAGCGCGACAGCGCCCGGCAGGACACAACGCAACTGATGGGCACGACTTCCGCCGCGGCGCCACTGCTATGGCACCAGGGCCGAGAGGTGACGCGCGGCGAGTTCGTGAGGCACGTACGGGAACTGGCCCGCGCGCTGCCCGAACGAAAGCACGCGCTCAATCTGTGCGCCGATCGCTATCACTTCATGGTCGCCCTGGCCGCACTGCTGCTGCGCGGCCAGGCTGGCCTGCTGCCGCCCAGCCATGCGCCGCAGGTCATCGACGAAATCGCCGAGGACTACGATGCCTACTGCCTGACCGACCAGCCGCACGACATCGTCTGCCGGCATCAACATCTGATCGAGCTGTCCGACCGCCGGCCCGGCTACCGACGCCGACGCTGAAGACGACGATCCATTCGTCCCGGCAGCGCAGGCCGAGGTCGTCCTGTTCACCTCCGGCAGCAGCGGCAAGGCCCAACCCAGCGCCAAGACCTGGCAGCGGCTCGCCGCCGGCATCCGCATCAGCATGCGCCGCTTCGGCCTGGACGTGCAGCGCCATCAGCTGGTCGCCACGGTCCCGCCGCAGCACATGTTCGGCCTGGAGTTCAGCATTCTCTATCCGCTGCTCGGCCCCTGCGTCGTGCACAGCGGGCGCCCCTTCTACCCCGAGGACATCCGCAGCGCGCTCGCCCAGATGAGCGGGCCGCGCGTGCTGCTGACCACTCCCCTGCATCTGCGCGCCTGCGTCGAAGCCGGCCTGCAATGGCCGCAAACCGCCTTCATCATCAGCTCCACGGCACGCCTCGAGCCAGAATTGGCGACACGCGCCGAAACGGCCTTCGGCTGCCCCGTGTACGAAATCTACGGCAGCAGCGAAACCGGCGCAGTCGCCAGCCGGCGCACCGCACACGAGACGCTGTGGACCGCGTTGCACGGCATCGCCGTCGATACCGTGGAGGACGATCTGCTGCGCGTCGACGGACCTCAGCTCGACGCCCCGCACGTCATGGGCGACTACGTCTCCCTGCACCCTGGCGGACGCTTCGAACTGCGGGGGCGCAAGAGCGAACTGGTCAACATCGCCGGCAAACGCATCGCCTTGGGCGACCTCAACCGGCGCCTGCTGTCCATCGACGGCGTCGAGGACGGCGTGTTCCTGGTGCCCGACGACGGGCACCGCGCGCGCCTGACGGCCGTGGTCGTCGCGCCGCAGCTGAGCGAGGCGCAGATCCTGCAGGCGCTCGCCCGCGCCCTCGACCCGGTATTCCTGCCGCGGCCGCTGGTCAAGGTCGGCGCCCTGCCGCGCAACGCCACCGGCAAGCTGCCGCGCCAGGCCGTGCTCGAACTGCTGAGGCGCGGTTGAGGCCCGTAGCCGCAATGCGTCCGCTCAGCCGCGGCCTGATGTTCGCCTTGGGCGCCGCTATGCTCAACGGCAGCATCGGCGTGCTCAGCAAAGGACTCATGGCCCTTGGCGCCGGTGCCGCCGCGATCGCCTTCTACAAAAGTCTCATCGGCGGAGTCGCACTGCTGGTGTTCGCTCGACGCCGGACAGGCCGCAGCGCTCCGCCATGGGTGTTGGCCGTATGCGCGCTGTTCGGCATTTTCGTGCTGTTCTTCTTCGAAACCCTAGCCTACCGCTACGAAATCGCCGCCAACGTCGTGCTTGCACTCATGGTCAGCGCAGCCCTCAGTGCGCTGCTGCTCGGCTGGGCAGTACTCGGCGATCGCCCCGGCTCACACCACTGGCTCGCCCTGGCCCTGGGTTGCGGCGGACTCGCGGTGCTGCTCGGCGTCTCGCCCCCCGGCAGTTGGCTGGGCATCGCTTTCGCGGCCTTGGCCGGCGGTGGCTACGGGTTGTTTTCCGTGCTGGCCAAACGCCTGCAACTGGGCGGCGGTCTCGCCGTCACCCGCGGTCTGCTGCTTGCCGGATCGGTCTATCTGGCGCTGCCCTTCCTCGCCGAGGGCGGTGCTCTTCCGCCGCTCGGTGTCGCCGGCTGGGCAATGCTCGGCGCGTTGGCGCTGTTGCCGACCATCGGCGGCTTCTATTGCACCACGCAGGCCATCGCCCATGCTCCGCCGGCTCAGGTACAGCTGATCGAGCTGAGCGAGCCGTTGTTCGCCGCACTGTTAGCTGCCGTGTGGCTGCACGAACGCCCGACGGACGCCACCTGGGCGGGCGGCGCGCTCATCCTGCTGGCACTGTTGGCGCTTCAGCGCGGCGACGCAGGCGCAGCCTGTCCCGAGGAGGCCTGACGCCGATGCCGGAACTACCGGAGGTCGAAACCACCCGCCGCGGCATCGAACCGCATCTGCTCGGCCACCGCGTCGAAAGCGTCATCGTGCGCGATCCGCGCCTGCGCTGGCCGGTGCCTGCCGAACTGCCCGAGGCCCTGCGCGGACAGCGCATCGAAGCCGTGGAGCGACGCGCCAAGTACCTGTTGCTGCGCACCCACGCCGGCACCGCGATTCTGCACCTAGGCATGTCGGGCAGCCTGCGCGTGTTGCCTGCCGGCACGCCCGCCGAGCGCCACGACCACGTCGACCTGGTGCTCGACAGCGGACAGGCACTGCGGCTGCACGATCCGCGCCGCTTCGGCGCCCTGCTGTGGACCCGCGACGACCCGCTGCAACACCCGCTGCTGGCGCATCTCGGCCCCGAACCGCTGACGGCCGCCTTCGACGGCGAACGCCTCTACCGACTCTCGCGCGGACGGCGCGGGCCGGTGAAGAGCTTCATCATGGACAACCACATCGTGGTCGGCCTGGGCAACATCTACGCCAACGAGGCATTGTTCCGCGCCGGCATACACCCCTTGCGGGCGGCCGGACGGATCGGACGGGAGCGTTACGACAAACTGGCCGAAGCAGCCAGGACGGTGCTGACCGCAGCCATCGCCGCGGGCGGCACGACGCTGCGCGACTTCACCCGCGAGGACGGCAAACCGGGTTATTTCCGCATCGAACTACAGGTCTACGGCCACGCCGGCGAACCCTGTCCGACGTGCGGGGCAGCGCTGCGCCAAACGGTGATCGGACAGCGATCGAGTTTCTACTGCCCGCACTGCCAACACTGATTGCGCCAGCCGTGACGTAAGAACAGCTCAGCCCTGCGCCATCAGGTCTTCGTACTTGGCCGTCAATTCCTCGCGCGTTTCCTCATGTTCGGGATCCACGAGGATGCAGTCTACGGGGCAGACTTCCTTGCACTGCGGCGTGTCGTAGTGACCGACACATTCCGTGCACAGCTTGGGATCGATGACGTAGATCTCCTCGCCGGGAGAGATCGCCTCATTAGGGCACTCCGGCTCGCACACGTCGCAGTTGATGCATTCGTCGGTGATGAAAAGGGCCATGTCTGACTCGGGAAATAACTGAGTAAAGAAGTCTGGATTCTACCGCAGCCGGCGACGCAGCGCAGCCTCGACGCCGGGGGAAACAAATCCGGATACGTCGCCGCCCAGGCGGGCGATCTCGCGCACCAGGCTCGACGAGATGAATCCGTAGGCCTCGTCCGGGGTGAGGAAGATGCTTTCCACTTCGGGTGCGAGTTTGCGGTTCATGCTGGAGAGCTGGAACTCGTGCTCGAAATCCGACACCGCACGCAGGCCGCGCAGGATCAGCTTGGCGCCATGCTCGCGCGCGAAATCGACCAGCAGCCCCCGGAATCCCACGATCTCGACGCCCGGAAGCCCGTCCAGCGCCTCGCGCGCCATCTCCACGCGCTCATCCAGATCGAAGGTCGTGCCCTTGGCCGGATTCTCCGCCACCGCCACCACCAGCCGGTCGAACAACCGGCAGCCTCGGCGCACCAGATCGGTATGCCCATTGGTGATCGGATCGAAGGTACCCGGATAGACGACGCTGAGTTTCATGGAATCCCTCCCGCAAGGAGCACGAGAGATTGCCGCAAAGCCCGGCAAAGGGCAAATGCGCAGCTCGGGAGGCTACCCGTTCTGGCGCCCGCCCAATAGAAACTGCTCGAACTCGGCGGCGGGCAGAGGCCTGGAAAACAGATAGCCCTGGCCGTAGTCGCAGCCGATCTCGACCAGGCGGTCACGTTGCGCCTGGGTTTCCACGCCCTCGGCCACCACTTCCAGGCCGAGCTTGTGCGCCATGATCACGATCGCCTCGGACAGCACCAGATCGTTGGAATCGCGCTCCAGGTTGCTGATGAACGACTGGTCGATCTTCAGGTAATCGATGTCGAAACGCTTGAGGTAGGAAAGCGCCGAATAGCCGGTGCCGAAATCGTCGATGGCGACCTGTATCCCGACATCGCGGAACGCCAGCAGTTTGTCGGTCACCGTCGGCAGGGCATTGAGCAGCAGCCCTTCGGTAATCTCGATGCTGATACAGCGCTCGCCGACGCCGAGCGTGCGCAGATGGCTCAGCCAGTCCGATATCAAGGGGGTGTCGCTCTGGAACTGCACCGGCGACATGTTCACCGAAATCTGCAGTTCCTTGCCGCCCAGGCCCGACCAGCGCTTGGCCCAACGCGTCGCCTCGCGGAACACCCAGTCGCCGATCGGCAGAATCAGCCCGGTTTCCTCGGCCAGCGGAATGAATTCCTGTGGGCTGATCATGCCCTGCTCCGGATGCTCCCAACGCAGCAATGCCTCGGCCTTTACCACCCGCCCGCTGGCCAGATCCAGGATCGGCTGGAAGTGTAGAGAGAACTGCTGAGCCTGTAGCGCACCGCGAAGATCGTTGATCAGGCGCAATCGGTGTTGCGCGGATTCCTGCAGCGCCGGCGTGAAATAGCTCAGCCGGTTGCGCCCGGCGTTCTTGGCCGCGTACATGGCCTGGTCCGCATTGCGCAGCAACTGCTCGATATCGGTCGAATCCTGCGGATACAGGGTGATGCCGATGCTGGCCGTCACGTAGGCAGAGTCGGTCTCGAACACATAGGGTTCGGCCAGCGCTGCAATGATCTGCAGGGCGACGCGCTCGACATCGCTGGTGTCGGCGAGCTGGGTCAGGATCACCGTGAACTCGTCGCCGCCGAGGCGCGCCACGGTATCGGACTCGCGGACGCAGCGGCTGATGCGCGCCGCCGCCTCGACCAGCAGGCGGTCGCCGATCTGATGCCCCAGCGTGTCGTTCACTTCCTTGAAGCGGTCCAGATCGATGAACAGCAGCGCCAGCAGCGACCGCTCGCGATGGGACTTGCGCAGTTCCTGCTCCAGGCGGTCGTGGAACATGTAGCGGTTGGGCAGGTCGGTCAGGAAGTCGAAGTTGGCCTGATGCCAGATCAGTTCGTCCGAGCGCACCTTGTCGGTGATGTCCGAGCTCAGCGCCACATAGCGCAGCACCTCGCCGTTGGCGTCGCGCACCGTGTTCAGCGTGACCCACTCGGGAAAGATTTCGCCGTTCTTGCGCCGGTTCCAGATCTCGCCCTGCCAAAAATCGGTTTTGTTCACGTCCTCCCACAGCCGACGGTAGAAATCGTCGTCATGCCTGCCGGAGCGCAGAAACAAGGGTTCCTTGCCGCGGATTTCGTCGATCTCGTAGCCCGTGATCCGGGTGAAGGCCGGATTGATGGCGACCACACGGTTCTGCGCGTCGGTTACCAGCATTGCCTCGCTGCTGCCGCGGTAGATCAGCGCGCTCAAGTTGCGCTCCTCCTCGGCACGATGGCGTTCGAGCACGATTCCGACCAGATTCGCCGCATCCTCGATCAGCGCGATCTGCTGCTCGTTCGGTGCCGCCGGGCGGCGATAGTAGATCGCAAACGTACCCAACACCTCGCCCGACGCCGAACGGACGGGTTCGGACCAGGACGCCGCCAACCCTGCCCTGGCGGCGAGCGAGCGGAACGGCTCCGGCCAGAACGGATGGGTCGCGATCTCCTCGACCACAGTACGTTCGCCGGTGTAGGCCGCCGTGCCGCAGGAACCGACTCCCGGGCCGATCTCCAGGCCCTCCACCGCCTCGTTGTAGAAGGCCGGCAAGCCCGGCGCCGCGCCGACCGTCAGATGACGTTGCTCCTCGTCGAGCACCAGGATCGAGCACACCATAGCCGGGTCGGTCGCCTCGACGCTGCTGATCACCTCGCGCATGACCTGCTGCAGCGACGCCCCCTTGGCCGCATACTCAAGCGTGCGACTACGCATGCGATCACGCGCCTCGACCTGCTTGCGCAGTGTGATGTCTTCGATCAGAACGACGAGATAGGCTAGCCTGCCCTCGTCGTCACGTACGCTGCGTGCGGCGACATGGGCATGCACCACGCCGCCGTCCTTGCGCAAAAAACGCTTCTCCAGGCTGTATTCCTCGATCTCGCCGCGCAGCAGACTCTCGAACAGCTCCCTGTTGCCGGCGATATCGTCCGGGTGCGTCAGCGACACCCAGGTGTGCGTCATGAGTTCCTCGCGTGAATAGCCGAGCATCCCGCACAGGGCGTCGTTCACCTCCATCAGGCCCTTGTCGGGCGAGGTGGCCACCATACCCACCATGGAACGCTCGAAATAGGCCCGGAAGTGCCGCTCACTGGTCTGCAAAGCCTCCAGTGCTTCCTGGCGCTGGCGTTCGCGGTCGAAGTTGTTCAGCGCGAAACTGATGTCCCCGCTTATCTCCTCGAGCAGGGCGACGGTTTCGGCGTCGAAGAAATCCTCATCGGCATGGTAGACGCTGAGCACGGCATACGACCTGTCGCCGCGTGTAATCGGAAACGAGCCGCCACTGTTCCAGCCGAAGCGCTGCGCCTGTTCGCGCCACGGACCGGTGATCGGGCTGCGCATGTAGTGATTGACGTAAACCGCGCGATTCTCGCGGAAGGCGGTGGCGGAGGGTCCGCGTCCTTCGGCTAGGTCTTCCCGGATGGAGATACGTATGCCATCGAGATACTCGATGCCGCTGCCGTAGGACTGCACAGGAACGATGAGGTCCGTGTCTGCGTCGTGAACGCCAATCCAGGCCATGCGCGCGCCGCCGAACTTGACCGCCACCCGGCAGATCAGCGGAAACAGTTCCACCTCGTCGCTCATACGGACGATGGCCTGGTTGATCTCGCTAAGCGCCTTGTAGATCTGGGTCAAGCGCTGCACGTTATTCTGAGACTCAAGATCAGGACCGCTCACTTGCTCGGCCAAATCGGTTCCCCCCCTCAATCGCGCCGTCGGACGACGCGCACAGACAGTTTCCTTGTTTTGCCTGTATGTGCAAGTCGGGCGTGCAAGCCGGAGTCTGCCAAGTATGCGCCCGAACCGTCTTTATACCGTCCGGAAAGGTGCCTGGTGCCGCATCGGACTGAGGCCAGGCCCGCCCGTCAGTCGTCCCCTAGCGCCCCGGCAGCCGGCACCGCCAGCGAATGAAACCTCTCGCCCATCACCACGGACGTACGGAAACGCCGCACGTTGGCGTCCTCGAAGAACAGCCGGCGCGTCATGGCCTCGAAATGGTTCATGTCCCGGGCCAGTACGACGAGCACGAAATCCCCTTCGCCGGTGACGTAGTAGCACTGCTGCACCAGCGGCTCCTTCATCGCCTTGCGCCGGAACGCGTCGACCTGATCGGCGCGCTCGCGCTCCAGTTCGACGATCACGATAAATGTCATACCCAAACCGACCGCCGCGGGATCGATCTCGACCACGTCGCGCAGGATGACCTTGCTGTCGCGCATGCGCTTTATGCGGCGCTGCACCGCCGGCGCGGAAAGACCGACCTGCGCGGCAAGGCCGTCAAGCGACTGCCGCGCATCGGCCTGCAGCAGATCCAGCAGACGCCGGTCGATTTCATCAAGCTCGGGAACCGCCATAAAGCATTTACTCGAAAATCGGGGGCTATGTGCAATTTCATTAAGTTATCGTCGTGTATTTTGCAACTTGGCCTCGACTCCAGTCCCTAACATGGAGAAACGCGAACACCTCAGGTCGATACGGCTATGCAACTGCTCAAGAATCCCTTCCGAGGCACCGGCCTTGCACCCGGCGCCGGACTGGCCGACGGAACGGTAAGCCGCGACCCGGGCGAACCTCTGGCCCTGCTGCAGCACTGTCCTGCGGCGGCCGTCACGCCGCTGCAGGACGTACCCGAACTGGCGGACGTGCTCCGCATCGGCGCCCTGCGGCTCAAGAACGAAAGCTCGCGCATGGGGCTCGGCAGCTTCAAGGCGCTGGGGGCGGCCTACGCCATCGCGCGACTGGCGGCCCGGAGGGCGGAGCGGCTGGGCATCGAAGACGGCCAACAGGCCATGCGCAGCATCCTCGCCGACGAAGTCTTCGTCTGCGCCAGCGCCGGCAATCACGGCCTGTCGGTCGCCGCCGGCGCCAGGATCTTCGGCGCCCGCGCCGTCATCTATCTCGGCACCGCGGTGCCCGAGCCCTTCGCCGAGCGGCTGCGCCGCGCGGGAGCCGAAGTCATTCGCGACGGCGACGACTACGCGGCCAGCATGCAGGCCGCGGCCCGCGATGCCGACACGAACGGCTGGACCCTGCTGTCCGACTCCTCCTGGCCCGGCTACACGGAGTGGCCGATGCGCGTCATGGAGGGCTACCTGGTCGCGGCCGACGAAGTGTGCCGACAATCGCCGCGCCTGCCGACGCCACATCTTCCTGCAGGCCGGCGTCGGCGGCTTCGCCGCGGCGATGACCGCCCTTTTCAGGGCCCGCTGGGGCGATGCGCCCGTGATCGTCGTCGTCGAGCCGGAGGCGGCGCCGGCGCTGATCGAGAGCGTTCGTGCCGGCGGTCCGGTCCAGGTCGCAGGGCCCGTCTCGAACATGGGCCGCCTGGACTGCAAGGAACCCTCCCATCTGGCCCTGGCCGAACTGGCCCGCGAGGCCGACTATTTCGCTACGCTCTCGGACGAAGCCTGCGCCGCGAGCGTCGGCTTCCTCAAGCGCTTCGGCATCGCCACCACGCCCTCGGGGGCGGCGGGATTCGGCGCACTGCAGCACGCAGGCCCGCACCGCGACGCGCTGGGTATAAATGCGAGAAGCGAAGTGCTGGCATTCATCACGGAAGGACCGGAGGTGCCGACATGAGCGGCAGACTGCTTTCCGACAGCGAGCTTACGACGCTTCTCCGGCTGCGCCATTGGCTACACCAACACCCGGAAACCGGATTCGAGGTCGGCAACACGGCCGCCGCGCTGGCGAAGCGGCTGTCCGCCGCCGGACTGGAGATCACCGACGGCATCGCCGACCACGGCTTCGTCGCAACCCTGCGACGCGGGAACGGAACGAGAACGATAGGACTGCGTGCCGACATGGACGCCTTGCCGATCGAAGAGGCGGGCGAGCCGTCCTACCGCTCCAGCGTGAGCGGCAAGTTTCACGGCTGCGGGCACGACGGCCACAGCACCATGCTCCTCGGCGCCGCTCTGCACCTGGCCCAACACGGCGGCTTCGACGGCACCGTGCACTTCATTTTCCAGCCCGACGAGGAAAACGGCCGCGGCGCGCTCGCCATGATCGAGGACGGCCTATTCGATCGCTTTCCGATGGATGCGATCTACGGCATGCACAACCTCCCGGGGCTGCCGCTCGGAAGTTTCGCCACCCGCCCCGGCGCGATGACCGCGTTCGAGGAGACCTTCGAGATCCGCATCGAAGGGCGGGGCGGCCATGCCTCGGCTCCCGAACGCACCGTCGATCCGCTGGTGGTCGGTGCAGAGACGGCGCTGGCCCTGCAGAACATCGTATCGCGCTCGCTGTCGCCAAGGGAGCACGGCGTCGTCTCGATCACCGAGTTCGTCACCGACGGTGCGCGCAACATCATCCCCAGCGTCGTCACCCTGCGCGGCGACACCCGCGGCTACAGCGACGCCGTCAGCGAAATCATCGCACGGCGCATGGAGGAAATCGCGCAGGGAATCGCGGCAGCGCACGGCGCCAACGCCACGCTGCGCTACACGCGGGAATTCGAACCGGTCTTCAACACCGAGCGCGAGGTCGGCAAGGCGGCGGCCGCGGTGGCCGGGATCGACGGCGCACGCATGGACGCCCAATGCGCAAGCTTCGGTTTTTCCGAGGATTTCGCCCAGTTCCTGCGCCACCGCCCCGGCTGCTACGTCGCGATGGGCAACGGCACCCAGGGCGCCCACGCCCAGTCGCTGCACAATCCGCACTACGACTTCAACGACGAGGCATTGCCGTTCGGCGTGGAGTACTGGGTGCGCCTGGCTCGCGAGGAACTGCCTGCATGACGCCCCTCAAGCCTGAGCGGGGATTCCACCGGACGGAGTTCGAACAGCGCCTGGAACGCGCGCAGCGCCTCATGGCTGGCGCCGGATTCGATGCGTTGCTGCTAACGAATGAACCCGAGGTGCGCTATTTCAGCGGCTTCCTCACCCAGTTCTGGCAAAGCCCGACGCGGCCCTGGTTCCTGGTGATACCGCGCGAAGGGCATGCCTGTCGCGGTCATTCCGGAGATCGGAGAACCGCTGATGCGGCGCAGCTGGATCGACGACATACGCACCTGGCCGTCGCCCCGCCCCGAGGACGAAGGCGTGTCGCTCCTGGTCGACACGCTGCGCGCGATCGGGGCCGATAGCGGCAGCATCGGCGTGCCCATGGGACCCGAAACCTATCTGCGCATGCCTCTTAGCGATTACGCACGGCTGCAGAGCGAGCTGTCGCGATCGGTCTTCGCCGATGCGACGCCGCTTATTCGAGACCTGCGCATGATCAAATCCGAAGCGGAGATCGCCAAGATCGCGCATATCTGCGAAATCGCTTCGAGCGTCTTCGACGCGGTGCCGGACATGGTGTCCCCCGGATTGCGTCTGACCGAGGTATTCCGGGCCTTCAAGACCTCGCTGCTGCAACAGGGTGCCGACGATGTTCCTTATCTGGTCGGAGGCGCCGGCCCCGGCGGCTACGCGGACGTCATCTCGCCGCCCGACGAGCGGCTACTGCGAAGCGGCGACGTGCTGATGATGGACACCGGCGCCGTCCACGACGGCTATTTCTGCGACTTCGACCGCAACTACGCCATCGGCCGTGCCGACGACGCGTCGCGCAGCGCCTACCGCACGCTGTATCGGGCCACCGAGGCAGGCCTGGCCGCCGCCCGGCCCGGCGCAACCTGCTCCGACGTCTTTCGCGCCATGCAGCAGGTCATCGCGACCGACGGCTATGACACCGGCAACATCGGCCGCATGGGACACGGCCTGGGCATGCAGCTGACCGAATGGCCATCGCATACGCCCAGCGACGACACCCGGCTGTCGCCCGGCATGGTACTGACGCTGGAACCGAGCCTCACGCTCGCGCCTGATCGAAGCATGGTGCACGAGGAAAACATCGTCATCCACGAGGACGGCGCGCATCTGCTGAGCCGGCGTGCCCCGCCCGAGCTGCCGGAGATCATCTAGGGGCTGTTCACACGATTGAGCGGTGCACGTGGACGAGACCCTGGAAACCGAACTCCGCCCGCTGCTGGACATCGAGGGGGTGGCCCTCTACTGCACGCGCGTACAGAGCGGCGCGGCTGCTGCCGCCGAACGCACACATGGACGTGGTCGCCTACGTCTGCACCTCGGTGCACGACCATCATCGGCCCGGGAAAGGTCGCCGACGCCATCAGGCAGTGACGCCCGGCCGACGCGCCGGGATCGTTCGCGCGACCGCCGTCACCGACCCGTTCACGGCCGTCAAAGCCGCCTGCACGCAGCTTGGCATCAGGCGGCTGGGCTTCGTGACGCCCTACAT
Source organism: uncultured Gammaproteobacteria bacterium (assembly GCA_963751375.1). Classification (GTDB taxonomy): domain Bacteria; phylum Pseudomonadota; class Gammaproteobacteria; order DSM-5130; family Acidihalobacteraceae; genus Acidihalobacter_A. The sequence continues at coordinate 23,879 of CAVVUY010000061.1, forward strand.
CTGAGCAATCGGAGGAACATCTGGTCGCCCGCATCAGCCCGGACTCCGTACGCGAAGCCCTAACTGCGCGTGGGAAGGTCCGCCGCCTGCGACGGGGTATTCGCCTCCTGCACCAACCTGCGCACGCTCAGCGTCCTGCAGGACACCGAAGACGCACTCGGAATCCCCGTGCTTTAAGGATCAAGCAAGCCAGCAGCTCAAACACCATATCCAGCCATTGCTTATGTTCGAACCTGGTGCAAAAAAATATTTTCGGCGCAGTTCTTGTGCATTTTTTCTTATTTTTTCGTTTCGTTACCTACCGTATGTCAACTCTTTTTACCGCCTTTAATACAACGGTAAATGAACAATCATGCCCTATGTTTCTGGTTGCTCATTGTCGGCCGCCTGATCGGAGATTGGCTCGCTATATGCATATGGCAATTGACCTGTCTTCGACAAGTGCCAGTACGCGAAGAGCATTTACACCAAAACCATGAGGCGTGAAGAAAGTGAAGAACAAACTGCTTGCTGTCGCCGGATTACTGAGCGTGTTAATGGCCCCTATGGCCGCCTATTCTTCAACCACGCAAAAAGTAACGCTTTATCTGAAATGGGTGCCCCAATATCAGTTCGCCGGCTATCTGGTGGCAAAAGAAAAGGGATATTACAAGGACGCCGGCCTAGATGTGCGCATCGTCCCTGGCGGGCCGAACATCAACACGGTTCAGGAAATTGCGGACGGCGCCGCACAGTTCGGCATACAGACCGCCGAGCCGATTTTCTACGCGTATACGCATGGTTTGAATCTCACGATGCTGATGGCCGATTTTCAGGAGCCATATGAAGAGTACATGGTGAAAAAAAGTTCCAACATCATGTCGGTAAAGGATTTCGCCGGCAAAACCGTCGCCATCAATATCGGCGGTCTCTCGCAGCTGCTGCTCCCGGTCATGCTGGAAAGCGAGGGTGTTGATCCGAGCTCTGTCCACACCATGCGCAAAACGATTAGTTTGGCGCCGTTCCTAAGCGGTCACGTTCCGATCTGGAACGGCTATGTCGGAAACGAACCCTACCAGGCGATGAATCAGGGCGTACCTGTGCGGGTGTTCAAGCTGGCGACTTACGTTCCCAAGTGGTACGGCGACGTGCTGTTCGCCAAGACAAGCTACGTTGAAAGCCATCCGGAGATCGTGAAGAAATTTGTTGCGGCATCCGAGAAGGGCTGGGTTTATGCCACCGAGCATCCACAGCAGACGATTGCGATCATCCGCAAGATCAATCCGCAAAAATCCGAGAAAGCTCTGAGCCAGGAAGCCGCAGCAGCGATTCCCTTAATGACCTCCGCCGACACCAAAGCGCATTGCTTCGGCTGGATGGACAAGTCTCGGGTCCAGGCGATGGAACAAGACATGGTGAAATTCGGCGGCTGGAACAAGACCGGAGCGCTGCCCGATCCCAGCACGTTCTACTCCGCCAAGTATCTGTCCTGCTCTATGTGAAGTGCCGCAGAGGCCGGAGGCGAATGGCGCACCTCCGGCCTCTCTTCCCGCAACGGAATCGGCATCCGAACTGCTGCTGCAGTCGATCACCGAGCCTCTCCGACCCTGAGAGCGCCCTGTCGACCTTAGGTTCCATCGTGACGAGCACACGCAAATGAATCCCAGTTATCAGGAGAGATCATTGCTGCTGGAAACTCCTCCGGCAGAGGAAAAATCGCCGGCCGGTGCGTCGATACCCGGGCGGGAGGACGCACTAATCGAACTCGACAGAATCGGCATCGAATTCGACGGAGTCAAAGTGCTTCAGGAACTCAGCCTGACGGTTTACAGAAAGGATTTCGTCTGCGTGCTGGGTGGCAGTGGCGTGGGGAAGACGACCTTGCTGCGCGTGCTGGCCGGTTTGCAGGACATCTCGTACGGCTACGTGCGGGTTAAAAACAAATCGTTGAGAGTCGCGCTAGTAGCGCAGAACCCAACACTGCTGCCCTGGCGGTCGATCCTGTCCAACGTCGTCACCGGCATTACCAAAGACGGGATCGGAAAACGCGAAAAGCTGGAGCTTGCGCGCGAGAAGCTGGATATCGTCGGACTCAACGACAAATACGACATGTATCCCAAGGAACTGTCCGGAGGAATGCAACAACGCGTGGCCATCGCGCGCGCGCTGGCCTCCGAGCCGGACGTAATTCTCATGGATGAACCATTCTCGGCCCTGGATGAAAATTTGCGCAGCTACTTGGGGTCTTTTCTTCTCGACCTATGGGCGAACGAGGAATTGACCATCGTTTTCAATACGCATTCCATCGAGGAAGCGAGCGTGCTGGCGTCACGGGCTTTGGTGGTGACCCGCGATGAAACGAGAACACTGGCCAACGATTTGCCGCTGTGGTCAGGCGCATACCAGAACTATACGGCCCGGCTAAATGATTCGGCACGCAATGAATACAAGACCAAGATTGCCACGGTGTTGAGCAAGGCAAATGTATTGGTCAGTTGAACGACTAGCGATCCAAGCGGGAACAAACCAATGATCAAAAAACGCTCGCAAATTTCCGGGCCGATCCTGTTCGGAATCGGCTTGGTCATTATATGGCAGATCTGCATCGCGGCATTTGGCATCAAGAGTTATGTCTTCCCCTCGCCAATGGGTCTGATTGTCAGCATAGAAAAACATCACCAGATCCTGCTGGCCGCTTTGTGGGTTACTGCCCAGGAAGCCCTCGCGGGACTTGGCATGGCAGTGGTAGCGGGTCTTGCCATCGCCATCGTCGCCGCGCATTTCGAACGCATCAACAAGATGATCATGCCTTATCTGGTCATCATTCAAACGACGCCTATTGTCGCCATAGCGCCGCTGTTCGTGCTGTGGTTCGGCGAGGGCATGCTGTCGCGCATAGTGTCTTCGTTCGCGGTGACGCTGATTCCGATGACGATCACGATGACCCAGGCGTTTCAGGTCGAGGATGGCGGGCGGCACGATATCTATCGAGTCTTCAAATACGGCCCCGTCCGGAGATTCTTCGCCATAACCTGGCCCCTAGCCGTACCGGGGATCATTTCCTCCCTTCAGTTTGGTGTCGCCCTGGCGGTGGTTGGAGCCATCGTCGGCGAACTAGTCACCGCGGACTCCGGACTGGGCTACGTAATCATCCAGGCATCTTACGAGGTCGACACGCCGCTGCTGTTTGCCGCAATCAGCTTTTCGGCGCTTATCGGAATCGTGCTGTATTTGCTGATCACCTACCTGTCCCAGTTGGTCCATCTGGATCGGTATTACATTTCAGAGCGCTAGAGAGTCGGAAGCGTTCTATCTCCGGAGAAATTCGAGATGAGTGGTTTTGCGCTGGAGGGTTTGTATCACATCGCCATCAGGACCTTCGATCTGGATGCGACAGTCACATTCTACAAAGACATATTGGGCATGCGGGATGCCGAACGCCCCCCATTCGGCTATCCAGGCAGTTGGCTGGCGACGCCTTCGGGCGCAATCATCGTGCACCTTTACGGCGGCAAGCAGGGGCTGGCTGAGGACGGCACACGCCTGTACGGCACTGGCGCCATCGACCACGTGTCGCTGTTTTGCAGCGGATTTCACGATATAACCGCGCGCCTGGATGCTTCCGGGATCACATGGAAGGAATTCGACGTCCCCAATACGCCGCTGTGGCAGGTCTTCGTTTACGACCCCAGCGGCGTTTTGCTGGAATTGACCTTCGACGAAAATGCCGACGCCATCAAGCCGCGCGAGATCCCCATGGAAAGGATGTATATCGCCGGCGCGTCCTTTTTCGATCGATGACATAGGCCGTCTAACGGCACCTCACTCGATGAAGAACAAAAGGCCTGCCCGATGAGCGCACATGAATGGGTATATGACGTCTGGCGTGTCGCCACCTCCGACCCAGCCGACGTATCCGTGTTACAGCAACGCTTGCAGGAACATCCCGAATACGAAGTGCTGGCCGTCATGGGCAAGACCGAAGGCAACGGTTGCGTGAATGATTTTTCGCGCACCTTGTCCGCCATGGCGTACCGCAACATGCTCAACGGCGCGAACCGGAACAGGCGTCCGTTGCTGATCATGTCCGGCGGCACCGAAGGGGTGCTTAGTCCCCACATCACTGCATTCGTTCGCCGCGAGAAGCGTGCCGATGATCTCCCTGGTCCAGCCTTGACTTGCGGCATTGCACGTACGGATGCCATACCCAAGCACGAACTGGGGCGCATGGGACAGGTACGGGCGGTAGCGGAGGCGGTACGCGATGCCATGCAGGATGCAGGCATCACGCAGCAGCGCGACATACACTTCGTGCAAATAAAATGTCCGCTTTTGACCGACGCCGATGTAGTCGCGGCTGGCGGCGCTGGAGTGTCGCTGGTTACCGAGGACACCTATCTCTCGATGGCGTATTCGCGCGGCGCTTCCGCGCTTGGCGTGGCCGTTGCCATGGGTGAGGTTGATGTCGAAATGCTCTCTGATGCGGATATCTGCAATCACTGGGGGCTTTATTCCGCAGTAGCATCAATCTCCTCCGGAGCCGAACTTTCCGACTGCGAGATTCTGCTTCTGGGCACCAGCGAGCAGGTAGCTGGGCCGCTGACCATCGGACATGCCGTTATGGAGGACCCGATCGATGCCGCCGCCGTTACGCAGGCCCTCACATCCGTTGGCAGCCCGTTCGTACCCGGACAAAAGCAGACTCACATCCGACAGATATTCGCCAAGGCAGATCCGGTGGGCACCGTTCGCGGGCGACGCACCACCATGCTAAACGATTCCGACATCCACGCTACGCGCCATGCGCGGGCCACCGTCGGCGGCTTAATTGCCGGAATGACGGGAGAGCCCATGATTTATGTTTCTGGGGGCGCAGAGCATCAGGGGCCGCGCGGAGGTGGGCCTGTCGCCGTTGTGGCTGAGCGCTCGTAACCTTTCATAAATATCTACTACAACCCGTTTCGGGGCTTTGGGAGCTTGCCTCTCGTCAACAATTCCCGGCTACTATCATGATATGGTCGCTCTTGTAGAAGCCCACGAATACGATCAAGAGCGGTTGCGATCAACCTACTGTACTAGTCGCCCTTCCACCGCTGATAACGGCTGAGTACTATTTTCGATCTATGTCGATTCCAAAGCCGCATAGGGGGCATGGATGCCTTGGCTATTAGTGCTACTGGTGATTTTCGTCGTTGTAGTTGGCGTACTAAATAGCCGTAAAGGCAAACGTCCCGGCGGCAAGGGCGACGACCATCCCTACATGCAGATACCCGCCTTGTTCACACCGGCGGAACGCTCCTTCCTGGGCGTACTCGATCAAGCAGTGGGCGAGCAGTACCGTATTTTCGGCAAGGTGCGTATCGCAGACGTCATCGAACCCCGCAAAGGCCTGGATAAAGGCAAGCGCCAAACAGCGTTCAACAAGATCCAATCGAAGCACTTCGACTTTCTGCTGTGCGCCAAGAATGATCTATCGATACTGTGCGCCATCGAGCTGGACGACAAATCGCACAAACAGCGCAAGCGTCAGGAGCGAGATCATTTCCTGGGGAACGCCTGCCGCGCTGCTGGCGTGCCTCTCCTGCATATCCCGGCACAGCACGGCTACACAGTCCACGAGCTGAGGAGCCGGATTTACGATTCGCTCGAAAGTGTGACTTTGAAAAGTCCGGAGCCGCAGCCCAAAGCAGGCGCGAAGGGGACGGCCATAGTAGGTTTTCCCAGAGATCCTGATTTCGGAATCGCTCCCAATTCGTCGGCATCCGCCCCATCCGTATCGGAACCGCAGTTCGGCAGCATTCTCGGCATGTCCGGGGTTGATTCAACCAACAAAGCGACGCGAGACGAGGTCACCCCTATGCCCAGCGCCCCGAAGACGGAAAAGAGTTCCGAAGGGCAACCGGGCCGATCCGCGGCAGCACCGACCTGTCCGAAGTGCGGATCTCCGATGATGCGGCGCCGTGTTAAGAGTGGAAGCAGGGCGGGGCTGGTGTTCTGGGGCTGTAGCACGTACCCCAAATGTCGTGGCGCGATGCGCGACGGTTCCAGCAAGCCAGCAGCTCAAACGCTGTCAAATGCGGTTCACAGCGACTGCTAGCTACTCCAACCCTCCGCTCCTTGGCGCCTTTGCCATGTCACAAACCCACTTATTGGTGCTTGATTGTAAGACCTGACACCGTGTCTCTCCATTGGATTTTTCCCACCACTATCGCCCTGACATAAGGAGTGGGATATGAAATATGCTCTTCTAATTTTCATAAATTTCGTGTGCATACCGCCTTCCTTTGCTGAAATAGTCCAGGCTACACCGGGAGTAATGAGAGCAATTATTGCCATAAATCATGGGCACTATGGAAACAACATTGAATATCTAAAAAAGGCGGCTATCCAGCATTCTCCGCTTGCAGAGAATGAAATTGGTTGGGCATACCAATATGGAAAGGGAGTGCCATTAGACTACAAGAAAGCGTTTCATTGGTATAAAAAATCAGCCCACGATGGACTTTCTGCAGGGGAGATTAATCTTGGTTGGTTTTATGAAAATGGATGGGGCGTAACCAAGAACTACAATCAAGCATTGAAGTGGTATCTCAAAGCAGAAAAGCAGGGAGATGCCGTGGCAGCGTGGAATATTGGACGACTTTATATGTATGGGTGGGGAGTAGCCAGAAATCCCAAGTCCGCAATCCATTACTTCACGGAATCAGTGAATGGGGGGTATACAGTCGCTTATTGTGGAATGGCATGGGTGTATTTTTCTGATGAAACCCAGCAGGACAGATATTCAAAATCACTTAAGTTGTATCGAAAGGCTGCGAGCTATAGCCATAGTTGTGGCGAAGACCAACTAGGCTGGATGTATCTACATGGATTAGGCGTCACAAAAAATATAGGCGCCGCGAAGCGCTGGTATCAGAAAGCCGCGAACAAGGGCGACTCGGTTGGAGAAACGATGCTTGGGTCGATATATGAACATACCGCCCCGCACAATTATGCCGCTGCATATAAATTGTATACGAAAGCAGCAAAGCAAGGTGATTTGATCGCACTGAACAACATTGGCTACTTCTTTGAAAAAGGGCTCTTTGTACACCAGGACTACAAGATGGCCGCCCGCATATTTGAAATTTGTTCACGGGCCGGCCACACCCTTTCCCTATACCACCTAGGTACTCTTTATTACACCGGAAAAGGCGTGCCTGAGGATCGAAAAAAGGGGCGAGAGATGATTTCATATGCTGCTAGAAAAGGGGTGCAAAAAGCCGAAACGTGGTTGGCCTCCCATCCATTGCAATAGCAGCCGCTTGCCGCCGTATTGCTCCTGTACGGCCGCATCTCGCTCGCTATCTGAGGCTGCGGCATGACACGATTCACAAAGCGAACATCGTCATACGCGAAGGCTGCGCTCAGCTGATTCGTATCCCCTAAGCCACTGGGAACATTAGAACCCACATGCGCTACAAAGCGACAATCGGATGCCAAGATGAGGGGAGGAGGACGTTGGGAACGAAGGATGAGCCACACACGCCACCGCGCCAGAACTGACGCGGGGCATGCAGGACTTTGAATCTGATGGTGGCCAGGGACAGAATCGAACTGCCGACACGGGGATTTTCAGTCCCCTGCTCTACCAACTGAGCTACCTGGCCGAAGGATGCGAATTAAACCGGGGCGGACGCGCTTCGTCAACCCCCCTGGGGCGGAACGTAGCCTTCCGGCTGGGCTACATCGCCGCCGAACAGGAACTTTTCCATTTCCTCTTCAAGGAACTTGCGCGCCTTGGGGTCGATCGGGCTCAGGCGGTATTCGTTGATCAGCATGGTCTGGTGGCGTAGCCACAGCTGCCAGGCTTCCTTGGAAATCTGCTGCCAGATACGCTTGCCGAGCTCGCCCGGATAAGGTGGGCGGTCGAGTCCTTCGGCTTCCTTACCCAAATAAGCACACTGCACCATTCGCGTCATTACATCACTCCTCGGAAATCTGTTGCGGCCGGTCCGGTATCTCGGACAAGGATTCGACCAACTGGGCCACGGGAGCGGCTATCCCCCCGGGCGGCGACTGACCGGGTTTATACCAGACCCGGGGGCGATCTTTCACCCCGTCACAGGCAGGGGTTTGCCGTGCGGCCAGCAGTGGCCGGATGTTGAGACGGAAATGACTGAAGGTGTGCGTCAGCGCAGCCATGGGGCTCCACGCGACATCCGCCCCGCCCTCGCGCCGTAGCCAGTCGTCGGCTTCGGCTCGTGTGGCGGCCTCGGGCAGACTCCACAAACCGCCCCAGATGCCCGTCGGCGGGCGCCGCTCCAGCAGCACCCTGCCCTGCGCATCGCACAGCATCAGAAACCAGGTTTCGCGCTCGGGCAGCGCACGGCGCGGTTTCGACGCCGGAAGTTCGCGCTGACGGTCGTCGCGCAGCGCGACGCAGTCCCCTGCCAAAGGGCAGCGCTCGCAGGCAGGACGGGCACGCGTGCACAGCGTCGCTCCCAGGTCCATCATCGCCTGGGTATAGGGGCCGGCATCGCCCTCCGGCGTATGCGACTCGGCCAGCGTCCAGAGTCGGCGCAGCACGTCGGTCGTGCCCGCCCAGCCCTCGACGCCGTGGTAGCGGCACAGCACGCGCTTGACGTTGCCGTCGAGGATGGGCTGCACCTGGCCGCAGGCGAGCGACAGGATGGCGCCGGCCGTCGAGCGGCCGATGCCGGGCAGGGCACATAGCGCTTCGAGCTCCTGCGGCAAATCGCCGCCATGTTCCTCGACGACCGCGCGCGCCGCCTTGTGCAGGTTGCGCGCACGCGCGTAGTAGCCGAGGCCCGACCAGTGCTGCAGCACGTCGTCGAGCGGTGCGGCGGCGAGTTCCCCCAGACTCGGGAAGCGCTCCATGAACCGCTCGAAGTAGGGAATCACGGTCGCGACCTGGGTCTGCTGGAGCATGATCTCGGATACCCACACGCGATAGGCGGTGGGCTCGCGCTGCCAGGGCAGATCCTTGCGCCCGTGCTCGCGCCACCACGCCAGCACGCGCCGGCTGAACGCGTCTCGGCTCATTGCGCGCCCTGCGCCAGCGGCCGGCTCGACGCGGACGGCTCGCGGTCGCGGGCCTGTCTTTCGAGATGACGCACGCCCTGAATGAGCTGGCTGCGCACCTTGCGCTCGACCAGATACGGCCCCAGCAGCGGCGGCAGCCAGAGCGTGGGCTTGAGCTGCGCGTCGAAACGCACCAGCGTGTAGCGGCCGGCGGCCGTGTAAGACCAGTCCATGTGTCCTGCGCTGAAGTCGCTCAGCGCCGGTATCGTCACCGCCCGATACGCGCCCGTCCCCGTACGCGTGACGTCTATGACGTTGGCCAGCGAAGCGCACATGAACCACACGCAGCCCTGAATGCGGGTGCGCACGCGCTGGGCGCCCGGCGCGGCGCCGGCGATACGCTGTGAGTCGGTCACGATCGGCACCAGCCGGGCCAGCGCGTCATAGTCGCTCAGCAAGCGGTCGATGCGCTGCACGGGCGCCTTCACCAGCGCCCGCAGTTCGACATGCAGGCCGTCGCCGTAGTGCACGCGCAGCACGCGAAAGTCCACGGCCTGGGCCGTGGGCGCTGCCAGGCACAGCGCCAGAATGCTCAGACAGCGCCGCCGCATTCGATGCTCAGAACAAACCCTTGAGGCTGTTCGGCAGGTTTTTCTGCAGATCCTGCTTGAGCTTGTCGCGCTGCTTGTTCAGCTCCTGCTGGACCTTCTCCTTGGCCGCCTCGCGCGCAACACTGGCCAGATCGATGCTGTAGCTCAGGGAATCGAAGGGCCCCTTGATCTTCAGCGGGATGACCGCGCCCTTGCCCTGCGCCTTGGCGAAGTTGAGCACGTAGTCGACCTGACGCTTGACCAGATCGGCGGTGCCACTGCCGGTGGCCTTGAACTTGACCGCGTTGAGCAGCAGATCGCGGTTGTCGATCACGCCGGACCTGACCTGCGCGGTCCCGGTCAGCGAGGCGAAGCGGGTGTCCTTCCATTCGCCGGGCTTGGTCTGCTGCAGCGTGGCCATGAGCGTCTGGATGCGGTCGGAGAGCTGCGAGCGCTGGAAGGCGCCGTCGGTGACCGACACGGCCAGTTGGCCGTTCAGCGCCCGCGTCAGGGCGTTCACCGTCTCGCCCGTGGTGCCCAGCTTGGCGCTCATCTTGGCCACGCCGGTCATGTAGGCATCGCCTGCGTAGTCCTTGAGCAGATCGCCGAGCTGCACCTGCTGCAGGTTGGCGTCCACGGCGTACTGCGGGCGGGCGCCGCGCACGTCGAGCGAGGCGTTGGCCTTGAAGCCGCCGCCGTACAGCGAGGCGGACACCGGCGCCAGCTGCAGCAGGCCGTTGCGGGCCTTCAGCACCGCCTGCACGGCGCTCAGCTTGAGCTTCTGTGCCACCAGATGGTCGACGCTGATCTCGCCGTCGACATGCAGCTTGCGCAGCGCGGCCACGGGCAGCGGAATCGGCGTATTGCCGTTCATCGCCGGCTTGGCGGATGCCTGCCCGCTACTCGCCGGCGCCTGCCCGGACTCGGCCGCGCCGCCCATCGTGGCCAGCAGGTGATCCAGGTTCAGCGAAGGCGAGTGCAACTTAAACTGGATTGCGGGATTCGCAAAACTGCTCATGCTGAGCGAACCGTCGGCCTGGGTGTCGTTGACGTTGAGCTTGAACGGGGCGAACTGCATCCGCCCCCCATTGGTCGTGGTGACGGCCAGATCGCCGCTCAGCGCGGCCTTCACCTCGCCTCCGGGTAGGCTATCGCCCTTGGCATCCACCTTGAACGCAATGTTCTTGAGCGCGTAGCTACCCTTCTCGAGATCGGCGCTGAGCTGCGCAGTCATGGTCGCGTCGACGCCGACCGCAGGCTTGGCGTTCTCGACATGGAAGCTCAGCTTGAGTGGTGCCGACTGCCCCGGCGCGAGCCGCCCCACGCTAAGGTCGAGAGGCGCCAGCACTACATGACTGCCATCCAGCCGATCGGTCCAGGTCACGCGCGCCTTGCGTATTTCCACGCCGGCCACGGCCAGTGCGAACGGCGCGCCGGCCGCCGCAGCGGCCGGACTGGACTGAGCCTGCTGCGAAACGCTGCCGGCCGCCTTGCCGCCGGCCGCGCCGCCCAGGCCCACCCAGTTGGCTACACCCTTGGCGTTGCGCTCCAGCGCCAGGTCGAGGCCGTCGACCACCACCTTGTCGACCACCAGACGGCGCTGCAGCAGGGGCAGCAGTTCGACGTAGAGACTGGCCTGGCTGACCCGCGCGAAAGGCTGCTGACCGAAGCCGGGCGGATTGCTCAGGCTGACGTCGTTGAGGCGCAGGCCCAGGCGTGGATAGATTGCCAGTTGCATGTTGCCGGCCAGCGTGAGGGTGCGCCCGGTTTTGGCCTTGACCAGCTCCTCGATGCGTCCCTTGTAGGCGTTGGGATCGAAGGTCGCGACGAACGCGGCGACGCCTCCAACCGCCAGCAGTACCAGGACTCCGAAAATCAGCAGCAGTCGTTTTAGCCATTTCATCAGGCGGCTCCAGCACAATGGTCGATCAAGTGTGTATGGTAGCCTGCCGGCGCGCCGCGCGCAGCCGGCTGCGCACCCGCGCGCAAATGGTTACACTTGGATGTCAAGTCGCTACGGAACTGCTAAATCATGAACGTACGCCCCGTCGAGGTTATGCGCCGTTTTCTGGAGCGCGCCGCAAACCTCGGGCGCCGCACGCTGGGCGCCTACCATCCGCGTCGCATCTCGGAACGCGGACCATGGCGTGCGCTGCTGCTGCTCGTCGCCACACTAGCCGTGGCCCTCTTCGCGCTGAGCTGGTACTGGAGCCGCGAGCCGGCACAGTTCGACGTGCAGGCCAACGCACTGAACATGGCCGGCGGCGACAAATCCCGCCTGGTGACCGGCTACGTCACCACTGCCACCCTCATCCGCGTCTCCCAGACCCTGCTCGACAAGCCCGGTGGCTATATCAGCAACGACATCACTCCACCCGGCGTGTTCATGGACAACATGCCGAACTGGGAATACGGCGTGCTGACCCAGATCCGCGACCTGGCGCTGGCCATGCGCAACGACTTCAGCCGCTCGCAGTCGCAGTCGGCCGGCGACCGCGACCTGGACGATGCGCAGACGCAGTTCAACTTCCCCAACAACTCCTGGATGTTCCCCTCATCGGAACGCGAATACGGCAAGGGCATACGCGACCTGAAGCGCTATCTAGACCGCCTCAGCAACCCGCAGCAGCCCGACGCCCAGTTCTATGCCCGCGCCGACAACCTGAAGACCTACCTCGGCCTGGTCGACAAACGCCTCGGCGCCATCGCCCAGCGCCTCGGCGCCAGCGTTGGTGAACAGCGCATCGACACCTCCCTGGCCGGCGACAGCGCCGCCCGCCAGGCCACACCGCGCGCCGCAGTCGCAGTCGCCAAGACGCCCTGGCTCAAGATCGACGATGTGTTCTACGAGTCGCGCGGCTCCGCCTGGGCCCTGCTCGAATTCCTCAAGGCGCTGGAAGTCGACTTCCACGACGTGCTCGCCAAGAAAAACGCACTGATCAGCATGCAGCAGACCATCCGCTACCTGGAGGGTACGCAGCAGCCGGTCTGGAGCCCGATGGTGCTCAACGGCAGCGGCTTCGGACTGCTACCGAACTATTCGCTGGTCATGGCGTCCTATATCTCGCGCGCCGACGCCGCCCTTATCGATCTGCGCAACCTGCTCTCCCAGGGATAGTCCGCATGCGAGGAAAAGATTCGATCACCTTTCGCCGCCTTCCGCACATCCTGTGCATCGACGAAGGCAACAGCGACCGCTCGCAGATGGCGGAAGGCTATCTGCAGACGCTGGCCGGGCAATTCATAGAGGTCCAGTCCGCCGGGATGAGCAATCAGCCGCTCAACCGCCTGACCGTCCAGATCATGCAGGAAGACGGCATCGACATCCGCCGGCAAAGAGAAAAGCTGGTTTCGCGCGAACTGCTGCTGTGGGCCGACATCATCATCACCATCAGCGGCCCGATGGAGTCGCTGCGTGTGCCCATCCCCGCCAGCGCGGTGGAAAAGCGCTGGCCCATTTCGCCGCCGCAGACCGACGGCGGCGACCCGCTCGTTCCGTTCAGGCGCACCCGCGACGAGATCAAGCGCCGCGTCCAGCAGCTCGTCAACACCCTGAAATTGTCACAGGGCCGGAGTAAGCGCCTCTCGGCTGAACGCTTGCGCGCTGCTCTAGTGCGCAGCGTTCACGAGAGGCGCAAGCGGCTTAGTGCTGCGGCACGCCGCCTTCCGATCCGAAACGCTCCTGCAGATAGGCGATGATGTCGTCGGATTCGTACATCCAACGCACACCACCGTCCGCCTCCGCGATACGCAGGCAGGGCACCTTAATTTCCCCGCCGCCCTGGCGCAGTTCCTCGCGCCGCGCATCGTCATGCTGCGCATCGCGCAATTCTATCGGCAGGGACAGGCGCTTCATGCTGCGCCGCGTCTTCATGCAGAAAGGGCAGGCCTGGTAATGGTACAAAGCCAGGCTTGCGACCGCCTCGTCCACCCGCGCCTGCTCTTCGGCGGGACGCACGATACCCGTCGGTGTCGTCAACCGATCGCCCAGCAGCATGATCGGGGTCATTACGACGCGCACGGTTCTGAAGAAAAGCCGGATCAACGGTTTCATGGAAAGGCCGTAGACATAGAGTGGCGCCGTAGTGTAGCAACCCCCGCGGCAAACCACATCGACGCGCACCATATCGCCACTGCGGCATCGGCCGAACCACACACTAAACTTCGCTGTTTCCAGGCGACTGCGATCTCCCTCCGGTACAGACTCCCATGCGAAAAACCGAATCCATCAGTCTCCTCCAGGCCCGCCGGCTCGCTCTCTCGGCCCAGGGCTTTGGACGCCGCCGTCCCGCGCAGGTACGCCAGCGCCACATCCGCGACCTGGTGGAACGCCTCGGCGTGGTGCAGATCGATTCGGTCAACGCGTTGGTGCGCTCGCACTACCTGCCGACATTCTCCCGGCTCGGCCGCTACGAGCCCGGCGCCCTGGAGGAACTGGCGTGGGGACGACCGCAGCCGACGTGGCCTGTTCGAATACTGGGGCCACGAGGCTTCGCTGCTGCCGCTGGAACTCTATCCGCTGCTGCGCTGGCGCATGCGCCGCGCTGCTCAGGGCCAGGGCATCTACCGGCGGCTGGCCGAGTTCGGACGTCAGCAGCAATCCGTGATCAGGCGCGTGCTGGCGGCGGTCCACGAGCGCGGCGCGCTAGGCGCGGGCAACTGGCAAACGTCAGGAGAAAGCCGGTCCCTGGTGGGACTGGAGCGCGAAAAACATGCACTGGAGTGGCTGTTCGCCACCGGCGAGGTGACCGTAGCCACCCGCCGCGGCTTCGAACGCCTCTACGATCTGCCGGAACGCGTGCTGCCGGCCGAACTAATGGACCGCCCCGAACTTGAGGAAAGCGAAGCCCAGCGCCGACTACTGCTGCGCTCGGCCGATGCGCTGGGCGTGGCCACCGAGCAGGATCTGCGCGATTACTACCGCCTGGAGACGGCGGATTGCCGGACACGACTGAACGAACTGATCGAAATCGGCGAGCTGCTCCCTATACGCGTGCAGGGCTGGAAACAGACCGCCTACTGCCGCGGCGAGCCGAAGCCGAAACGCCGGATCGAGGCCAACGCTCTGCTGTCGCCCTTCGATTCGCTGGTGTGGGCGCGTGCACGCACCGAACGGCTGTTCGGCTTCCGCTACCGGCTGGAAATCTACACACCGGCCCACAAACGCAGCTACGGCTATTACGTGCTGCCGTTCCTGCACGATGAACGGCTGGCCGGGCGAGTCGACCTGCGCAGCGAACGTCGCCATGGGCGCCTGGCCGTGCACGCCGTGCACACGGAAGCGCCGGAGCTGGACGATGCGGAGCTGGCAGCCTTGGTGTTGCAGCTGCGGGAACTGGCCGACTGGCTCGAACTGCCGGAAATCGCGCTGCACTGCCCGTCGGCGACGGCAGCGCGTCTGCGTTCCCTACTGTGAGAAGCCGCTCAGCCCTTGCCTGAGGGAGCCAGCGCCGCGCCGGCACGCATGGCTTCCTGCCACAAGCGGCGCGGCACGTGCGCCTGCAGCCGTTGGATCAACAGCTCGACCATCTCCTCCGCGATCTCGTGGCCGACGAAGGGCAACACGTCTGCCGTGACGTCGCCCTCGCGAGCGACGAGATACTCGGCCGCGGTGACCGTGTAGCCGTAGTCGATCACCGGGTCGCTCTTGCCGTGGAACAGATACAGAGTCACGGCGTCGCTGACCGGCTCCGGCAAGCGCACGAAACGCCCGGCCAGCGACACCACGCGGGCGGCCGCACGCGGGGCTTCGTGAGTCGATTCCAGGGCCATGATCGCGCCCTGCGAAAAGCCGACAAGCGCCGTTTGCTCGGCCTCGGTGCCGGTCGCTTCCTGCCAATGGCGCA
Source organism: uncultured Gammaproteobacteria bacterium (assembly GCA_963751375.1). Taxonomy (GTDB): domain Bacteria; phylum Pseudomonadota; class Gammaproteobacteria; order DSM-5130; family Acidihalobacteraceae; genus Acidihalobacter_A. Next base: position 39,318 of record CAVVUY010000061.1, read on the forward strand.
CGACCCGCAGAAAGTCCGGCATCGCCTCGGCGATTCGCTGCGGGCGGTTCTCTTCGGTTACATCCCGCACCGAAAACCACTGGTAGCCATGGCCCGAATCGGCGGGCGCAGGCGCACAAACGCTGACGATGCACGCCTGCGGGTACACCTCTGCCAGGCGCTCGCCCAGCGGTACCATGTCCTGCGGCGTCGCGCCGACGCCGTGGAACAGCAACATCAGTTGTGTGGCCGCGCCCTCTGGACGTGCCACTACGATCGATTCGTTCAGGGTCATTGCGGATAGGCGGTCAGTCATCACAGTCACACTTTGCATTTCGTTTGAACATTGGAAAACATTATTTCACTTAAGCACACCGGACTGCCCCGGCAGGAACAATTATTTGCAGGACTCCGTCGAAATTCCGGATCGACATCTACCGACACGCCCAGGAGAAACCATGGATCCGGTCGCCGTACGGCGGAGTGTAGATACGCAGCCCTCGGCTTCAACTCGCCAGATGAGTCAGCGGCAACGGGCTCGGCGGCTTGACCGTCCGGATGGCGAAGTTGCTGCGTATGTCGCTGACTCCCGGCAGCTTCAGCAACGTGCCGGTGAGAAAACGCTTCATAGTCCTTGAGGTCCGGCACCACCACCTGCAGCAGGAAATCGGACTCGCCGGACACCAGGTGCGCAGACACCACTTCGGGCAATTCGGCCACCGCGGCGCAAAATGCTTCGGCCTGTTCTTCGCGATGCCGTTCGACCTTGACGTTGACGAACACCGTCAGGCCCAGGCCGATGCTATCGCGGTCCAGTTTGGCGCCGTATCCCTGTATCGCGCCCGCCTCCTCCAGCAGGCGCACCCGGCGCAGGCAGGGCGAGGGCGAGAGCCCGATCCGTTCGGCCAGTTCGAGATTGCTCAGTCGACCGTCGTTCTGCAGCAGCTCCAGAATCTTCCGGTCATACTTGTCGATCTTTATTTTTGGCATAAAAATTTAGTCATTCACGATAAACAAGATCACATATGCCAAATAAATTAGAATTCACTAGCCAACTTAGCAACCACTCGCTACGAACCCCGGCGCTAAAATCACCTCTCGCACAAGCCTTGCCGGGAGAGATTAATGAGCGGTTTGGAAATGTTTCTGGCGGCGCTCGCGGTGGTCTATCTGATCCCCGGGCCCGACATGATCCTGCTGCTGGAGACGGCGGCCGTACGCGGCAGGGTCCACGCGCTGGTCACGGCGGTCGGATTGGCTGCGGCGCGGGCGACGCACGTCGCGCTGGCGGCGGCGGGGCTGGCCGCGCTGTTCAGGACCGCGCCCTGGGTTTTCGATCTGGTGCGCCTGCTCGGCGCCGGCTATCTGGTTCTGCTCGGCATCCGGATGCTGCAAGCGCCGACAACGCTAGCCGACCTGACGCACGGCGACGGACGGCGCCCGCCGCCAAGCCTGATGGCCTCGCTGCGGCGCGGGCTGCTGACCAACCTGCTCAATCCGAAGGCGCTGCTGTTCTGTTCGGTTCTTCTGCCGCAGTTCGTGCATCCGGCGCAAGGCGCGGTATTCGCTCAGTTCGCCCTGCTGGGAGCGATACTCGTCGCGCTGGGCCTGGGCTTCGACATGGCATATGCATTGGCCGGCGGCGCCGTCGGTCGCATCGCCGCCGGCAGCCGCACCCTGCAGAAGCTGCGCAACGGCGTGTTCGCAAGCCTGCTGATCGGCTTCGGCCTGCGCCTCGCATTCGCCCAGAGCGCGCCTTGACGGGGCCGCACAGCCGGCCTTACTCCGTACCGGCTGCCCAGTCGCCGCTCTTGCCGCCGGACTTGCGCAACAACCGCACACCGTCGATCTGCATCGCCCGATCCACTGCCTTGCACATGTCGTAAACGGTCAGCAGCGCCACTTGCACCGCCGTCAGCGCCTCCATTTCCACGCCGGTGCGGCCGCGGGTTTCGGCGCGCGCGCGGCAATACACCGCCGGCGGCGAAGTCTCGGCGCGCAGGTCGAGTTCGAGGTGCGTAAGACCGATCGGGTGACAGAGCGGAATCAGATCGGACGTGCGCTTCGCCCCCATGATGCCGGCGATACGCGCAATACCGAGCACGTCGCCCTTGCGGTGTCCGCCGCGGCGCACCAGCTCCAGCGTTTCGCTGCGCAGGTGGATCCGCCCTTCGGCGACGGCGACACGCAAGGTCTCGTCCTTAGCCCCGACATCGACCATATGAGCTTCGCCATTGCGGTCGAAGTGGGTCAATTCGCTCATGGCTAGACGCCCTCCTGGGCTAGAATTCCAAGAAACAGGGTTTCAGAGACTACCAGAATCATGACTATCACCATCCGCTATTTCGCCAGTCTGCGCGAACAGGTCGGCCGCGCCGAGGACCACCTCGAAACGGGTCATGCCGCCACGGTCGGCGAGGCCTGGCAGCGCCTGCACGGCCAAGCCATGCCGGCGCGCGTGCTCGCGGCAGTCAATCAGGAATACGTGGCCGCCGACCACCGGCTCGCCGACGGCGACGAAGTGGCCTTCTTCCCGCCGGTCACCGGAGGCTGAATGGCGCAGGAACAGCAAGCCCGCAGCCTGGTGCGCCTCGAAGACACCCGCTTCGAGCCGTGGACGGCGCTTGGCGCCTTCGAACGCGAGACGGGATTGGACGACGGCCGCACGGGCGCCGCTTCGGTGTTCGTCGGCACTATGCGCGACTTCAACGTCGGCGACGACGTGGAGCAGTTGTTCCTCGAACACTATCCCGGCATGACCGAGCGGGAGCTGGAACGCATCGCAGCCGAAGCACTGGAGCGCTGGCCGGTGAACGCTTGTCTGATCGTGCATCGCGTGGGGCTCATCCGCCCCGGCGAACCCATCGTGCTCACCGCCGCCTGGTCGGCGCACCGTGGCGCCGCCTTCGACGCCTGCCGCCACCTGATCGAAGCGCTCAAGCACCGGGCGCCGTTCTGGAAGCGCGAGGACCTGCGCGACGGACGTCAGCGCTGGGTGTCGGAAAACACGCCGGCCTGAGCGAACGGGAACGGGCACCGCGCAGCCATTTGAATCAGCGTGTCCTTGTCCTTAGGCGAGATGTGCCCGCGGATCGAACGGCAGTTCGCGGCGCATGCGCTCGTAGAACTCCCGATGTTCCTCGGTCAGCGCCGGCGGCGTTTCGATCTGCAGCACCACGTACTGGTCGCCCGGCGTCTTGCCCGGCAACCCGCGCCCCTTGAGGCGCATCTTGCGCCCGGCACGCGAACCGGCCGGAATCTTGAGATCGACCTTGCCGGCCAGGGTCGGCACCACCACCGTGGCGCCGAGCGCGGCCTCCCACGGCGCCAGGGGCAGCTCCAGCACGATATCGCGGCCGTCGACGCGGAACAGCTCGTGCGGACGGATTCGCACCGTCAGATACAGGTCGCCGGCCGGCCCGCCGCCTACGCCCTGGCTACCCTGCCCGGACAGGCGGATGCGCTGGCCGTCGCCGACACCGGCCGGGATGTTGACCGACAGCGTACTGCCGCCGGACATGCGCAAGGTCTGGCGCCCGCCGTGAAACGCGGTTTCCAGATCGAGCGTCAGTTCGGCTTCCATGTCCTGCCCGCGCGCACGAAAACCCGCGCCGCCGGCACGCCCGGCACCAGGCCCGGCCTGACGGAAGCCACCGCCGAACAGCGTCTCGAAGAAATCGCTGAAGCCGCTGGCGCCGCCGAAATCCGCGCTGCTGAAGCCGTGCCCCGCGCCGAAGCCGCCCGCCTGCTCCCAGCCGGGCGGAGGCCGGAAGTCCTGACCGGACTTCCAGTTCGCGCCGAGTTGATCGTAGGCGGAACGCTTCTCAGGATCGCTCAGGACCTCGTAGGCCTCGTTCACTTCCTTGAAGCGCTCTTCGGCATCCGGTTCCTTGCTGACGTCCGGATGGAATTTGCGCGCCAGGCGACGATAGGCCTTCTTGATCGCGTCCGGCTCCGCCGTGCGCGAAACGCCGAGAAGTTCGTAATAGTCTTTGAACTGCATAAGTTTGCGTCACATGCCAAAAAGTTAGGGACACGTCGAATAAATGGCTGCGCGGGCGACCCTGCCGCCTTGCGCGGTGCTCGCTCACTCGCCTATCTACGTGATATGTCTCGCTCGCCGTGCGCCGTGCATCTCATCCCGCTCGCTGATTCATTCAGCGTGTCCTTAGGGGCTCCCGCGCAAAGCGGGGCCCCGCAAACCATCAGCCTTCCACGTTGATCCGGCGCGGGCGCACGCGCTCCTGCTTGGGAATGCGCACTTCCAGCACACCCTTCTCGACACGCGCGGAGATGTTCTCCGCATCGGCCGTATCCGGCAGGGTGAAGCGGCGGAAGAAACTGCCGCGCACGCGTTCGACGCGCTTGTAGCCGGCCTTCTCCTCCTCGCTGTCGAACTTGCGCTCGCCGCGAATGCTGAGCACGCCGTGCTCCATATGCACATCGATGTCCTTGGGCTCGACGCCGGGCACATCGGCATGGATCACGAACGCGTTTTCCTCTTCCTTGATATCCACCGCAGGCAGCCAATCGCTGGTCGCCGCTTCATCGCCGGCGCGTTCCGGCAGAGTGAAGGCACGGTCCATTTCACGGTACAGCTGATTGAGCAGGCCATAGGGCTGGTAGCGAACCATAGACATGGGACACCTCCTTGAAATCACTTGGTTTATCGCTGTCCTTTATGTATGGCCGAACAGCGCGAAATCAAGGCCTTCAAGGGGGCGCAGGCACGATGGAAACAGCCGCCAGGCCTAATCTCAAACGCCTTCAGGCCGCTCCGCGCCGCAGCGCCAGCATTCGCTGAACTGCCCCTCGTTGCGCTCGCCGCAACTCGGGCAGACCCAGTCCGGACCAGGCGCGGCCTGTTCCTGCGAGAGCTCCGCCAGCAGCGCCAGCGCACGCATCTCGTCTTCGTCGTTCACCCAGATCTCGGGCCAGCACTCGTTGACGGGCAGGTCACCGACACCGCCGCCCAGGTAGAGATTGCGCATGCGGCCTTCGATGCCGGCCTGATGCAACAGATTGAGTATGTGGCCGGCGCCGAGGGAATTGGGGGCCGCGTAGACTTTTTTCATGCATTTCTCGCATGTCGCGACGCCTGCACAACGCATCCGCGCTGCGCGGCTATTCGATGTTCTGTATCTGCTCGCGCATCTGCTCGATCAGTACCTTGAGTTCGACCGCGGCCTGGGTGGTTTCGATATCGGCGGACTTGGAACCGAGCGTATTGGCCTCGCGGTTGAACTCCTGCATCAGGAAGTCTAGACGCCGCCCGATAGGTTCGTCCCTTCCCAACACCGACGACAACTCCGCCAGGTGGCTGTCCAGGCGGTCCAGCTCCTCATCCACGTCAAGGCGCTGGGCCGCGATGGCCAACTCCTGCTCCAGACGCCCCGGCTCGGCTTCCACGCCGAGATCGGCCAGGCGCGCGCGGTATTTGTCGCGCAGCCCCGCCACCAGGTCCTGCCGGCGCCCGCGGACGCGCTCGACCTGCTCCGTTACCGCTTCCGCGCGCTGGCGGATAAGCGTTGCCAGGCGCTCGCCTTCGGCCCGGCGGGCGGCGATGAACTCATCGAGCGCCTTGTCCACCAGGCCCAGCGCCGCTTTCTGCAGCGGCGCGAGATCACGGGTCGGCTCGCGCACCACTCCGGGCCAGCGCAGCACTTCCATCGCCGTGAACTGGGTCGATGCGCCCATCAGACCCTCGACCTGTTCGCAGGCCTCCAGCAAGGCCTGCACCTGGGCATGATCGACCTCGATACCACCATCGGTTCCGCTCGGCGCCTGGTAACGCAGATGACACTCCACCTTGCCCCGCCCCAGTCGCGCCTGCAGCCGTTCGCGCGCCGCGCCCTCGACCGCTCGCAACTCCTCCGGCATGCGAAAGCCGATATCCAGGTAGCGGTGGTTCACGCTGCGCAGCTCGCAAATCAAAGCGCCCCACTCGCCCTGCACCTCGCGGCGGGCGAACCCCGTCATGCTCTGTACCATGCCGATGTCCTCGAATTCGTGTGGCGCCATTCTACCCAGGCTGTCGGAATTCTACTCATGCGTCGTGAAATGGCGTCAAAAGGACGTGTCCTCGTATGCGATCCGACAGCCTGGAACGCGCCATGGCGTTATACATGGCCTGCCGCCGCCCACACGCCTATAATGCGGCGCCTTTCTTCCAGACCAGGAGTCCCGCATGCGACCGAGCGGCCGAGCACCCGACGAATTGCGCCATATCAGCTTCGAACGCCACTACACTCGCCATGCGGAAGGGTCCGTGCTGGTCAGCTTCGGCGACACCCGGGTGATCTGCACCGCCACCGTCGAAGAGCGCCTGCCGCCTTGGCTCAAGGGCTCCAACCAGGGCTGGGTCACCGCCGAATACGGCATGCTGCCGCGCTCCACCGGCTCGCGCATGGCCCGCGAGGCAAGCCGCGGCAAGCAGGGCGGCCGCACCCTGGAAATCCAGCGCCTGATCGGCCGCTCGCTGCGCGCGGCCGTCGACCTCGAAGCCTTGGGCGCGCGCCAGATCACCATCGACTGCGACGTCATCCAGGCCGACGGCGGCACGCGCACCGCCTCCATCAGCGGCGGCTTCGTCGCCCTGTGCGACGCCGTCGCCGGCCTGCGCAAGCGCGGCGCGCTCAAGCGCGACCCGCTGCACGGCATGGTCGCCTCGGTGTCCGTCGGCATCTACAAGGGCACGCCGGTGCTCGACCTGGACTACCCGGAGGACTCCTCGGCCGAAACCGACATGAACGTGGTCATGAACGATGCCGGCCACTTCATCGAAGTGCAGGGCACCGCCGAGGGCCACGCCTTCCGCCGCGACGAGTTCGACGCCATGCTCGGCCTGGCGGAAAAGGGCATCGGCGAGATCATCGCAGCGCAGCGCGCGGCGCTGGCCAAGTAGCCATGAACCTGCTCGCCGGCCTCGACCGCATCGTTCTCGCCACCGGCAATGCCGGCAAGGTGCGCGAGCTGGGCGCCATGCTGGCCGATCTCGACGTGCGCGTGCTGCCGCAGTCCGACTTCGGCGTGCCCGAGGCCGAGGAAACCGGCCTGAGCTTCGTCGAGAACGCCATCCTCAAGGCGCGCAACGCCGCGGCCCACACCGGCTTGCCGGCGATCGCCGACGACTCCGGCATCGAGGTCGACGCCCTCAACGGCGCGCCCGGCATCTACTCGGCGCGCTATGCCGGCGCCGACGGCAACGACGCCGCCAACAACGCCAAGCTGCTCGCCGCCCTGGCAGAGCTGCCGCCCGAGGCGCGCAGCGCGCGCTTTCGCAGCGTGGTCGTGTTCATGCGTCACGCCGAAGACCCCTCGCCGCTGATCGCCGAAGGGGCCTGGGAGGGACGCATCCTCGACGCTCCCCGCGGCAGCGGCGGCTTCGGCTACGACCCGCTGTTCCTGGTCGCCGGACGCGACGTGAGCGCCGCCGAACTGCCGGCCGAGGAAAAGAACCGCCTCAGCCACCGGGGCCAGGCTCTGCGCAGGCTGCTCGCCGCGCTGACCGGCGAGTGAACGCAGGCGTGGGCCTTGTCCGCATAGCCCACCGCTTCCCTGCTCCGCGCGTCTCGACGCCCGCCACACGACGAAAAGCAGTGAGCCATGCAGGCTAGCGAACCCATCCCGCTGTCGGTCTACGTGCACCTGCCCTGGTGCGTGCGCAAGTGCCCGTACTGCGACTTCAATTCCTACCAGGGCGACGGCGAGCTGCCCGAGCGCGAATACGTCGCCGCTCTGCTGACCGACCTGGACGAAGAGCTGCCGCGGGTATGGGGTCGTCGCATCGAGAGCGTGTTCATCGGCGGCGGCACGCCCAGCCTGTTTTCCGCCGCCGCCCTCGAAGAGCTGCTCGACGGCCTGCGCGCGCGCCTGCCGCTGCGTCCCGATCTTGAAATCACCCTGGAAGCCAATCCCGGCACCTTCGAACAGGCCCGCTTCGCCGACTACCGCAGCCTCGGCATCAACCGCCTGTCCATCGGCATCCAGAGCTTCGACGCCGCAATGCTCAAGCGCCTGGGCCGCATCCACGACGGCGACGAAGCCCGCCGCGCGGCCGACATCGCGCGCCGCGCCGGCTTCGACAACCTCAACCTCGATCTCATGTTCGGCCTGCCGGGGCAGGACCTCGCCGCCGCGCGCGCCGACCTCGACACGGCGCTCGCCTTCGCGCCCGAGCATCTGTCCTACTACCAGCTCACGCTGGAGCCGAACACGCTGTTCCACCGCCACCCGCCCGAACTGCCCGACGAAGACCTGATCGCCGCCATGCAGCAGGAGGCGCAGGAACGGCTCGACGCCGCCGGCTACGCGCAGTACGAAGTCTCGGCCTACGCGCAGCCGGGCCGGCGTTGCCGCCACAACCTCAACTACTGGACCTTCGGCGACTACCTCGGCCTCGGCGCCGGCGCCCACGGCAAGCTCACCAACCCGGTCGACGGCAGCATCGTGCGCCGCTGGAAGCTGCGCCAGCCGGCGCAATACATGAACGGCGTGAAGGAAGGCAGAGCCTGGGGCGGTGAAGACAGAATCGAAGCGGACGCGCGCGTGTTCGAATTCATGCTCAATGCGCTGCGCCTGCGCGAAGGCTTCGACATCGCCCTGTTCGAGGCGCGCACCGGGCTGTCGCGAGAGCATCTGGCGCCGGGCGTCGAACAAGGCGTCGCGCGCGAGCTGCTGGAAGTGGACGGAGAACGGCTGCGGCCCAGCCCGCTCGGCTGGCGCTTCCTCAACGACCTGATCGAGACCTTCCTGCCGGAGGAAAGCGCATGAGCCGGCCCGTCGAGTACGTCACCATCGACTGCCCGAGCTGCGGCGAACCCTTCGAGGTGGAGATCGACCTCAGTGCCGGCAGCCAAAGCCTGATCGAGGATTGCCGCGTGTGCTGCGCGCCGGCCGAGCTGCGCATCGAAATCGATGCCGACGGCGCCATCGTCGCCATCGAGGCCGTGCCCGCCAACGGCTGACGCGCCCTATTCCAGCAACGCCTTCGTCAAAGGATTTTCCCGTACCTGCCGGTACAGCGGATCGCCCATGGCGTCGATCAGCAAACGCCCGAGCACGTCCGATTTGACGTATTCCACGGCCAGCAGGCTGAGCACCGCGTTGTTGGTGACCACCGCCTCGTCCCCGCCTGCCGTACCGAATTCGGTGATGATCGCGTCGCGAAAATCCGCCACGACCACGGACAGGCGACGCCCGCCGAGACGCTGACGCGCGCTCTCCCCGCAATCGGCGAGGTCATAGCTGACCGGCCCGTGCAGCGTCTCGGTACCATAGACGGCCACGTGCACGTCCACGCCGCGCTCGCTGGCCTGTTCCAGGGCGGCGCGCAGCTCCGGTATCTCCTCGTCCCACACCGCCGCGAACAGCGAATACTCCGCGGCTTCGATGTGCGCCATGACACGCCGCGAGAATCGCCGTCCGCTCGCGCAGCGACCACACCAGTCCCGCCTCGCGCGGCGCCGGCAGCGTGGACAGCTGTTCGCCCGCCAGATCCAGGTCGCTCTCGATGCGTCGGCGAATGCCGCCCAGCACTTCGCGGTAGGGCACCGCGGCATAGCGCACCGGCTCCGAGCGCTGCACCAGCACGGCGCCCTTGGTTTCCAGCCGCTGCAGGGTCTCGTAGATCTTGGACGGCGGCACCTGCGCCAGTTTGCCCACCTCGTGGCCGTTCAACGGCGACTGCTGCAGCAGTGCGTAATAGGCCCGCGCCTCGTATTGCGTGAAACCGAGGCGCACCAGGGCCGCGAGCAGATCGTCAGACAGGGATGAACTCATGGCGAGAGGCTATCACACGATGCCGAAAATAGTTTACACTACTACAGGTAGTTAATCATACACACTACCTTAGGTAGTTAATAGCTGAACAAAGGAGACACTCATGCGCAAGCTTCACTCATCCGGCTCCAGCTACGAACAGACGCTTGGTTATTCGCGTGCCGTGCAGGTCGACGACATGCTCTTCGTTTCGGCGACGGCCGCCGGGGGCCCCGACGGCAAGATCGTCGGCGACGACCTGTACTCACAGACGCGCTATATCCTGCAAAAGCTGGAAGGCGTGCTGGCAGGAGGCCGGATTCGCTCTGGTCGACGTCGTGCAAAGCCGGCTCTAGTAACCGACGTGTCGCAATGGCAGGAGGCCGGTCGCGCGCACGGCGAAGCGTTCGGCGACATCCGTCCGGCGCTGACGCTGCTGCACGTATTGCCGTTCGTCGACCCGGCGATGCTGGTCGAGGTGGAGATCACCGCGCGCAAGAGTGCGTCGGCATAGAACCGTCGCCCCCGAAGACGCGCCTCACCGGACCAAGCCGAACGTGAATACCTCGTCATGCACTGCGCGAAGACGGCGAATACCTGCTAAAGCATAGGTGCCACGTCTCCGCCAACGCGACCACACACAGGAGCACACTATGCACATCCACCGTCCCCGCGCCTTCCTGCGCCTGCTTGCCGGCATCGCCCTGGCACTCGGACTGGGCAGCGCCGCCGCCGCGCCGCTCAACGACCACGCCGCCCTCAACGGCCTGAGTTCGGCCAAGGCGGTGTTTCTCATCGACGTCAACAACCCCGGCCGCGTGGGCCATGTACTCAAGGTCGTCGGCATGACGGAGAAGGGACTGAAGGCACAACACGTCACTCCGCATCTGGTAGTCGTTTTCGTAGGCCCCGACGTAGCCTTCCTTACCCGCGACCGACGCGGCATAAGCTACATGGACCAGCGTGCCGTGGCCGGCATCCAACACGAGATCGGACAACTGCACGAAGCGGGCGTGACGATTCAGGCCTGCGGCATCGCCATGAAGGGCATGGACGTCACGCCCGGCATGCTGATACCCGGCGTTCAGGCGGTGGGCAACGGTTATATCTCGGCGATCGGCTATCAGGCCAAGGGCTATTCGCTGGTGCCGGTGTACTGAGGGCATCCAGAACCCGGCCCGGCGCCGGGTCTCAAGCCTGGGCGGGGACGAACGCCTCGCCCAGCACCTCACCGACGGCAGCCGCAATCTCGGCTGCCTCGGTGTCGGTGTAGGGGCGACGTTCCTGCGTGCCCCACACCACGCCCGGCCAACAGAAATCGTCCGGACGCCGGCCGACCACGTGCACGTGCAACTGCGCGACGACGTTGCCGATGGCCGCCACATTGATCTTGTGAGCCTCGAGACGATTTTTGAGCAGGGCGGACAGCGCGTTGATCGCTGCCAGCACCTCGGACTGCTGCCCCGGCGGGAGTTCGTACAACTCGATGTGCGCCGTGTCGGGCACCAGGATGAACCACGCCACCAACGCGTTGTTCATCAGCAGCAGACGGCTGCCGTGTAGCGTGCCGAGCGACAGGCAATCGGCCTGCAGGCGAGGATCGAGCGGGCGCACGCATCAAACCTTGGGGGTGAAGGCGATGCAGTAGCCGTGCGGACTGATGCTGCCGGCCACTACGGAGCAACTGCCGGCAGCAGAGGCATTCGCACCCGGCTGGAAGTAGACGCAGCCTGAGCAGGCACGTCCGTTCTGCGGGCTGTCGCGATAGGCCATGGCCGCCTTGGACACTTTTCCCGCCTCGGACGGCGCGCTCCAAAGCAGAGGGGCCGCCGCACCGAGCGCCAGGCCGGCGCTGCGCCGCAAGAAACCGCGCCGCGATGCTAAACGCTCATTCCGTCCTGTCATGTCCCGCTCTCCCTGTCGCTGCGTCTGCACCGCTCACAAAGAGTATACGCGGCTCGCAGATCCGGAGCAGCGGAAGCCGTGCGCCCACCCCTTGCCCGGCTAGTCAGCCAGACGGGCCCACAGGTCGTGCTCGTCGGCCTCGGTCACCTCGACTTCGATGAATTCGCCGGGCTGTGCCTCGCGCGCGTCGGCGACGAACACCAGACCGTCGATTTCCGGGGCGTCCGCGGCGCTGCGCGCCACCACACCGTCCTCGCCAACCTCATCGACCAGCACCTGCAGGCGCCGACCGACCTTGGCCTGCAGGCGAGCGGCGCTGATCTCGGCCTGGCGCACCATGAAACGCTCCAGGCGTTCCTGCTTGAGTTCCTCCGGCACGGCGCCGGGCAGCGCGTTGGCCGCCGCGCCTTCGACCGGCGAATACGCGAACGCGCCCACGCGATCCAGTCCGGCTTCCTCGATGAAATCGAGCAGGATCTCGAAATCCTCGTCCGTCTCGCCCGGAAAACCGACGATGAAGGTGCTGCGCAAGGTCAGCTCCGGACATTGCCGGCGCCAGTTGTGGATGCGATCGAGCACCTTTTCGGCCGCGGCCGGCCGGCGCATGGCCTTGAGCACGCGCGGACTGCCGTGCTGCAGTGGGATGTCGAGGTAGGGCAGCACTTTGCCCTCGGCCATCAGCGGAATCAGCGCATCGACGTGCGGATAGGGATAAACGTAGTGCAGGCGGACCCACACGCCCAACTCGCCGAGCGCCTCGGCTAGCGTCTGCACGTGCGTCTTGAGCGGGCGCCCGCGCCAGAAGCCGGTGCGGTAGCGCACGTCGACGCCGTAAGCCGAGGTATCCTGCGAGATCACCAGCAACTCGCGCACGCCCGCGTTGACCAGGTTCTCCGCCTCGGCCATCACCTCGCCGACCGGCCTGCTCACCAGGTCCCCGCGCATGCTGGGAATGATGCAGAAAGAACAGCGGTGGTTGCAGCCCTCGGAAATCTTGAGATAGGCGTAATGGCGCGGGGTGAGCTTCACCCCCTGCGGCGGCACCAGGCTGGAGTAGGGATCGTGCGGCGGCGGCAGATTCTCGTGCACCGCACCCATGACTTCCTCATAGGCGTGCGGGCCGGTCACGGCCAGCACCTGCGGATGGGCCTCCAGCACGCGCTCGGCATCGGCGCCGAGACAGCCGGTAACGATGACGCGGCCATTCTCCGCCAAGGCCTCGCCGATGGCATCCAACGACTCCTCGACAGCCGCATCGATGAAGCCGCAGGTGTTGACCACCACCAGATCGGCCGCTTCGTAACTTGGCGAGATGGCATAACCCTCTGCCCGCAGCTGGGTGAGGATGCGTTCTGAGTCGACCAGCGCCTTGGGACAACCCAGGCTGACGAAGCCCACTTGAGGCGTTGCGGACGGCATGATCGGTGACCTGTTCATAGCTTGCAGGGCGCTCTTATACACATCCGCGCGGCGTGGTGCAAACACCGTCTCGCTCTGCCGGACATATCCACAGCGCCCCCTCTTGACGAAACTTTTCCATAAGCATTTCAATGACCTGAAAGATGTGATCAAAAAATGACCAAGTTAACGGAAACGTAACGTTGACGCCGCCGAGACAGAGTTGACCTCAGCTCATCCACAAAGTTATCCACAGACTATGTGGAAAACAACGCAACCCCTGTCGGGACAAGCATTTGGCGCATCCTGCGAAGAAACTCCATCGCATCCCCAAGTTTTTTTATCGGCTATTAAGGGATTGCCTGGCGCGCCGCCTGCCTGTAGAATTCCGCTCCCTTTGACAGCGCAATGAATAACCGCCCGCGCGACGAAAACACCGGGCCTATTGCAGCTGCCAGGCGCATGCATGCATTTGAGGACCCCTCGATGAAAACCGATATCCATCCCGATTACCACGACGTCAAGGTGAGCTGCAGCTGCGGCAACACCTTCGTGACCCGCTCCACTTTCGGCAAACCGGACCTGCAGGTCGAAGTCTGCTCGCAGTGCCACCCCTTTTACACCGGCAAGCAGAAGATCGTCGACACCGCCGGCCAGGTGGACAAGTTCCGTCGCCGTTACGGCATGTAAGATGTCTCGCATCCGCTGGATGCACGGGGCGCTCCTTGCGGGCGCCCTTTTTTGTTCAGCCGCGTCAGTCGCGGCCGACTGCCCCAGCGGACGCATCGACGCACACGCCCGAGTCACCCACGTCATCGACGGCGACACCGTCGTCCTGGCAGACGGGCGGCATGTGCGCCTGATCGGCATTGACGCCCCCGAGCTAGGACACGACGGCAGGGCTTCGCAACCCTTCGCCCAAGCCGCCCGCAGCGCATTGGCTCGGCTGCTGGCCGGGAGCCACGACAGGGTCGCGCTGCGCTACGGGCAAACTCGGCACGACCACTACGGCCGCACGCTGGCTTATCTCTTCCTCCCCGACGGCGACAGTGTCAGCGCCGCACTGCTGCGGGAAGGCTATGCCACAGCGCTCGTGGTACCGCCCAACCTTTGGAGCGCAGCCTGCTACGGGCAAGCCGAAGCCAAGGCGCGCGCCGACCGCACGGGTATCTGGGCGCTGCCCCGCTACCAGCCTGTCGCCACCCGCGATCTGCCGGCGCACGCGCAAGGATTTCACATCGTTCGCGGGCGCGTCGTGCATACCGGTCGCAGCCGCAACGCGCAGTGGATCGATCTGGACGGCGGGGTCGCCCTGCGCATCGACCGCAAGGACCTGAGGTATTTCGAGGGCATCGACTTCAAAGCTCTGCGCGGCGCCGAGATCACCGCCCGGGGCTGGGTCCACTCGAGCCGCGGCGAATACCTCATCGCCGTACGACATCCCCGCGCGTTGACTATCCTTCAGTAGCGCCACCAAGCCAACAGGCTTCGCTGGCGGGCTTCGGTCGCTTGCTGTAGGATGCGCCGCCCCGCGCGAGGCCCAAGAAGTACAACAATGGACACGCCGCACTCTGCGCATGCGGGAAGCGTGTCCCGACCACTGCTAAAGAGACGCACCGCCAACCATGTCCAGCAAGTTCCTCGAAGAAGCCCTCGAATACCACGCCCTGCCCGTTCCCGGAAAGATCGCCATCCAGGTCACCAAGCCCACCAGAACCCAGCGCGACCTGTCGTTGGCCTACTCGCCGGGCGTCGCCGAGCCGGTACGCCGGATCAGCGAGGACCCCGAAGCCGCCTACCGCTACACCTCCAAGGGCAACCTGGTCGCCGTGATCACCGACGGCAGTGCCGTGCTCGGCCTGGGCGACGTCGGCGCCCTCGCCGGCAAGCCGGTGATGGAAGGCAAGGGCGTGCTGTTCAAGACCTTCGCCAACATCGACGTGTTCGACATCGAGGTCGAGGCCGAATCCCCCGAGGCCTTCATCGACACCGTCGCCCGCATCGCCGGGGGCTTCGGCGGCATCAATCTGGAAGACATCGCCGCGCCGCACTGCTTCCGCATCGAACGAGAGCTGCGCGAGCGCCTGGACATCCCCGTCTTCCACGACGACCAGCACGGCACGGCCGTGATCGCGGCCGCAGGCCTGCTCAACGCGCTGCGCCTGGCCGACAAACGCATCGAGGACATGCGCGCCGTGTGCCTGGGCGCCGGCGCAGCCGGCATCGCGACCATGCAATTGCTGGTCAAGCTCGGCGCGCAGCGCGAGAACCTGCTGATGGTCGACCGCAAGGGCGTCGTGCACACAGGGCGCACCGACCTCGGCGAGTTCAAGCAGGAATTCGCCGTCGACACCGATCGACGCACCCTGGCCGACGCCTGCGCGGGCGCGGACGTCTTCATCGGCGTCTCCGGCCCCGACCTGTTCAGCACCGAGATGCTGCGCAGCATGGCCGACTCGCCCATCGTCTTCGCACTGGCCAATCCCGACCCCGAGATCCTGCCCGAGTTGGCCCACGCCGCGCGCGCCGACGTCATCGTCGCCACCGGCCGCAGCGACTATCCGAATCAGGTCAATAACGTGCTGGGCTTCCCCTACATCTTCCGCGGTGCGCTCGACGTGCGTGCGCGCACCATCAACGACGAAATGCTGGTCGCTGCCGTGCACGCGCTGGCCGCGCTGACGCACGAGCCTGTGCCGCAGTCAGTGCTCGACGCCTACGGCCTGGATACGCTGGAATTCGGCCCCGACTACATCATCCCCAAACCCTTCGACCCGCGCCTGATCGACATCCTGCCGGCCGCCATCGCCGAGGCGGCGCGCAGCAGCGGAGTCGCGCGCCTCTAATCGGCCGCGGCACGAACCGCTTTCGCGCGGAAGTGGTTCGCTCCAGGATTACCGCAGCAGGCTCCTCCGCGCGGTATTACGGGAAGGCCCTATAATGGGCCTTCTTCGTCCACCCGCCCGGTTTCATGTCGCCCCCAATCCTGCTCGTCGATGCCAGCATCTACGTCTTCCGCGCCTGGTTCACGCTGCCGGGCAGCCTGCTCGATACGCAGGGCCGGCCGGCCAACGCCGCGATCGGCTTCGTCGATTTCGTCCACCGCCTGCTCATCGAACGCGCCCCGTCGCGCATCGCCTTCGCCTTCGACCAATCCCTGAGCTC
This sequence comes from uncultured Gammaproteobacteria bacterium, assembly GCA_963751375.1. GTDB lineage: Bacteria > Pseudomonadota > Gammaproteobacteria > DSM-5130 > Acidihalobacteraceae > Acidihalobacter_A. Next base: position 55,524 of record CAVVUY010000061.1, read on the forward strand.
CAACTTCCGCAACGACATCTACCCGGACTACAAGGCCAACCGCCCGCCCGCACCCGAAGAGCTCCGGCAACAGTTCGCCCAGGCCCGCGCCTTCCTGCGCGCCGCCGGCCTGTGCGAGCTGAGCAGCCCGCGCTACGAGGCCGACGATGTGATCGGCACGCTGGCGGCGCGCGAACGCGCCAAGGGCGAGCGACTGCTGCTGCTCACCGCCGACAAGGACCTCGCCCAACTGATCGGCGAACAGGACCAATGGTGGGACTTTCCGCGCGGCGAACCGCTCGACCCCCGCGCCCTCGCGCGCAAGTTCGGCGTACGCCCCGAGCAGATCGCAGACCAGCTCGCCCTGGCCGGCGACAAGGTCGACAACATCCCCGGCATTCCCGGCGTGGGCATGGCGACCGCCGCCAAGCTGCTGCGCCGCTTCGACAGTCTGGACAATCTGCTCGCCGACATTCCCGCCGTCGCGCAAATGAAGATTCGCGGTGCGAAACGGCTCATGCAGCTCATCGACGAACACCAGGACACCGTCCGCCTCGCCCGCCGCCTCACTGGCATCGAATGCGCAGCCGAACTCCCCGAACACGGCCCGATCGAACGCCAACCGCCGGATTTCGATGCCCTGCAGGCCTGGTTCGACCTCATGGGTCTCGGCGCGCAGCGCCGCAGCAGCTGGCTGGCCCTGTTGGCCGACGGTGCCTCCGAGGCAGACACAAGAGCGGGGACATCGCCACCATGAGCCGCCTGCTGCTGTTCAACAAACCCTACGACGTACTCACCCAGTTCACCGACGCCGACGGCCGCGCCACGCTGGCGAACTATATCGACGTTCCCGGCGTCTATGCTGCCGGGCGGCTCGACCGCGACAGCGAAGGCCTCGTCCTGCTCACCGACGACGGCCGCCTGCAGCACCGCATCGCCGATCCGCGACACGCCATGAGCAAGACCTACTGGGTCCAGGTCGAGGGCGAACCGGCAGAAACCTCCCTGCAAGCCCTGCGCGACGGCGTCGAACTCAAGGATGGGCCGACGCGGCCCGCCAAGGTCCGCCGGATCGACGAACCACTGGCGCTATGGCCGCGCGATCCGCCGATACGCTATCGCAAGACCGTGCCCACCGCATGGCTGGCGCTCACGCTAAGCGAAGGCCGCAACCGCCAGGTACGGCGGATGACCGCCGCCGTCGGCCACCCGACCCTGCGCCTGATCCGTTACCGCATCGGTTCCTGGACGCTGGACGGCCTGCTCCCCGGCGAATGGCGCCTGATGGAGACAAATGGATAACTGCCCGGAAAATCCCGACAAAGGAGCCCGATCATGGCCCACGATGATATGCATGGCGAGCACCGCGACTGGTCAAAGCAGCACGCCGCCTGGCTGCGCGACACCAGCCGCTGGCAACGCGAGAACGAACAGGCGCTGCGCCAGCTCGACGCCATCGCGGTGAACCTGCGCGAGCGCGACGCGCAACTCAAGGCACTGGTACAACGCATCCGCGCGCACGAGGCATTGTCGCGCAACCATGAACGGGTAATGGCGGAGCAAAGAGACGGTGCCGAACAGGGGCGCCGCGGCGTACTCGATCGCGCCATGGCCGCGCGTCATACGCATGAAAACGCCGCGCATCAAAACGTCGCCGCGGAGCACGCCGAATACGGCGAGCGGCACGCCGAAGTTATCGCTTTGATCGAGCAACTGCGCGTACTGCTGCAGCCCTGAACCGGCTCCAGCTGGCTGGGCCACTCAGGCGCGCGTGAGAGACGAAAGAAACGGCTGGGGAACGGAATGCCGGCATTCCGACTCCAGCTTTGACGCCCTATCGCGTCGCATGAGCTGAATTTCATCGGCCCGCTAGCCGCGCACACCGAGCAGCCCCAACCCGTCCGACATCAGAACCAGAGCCAGCACCGCCAGACTGAGCGCCAATGCGCGCAGGGTATAGGCATAGGCACGACCGCGCAGCAGCCCCCGATAGCGCCCGACCAGCAGCGCGAGCACCATTTTGGCGCCGACCAGCATGAGATAGAACGCGCCGACGAAGCCCACCGCCGCCCACACACCGGAACTGTGCAGCGCGCCGAGCACGAACGGACCGCCCGCGGCCACCCAGAACAGGTAGGGATGCGGGTTGAGGAAGTTGGTCAGTACCGCTTTGCGCAGCGAACCGCTTTCGACGCCGGACGTCTCCAGGTCAGCCGGCGAACTGCGCCAGGTTTCCCAGGCGAGGAAACCGACGTAGGCGCTCCCGAGCAAGGCGATCACGCCCAACATCGTTCGCGTCTGCGCGAGACCGATCAACACCAGCAGCGTCACCGCGATGATCGGCAGATCCGTCAGCAGCGGCGCCGCCGCCACCCGCAAACCTGCCCGCGGCCCGTAGCGCAGGCTCTGCGAGAACGTCAGCGCCAGCATCGGCCCGGGCGCGACGCCCGCCGCCAAGCCCAGCAGCAGCCCGGCCAGCAGCGCCTCGCTCATTCGATCGCGGCCCGGCTCAGACGCTCACCGATGCCGCGCGCCATGGTCATCCACTGCTGCGCCGGTTCGGGCTCGAGTTCGGCGCCCAGCACCTCCTCGAACAACGCCAACCAGCGTTCCAAATCCGCCTGCCGCAAGCCCATCGGGCGGTGCAGGCCGAGCATGTCGACGGGAGCGGGGTTTTCCACCTTGCCGCCCATGGCGATCCACCAGAAATCGGCGATCACGCGCTCATGCGCGGGAAAATCCCGGATATGCGCGAAGAACGGGGCGAGCTGTGCATCCGCGCGCAGCCGCGCGTAGAACAACGCGATCACCCGATCGACGCGCTCGCGGCCGATGCGGTCGCACAAAGGACGCAGTAACCTAGCCATCACCGCATTTTACCCGCACCGCACAGTTTCAAGCACTCCGGAGTGCCATGGATATTCTGACGCACATCGCCGACGAACTCGCCCGAACACTGCAACGCCCCGTTGAGATAACCGACTCCGGCTCGCTCGGCGGCGGCTCGATCAACGCCGCCTTCCGCCTCGACACCTCCGCCGGCCGCTTCTTCGTCAAGCTCAATCGCCCCGAAGCGGCGGAGATGTTCACCGCCGAAGTCGCCGGGCTGGAAGAACTGGCCGCTGCCGATGCACTGAGGATTCCGCGCCCCATCGCCCACGGCGTCGGCGGCGGGCGCGCCTGGCTGGTACTGGAGCACCTCGATCTCAACGGTCGCGCCGCGCCGGCAAAACTCGGAGAGGCGCTTGCCCTGCTGCACCGACACACGGCCGACGCCTTCGGCTGGACGCGCGACAACACCATCGGCAGCACGCCGCAGCGCAACGCCAGGCACCCGGAGTGGGTCGATTTCTGGCGCGCCTGCCGCCTCGCACCGCAGCTGCGCCTGGCTGCCGCAGACCACGCGCCGCATAGCCTGATTGCCGATGGCGAACGTTTGCTCGACGTGCTGCCCGCCTTTTTCGCCGGCTACCGCCCTGCGCCTTCGCTGCTGCACGGCGATCTGTGGTCCGGCAACTGGGGCTATGGCCCGAACGGCGAACCGACGATCTTCGATCCAGCGGTGTACTACGGCGACCGCGAGGCGGACATCGCCATGACCGAGCTGTTCGGCTCGCCGGGCCGCGACTTCTACGCTGCCTACGACGCCGCCTGGCCACGCGATCCTGGGTATCGCATACGGCGTACGCTGTACAACCTCTACCACATCCTCAACCACCATCATCTGTTCGGTGGTGGGTATGCCTCCCAGGCGGGGCGGATGATTTCCGACTTGTTGTCGGAAGCAAGAGGCTGAGACGGGCATCGCGCAGCGCTCCCCCACCCTCATAGCTGTACGGCAACCGCGGCTTGGTTTACCTCAACGATGCCGCTTGAATCCCTGCAACCATAACGCTATAAGCCCCCTGCACACCCAGAACACGGTCATGAGGAATCCGCCATGCGCAAACCAAGCCGCCCGAAAACCGGGCAACCACCCCGCAACCTGCTGCACGACCATCCGCTACTCGGCAAAGGCCAGCCGCACGGCAAGACGCGCAAGGCCGAACGCCGGACCCAGAAGCTCCGCCTGCGTCGCGACGAGTGGGGTCAGCACAACACGCTCGCAGCCTGAGCGTGTTGTGCTGACCCCACTCACGGCGATTCACGGCGGACGTTGTACATGCCGAAAGTCATATCGTGTGCCGATACAAGGGTTATTCGGTAGACTCGCGCGGATGCATCGCGAAGGGCTTTAGGGGGCTGGGGTGGAAACCTGGGTATTGCTGATCGAGGCGTTCAGCGTCTACGGGCTTGTGCTGTTCGCGCATTCCCTGCGGCGACTGTTCGGCCTGGCCCACTTCTACGCACTGATCGGCGGGCTGACCGCCGTGATGTCCTGGGTGACGGATGCACACGTCAAAGTCACCGTCGGTCCCGTCACTTTCCTGGTCGGATCGACCGTATTCTTCACCGCCTTGCTGCTGTCGGTGTTCGTAATCTACGTTTTCGACGGACCCAAGGCGGCGCGCACGGCCATTTCCACCATCGTCGGCATCTCCATCCTGGTGCCGGTGTTCGCCATGGTGCTGCACCTGCAGATGCTGCTGTCGAGCACCGCCCCGCTGGGGCAGGTACCGGTACCCAGCCTGCGCATCAACAGCGCGTCGGTGCTGACCACCATCGCCGACATGGTGTTCCTCGCCGTCGCCTGGGAGTACATGCACCATCGCTTCCAGCGCGTGCCGCTGATAGTCCGAACCTTTTTCACGCTGCTCGGCGTCATGCTGCTCGACGTTGCACTGTTCAACACCGGCGCATTCGCGGGCGAACCGGGCTATCTGTCGATCATCACCGGCACGTTCGCCGAGCGGGTGATGGTCGCCCTGGTGGCGACGCCGGTGCTGTGGGCCTACCTGTACTGGCAGACGCAGCATCGCGGCGAACCCATCCGGCGTCAGCCGGTGCTGGCCATTCTGCGAGAACTCACCGACGTCAAGCAGGAACTCAGCGCCGCGCAGCAGGAACTCGAATACCGGCGCCAGATGATGCAGCAGCTGCACGACAGCGAGCGCCGCTACCGCGAGCTGATCGAGCATGCGCTGGAGGGCATCATGGTGGTGCAGGCAGGTCAGGTGGTGCTGGCGAATCCGCGTGCCGCACAAATGCTCTGCCGGGCGCAGAAAAGCTGCCTGGGCGAACGCTTCGTCAATTTCTTCGCGGCGAGCGAGCGCGAACGGCTCGATGAGTTGCTCCGATGCGGCGATCAAGCTACCGGAAAACCCGGTGTCGACGAATTCGAACTCCCCGACGCCGCCGGTGCGAGTCGCTGGCTGCAGGCCCGGACCGTCGTCATCGAATGGCGGGGGCTGCCGGCGGCGCTGTTATTCCTGGCCGACGTGACCGAGCGCCGCCAGGTCGAACAGAAGCTTTTGCTGCGCGCCAACACCGACGCGCTCACCGGGCTCTACAGCCGGCCGCACTTCCTGGAGCTGGCCGAGCGCGCCTTCACCGATGCCGTGCGGCGCGATCAGCCGCTGGCCTTGATCACCCTGGACGCAGACCACTTCAAAGCCGTCAACGACCGCTATGGGCACCCCGTGGGCGATGCCGTGCTGCGGCACCTGGCGCAATTGCTGACGCGCGATCTGCGCGAGATGGATGCGGTCGGACGCATGGGCGGGGAGGAATTCGCCGTCTTGCTGCCCGGTGCGGACAGGACGCGGGCACAGGCCGTGGCCGAACGTCTGCGAACGGTGGTCAGCCTGACTCCGACGATGACCGACCGCGGAGCGGTCCAGCTGACCATCAGCGCCGGCGTCGCCGAGCGAAGGACGTGGATGTCCAACCTCGGAGCCTTGATCCAGGCGTCGGACGATGCCCTGCTGAAAGCCAAGCAGACCGGCCGGGATCGGGTCGAACACGCACCGTCGACCGATACTTCGCCGCTCTGACGCACGACTGAAAAAAAAGGCGGTGGATGCTTGGCATCCATCGCCTTCGGTGCTGTACAGAACGTCGGGTTTACTGCGTGTTCTGCGGCTTGGTACCGGCACCAACCAGATAGGCGTTGATGCGCTCGATGTCGGCCGTGGTCAGAATGCCCGTCGCCTGCTTCAGACGCAGCGTGTCGATGAGATAGGTGTAGCGGGCTTGGGAGAATTCGCTCTGGGCCTTGTAGAGGTCCGACAGTGCCGTAAGCACGTCGAGCGAGGTCTTGGTGCCGACCCTGAAGCCGGCCTGCGTCGCCTGTACCGAAGACTCGTTCGAAAGCACGGCCTGGCGCAGCGCCTCGACCTGGCTGATCGAGGACTGCACATTCAGAAACGAGGAACGGGTCTGGCTGATGGTCTGGCGCTGCAGCCCCTTGAGCTCCTCCTGCGACTGCATGTACTTGTACTGCGCCTGATCGGTCTGTGCACTGACGCGAAAACCCGAGAACAGCGGGACCTTGAGCTGCAGGGCGATGGCGTCGTCAGTGATCTTGCCGGATTGCGAAGCACCGCTGCTGTTGTCGTTGTAGCTGTGGCTGGCAACCAGATCCAGCGTCGGGTAGTGGCCGGCGCGCTGGATGCCGACTTCCTCGCTCGCCGCTTCCGAACTGTAGCGCGCGGCGATCAGCGCCAGGTTCTGCTTCAGCGCGGCATTGACCCAATCCTGCATCTTGTTCGGTTTGGGCGAAACCAGCGGCAGCTCGCTGGCCAGCGGCGCCAGCGGTTCCTGCGGCTCGCCGGTGATCACGGCCAGTGATTCACGCGAGGTGTCCAGCGCGCTCTGTGCCTTGATCGCCTGCGCCCGGGCCAAATCGTAGCTGGCCTGGGCCTGCTTGACGTCGGTCACCGGGACCAGACCGACTTCATAGCGTTTCTTGGCCTGGTCGAGTTGGCGGCCGATGGCGCGTACCTGTGCTTTGCTGAAGCGCAGCTGATCTTCCGCCGAAAGCACGTTGAAGTAGGCTTCCGCGGTGCGCAGGATCAGGTTCTGGCTGGCGGCATCGAGGTTGGCCTGTGCCGCGGCGACGGTCTTGTCGGCTTGTTTGAGGCCGGCCCAGGCACCGTAGTTAAACAGCGTCTGGCTGAGACTGACCGTGAAACCGTTGCTGTTGTACTGCTTGGAGCCGTTGGGCACGGCTACGCCCTGAGAGATGACCCCATCGTAGCGCATCTGGTTGCGCGCGATGTTCGCGCTTAGGTTGGCCTGCGGCAGCAGCGCGGAGCGGGCGATCGGCGAGTTCTGGCGTAGCGCCTTGTACTGCTGCTGAGCGGCGGCGAACTGGGCATCGTTCATGCGCGCCTGCTGGTAGATCTGCATGAGGTCGGCTGCAGAGGCGGTCTGCAAGGCGCCGAATGCGAGCAGGCCAAGCACTGCCTGACGGATCTTCATCGGTGACTCCGTATGTGGCGGGTTGTATGGGCGGCCCTGGAGCCTGGCCGTATAGCTGGCGCGCCAGCGAGGCACGCGCATCGCCTGGTCCGGCCCCGACGCCGTACAGGCTTGCGCCTTGGCCGACGAGCGCCCCGGAAGTGTGGCGATGGTAGCGCGGCGATCGTTTTCAATCAAATGATTGTTTGATTGCTGAACGCCGCGCTACCGTCATTTCATAGCCGAAAAACCGCGGGCTTGCTGAGCCCGCGCAGCGGCGCGATAGAGGTCTCGAACAGAGCCGTCCGGCTGAAGGCCTGGTCGCCGCTACGCGTGATCAGCATCGCCTCCATCACCGGCGCTACGCCGACCACCGCAAACATCCGCCCGCCTACGCCGAGCAGGCGCTCGAAGGGCGCGGCCATTTCCCGCGTCGGCAGCGAGCCGGTGACCGCTATCACGTCGTAGCGGTTGCGCTGGTGCGACCAGCCCTGCGCTGCGTCCCCGGTGCGCAGGACCACTCTGTCGAGCAGGCCAAGTTCGGCCAGGCGCGACCGTGCACGGTGTTTGAACTCGGGAATGATGTCTATGCTGTCGACCTGCGCCGCAAGCTGCGCCAGGCAGGCGGTCAGAAAGCCGCTGCCGGTACCGATCTCGAGCACGCTCTCGTGTGCCTGCGGGGCGAGCGCCTGCAGCACGCGGCCTTCCATCTTCGGCGCCATCATGTGTTCGCCGTGGCCGAGCGGCAGTTCCATGTCCGCATAGGCCAGGCCCTGCTGATCGGAGGCGACGAAATGATGCCTCCACACGCTGCCGAGCATCTCCAGTACGCGGGGGTCCAGTACGTCCCACGGCCGGATCTGCTGCTCGATCATGTTGAATCGAAGCATGGCGAAGTCCGTGGTCGTCCTGCGTCGCGGCGCTGCTGGCGTCGGTCATTGATGCGGCCCTCAATAAGTATTTCGTCAGAAGCCAAGATTCCGGAGATTACGGGCAGTTGATGGCGCGGGCAAGCACGATGGGCTCCGTACGCCGCACTCGTCGTGGACCGGCATGCACCGTACACTAGAAAATACACCGTAGCCGTGACAGGGCCGCTGGGGCCGGCGACGCGAAGCGAGAGGCGTGTTTTGGTCATTCAAAACGAGCGCCGAGCGACAAGTGGCCGCCCGGCAACCCGCCCCGCGGGGCCATACGGGCGGGATTTCGGAAACGACGACCGGCGGGAGGCGACACGCATGTTCGAGGCAGCCGAACTGGGGCGCAAACTCAGCAAAGACGAGTTCGAAGAGGCCGAGCCGGAGCTGCGCGCAAACCTGCTGCAGGCCCAGCGCGCCGCACGCAACGCCGGCCTGCCGGTAGTGGTGATCGTCGCCGGCGTGGCCGGAGCGGGCAAGGGCCAGGTGGTCAACCGCCTGTTCGAATGGCTCGACTCGCGCGGCGTGCAGGTACACGCCTATTGGGACGAGACCGACGAGGAGAAACAGCGCCCGCGCTGGTGGCGATTCTGGCGCACGCTGCCGCCGGCCGGCTCCATCGCCGTGATGTTCGGCGGCTGGTACACGCAGACCATCTACGACCGCGTCGAAGACCATGACGACGATGCCGCGCATGCCGCCGAGCTGACGCGCATCGCCGACGTCGAGCGAATGCTGGTCGCCGGCGGGGCATTGATCGTCAAGTTCTGGTGCCATCTGCCGGAGCAGGAACAGGCCGCACGCATCAAAAAGCTGCGCAAGGACCCGCACAGCCACTGGCGCATGGCGCCGGAAACCGTTCACTACGCCAAACGTTACGCCGACTATGAGCACGTCAGCGCGCACGTGCTGCGCGAGACGGACACCGCCGAGGCGCCCTGGTACCTGATCGAGGCCACCGACCGCCGCTACCGCGACCTCACCATCGGCCGCACTCTGCTCGAAGCCATCGAAACGCGCCTCGCCGCGCCGCCGGATGGGGTCGATCTCAAGACCTCGCACGCCCCCTCGCTGCCCGAGGGCGAATCCGCGCGCATCACCGTACTCGACCATGTCGATCTCGGGCAGGCCCTGGAACGCAAGGAATACCGCGAACAGATCGAGCACTATCAGTCCGAGCTCAACCGCCTCGGCTGGGATGCCTTCCACGCGCGCAAGCCCACCGTGGCCCTGTTCGAGGGCTGGGACGCCTCAGGCAAGGGCGGCACCATCCGCCGTCTGGTGCGTGCGCTGGACTCGCGCCTGTACCGCGTCATACCCGTCGCCGCGCCCACCGACGAGGAGGCCGCACATCATTACCTATGGCGCTTCTGGCGCCACATGCCGCGCGACGGCTATTGGACCCTGTTCGACCGCAGCTGGTACGGCCGCGTGCTGGTCGAACGCGTCGAAAACTTCGCCACCCAGCCGCAGTGGGCGCGCTCCTACCACGAAATCAACGATTTCGAGGCGCAGCTTGCCGAGCACGGCGTGTCGTTGCTCAAGTTCTGGCTGCACATCGACCGCGAGGAACAGCTCGCCCGTTTCACTGCGCGCGAGAATACGCCCTACAAACAGCACAAGATCAGCAAGGAGGACTGGCGCAACCGCGAGCACTGGGACGACTACCGCGCAGCCATCAACGAGATGGTGGTACGCACCAGCACAGAATACGCGCCCTGGCACATCATCCCGGCCAACGACAAGCGTTTTGCGCGGGTGGAAGTGTTGCGTCTGGCGGTGGAGGCACTGGAGAGGGCGTTGAAGGAGTGAGCCGAAGCCGACTTCCCGATTAATGGAAAAAACCGCATTGTGCCGCCGCAACGCCAGGCCCGTAATCGGGCGTCTCCTGAAGAATTGAGGCCACAACCGGCATTTTTCCAAAAGTTGGCCGATTTTGTGCTTTCTTTTCGGTAGGAATCTCTAACCGGGATGAGACGATGACACCGAACGCGCCTGGTGTATTTGATGCCTTTTATGCCGAGAGCCATACCTTGAATGCGTGTCTGGACCACGCGTTTTCCCACGCAACGGAACTAGGCTTCGACGCACTGCTGTACGATTACTCGCCCGTGCCGTTCGACCGCTGCGGCACGCTGATCACACCAGCCGTATTCGAACAGCGTGTTGTGTCGGCAGGAGAGGCCGCAGTTGAAGGCCTTTGGTGGCGGAAGATCGGTAGCGTGCCATTTTCCCTTGGTGTAGTTCGGGGTTGAGCCCGGGACCTGTTCACCCCAGCGCACGGCAACACCGCGAGACGCGAAAAGCCCCCCCAAGACCAAACCTATGCGCCCAGCTGCGCATGCAAAATCGTGCCCGCCCCCCTCACCCGCTATAATGCCGCCCCATTCGAAGCAATCTGGAACCGCACCATGACCGACCACCGTCCCGTCGCCCGTGCGCTGCTCAGCGTCTCGGACAAAAGCGGCATCGAAGCTTTCGCCCGCGGCCTTGCCGATCTGGGCGTCGAAATCCTGTCCACCGGCGGCACTGCGCGCCTGCTCGCCGAAGCAGGCATTCCGGTCAAGGACGTTTCCGCGCACACCGGATTGCCCGAGATGATGGACGGTCGCGTCAAAACGCTGCATCCCAAGATCCACGGCGGCATCCTCGGCCGCCGCGGCACGGACGATGCGGTCATGAACGAACACGGCATCGCCCCCATCGACTTGGTCGTGGTCAATCTCTACCCCTTCGAAGCGACGGTCGCCGGCCCGACTGCTCGCTCGAGGATGCCGTCGAGAACATCGACATCGGCGGCCCGGCCATGGTGCGCGCCGCAGCCAAGAACCACGCCGACGTGGCCGTGCTGGTCGACCCTGCCGACTATGCACCGGTTCTCGATCAGCTCCAGGCCGAACGCGGCACACAGCTGGCAACGCGGTTCGCGCTGGCGGCCAAGGCCTTCGCGCACACCGCGCGCTACGACGGCATGATCGCCAACTACCTCGGCGCCAGCGCAGCCGACGGCGTGCGCGAGACGTTCCCGAGCACGCTGAGCCAGCAGTTCGCCAAGGTCCAGGACCTGCGCTACGGCGAGAACCCGCACCAGCGCGCCGCCTTCTACCGCGAGCACGCGCCGCGAGAGGCGGGCGTCGCCACCGCACGCCAGATCCAGGGCAAGGAACTGTCCTACAACAACATCGCCGACACCGACGCCGCGCTGGAATGCGTCAAGCAGTTCGACGCACCCGCCTGCGTGATCGTCAAGCACGCCAACCCCTGCGGCGTGGCCGTCGCGCCCAACCTGCTGACCGCCTACGAGCGCGCCTACCAGACCGACCCGACCTCGGCCTTCGGCGGCATCATCGCCTTCAACCGCCCGCTCGACGGCGACACCGCAAATGCCATCGTCAGCGCCAGTTCGTCGAAGTGATCATCGCACCGAGCATCACGCCCGAAGCCGCGCGCGCCGTCGCCGGCAAAAAGAACGTGCGCCTGCTCGAATGCGGCGAATGGGGCGCGCCGGAAGCCGCGCTGGACTTCAAGCGCGTCAACGGCGGCCTGCTGGTGCAGGACCGCGACATCGGCATGATCGGCCGTGGCGACCTCAAGACCGTCAGCCGCGCGCGCGCCCAGCGAGCAGGAACTTGGCGACCTGCTGTTCGCCTGGCAGGTGGCCAAGTTCGTCAAGTCCAACGCCATCGTCTACGCCAGTGACGCACAGACCATCGGCGTCGGCGCCGGCCAGATGAGCCGCGTCGATTCCGCCCGCATCGCCGGCATCAAGGCCGCCGACGCGGGCCTCGCAGTCAGCCGGCTCGGTGATGGCCTCGGACGCCTTCTTCCCGTTCCGCGACGGCATCGACGCCGCCGCCGAGGCCGGCATCACCGCCGTGATCCAGCCCGGCGGATCGATGCGCGACGAGGAAGTCATCGCCGCCGCCGACGAGCACGGCATGGCCATGGTCTTCACCGGCATGCGCCACTTCCGCCACTAGGCGATCACGCCCGATCCGCGTGCCGTACCGCAATGCTGCAGTACGGCACGCGGTAGCTTATAGTGCGGCCCATGCGCAGCGTCCCTACAGCCGGAGTGGCGCCCGACCGCGAAGATTGGCTGCTCGGGCTGTACTACCTGCTCGTCGAACACTTCGACGATCTCGACGCGTTCGCCCTCGCCTGCATCGATACCGGACGCCATATGCTGAGTTTGTCCACCGGCATTCTCAGCCAGATCGCCGCTGACGATTACGAAGTCGTCCAGGCGCTGAGTCCCATCGAGGAGCTGCGCGCCGGCGACCATATCGATTTGGCCCATACCTATTGCAGCGTCGTCGCGAACACCGGCGTCACCACCGCCTACCATTCCGTAGGCGCGCACGCGGAACTGCGCCATCATCCCGCCTACACCGACCTGCAATTGCGTGCTTACCTCGGTGCCCCGGTCATGGTCGGCGGCCGGCTCTATGGCACACTCAACTTCAGCGACACGGAAGCTCGTCCGGAGCCGTTCGGAGAACGCGAAATCCAAATCGTGGAATCCATGGCGGCGCTGATCGGGCGCTTTATCGAACGCGAACAGGCCGACAATGCGCTGCGCGAACGCGAGCGCATGTTCGAACAAAGCTTTCGCCACGCCATCGTTGGCAAGGCCATCGCCAAACCCAACGGTGAAATCATCGACGTGAATCCCGCGCTTTGCCGCATCTTCGGCTACCGGCCTGAGCAGATCATCGGCTTCGGAGCGACGGATTTCGTCCACCCCGAGGATCTGCACACCACCGACGAGTTGTATCGCGGGCTCTTCGACGGCCGATATGACCATTTCGAGACGGAAAAACGCTACCTCAACGCGCAAGCGGAAATCATCGAAGCGCAGATCGGCGTCGCTTTGGTCCGCGACATGCGCGGCGACCCGCTCTATACGCTCGCACATCTGATCGACGTCACCGAGCACAACCATGCGCAGCGCGCGCTTCTCGCTGCAAACGACGCACTCCGGCGTCTCTCCACGACCGACAGCCTGACCGGACTGAGCAACCGCCGCGCCCTGGACCAGGCGCTGCATCACGAGTTCGCCCGCGCACGACGCAACCGCTCGCCGCTGTCTCTGATCGCGATCGACATCGACCACTTCAAACGCATCAACGACCGCTACGGCCACCCGGTCGGCGACGAGGTGCTGATCCAGCTGGGACAGATACTGCTCGAAAGCGTGCGGGAAACCGACACTGCGGCACGCGCGGGCGGGGAGGAATTCGCCATCCTGCTGCCCGATACGCCGCTCGGGCAGGCGAAGGTGCTGGCCGAACGCCTGCACCGGAAGTTCAATGACACCAGGTGGCCGGTCGAGACAGTCACCGCGAGCTTCGGTGTCGCCTGTATCGGGCCTGCCATAGACGACGCCCGTGCCCTGCTCAAGGCCGCCGACCGCGCGCTTTATGAAGCCAAGGCGGCCGGCCGCAACCGCCTCATCCTCGCCACTGCTGAATGAGCGGACCCTGCGCTAGCGGAAGAACAGCATCCGCACCGCCACGAGCAGCAGCAGCACCCCGAAAAAACGCTTGAGCGTCGCCACCGGCAGGGTATGGGACAAGCGCACGCCCAGCGGGGCGAACAACACCGCCGTGGCGCTGATGCCGAGCCAGGCCGGCAGATAGACGTAGCCCAGACTCCAGGCCGGCAGTTCCGGATACGCCCAGCCGGAGACCACGAAACCCGCGGCTCCGAACAGCGCCAGACCGAAACCCAGAGTCGACGAAGCGGCCACGGCACGCTTCATGTCGACGTTGCACCAGCTGAGGAAAGGCACCGTCAGCGTACCGCCACCGATACCGACCAGGGCGGAAATCATGCCGATCACGCCTCCGGAAACCCACAACCCGAAACGGCCGGGCAAGCCCCGGTGGCCGCCAGGACGCCAGTTGAGCAGTAATTGCACGCTGGCCAGCACCAGGAATCCGCCGAACAAGGTGCGCAGCAGATTGCCTGGAATCGAGCCCGCCACGTAACCGCTGAGGAAACTGCCGAGAATCACCGACGGCACCAGGGCGAACACCAACGGCCAGTCGATCGCGCGCTTGCGCTGCTGCGCGCGGATGGCCGACAGCGAGGTGAACACGATGGTGGCCAGCGAGGTGCCGATCGCCAGATGCGCGGTCACCCCCGGCGCGACGCCGAGGTAGTGGAATGCGGTCAGCAGCACCGGCACGATCACGATGCCTCCGCCGACACCCAACATCCCCGCCAGCAGGCCGGCCACCACACCCAGGCCGAGAAACAAAAACAGAGTCATCCCTTACTCCCAGCAATATGACTTTTGCGTTGCGCTACGCGCTGCGCGGGGCTCATCGAACACACGGCATCCACTCAAACCCCGAGCGCCGCGCCGTCGCTGCGCGGGTCGGTTGCCGCTTCCAGGCGCAGCCCCTGCGGCTCGCGATTGACGCGGATCATACCGGCATGTCCCATCACGCCGCTGAACTGCGGCTCCCAGCTGACCTCGTGACCGCGGCGCACCAGTTCCTCGAACACCGCGGGCGCGAAACGGCGTTCCAGGCGCAGCCCGGCGCTGGTTTCACCCCAGGTGCGCCCATACAGCCAGCGCGGTGCCGCCACCGCCTCTGCCGGCGCGAAACCGAAATCGAGCGCACGCGTCAGTATCGCAGCCTGCGTCTGCGGCTGGCCGTCGCCCCCCATGGTGCCGTACACCAGACGCACGCGGCCGTCCTCGCGGTACATCGCGGGATTGAGCGTATGGAACGGCCGCTTGCCCGGCGCGAGCACGTTGGGATGCTGCGGATCGAGCGAGAACGCGCAACCGCGATTGTTCCACACCACGCCGGTATCGCCGGCGACCACGCCGCTGCCGAACTCGTGATAGATGCTCTGGATCACGCTGACCGCACGGCCCTGCGCATCCACCACGCCGAACCAGACGGTGTCGCCGGGCGCCGGCGGCTGCCCGGGCGCGCCGGCGTGCGTTGGATCGATGGCGGCAGCGAGCTGCCCCAGCAAACCGGGTTCGAGAAGGCGGTCCAAAGGTACCGGAGAAAAGTCCGGATCGCACAGATAGCGATCGCGCAATGCGAACACCTGCTTGGTCGCCTCCACTGCCGCATGTACGTAGTCCGCGCCGAGCGGGTCCATCCCCGCCAGACCGAACCGCTCCAGCGTCCCCGCGATCATCATCGAGGCGAACCCCTGGCTGGGCGGCGGCATGTTGACCAGCTCGCCTTGCGCATAGGGCAGGCGCAGCGGTTCGACCCAGCGCGGCCGGTATGCCGCGAAATCGTCGGCCTGCAGCAGGCTACCGCCGTCGCGCAGGCCTTCGACAAGGCGCGCGGCCAACTTGCCGCGGTAGAAGGATTCGGCGCCTCCGGCCTGCAGCTCGGCGAGCGTACGGCCCAGTGCAGGCTGCCGGAACAGTTCGCCCGCCTCGGGCGCACGGCCCTCCGGAATATAGGTCTGCGCAAAACCGGGCAGGGCACGCACCGCTTCAGGCAGGCCGGCCAGAGTGCTCGCATGGCTACCGCTCACGGGGCAACCATCCTCCGCGTGCCGCCGCGCATCGGCCAGCAGATCGCTCCACGCCTGCGTACCGCCCCATTGGCTGCGGCTAAAGTCGTAGGCCTCCTGCCAGGCACCGACCGCGCCACCCACGGTGATCGCCGCCAGTCCTCCACGCTCGGGCAGCGCTCCGGCCCCGGCATACAATGCCGTGTTGTAGTCGCGCCCGGCCGGGCCGGCCGCGTCCAGGCCGTGCAGCCCGCCGTCGGCATCGGCGATGAGCCAGAAAGCGTCGCCTCCCAGGCTATTCATATGCGGATAGACCACGGCGATAGCGGCAGCCACCGCCACCGCGGCCTCCAGCGCATTGCCACCGCGCCTGAGCGCAGCGACGCCGGCTTCCGCCGCCAGTGCGTGCGGAGCTGTGACCACCCCGCCAGCGGATTCCGTCTTCAGTCGCTCCATGCATCCCCCGCAGATGATTTGCAAACCCACATTATGCGTCATTCGACAGCCGTTCGCGTGGCAGAGCCACCGGCTAACCCGTTAGAATGCCCTGCGTCGCTCCAGCGACCCAGGGCATACAGGCAGGAGACACCAACTGATGAATTCCACACTGCGCGTCGGCGTCTACGTCGACGTCAGTAACATCCATCTCAACGGCGGCTACCGCATGCAGTTCGATGCGCTACGCAAGTTCGCCTGTCGTGATGAAGCTCACCCCGTAAGGCTCAATGCCTACCTCGCCTACGATGCCGACAAGGCCGGCGACGACTTCAGCTATCGCAACGGCCAGCGCCAGTTCCACGCCGCGCTGCGCGACCTCGGCTACAAGGTCATCGTCAAGAACGTCCGCTGGTATACCGACGACAACGGCGACCGCTACGGCAAGGCCAATATGGATCTGGAACTGGCCGTCGACGCACTGATGCAGTGCACCCGGCTCGACCGCATCGTCATCGCCAGCGGCGACGGCGACTTCGCCTACCTGGTGCGCGCGCTGCAGAACCAAGGCTGTCGCGCAGAGGTCATCGCCTTCAACAACGTGTCCGCCGACCTCAAGCGCGAGGCCGACATGTTCATGTCCGGCTACCTCATACCCGGGCTGCTGCCGATCAAGGGCGAACAGGAATGGGGCGCCTACGACTCGCGCATGCGCGGCGTCTGCTATCACTACGATCACGACAAAGGCTTCGGCTTCCTGCGCTATCTGCGCCGCATCTGCCCCGATCTGCACGTGACCGACACTCGTGACGCGCAATCGCCCTACGGCACGGCGTTTTTCCACGCCACGCAGCTCCCGAGCGGCTTCGACACACGGCAGTTGCCCGCGCGCGAACACATCTTCGAATTCACGCTGCGTCCGCCGGCGACCGAGGACAAGAAAGATCCCATGGCCGTCGAACTGACGCCGCTCAGAAGCTGAGCAAAGCCGGCAACCGACGTTCACCAGAGGCAGCAACACACATGAAGATAATGGTCATCGGCGGCGGCGGGCGCGAACACGCCCTCGCCTGGAAGCTCGCCCAATCGCCGCGCGCGGAAATCGTCTACGTCTGCCCCGGCAACGCAGGCACCGCCCACGAGGCGGGGCTGGAGAACATCGCCATCGCCGCGGACGACATTCCCGGGCTGCTGCGCTTTGCCGAGGAGCATGCTATCGACCTAACCGTGGTCGGTCCGGAAGTACCGCTGGTCGCCGGCGTGGTCGACACCTTCCGCGACGCCGGACTGCGCATTTTCGGCCCCACCCGCGACGCCGCCCGCCTGGAAGGCTCCAAGTCCTTCAGCAAGGACTTCCTGCGCCGCCACGACATCCCTACCGCCCGCTACGGCGTGTTCACTGAGGTGGCCGAAGCGGTCGACTTCATCCACGATCGCGGCGCGCCTATCGTGGTCAAAGCTGACGGCCTGGCCGCCGGCAAGGGCGTGGTGGTCGCACGGACCGACGACGAGGCCATCGGCGCGGTGCACGACATGCTCGCCGGCAACGCCTTCGGCGAAGCCGGCCACCGCGTCGTCATCGAGGAATTTATGCAGGGTGAGGAAGCCAGCTTCATCTGCATGGTCGACGGCAAGAACATTTTGCCCATGGCCAGCTCGCAGGACCACAAGGCCCGCGATGATGGCGACCACGGACCAAATACCGGCGGCATGGGCGCCTATTCGCCGGCCCCTATCGTCACGCCCGAACTGCACGAGCGCGTCATGCGCGAAATCATGGAACCCACCGTGGCGGGACTGGCCAGCGAAGGCACGCCCTTTACCGGTTTTCTCTATGCCGGACTCATGATCGATCCCGAAGGCAAGCCGCGCGTGGTCGAATTCAACTGCCGCTTCGGCGACCCCGAAACCCAACCGATCATGATGCGCCTGCAGTCCGATTTGGTCGAACTGATCGAAGCCGCGCTGGACGGCCGTCTCGACCATGCCGCCGCGCGCTGGGATCCGCGCGTCGCGCTGGGCGTGGTGATCGCCGCCGACGGCTATCCCGGCGCCTACGCCAAGGGCGAGGAGCTGGACCCTCTGCCCACCGACAGCGCCGACTGCAAGCTGTTCCACGCAGGCACTCGCCTGGACGACGGCCGCGTACTCAGCGACGGCGGCCGCGTGTTCTGCGCCACCGCGCTGGGCGCCGACTTCGCCGAGGCGCGAACAGCCGCCTACGCACTGGTCGAGCAGGTAGCATGGCCGGGCAAGTACTATCGCACCGACATCGGGCACCGCGCGCTGAACCGGGGCGTTTGAGACGCACCAAGCGGTCGCAGCCCCTGCCGCAGTGCAGCTGCATTGCGGCGCGCATCTTGCTGCATTAAACACTGCGACCACAGGCCGAGCGTTCTGCTGCGCCCGGCCTACGGAACACGGCGCCGAACCCTGACGGCAAAGAGCGTAAACTGGCGCGGCACATCATTGCGGATCTGGAGGTAGCTTGCATGACTGAAGACATATTCGACCCCGACGTCTTCACTCCGCTGGGCTCTGACAAGACGGCGCTCAAGCATTCGATCCGCAACCACCTGATCCACAGCGTAGGCGCCGACCCCGACACGGCCACCTCGCGCGACTGGCTCAACGCAGTCTCGCTCGCTGCGCGTGAGCGCATGGTCGAACGCTGGATGTTGACCCGCCGTCACTACCGTGAACTGGAAACCAAGCGGGTTTTCTATCTGTCGATGGAATTCCTCATCGGCCGCACGCTGATCAATGCGCTGCTCAACCTCGGCGTCTACGACGAGGCGCGCGAAGCGCTGGCTGAGTTCGATATAGACCTGGCCGAAATCGCCGAACTGGAGCCCGACGCTGCCCTGGGCAACGGTGGCCTCGGACGCCTGGCGGCCTGCATCCTCGACTCCATGGCCACGCTATGCCTGCCCGGCTGCGGCTACGGCATTCGCTACGACTACGGCATGTTCCGCCAGGAAATCCACAACGGCCGCCAGATCGAACATCCCGACGCCTGGCTACGCTACGGCAATCCCTGGGAACTGCCGCGAGCCGAGGATCTCTACGAAGTTCGTTTCGGCGGCCGTCTGGTAACCCACCACGGCACGCGGGGCGAAGTCCGCCACCACTGGGAGGACGGCGAGACCGTGCTCGCCATGGCCTACGACACCCCGATTCCCGGCTACGGCACCGGCAACGTCAACAACCTGCGGCTATGGTCGGTGAAGGCCACGCGCGACTTCGAACTCGACTATTTCAACGAAGGCGATTACATCGGAGCGGTCGAACAGAAGATCCTGTCGGAAAACATCTCGCGCGTGCTCTACCCGAACGACTCCAGTCAGGCCGGCCGCGAACTGCGGCTGAAGCAGGAGTATTTCTTCGTCTCCGCCTCGCTACAGGACATCATCGCCCAGCATCTGCACAACGATCACGATATCCGCAAGCTGCACGAACACGCCGCCATTCAGCTCAACGACACGCATCCGGCCATTGCCGTCGCCGAACTCATGCGCCTGCTGGTCGACGAGTACGCGCTGAGCTGGGATGAGGCCTGGAAGACCACCGTCGCCACCTTCGGCTACACCAATCACACGCTGATGCCGGAAGCGCTGGAAACCTGGCCGGTCGAACTGATGACGCGTGTGTTGCCTCGCCACATGCAGATCATCTACGACATCAACCAGGCCTTCATCGCCGAAGTACGCCACCGCTTCCCCGGCGACAACGACCTGGTGCGCAGCGTTTCGCTGATCGACGAAGAGGGGCAGCGGCAGGTGCGCATGGCCAATCTGGCCGTGCTCGGCAGCCATCGCGTCAACGGCGTGGCCGAGCTACACAGCCGCCTGCTCAAGGACACGCTGTTCGCCGATTTCTACCGCATCATGCCCGAACGCTTCATCAACGTGACCAACGGCATCACGCCGCGCCTGTGGCTCAATCAAACCAACCCGGGCTTGGCCGCAATGATCACCGAGCACATCGGCAACAATTGGGTTGACGATCTGGGCGCGCTCCAGGGGCTGGGCGGTTTCGCCGAGGATGCCGACTGCCGCAACGAATTCCGCGCCGTCAAACTGGCCAACAAGCGCGCGCTGTCGGACTACATTCACCGCACGCTGAACGTGAAAGTCGATCCGCAAGCCATGTTCGACGTGCAGATCAAGCGCATCCACGAATACAAGCGCCAGCTGCTCAACCTGCTGCACGTCATCACGCTGTACAACCGCATCCGCGACGGCATCCACGACACCGGCGCGCCGCGCGTGGTGATCTTCGCCGGCAAGGCCGCGCCGGCCTACGTCATGGCCAAACGCATTATCCGCCTGATCAACGACGTCGCCGACGTGGTCAACAACGACCCCGCGGTCGGCGACCGGCTCAAGTGCGTTTTCCTGCCTAACTACGACGTCAGCCGCGCCTCGCTGATCATCCCCGCGGCCGACCTCTCGGAGCAGATATCCACCGCCGGCACCGAAGCCTCGGGGACCGGCAACATGAAGCTAGCGCTCAACGGCGCGCTGACCATCGGCACGCTGGACGGCGCCAACGTGGAGATTCTCGAAGAGGTCGGGGAGGAGAACATATTCATCTTCGGCCTACACACCGAAGAAGTGGCGAGAGTCCGCGCCGAAGGCTACGATCCGCGCCACTACTATGAGTCGAACGACGAACTCAAGCGTGCTCTGAACATGATCGACAGCGATTATTTCGCTCCTGACGATGCCCGGCGCCATCGCCCCATCGTGCAGAACCTGTTGCAGGAGGACCGCTTCCTGGTGCTGGCGGATTACACCGCCTACCTCACGGCCCAGGAGGAAGTGGATCGCCTATACCACGAGCCGGAAAGCTGGTCTCGCAAGGCTATGCTCAATACGGCACGCATGGGCAAGTTCTCCATCGACCGCACGGTGGGCGAGTATGCCGGTCAGATCTGGGGCGCCAGCCCCTACTGCATTACCCCGCCCTAAAGGAGCCGGCCAAGGCCGCAGGGCGGGGCCGAAGCGCTTCAGGAGCGCTTCATCGCATCGAAGAACTCGTTGTTGGTCTTGGTCTGCTGCAAACGGCCGAGCAGGAACTCCATCGCCTCGAGATCGTCCATCGCGTGCAGGAACTTGCGCAGAATCCACAGTTTCTGCAGTTCCTCCGGATCGGTGAGCAGTTCCTCGCGGCGGGTGCCGGAACGATTGATGTTGATGGCGGGGTAGACGCGCTTCTCGGCGATGCGGCGGTCCAGATGGACCTCCATATTGCCGGTGCCCTTGAATTCCTCGTAGATCACTTCGTCCATCTTCGATCCGGTATCGATCAGCGCGGTGGCGAGGATGGTCAACGAACCGCCCTCCTCCAGGTTGCGCGCAGCACCGAAGAAACGCTTCGGCCGGTGCAGGGCGTTGGCGTCGACGCCGCCCGTGAGCACCTTGCCGGAAGACGGCACGACTGTGTTGTAGGCACGGGCAAGGCGCGTGATGGAATCGAGCAGGATCACCACGTCGCGCTTGTGCTCGACCAGACGCTTGGCCTTCTCGATCACCATCTCGGCGACCTGCACGTGGCGAGCGGCGGGCTCGTCGAAGGTCGAGGCGATCACTTCGCCCTGCACCATGCGCGACATTTCGGTGACTTCTTCCGGGCGCTCGTCGATCAGCAGCACGATCAGATAGCAGTCCGGATGGTTGGCCCCGATACTCTGCGCGATGTTCTGCAACATCATGGTCTTACCGGCCTTGGGCGGCGACACGATCAAACCGCGCTGGCCTTTGCCGAAGGGCGCGACGATGTCGATCACACGGGCGGTGATGTCCTCGGTGCTACCGTTGCCGCGCTCCATGCGCATGCGCGATTGCGCATGCAACGGCGTCAGATTTTCGAACAGCACCTTGCCCTTGGCGTTCTCCGGCGGCTCGAAGTTGATGAGATCGACCTTGAGCAGCGCGAAGTAGCGTTCGCCTTCCTTCGGCGGCCGGATCTTGCCGGAAATCGTATCGCCGGTGCGCAGATTGAAACGTCGGATCTGGCTGGGCGAGACGTAGATGTCGTCCGGCCCGGCAAGATAAGAGCTGTCGCCCCCCCGCAAGAAGCCGAAGCCGTCCTGCAGTATCTCGAGCACGCCGTCGCCGTAGATGTCCTCGCCGTTCTTGGCGTGCGCCTTGAGGATGGCGAAGATAATGTCCTGTTTACGGGCACGCGCCATGCCGTCGAGCTTCATGTTACGCGCAATTTCGACCAGCTCGGCGGCCGGTTTAAGCTTCAGTTCGGTCAGATTCATGGGTATTCAGAAGGGGGGTCGTTTATTTAAGAGTACGCCGAACCGCGGCCGCTGACGGGCGGGTTCTACGAAAGGGAGAAGAGATGCATGAAAGCGGCCCGTGAACTATGAGGGCCTTCAACTGCTCGAATTTACCATGCAGACACTAAGGCGTCCAGCCCCCGGCGGGCCGGACGCCATCTTTTCAGATATTCTGGTCGATGAAAGCAGTCAACTGCGACTTGGATACCGCACCGACCTTGGTCGCCTCGACGCTGCCGCCCTTGAACAACATCAGCGTCGGAATGCCGCGAATGCCGTATTTCGGCGGAGTACCGGGATTGTCGTCGATATTGAGCTTGGCGACCCTGAGCCTGCCCTCGTACTCATTAGCGATCTCGTCGAGCACCGGTGCGATCATCTTGCATGGGCCGCACCACTCCGCCCAATAGTCGACGAGCACGGGCCGATCGGACTGCAGGACCTCGGCCTCGAAGTCGCTATCGGATACATGGACAATCTTGTCGCTCACTTTGGCCTCCGGGAATACATACTTGGCAAGGCGGCAGGTTATAGCTATGGTGCAGACTTCTGCGGCCGCCGTGTGCCCTACTGGATAGGGGTTGGGCGATTGTGGGGCTATTGCGCGGACCATTTCAACCCTAGCGCGAGCCTCCGACAGGTAATTCCCTCCCGGACAGGCCGAGCAACATCATCAGCGGCTTTCGTTCGTCCCGGGCCGCACCGCGGGGCAGCGGCCCTGCTCGGCTTCGGCCGCCGCGACCGCAAACAGGTAACTGGAACACGTATATTAGGGACATCCAGGCAAGGTAAAAACCGGGAACCAGGCCGCAGCCGATCTCCGGCGCCTCGCCCCCGTCATGCAGGCGCTTCCCGGCGACCTGCCACGAGACGCGCAACCACGCAGGACTTTGACACCCGCATGAGCGACACACATCTTTCAGACGTCCGTTTCGACCAATTCGAACTGACTGACACCGTACTGGCCGGCATCGGCGACTGCGGCTTCACGCAGGCCACGCCGGTACAAGCCGCAACCCTGCCTATCGCACTGACCGGCCATGACGTCGCCGGCCAGGCCCAGACCGGCACCGGCAAGACCGCCGCCTTCCTGATCGTCATCTTCGACCACCTGCTGCGCCATCCTCCGGCCGCCGACCGTCGCCCGAACCAGCCGCGCGCGGTGGTGCTGGCGCCCACGCGCGAACTGGCGATCCAGATCCACAAGGATGCCGTCGCACTCGGCTCGCATACCGGACTCACCCTCGGCCTGGTCTACGGCGGCGTCGATTACGAAAAACAGCGCAAGCAGATGGCCGACGGCGTCGACGTGCTGATCGGCACGCCGGGACGCATCATCGATTATTTCAAACAGCATGTCTTCGACCTACGCGCCACCCAGGTGATGGTGCTCGACGAAGCCGACCGCATGTTCGACCTCGGCTTCATCAAGGACATCCGCTTCCTGCTGCGGCGCATGCCGGCCCCGGAAAAGCGCCAGTCCATGCTGTTCTCGGCCACCCTGTCGTATCGCGTCATGGAACTGGCCTATGAGCACATGGACAATCCACAGCGCGTACAGATCGAACCGGAGCAGGTCACCGCGGAACGCGTGAAAGAACAGGTGTTTTTCCCGGCCAATGCCGACAAAATTCCGCTGCTTCTAGGCCTTTTGCGTCAGGACAACCCCGAGCGCAGCATCGTGTTCTGCAATACAAAGCGCAACACCGAACTCGTCGCCGGTTACCTCGAAGGTAACGGTTTCCGCGTCGCACTGCTGTCCGGCGACGTGCCACAGGCGAAACGCCAAAGCCTGCTCAAGGCCTTCACTGCCGGCGAATGCACCATCATGGTCGCCACCGATGTAGCCGCACGCGGACTGCACATCCCCGACGTCACGCACGTATTCAACTTCGATCTGCCGCAGTCGGCGGAGGACTACGTACATCGCATCGGCCGCACCGCCCGCGCCGGCGCCAAGGGTGACGCGGTGAGCTTCGCCTGCGAGGACACCGCCTTCTATCTGCCGGAAATCGAGGAATACATCGGCCACAAACTGCCGACCGAAAACGTCACCGCTGATCTGCTGGTCAAGCCGGAGCCGCCGGTTCGCCAGGAACGCGCGCCGCGACGCCCAGCTCACGGCGGTAAGCAGCAGCGCACGCAGCACAGTAGCGGAAAAACCAGCGCGCAACAGCAGTCCCCTCCGGCCGCCACGAACAGCAGCAACGGCGAAGAACAGCCCAAGAAGCGTCGCCACCGCAGGCGCCGGACGAGCACCACCACTCAGCCCGAAAGCTAGGACACACGGAAGAAGACGCTCGCATGAACGAAAAACGCCCGCATCTGCGGGCGTTTTTCGTTCATGCCGACTCGCGGCGCGAACTTCAGGTGTTCTGAGCACCGTGGTAGAGATTCACGACGTGCCGCGCCTCCGCGAAGAACAGCCAGCGTTCGACGCCCTTGCCGATCAGCGAGGAAATTACCGCCAGCACCGCCAGCGCGGTGGGCTGAGGCATCACCATGGCCCAGCCGATCAGACCCAGCGGCAGGATGAAGCCGAAGCTGAACACCACGGAGCGCAGCAGACGACGCTGCCCGGGGTCGACCTCGTAGCCGAATTCCTCGGTCAGGAAGGTGCCGGCCGTATGCCCCGTATCAAGCAGGCGGACGGCGGCGCGAGTGAAACCGGTAGCCGTCTTGATGGTCGGACCGGAAACCTTGTTGATCCAGAAATAGTAGATGCCCTTCATCACGCCCGTGGCCACCAGCGCAGTGCCCGCGACGCCGCCGATCAGGTTGAGATCAACGCCGAAACCAGCCGCTATGGCGAAGTAGAACAGGCTGCCCAAGGCCAGCCCCATCAGCAGGTAGTTGGCCGGCACCATCGGCGTATTCCACTGGCGGATGGTCTTCAGGCAGGCGTAGATCATGCCGGTGGAGAACACGGTGATGAACCCCAGCACGATGCCGACCGCGCCCATCAGGGCGAAGAAGCCGGGCACCTGTCCGCCGTAGAGGAATACGCCCAGCAGATACAGGAAGGCAAAGGGGAAAAACAGCACCGCGAACACCGCCTCGCGCGACAGCCACGAGGTACGGAAGCGCGAGAAGGCACGCCAGGCGTTCTTCGGGTTGGCCAGATGGCCGGTGGACGAAAGCAGGCCGGCAATGATCAGTACGAAAGCCGTAACCAGCATGGTGAGCAGTTCGGAGCGGTCAAGCGCCGGGCCGAGACGAAAGATCTGCAGCAGCGAAGTCAGCGAGTACAGGCCGAAACCCGCGCCGGAAACGACGGTGAAGAAGATGACGGAAAGTGCCGGATGCATGGTGCGATATCCTCGACAGTGAGCGAAGCGCGCTTCAGCGCGCCACCGCCTTGTTGACCCATTCCTTGACCTTGCCGGCCAAACCCGGACGACGCACATCGTCGGTCGGGATCGGCGTGCTCAGGCGCGGCGGCAGGTAGCGGTTGGTCGGGTTGTAGCCCAGCTCGGGCATGAGCTGACGACCATCGCGCTCGCGTACCAGGCGGCTGACCTCGGAATCCGGATCGTCGAAATCGCCGAAGAAGCGCGCATGCGCCGGGCAGGTGATCACGCAGGCCGGCTGGCGATCGATCTCGGCCAGACTTTCGTCGTAGATGCGGTCGATGCACAGGGTGCACTTCTTCATCGTGCCCGATTCGCGATCCAGTTCGCGGGCGCCATAGGGGCAGGCCCAGGAGCAGTAGTTGCAGCCCATGCACTTGGTCTGATCGACCAGCACCACGCCGTCTTCCTTGCGCTTGTAGGAAGCGCCGGTCGGGACAGACCGTGACGCAGTCGGCATCCTCGCAATGCATGCACGACATCGGGAAGTTGATGGTCTTGCTGTTGGGGTAATCGCCCACCTCGTAGTGGCGGATGCGATTGAACCACACGCCGCTGGGGTCTTCGCCGTAGGGGCGGTAGTCCGTCAGCGGGCCGGTGGTACCCGAGGTGTTCCACTGCTTGCAGGCCACCGCACAGGCGTGACAGCCCACGCAGGTGTCCAGATCGATTACGAGACCGAGTCGCATCGTTATAGCCTCCTGAGAATCCTTTACTTCTCGCCGCGCGTCAGCACGTCCATGATGTCGCGCTCGAGATTGACCGCCTGGTGCGACTGGTAGCGCAGCACATCGGGCGACTCGGGCACGTTCGGCAAGCGTTTGATGGTGTCGAAGGTCGGCCAGCTTCCCACCTCGCCCGGCGCAGCCGGTGTGATCTTAACGCGCAGGTCGTACCAGGCGGCCTGGCCGGTGACCGGGTCGGAATTGGTGATGTTGTCGACAGCGTCGCCCTTGCGCGGCAACAACTCGCGGATCAGGTGGTTCATCAGGAAGCCCTTGGTGGCCTCGTTGGCCTCGGGCTTGAGCCCCCATGCGCCGGACTGCTTGCCGATGGCGTTCCAGGTCCACACAGTATTGCTCTCGACGCCCTCCATGAGCTTGACCTGCACGCGAATCTTGCCGTTGTGCGATTCCACCCACACCCAGGACTTGTCCTCGATACCCATCGAGGTCGCCTGCTGGCGATTCATGAACAGGTAGTTCTGCGCCATGATCTGACGCAGCCAAGCGTTCTGCGAATCCCACGAGTGGTACATGAACATGGGCCGCTGGTTGACGGCATAGAACGGGTACTCGTTCTCGTCGATGCGGCACTGCTCCAGCGGCGTGTAGTGCTCCGGCAGCGGCGAGAAGTACTTGACCAGGCGCTCCTTGTGTTCGGGCTTGCTCGGCTGCGGGCCGTCGTACAGGCCCTGGCCGGCGAGACGGAACTTCTGCAGCGTCTCGGAATACAGCTCGATGACGATCGGATCGGTGGAGCCGGCCCAGCCGGCATGCTTGGCCAGCTCGAGGTAGTCCTTGTTGGCGAAGCGGTAGTAGCGCGTGTGCTCCGGCAAGTGGTAGGAGAAGAACGACTGGTTCTCGATATAGCGGTCCCACTGCTTGGGATTGGGCTTGCCGCGCAGATGGACCTCGTTGCCCTCGTCGTCCAGGCGCCAGCCGGACAGGAAGCCGATACCCGGCTCCTTCTCGAAGTTGATGATGAAGTCCTTGTAGTCCTTGAACTTGCGCGAACCGTCCTCGTTGGTAAAGGCCGGGAACTTGAGCCGCGAGGCCAGTTCGATCTGCACTTCCTGCCAGGCCATGACGTCGCGCTTGGGCTCGAGCACCGGCTGGCGGATCGAGTCGGCGGCCACGTCAGGCTCGGAGATCGGGCGGTCGAGCATCGAGATGGTGTCGTAACGCTCGAGATAGGTGGTGTCCGGGATCACCAGATCGGCGAAATTGACCATCTCCGAGTGATAGGCGTCGCTCACCACCAGGAAGGGGATCTTGTACTCCCCGTTCTCGTCCTTGGCGCGCAGCATGTCCTGCACGTCCTTGGTGTTCATGGTGGAGTTCCACGCCATGTTCGCCATGAAGAACATCAGCGTGTCGATCGGGTAGGGATCGCCCTTCACCGCGTTGGTGATGACCATGTGCATCAGGCCATGGTTGGAGATCGGCGCATCCCAGGAAAAGGCCTTGTCGATGCGCAGCGGATTGCCGTCCGCATCGATGACCAGGTCTTCGGGCGCCTTCGGGAAACCCAGCGGCGGGCTCTTGAGCGGCGTGTTCGGCGCCATCTCCTTGGCCGGCTTGATGGACGGCGGGATGTGCTTGGGATACGGCGGCTTGGCCAAGTGACCGCCGGGGCAGTCGATCGAGCCCAGCAGCACCTGCACCAGATGAAGTGCGCGGCAGGCCTGGAAGCCGTTGGAATGCGCGGAAATACCGCGCATGGCATGCATGGATACCGGACGACCGATGAACTTGTCGTGCTTGCGGCCGGCCCAGTCGGTCCACTCCGTCTCGACCTCGATGGTCTCCTTGAAGGCGACGTGCGCCATCTCCAGCGCGAGGCGCTCGATGGTCTCGGCCGGAATGCCGGTCACCTTCTCGGCGTTCTCCGGCGAATACTCGTCGGAGAGGTACTTCTCCGCCATCATCGCCATGACCGTACGCACCGGGCGGCCGTCGGGACCCTTGCCTTCCCAGAACAGCGCCGGCGTGATCTCGGCCTGCATCGCGTCGACGAAAGCCTCCTTCTCCATATCCCAGGCCATCGGCTTGCCGTCGGCGTCACGCACGAACAGGCCGTCGCCCTTCTCGCCGGGGGTATTGATCACCAGCCAGGGCGTGTTCGTGTAGCGCACCAGGAAGTCCCAGTCGAACTGCTCGTGCTTGAGCAGCACATGGGCCATGGACAGGGCGAACATCGCATCGGTACCGGGGCGGATCGCGATCCACTCGTCGGCGATGGCCTGGTAGCCGGTGCGCACCGGATTGACGCCGACGAACTTGGCGCCGCGGCGCTTGAGCTTTTCGAGGCCGATCTTGATCGGGTTCGAGGCATGATCTTCGGCCACGCCCCACATCATGAAGTACTTGGTGCGGTCCCAATCGGGATCGCCGAATTCCCAGAACGCGTGGCCCATGGTGTAGAGGCCGCCGGCCGCCATGTTCACCGAGCAGAAGCCGCCGTGCGCCGCCCAGTTGATGGTGCCGAACTGAGTCGCCCACATGCCGGTCAACGCCTGCATCTGGTCGCGGCCGGTGAAGTAGGCCAGCTTCTTGGGATCGGTTTCGCGAATCTTCTGCAGGCGCTCGGTGAGAATGTCGAGCGCGCGCTCCATCGAGATTTCCTCGAATTCGCCGCTACCGCGCTCCGAGCCCTGCTTGCGCAGCAGCGGCGAGCGCAGCTTGGCCGGCGAATTCTGCTTCATGATGCCCGCGTTGCCCTTGGCGCAAAGCACGCCCTTGTTGATCGGGTGGTTGCGGTTGCCCTGGATGAAGCGGACTTCGTTGTCCTCGACCGTGACCTTGATGCCGCAACGGCAGGCGCACATGTAACAGGTCGTGTACTTGACTTCCTGTTTGGCGTGATTTTCAAATTCGGGCAAAGCGCTCATGCTGCACCTCTAAAGACAGGTATCCGATGCTAAGACGGTAAAGTGTGCTCTCCCTGCATGGCGGACTCAAAGTAGAGTTTTTTATTTCGCAATAATCTCAATCAATCAAAGCTAAAAAAATCTTATCGCCCGATCGGGAAGCGCTATACCTTAGCTGCCCGCTTGGGATTAACCCGCATTCGACCGAAGCGTATACTCCGACGCATGAACGCACTCATCGACCCTTTCGGCCGTCGCATCGAATATGTCCGCCTGTCGGTGACGGACCGCTGCGATCTGCGCTGCGACTACTGCATGCCCAAAGGCTTCCGGGATTTCCAGGAACCGGACGACTGGCTGCGCTTCGACGAAATCGAACGGGTGATCGGCGCCTTCGCACGTCTCGGCGTCAGCCGCGTACGGCTCACCGGCGGCGAACCGCTGGTGCGCCGCGACCTGCCCGAGCTCGCCGCCCGTCTGGCAAGCCTGCCGGGCATCGACGATCTATCACTGTCGACCAACGCGACCCGCCTGAACAAACACGCCCACGTTCTGCGCGAAGCCGGCGTCTCGCGACTCAACGTCAGCCTCGACACTCTGCGCGCCGAACGCTTCAAGCAGATCACCGGCGGCAAGCTCGACAAGGTGCTTGCCGGCCTGATGGCGGCGAAGGCAGCCGGCTTCGCTCCCGTCAAGATCAACATGGTGGTCATGCGCGACGTCAACGACGACGAAGTCGAAGACATGGTCGAGTTCTGCCTCGAACACGACTTCACGCTGCGCTTCATCGAAACCATGCCCATGGGCGAGACTGGTCGCAGTGCCAGCTCCCGCTATCTCGACCTGCAGACCGTGCGCGCCCGTCTGGCCGAACGCTACGAACTGCTGCCCGGCGTCATGCCCGGCGGCGGACCCGCACGCTACGTACAGGTCGCCGGCACGCGCCTGCGCATCGGCTTCATCACGCCGATTTCCCAGCATTTTTGCGAGACCTGCAACCGCGTGCGCCTGTCCGTGGACGGCACACTCTACATGTGCCTGGGCCAGGAAGAGCGCTTCGAACTGCGCCCGCTGCTGCGCGACGGCGCCAGCGACGCGGAGCTCGAGGCCGCCGTACGCGAGGCCATCGCGCTCAAACCCGAGCGCCACGAATTCCGCGAAGAGCCCGACAAGATCGTGCGCTTCATGTCGATGACGGGCGGCTGAGCCTGCCCTGCCCGCGCCACAGCATCAAAACGTCGACTTGGTGCCGAAATAGAACTGATAGCGCCGCTGCCCCAGCGCATAGGCGCCGTCCACACGCAGGTCCACATTGACCAGCCAGGCGATGTGCCAGCGAATACCCGCCCCCACCGCCGGCTGCAGGTTCCACGGCGTGAAATCGCTGTGCGACCAGGCATTGCCGAGATCGGTGAACAACACCCCGCGCAAGCGCTCCTGACCGAATAACGGCCGCAGGTACTCGACGTTCGCCAGCATATAGACGTCACCGGTCACCGACCCGCGCTCGTAGCCGCGCAGGCTGTCCGCTCCGCCCAGAGAGAACCCATCCCCGGCCGCCGCCGAATGATTCGAGTAACCCGCGCGCAGCTGATAATTCAGATTGGTGTTCGGCGTGGACAGCGGCAGATAGCGGCGCAGATAGCCGCTCAAGCTGAAATGGTAGTTGTCGGCACCGATCTGCGGACCGCCGACGCTGACTCCTCCGCCGTATTCCAGGCCTTCGCGATAGTCGTAACGACCCAGATTCACCCGCGTATAGCCGGCGCCGAGGGAAACGCTGACGTCCTGGCTTCCCTGCCCCAGGCCTGACGCGCCGGAACGGTAGAAATAGTGCTGTCGCGAAATGTTCAGCCCGGCGTCGCCGTGCCAACCGCTGTTCGGCCCGTCGCGGTTCAGCCAGCGACTCAGGCTCAGTCCGAGCGAGCGCGTGCGGCGATCGTACTCGCCCTGCTGGGTACCGGAATACAGCGTTTCCCGGCGCGTGGTTTCGTTGACGCTCGTGCCCAGGCCATAGGGCGTGCCGAGCAGGCGCGGAGCGGAAAACTCCACCGCCTTGCGCAATTCAGTACCGCCGCCGGCAACATCCTTCTGCTCGACAATGAACTTCAAACGCTGGTTCAGCCCGTTCAGGTTGTCGAAACGCAACTCGCCGCCAAAGCTGATGTCGCCGTCGGTATTGCGCCCCAGACGCGGCAGCAACCAAGTGTAGAGCTTCTCGCGCACGATGAAGGTCACCACCGCACCATCCGGCGTTTCCTCGACCTTGTCGGTCACCTCGGTGAACAATCCCAGGTTCATGATCGCCTGGCGCGAGGCCTCGACCGCCGCCGGATCGAGCGGCTCGCCGACGCGGATGGTGAGCTGCTGGCGCAGCACGGATTCGCGCGTGACCGCGTTACCGGCGAAATGGATTGCGGCGATGCGCACTTGCGCCGCCTGCGCCGCGGCCGACAACAGGCCGAGCGACAGCGCGAAACCGAATGCAAGCCACCCGCCGCGGGTCGGACGCCGGATGCCTAGCATGCGATACTTTCCCGCCTACGGAGCGATCCGTATCCTGCGCTCAAGAAGCCGCCT
The DNA here is from genome assembly GCA_963751375.1 of uncultured Gammaproteobacteria bacterium. Taxonomy (GTDB): domain Bacteria; phylum Pseudomonadota; class Gammaproteobacteria; order DSM-5130; family Acidihalobacteraceae; genus Acidihalobacter_A. The sequence goes on from CAVVUY010000061.1 coordinate 87,510, forward strand.
TCGCCTCGCGAGCAGCGCCTGTAGGAATGCCTAATGGCGGCTCCGGCAGCGATCCAGCCTGCAGCGTCAACAGACGGTCTTAATCCGACTTGAATCATTTGACTTATATCGTTGCGGTGTCGGCGGATCGGCTTTTCGGTTATGGCGACCGCATAGCGCGTACGGTACCGGAAGCCGGCTCGGCATGCCCATTCATTGTAAACTGCCATTCTGCACCGGTTTCCGCCAGACCTGGGCATCGCTCGCTCAGTATTTCAACAAGCTGCTACGGTATTCCACGCGAACTCGAAGGAATTCACGCATGAAAATCACCACGGTCTGCGTGCTGGGCGGCACCGGCTTCGTCGGCCGCCATCTCTGCGCCCGACTGATCCGGTCCGGCTACCGCGTACGCATCCCCACCCGCCGGCGCGAACGCCACCGCGATCTGCTCGTACTGCCCGGCGTCGAACTGGTCGACGCCGACATCCATGACCCGCAGGCACTGGCGCAGGTCTTCGCCGGCTGCCAGGCCGTTGCCAACCTCGTCGGGATACTCAACGAGCGCGGCCATCGTGGCCTCGGCTTCCAGCACGCGCATGTCGACTTGGCGCGCAAGGTCGTCGACGCCTGCCAGTCGCGCGGCGTGCGTCGACTACTGCACATGAGCGCCCTGGGTGCCGACGCCACCGCCGACACCAGCTTCTACCTACGCAGCAAGGCCGAGGCCGAAACGCTGGCGCACACCCTTTCGGGCCCAGAGCTCGCGGTCACCAGCTTTCGCCCCTCGGTGATCTTCGGCCCCGAAGACAGTTTCCTCAACCGCTTCGCCGGCCTGCTGCGCGCGGTCCCGGGCGTTTTTCCGCTGGCCTGCGCCGAGGCGCGCTTCCAACCGGTTTACGTCGGCGACGTCGCCGACGCCTTCGTCAAGGCGATGAACAATCCCGAAACCCACGGCCAGCGCTACGAGCTGTGCGGCCCGCGCGCCTACAGCCTGCGCGAACTGGTGCGTTACACCGCCAGCCTGATCGGCGTCCGCCGCCTGATCGTCGGCCTGCCCGACTGGGCGGCACGGCTGCAGGCCAACATCTTCGAATACGTCCCCGGCAAGCCGTTTTCGCGCGACAACTACCGCTCGCTGCAACGCGACAGCACTTGCCCCGAGGACGCGCCAAGCTGCCCCACACCGCTGGAAGCGATCGCTCCCACCTATCTCGGCACTGCCGAGCATCAGCAGCGCATGCAGCGCCTGCGCGAAACCGGGCGCTGAAGTGCCGCAACCCTCCAACCGCGGACAGCCCCCCCCGGCGACCTACCTGGTCGGCGGCGCGGTGCGCGACCGCCTGCTCGGCCTGCCGGTCAAGGAACGCGACTGGGTGGTCGTCGGCAGCACGCCCGAGGACATGCGCACGCGCGGCTTCCGCCCCGTAGGCAAGGACTTCCCGGTCTTTCTGCATCCGCAGACCAACGAGGAATACGCACTCGCCCGCACCGAGCGCAAGACAGCTCCCGGCTACCACGGCTTCGCCTTTCACGCCGCGCCCGACGTCACCCTGGAAGACGACCTGCGCCGCCGCGACCTCACCGTCAACGCCATAGCCGAGGACGCCGACGGCGCGCTCGTCGACCCCTATGGTGGCCAGGCGGACCTCGAACGGCGTCTGCTGCGTCACGTCTCGCCCGCCTTCGCCGAGGACCCCGTGCGCATCCTGCGCGTGGCCCGCTTCGCCGCGCGCCTGACCCCGCTCGGCTTTAGCGTCGCCGACGAGACGCATGGCGCTGATGCGCAGCATGGTAGAGGCTGGCGAAGTCGACGCCCTGGTACCCGAGCGCGTGTGGCAGGAACTCGTGCGCGCGCTGGCCGCACCCGCACCACGCGCTTTCTTCGAGACGCTGCGCGCTTGCGGCGCACTGGCCCGTCTCATCCCCGAGCTCGACCGCCTGTGGGGCGTGCCGCAGGTCGCCAAGTACCACCCCGAGATCGACACCGGCGACCACGTCATGCGCGTGCTCGACCAGGCCGCGCAACTCTCGCCCGAACCGAGCGTGCGCTTCGCGGCGTTGCTGCACGACCTCGGCAAGGGCACCACGCCGGCGGAGCTGCTGCCCAAGCACCACGCCCACGAACAGCGCAGCGAGCGACTCGCCCTCGAGGTCTGCGCCCGCTTCAAAGCCCCCAACGAATTCCGCGACCTGGCCCGCTTGGTCGCGCGCGAACACGGCAACGTCCACCGCGCGCTGGAACTGCGTCCCGCCACCGTGCTCAAGTTGCTCGAAGGCGCCGATGCCTTCCGCCGACCGGAACGCTTCGCCGCTGCGCTGGTGGCCTGCACGGCGGATGCGCGCGGGCGCCCAGGTCACGAGCAAGATGCCTACCCGCAAGCGGAATACCTGCAACGAGCCCTGCAGGCGGCACGCGAAGTGCCGGTACAGCCGTTGCTCGAGCGCGGCTTGAAGGGGCAGGAGTTGGCGGCGGCGTTGCGTGGCGAACGGGTTGAGGCGATTGCAGGGCTGAAAGGGTAGCTCAGCCCTACCCCCAACTTGCATTGCAGCTCCCTCTTAGAGGCCAAGCGTACGCAAATCGGCGCACAGCCCTGTTGTCTAGGCCATAAGACTCACTCTGTGACGTTCCGGGGCAATTTCGTGCGCGAATCAGCTTCTCCATTGCGCGGTTGGGCCTGGTTTCGGGCGCGAATCGAGGTATGTCGTTTCTGTTGGTGACTCGGTGCGAGGTGTTTCCATTATTGGCGCTAAAGCTCGTTTCGGACGCGAATCAGCGTTTGTGGTTTTGATCCTACTTGGGTGACGCGCCCGAGCCGATTTCTTTGAGTGCGCAAAGAAACCGGCGAAAGAAACGCACCCCCAGGATCGCTTGTCCCTACGGGCAACCTCGCGAACGCACGCCTGAACGGGCTCGCTGCCATTCGCCGTCCGGGCGAAGGGCTGCTTGGCCGGCGTCCTGCCGGCCATCCCCGCCCAGGCGCACGCTCGCGAGGCAAGCGATCAGGGGGGGCGTAACGTCAAAACCCGGCTCCCGTAGGTTGGGGTGAGTGCAACGAACCCCAACATAATCTGCACCGCCCGCGTTGGGGTGCGCTTCGCTTACCCCAACCTACGTTTCGATCGCCGGATGCGCAGCCCAAGCGTTTGGGATGCGTTCTGTTTTGACTTCCCGATTCCCGTTTGGCCTTGCCTCGAGCGTGCGCCCCGGCGCGGGGTCGGGCGGCAGGGACGCCGCCCGAGCAGGCTTTGCCAGGAGGGCAAGTGCCTGCGGTGCCCCGGGACGGGGTGTGCGCTCGAGGTCTGCCCGTCAGGGTCAAGGCCTTTCGGGCGCCTTTCTTTCGTACCTTTCTTTGGGCGTGCAAAGAAAGGTACTCGGGCGCGTCACCGATTCAGATCAAAAGCAACTGCCACTGATTCGCGCCCGAAAAGCACCCCAAACGCAAAACACGGCGTGGCCTTTACGCATCGCCAATCGCCCCAGACCTCGAATCGCGCACGAAACAGGCATCAAATTCTAAAGAGTGGGGCCATATGCGAAGACCCAGCCCTTACCACGCCCCAACAACTCTTAACTACCAATAGCCAAACCGGAAACTTCCCACGCTTGCCCCTGTCATAACTGCGCGTTTATAACGTGCGCCCAACTTCCAGCTAAGAGCCTCCCGCCGATGGCGCAACTGCCCACGCTATCCGTACGCCTGCCGCTGCCCAACCGGCGCGATCTCATCGCATTGCCGCTGGTACTCGGACTGGTGTTCATCGTCGCCTGGGCAGGCGGACAAATGAGCGGCCCCTACGCGCCCGGGCAGGAGCTACCGCTCACGCTCGATCCCCGCGCGCTGCCCGGCTACGCGCTGTATACCGTACTGCGCATGGCTGCGGCGCTGGGACTTTCGCTGCTGTTCACTCTGGTCTACGCCACGCTCGCCGCCAAGAACCGCTATGCCGAGCGTATTCTCATCCCGATGCTGGACGTGCTGCAGTCGGTGCCCATCCTGGGCTATCTGTCGATCACCGTGGCCGGCTTCGTGGCGCTGTTCCCCGGCAGCCTGTGGGGTGTGCAGATGGCGGTGATCTTCGCGGTGTTCACCTCGCAGGCCTGGAACATGACTTTCAGCCTGTATCAATCACTGAAAACCGTGCCGCGCGACCTGACCGAGGCCGCCGCGACCTACCAGCTCCCGGCTTGGCAGCGCTTCTGGCGCCTTGAGCTGCCGTTCGCCATGCCCGGACTGGTGTGGAACGCCATGATGTCGGTTTCCGGCGGCTGGTTCTTCGTGGTCGCGGCCGAAGCCATCACCGTGGGCGGGCATCAGGTTATGGTCCCGGGCGTAGGCTCCTACATCGCGTTGGCGATCCAGGAACGCAACCTCGGCGCCATCGGCTGGGCGATCCTGACCATGCTGCTGGTCATCCTGCTCTACGACGCGCTGCTGTTCCGCCCGGTGATCGCCTGGGCCGACAAGTTCAAGTTCGACACCGCCTCGGCCGAGCCCGCCCCCGAATCCCGCGTACTCGACTTCCTGCAACGCACCCGCCTGCTACGCCGCGCGGCGGTAGTCCCCGGACTGCTGTGGCAGCTCAGCCTGCGCCTCTCCGTCCGCCCGGCGCACCCGCCCGCGGCCAGGACCGGCGAGGCATGGAGCCGCGGCGCGGAGCTCGCCTTCAATATCCTACTCGGCCTGCTGCTCGCGGCGGTCGCGGTCGCCGTCTGGCGCATCGTCCCGCGCGATTTCGGCTGGGCCGAGGTTGGCCACGTGTTCCTGCTCGGGCTGGCCACCGCGGTCAGGGTGTTCGTGCTGGTCATACTCGCGAGCCTGGTATGGGTGCCGGTCGGCATCTGGATCGGCCAGCGCCCCAAGCTCGCCAGGCGCGTGCAGCCGCTGGCGCAATTCCTCGCCGCCTTTCCCGCCAATCTGCTGTTTCCGCTGGTAGTGGTGTTCATCGTGCACTTCCACCTGAACGTGGACGTCTGGACCAGTCCGCTGATGATCCTCGGTAGCCAGTGGTACATCTTGTTCAACGTCATCGGCGGCGCCGCGGCGCTGCCCAGCGAACTCAAGGAAGCCTCGCGCAACCTGGGGCTGCGCGGCTGGTTGCGCTTTCGCCGCCTGCTGCTGCCCGGCGTGTTCCAGTCCTACGTCACCGGCGCGCTGACCGCCTCGGGCGGAGCCTGGAACGCGAGCATCGTCGCCGAGGTGGTGAGCTGGGGCAGCCATACGCTGGTCGCAACCGGCCTGGGCGCTTACATCGCCGAGGCCACCGCCGCCGGCGACGTGCACCGCGTGGCGCTGGGCACCGGCGTGATGGCGCTGTTCGTCATCGCGTTCAACCGCTTCGTCTGGCACCGCCTGTACCGCTTCGCCGAGACCCGCTGGCGCCTCGACTGAGCCTCGGCGACAATGAGCCAATCATGAACGCACCCAACCAAAACCCCGAAATCCTGAGCCTGCACGGCGTCCAGAAGACGTTCAAGACCCCCGACGGCGACGACCTGAAGATCATCGACGGCGTCGACCTCAGCCTGCGCGAAGGCGAGATACTGGTCATGTTGGGCCGCTCGGGTTCGGGCAAATCGACGCTGCTGCGCATCATGTCCGGGCTGGTCGAGCAGAGCGCCGGCGAGGTGCTGTATCGCAACGAGCCGGTGCGGGGGCCTGTGCCGGGACTGTCCATGGTGTTCCAGAGCTTTGCCCTGTTCCCCTGGCTCACGGTGCTGGAGAATGTCGAACTCGGCCTGGAAGCACGCGGCGTGCCCAAGGCCGACCGTCGCCGACGCGCGCTGGCAGCGATCGATCTGATCGGACTGGACGGCTTCGAGTCGGCCTATCCGCGCGAACTCTCCGGCGGCATGCGTCAACGCGTCGGCTTCGCACGCGCGCTGGTGGTCGACCCCGACGTGCTGTTCATGGACGAGGCCTTCTCCGCGCTCGACGTGCTCACTGCGGAGAACCTGCGCACCGACCTGCTCGACCTGTGGGCCGAGGGCTCGACCTCGCTGCGCGGCATCCTGCTGGTGTCGCACAACATCGAGGAAGCGGTGCTGATGGCCGACCGCATCGTCATCTTCGCCTCCAACCCAGGGCGCGTAGCCGCCGAGATACCGGTACGCCTGCCGCAGCCGCGCAACCGCCAGGCCCCGGAGTTCCGGCGCATGGTCGAGCAGATCTACGCCATCATGACCCGCCGCCAGGGGGCCGAGGCCGTGCGGCGCGCCGAAGGCGTGGCCTATCGCATGCCCAGCGCGGCGATCAACCGCCTGGCCGGCCTCATCGAGGCCATCGACATGGAAACGAAGGACGGCGGCAGCCGCTACGTGAGCCTGCCGCAGCTGGCCGACGACATGCAGCTGTCGGTCGACGACCTGTTTCCTCTGGTCGAGGCGCTGGAAATCCTCGACCTGGCGGCGGTGCGCGAAGGCCTGATCGCACTCAGCTATGCCGGGCTGCGCTACGCCGACGGCGACACCCAGGCGCGCAAGCAGATCTTCGCCCGCCAGCTGCTCAAGCAGGTGCCGCTGGCGGCGCACATCCGCAGCGTGCTGGACGAGCGCCCCAACCACCGCGCACCGGCCGGGCGTTTCCTCAACGAGCTCGAAGACAGCCTCAGCGAAAGCGAATCCGAACGCGTGCTGGAATCCGTGATCAACTGGGGCCGCTATGCCGAAGTCTTCGCCTACGACGACGACGCCGAAGTGCTCAGCCTGGAGAACCCCGGCGTAGAGGAAGCCGTAATAGCCTGATTTCCGACGGATCGACCGCAACCTGCGGTCCGTACACCAATCGAACCTTGCTGGAGATATTCATGGGCAAATCACTGATCGTCATCGGAGCCGGCCCGGCAGGCATCGAGGCCGCGCTCACCGCCGCCCGCTGCGGCGCGACCGTCACGCTGATCCACGAAGGCCCGCTCGGCGGGCGCTCCACCCACGGCAGTCTGCTGCCGAGCAAGGTCTGGTTGGCCGAAGCCCGTCCCGGCGTCACACCGGCCGCAATCCTCGAACGCCTGAATGCAGTGAAGGCCGGCTGGGTCGGGACACAGGCCCGCCTGCTGGCCGAAGCCGGCGTGAACTGCGTGCAGGGCCGCGCGCGCCTGGCCGGCGCCGGCGTGGTCGAGATCGACGGCCAGGCGCGCTCGCTGGAAGCCGGTGCGGTCATCCTCTCCAGCGGCTCCGAACCGACCTTCGCCCCGGCGCTCAAGCCGGACGGCAAGCGCGTCATCGCGCCGCGCCTGCTGTCCAAGCTCGACTGGTTGCCGCAACGCGTCGTCGTCATCGGCGGCGGCGCCACCGGCTGCGAGAGCGTGCACCTGTTCAACGCCCTGGGCGCCGGCGTGACCTGGCTGCCGGGCCGCTCCGGCGTGCTCGCCGAATTCGCACGCGGTGCGGCCGACGGCCTGAGTGCGGCCATGGCCGCACGCGGCGTCAACATCGTCGCCGACGTCTACGCCGACGACATCGAGCGCGGTGAAGACACCGCCACGGTCGTCGCCGAGAGCGGCGAACGCTTCGAAGCCGAACTCGTGTTCGTCGCCACCGGCCGCCGCGCCGACCTCGACGGCCAGGGCCTCGACGCGCTCGGCCTAGACCTGCCGCCCGCACTGGACGGCTACGGACGCGCCGGCCACGGCCTCTATCTGATCGGCGACGCGGCAGGCGAGCCCTTCCTCGCCAACCGCGCCCTGGCCCAGGCACGCATCGCCGCGCGCCACGCCCTCGAGCTGCCCTGCACGCCTTACGACCCGGACACCGTCGTACACGCGGTCTATTCCCAACCCGAAGTCGCGCAGGTCGGCCGCGTGGCCGGCAACGACTTGCGCTGCCTGGATATCCCGCTCGACACGGCCCTCAAGGCGCACCTGCAGGATCCCGTCGGACGCTTCGCCCTGAGCTGGGACGCCGAAGGTCGCGTCGCCGGAGGCTGGGTGCTTGGCACCCACGCCTCGGACGCCCTCGCGCCGGTTGCGACCGCCATCGCCTCAGGCGCGACACTGACACAGCTCGCCGCCACATGGCCCGCCAATCCCACGCTGGGCGAAATCGCCTCGCAGGCCGCGCGCATGGCCGTGGACGCCGCGTAGAGCGCAGCCCGACCGCCGGCCCCAATCCCGCAGTCACAGCGGCGTTTATCTGCGGGAAGGGATTGAGGCACTATGGCGGCTCGCGCGTCTGGATAGACGTTGCCGGCAACTGCGTAGGGCGCCAAACGATGCCTTTGCTGAACGAAAAGCTGCACGTGAAGGTCGAGGTCGACAATCTACGAACGGGCATGTTCGTGGCCGAACTCGACCGGCCCTGGAAAGGTACGCCGTTTCTGCTGCAGGGCTTTCTCATCGAAACCGACAAGGAGCTCGCCCGGCTGCGCGAGTTGTGCCTGTTCGTCTACGTCGACCCGACGCGCTCCACGGTCAAGCTGGGCACGCTCGACAGTAGCCATTTCGACTTGGCGCCTCGCCGCCGCAGCCCGACACCGGCACCGACCAAGACCCGCAGCATCCGCCGCGGCTCGCCGCCGAGCCTCAAGGGGCTGGCCGAACCCGCAGCATTCCGTGAAAGCCTACGCCAGATCGCACGCACGCAGACCCATGCGCGGCGCTACCTCGATCACACCTTCAACGACGTCCGGCTCGGCTCCAGCGTCGATACCGACGAAGCCAAGGAGGTGGTGTCGAGTCTGGTCGACTCCATCACCACCAACGTGAACGCCGCGCTGTGGCTGACCAACCTGAAGAAACGCGACGAATACACCTCGATCCACTGCCTCAACGTCTGCGTGCTGAGCATCGCCTTCGCCCGTCATCTCGGCTACGCCGACGAACAGCTCAGGATCATCGGCCTGGGCGCACTGCTGCACGACCTCGGCAAGATCAGCACCCCGTCCGAAATTCTCAACAAGCCCGGCCGCCTCACCCCAGAGGAATTCGTCGTGATGCGAAAGCACCCGGTGGACGGCTATGAAATGCTGTGCGACAGCGGCGGCATACCTGCACAGTCCCTACAGATCATCCGCCACCACCACGAACGCATCGCCGGCAACGGCTATCCCGACGGTTGGCAGGGCGAGCAGATCCCGGTGTCGGTGCTGATTACCTCGGTGGTCGACGTCTACGATGCCGTCACCAGCGACCGTTGCTATCACGACGGCGTTCCCGCCCATCAGGGCCTGCAACTGCTCTACGACATCGCGCCGAACAACTTCGGCCGCGAACTGGTGGAGGAATTCATCCGCTGCGTCGGCATCTACCCCGTCGGCAGCCTGGTCGAGCTGACCACCGGCGCACTCGGCGTAGTGCTGTCGGCCGATCCGGAGCATCGCCTCAAGCCGCTGGTACGGCTGGTGCGCGAGCCCGACGGCAGCCCCTGCGAAAGCCGCGAGCTGGTGAATCTGGCCGAACTGGCCGGCCACGACGACGCAAGCTGGCGCCGCTGGGGTATCCGGCGTGTGCTGTCCGCCGCCGATTACGGCATCGACGTCAAGGCCATCGTCGCCGCAGACAGCGACGTTTCATCCCTTATTCCCTGACCCCAGGATACGGAGCCCCCATGTCCTCCGCGCATCACCACCACTCGGATCACGACCATGGCACTCACGACCATGCCCACGGGCATGGACATCACCACCACCATGCCCCCGAGTCGTATTCCCGTGCCTTCGCCATCGGCATCGCACTCAATACGGCCTTCGTCGCCATCGAAGTCGTGTTCGGCCTGTATGCGGATTCCCTCGCCCTGCTCGCCGATGCCGGGCACAACCTCAGCGACGTATTCGCCCTGCTGCTGGCCTGGGGTGCGCTGCGCCTGACGCAGACCCGCCCCACCGAGCGGCGCACCTACGGCCTGCGCCGCAGCAGTCAGCTCGCCTCGCTGACCAACGCCGTGGTGCTGCTGATGGTCAGCGGCATCATCGCCTGGGAAGCCCTCAACCGTTTCCTGCAGCCGACCCCGGTTAGCGAACACACCGTGATCTGGGTCGCCGCCGTCGGCGTGATCGTCAACACCGCGACTGCCCTGCTGTTCATGGCCGGCCAGCGCCACGACCTCAACGTGCGCGGTGCCTTTCTGCACATGGCCGCCGACGCAGGCATCTCGCTGGGCGTGGTGGTCGGCGGGGTAGCCGTACTGCTCACCGGCTGGTACTGGCTCGACCCGCTGATCGGCCTGCTTATCGTCGCGGTCATCGTCTACGGCACCTGGGGGCTGTTCCGCGAATCGCTGGATCTCATGCTCGATGCCGTGCCGGACGACGTCGACGCCGTCGCCGTACGCCGCCACCTGGAGCAAACGCCGGGCATCATCGCCCTGCACGACCTGCACATCTGGGCCACCAGCACCACCGAGATCGCGCTCACCGTACACCTCATCAAGGCCGACGGCTGCCTGGACGACGCGCTGCTCGGCCGGCTCGCCACCGAGCTCAAAAGCCGCTTCGGCATACAGCACGTAACCATCCAGCTCGAACACGGCGACGCCGCGCACCCCTGCCCGCTGGACACGGCCCAGTTGAGCGGCTCTTAGTCGCCCGCAGGAGCCCCCGCATCGCTCGCGAACCATAAGGACAGGGAATGGAAATCCAACGACTCGACCACCTGGTCCTGACCGTACGCGACATCGAGCGCACCGTCGCCTTCTACGTACAGGTGCTGGGCATGTCGGAGCTACGCTTCGACGAGGGACGGCGGGCGCTGGCCTTCGGCCGGCAGAAAATCAACCTGCATCCGGCAAACGCCCCGCTCACACCGCATGCGGCAGAACCGACGCCGGGCTCGGCCGACTTGTGCCTGATCACGCGCACGCCGCTCGCCGAGGTCCTTGCCCATCTGGAGCGACACGGCGTGAACGTCGAGGCCGGACCGGTGCCGCGCACCGGCGCCTTGGGACCGATTCAATCGGTCTATTTCCGCGATCCCGACGGCAACCTGATCGAAGTCTCCAACTATCCCTGAGAGTCTGCTCACGCCATAAATTCGTCTTTGAGGCCGTCAAAGTGCGCTTTCGGGCGCGAATCGACGGTAGGCGTTTTTAGCTTACGCGTGTGACGCGCCCGAAAGGCATTGGCCGTGATGCCCGCCTCTGGAAACACGCCTTGATGCGTTCGGGTGAGTCCGCGGTTAGCCAAAAGCTCCCGCTGTTATGTATGCGATCTATAGCGTCGACAGGCGCTAACCCGCTTCCGCGAAGCGGAGGATCACGCGCCGGTTCTGCCGGCCTTTTTTCTCGATCTTGCTGACCACCACACGACCGATCTCGCCGGTGCGGGCCACATGGGTCCCGCCGCAGGGCTGCAGATCCGCATCCTGCACTTCCACCAGCCGTACACGACCCGCGCCGCGCGGCGGGCTCACGCTCATGGTCCGCACCAGCTCGGGCGCCGCGTCCAGTTCCTCGTCGCTGATCCAGCGCGTGCCCACCGGCAGATCGCGTTCGATCAGGGCATTGAGCTGCGCGCTCAAGGCCTCCTTGTCCAGCGTGGCCTCGGGCAGGTCGAAATCCAGCCGCGCCTTCTCGGCAGCGATGGAACCGCCGGTCACGCCGGCATCCACCAGCGAGCACAACAGGTGCAGGCAGGTGTGCATGCGCATATGCCGATGGCGCCGTTCCCAGTCGATGACCGCCTCGACCGCCTGGCCGGCGGCAAGGTCTGCAGGCAACTCTTCCAGCACATGCAGGATACTGCCCGGCTGCTCGCCCTTGCGGGTGTCCGTCACGCGCAGCTCGCGACCGTCGGCCAACCGCAACACACCCACGTCTCCCGGCTGCCCGCCGCCTTCCGGATAGAACACCGTGGCCTCAAGTTCGACCGCCTCCGGATGCACCGCGACGATCCGCGTATCGCAGCTCTGACGGTAAGGATCGGTTTCGAACAGACGCTCGGTGGGCATGATTGACTCCTGGGACGATGAAAACAGCGGGAACTGGCGCTTCTACTTTCGGCAAGTTTGACCGCACCCGTCAACCGGTCACGGGCGGCTCGACCGCGCCGGACGGCCAAAACCACCAGCGGCCGTCGCGGTAGAGCTCCAACGGACGGAAGCGGCTCTTATAGCGCATCTTGTCCGAGTGCTCGATCCAATAGCCGAGATAAACATGCTCCAGGCCACGCCGGCGCGCCTCGGCAATCTGCGTCAACACAGCCAGAGTGCCCAGCGAACGCTTTGTCTCGGCAGGATCGAAAAAGGTGTAGTTGGCCGACAGGCCGGTATCGAGCACGTCGGTCACCGCGACCGCGAGCAGGCGACCGTCGCATCGGAACTGCAGGAACTCGGCATCGACGCCGGGGGTGCACAGAAATTCCCGAAAGGACTCCGGCGTGGCGTCGTCCATGCCGCCGCCGGCATGCCGCTCGCGCAGATAGCGGCTGTAGAGATCGAACACCTCGTCGCTGCACTCGGGTGCACTACGCTCCACGACCAGATCCGCATTGCCGGCGAGGCAACGCCGCTGGGCCCTGCTCGGCACGAACGCCGCCACCGGCACGCGAGCCGCCACGCACGCCCGGCAGCCCGGGCACTCCGGACGGTAGACGAAGATTCCGCTGCGCCGGAAACCGAGCTCGAACAGCTCGGTCACACGGCCACGATCGACCGGCGCATTCGGATCGGCCACCACGTCGACCGCCTGCCGTTCAGGCAGATACGGGCAGCGATGAGGCGTCGTGACGTAGAACTTCAGCGATTGCACGTCGGTAACCGGCGGATGTCCCTTGATAAGGAAAGAGTAACCCCGCGGCGAGGAAAATCCATCGCCCACTTGGTCAATAAGTTTGAGCGGTTCGTTGCAAAGCCTTCAATAGCGGCGGCGGACATCGGCCCTACACTCACCCGGTACTGAACCCATCAGCGATCAGGGAGTCATTCATGTCCACCAAGGTGCAAGTCGTGTTTTACAGCATGTACGGTCATATCTACAAAATGGCCGAAGCGGTGGTCGAGGGCGCGCGCGCCGCGGGCGCCGAGGTCGAGCTGTACCGCGTCCCGGAACTGGTTCCCGACGATGTCCTCGAACAGTTCGGCGCCACGCAGGCGCAGACCGCGTTCGCGCACGTGCCGGTCATTCAGCCCGACCAGCTCGCCGAAGCCGACGCGGTAATCTTCGGCACGCCCACCCGGTTCGGCATGATGTGCGCGCAGATGCGCAACTTCCTCGACATGACCGGCGGCCTGTGGGCACAGGGCAAACTGATCGGCAAGGTCGGCAGCGTGTTCACCTCCACCGGCACCCAGCACGGCGGTCAGGAAACCACCATCACCAGCTTCCATACCACGCTGCTGCACCAGGGCATGATCATCGTCGGCGTGCCCTACAGCGAACAGGGCCTGACCAAAATGGACGAGATCACCGGCGGCAGCCCCTATGGCGCGAGCACCCTGGCCGGCGCCGACGGCTCGCGCCAGCCCAGCGAGAACGAGCTGTCCATCGCCCGTTTCCAGGGCAGCCACGTGACCGGCATCGCCAGCCGCCTCAAGGCCGGCGCCTGATCTACAAGCTTGCACGGCATGGATGCCGCGCCGGTCGGTCGGAACGTGCCGTTCCCCGGCTTTCTGAAGTACCGGTTCCGGCACACGGAACCAACCGTTGCGGAAGGGCGGGACGCCCTTCCGCAATTCTTTCACGGCTGTACCCGGCAGCGTTTCATCCGTCCACGCCGGCCGGATGCCACTCCCCCTCCAGACAAGTGCCGCGCGGCCGGGCCTCCAGCTCGCCCATCCCGCCCTGCGTCCAATCCTCTATCCAGCCTTCGGCATGCGGCGCGCCCCCCGGCCGCGGCAGCAGCACGAAGTCGGCCCGCTTGCCTGGCGCGAAGTTGCCCGCCTCGGCGGCTCGGCCCATGCACTCGGCACCGGCCAAGGTCGCGCGATACAGCGCTTCGCGCGCATCGACCGGCACACCGGCCGCGCGGTGCTGGGTCAGAAACCTCTGCATCACGTGCAGCATGGAATGCGAGGGCCCGGCGCCGACGTCACTGGCCAGTGCCCAGCTCACGCCGTGATCGCGCACGCTCTCCAGGGACATGCGCCCGGAATCGAGCGCCTCGTTGCTGGACGGACAATGCGCGACCCAGGCCCTGCGTGCGGCGAGCACCCGCCACTCGCGCGGCGCGAGATGAATGCAATGGCCAAGCACGCTGTGCGCACCGAGCAGACCGGCGCGATCGTAGACATCGGTGTAATCCTGAGCCTCGGGAAAAGCGGCCCGCACCTCGCGGATCTCGCCCGGGGACTCCGACAGATGCGTCTGCACGAGGTGGCCGTTGGCGCGCGCATAGGCGCCGAGCGCGGCCATCAGCGACGCCGAACAGTTGAGTGCAAAACGCGGCGTAAGCGCATAGCGGCGCGGCCCCAGCTCGCGCGCCAGCGGATCGAGATCGTCGATATCGCGGATGCTCGCGCGCGTCAGCGACTCCGGCGCGTTGAGCTCCATTACCGCGTCGCCAATCACCCAGTCGCCCAAAGCCTCGCGGGCGGCGACGCGCACCGCCTCGGGGTGCGGGCTGGAATAGCACAATCCGGCGACTGTGCCGGCACGCAGCGTGTCGGCGAAAAAATCGCGCGCCGCTTCGGCAGCCAGCTCCGCGTCCCCATAGCGCGCCTCCTCGGGCCAGATATGACCGCGCAGCCAGGGCATGAGCTCGGCCTCGAAGCTGCCCCGCACGCGGTGCTGTACCCAGTGGATATGTACGTCGTGGAAGCCCGGCACCAACACCCCATCGAGTTCGATGAGTGCTTCGCCGGCACACGGCGCCAAGTCCTCGAAATCGCCCACCGCCTCGATACGCCCCTCTCGCACGCGCAACGCACCATCCGCCCGAATATCCAGGGCATCGGGCGCTAGCGGATTGAGAATCGCGGCACGATAGACCGTCGCAACGCTCATGCCGCAACCCCCGCCCGGACGAGCAACCCACGCGCCGCCGTGCGCTGCGCCGCGAGCAGCGCATCCAGATCCAGCCCGGGCACCTCGCCGTCGATCAGCCGCCAGCGTCCCGCGATCATCACCCGATCGGCCTGCTGCGCGCCGCACAACAGCAGCGCCGCGAGCGGATCGCCGGCACCGGCAAAGCGCGGCTCGTCCAGGCGGAAGAGTGCGAGATCGGCCTGCAGACCAGGTGCGATGCGCCCGATGTCGGAACGCCCCAGGCAGCGCGCGCCGCCCTCCGTCGCCCAGCGCAGCGCTTCGCGGTGGCCGACCCGGCCGGCGCCGTAGTGCAGGCGCTGCAGCAGCAGCGCCTGGCGCGCCTCGCCGATAAGGTTGGAAGCGTCGTTGGAAGCCGAGCCATCCACGCCAAGCCCCACCGGGCTGCCGGCGGCCTCCAGCTCCAGGGTACGACAGTGCCCCGAGGCGAGCACCATGTTGGAGCTAGGGCAATGGCTGACGCCGACGCCGGCACGGCCCAGGCGTTCGATCTCCGCATCGCTGAAATGAATCCCGTGCGCCACCCAGACGTCGTCGCCCAGCCAATCCAGCTCCTCGAGATAATCCACCGGACGGCGCCCGGTATGCTCCAGGCACCAGGCGGTCTCGTCCTCGGTCTCCGCCAGATGGGTATGCAGCAGCGCCCCCTCGCGGCGCGCCAGCGCGGCGGACTCGCGCATCAGATCGGCGGTGACCGAAAACGGCGAACACGGCGCCAGCGCGATGCCGAGCATGGCGCCCTCGCCACGCTCATGGTAACGGGCCAGCAGGCGCTCGCTGTCGGCCATGATCGCCTCCTCGGCCTGCACCACGCTGCGCGGCGGCAGACCACCGTCCTCCACCGACAAGCTCATGGAACCGCGCGTCAGCACCGCCCGCATGCCGAGTTCGCGCACCGCTGCGGCTTCGATGTCGATGGCCTCCTCCAGCCCGGCCGGGAACAGGTAGTGATGGTCGCTGACCGTGGTGCAGCCCGAACGCAGCAGCTCGACCAGCGCCACGCGCACCGCCAACGCCAAATCCTCCGGCCGCAGTCCGGCCCACACCGGATACAGCGACTCCAGCCAGGGGAACAACGGCTTGTCGAGCGCCGCCGGGCAGGCCCGCGTCAGGGTCTGGAAAAAGTGATGATGCAGATTGACCAGCCCTGGCAGCACGACGTGCTCCGAAGCGTCGAACACCTCATCCACCGCCGCGGACGGCTGGGCACCGCGGGGCACGCACTCGACCAGCCGCGTCCCGTCCACGACCACACCTCCCCCGGCGTCCTCGGCCAGGATCGCCATGGGTTCACGTATCCACAGACGCATGTCTACCGCTCCGAAATATATGCGGACACCGTCCGCCTCATGACTGCCGCACCCGGTTTGCGCCCAGGCCGGCTTTTACGTGAGCATCGGGCACACCATCGACATGGCAATTTTCTGCCGATTTCCCTTTCAATCGGCGCCCACTGCTCTCACAATAACCGCATACTCTGACCCGCGCCACGGAACGCCTGACCGCAATGCGCGCAGTTCTCTCCCAGCGCTTCTGCACCTGTCTCAGCCTCGTCGTGCTCGCGTTCGCCGGCACGCTGCCGGGCTCAGCCCACGCCACCGCGCCGGCACCACCGGTCGAACGCTTCCAGGCAGCGCTCAGCGCGCTGAAAGCCAACGACACGGCCCGCTATCGAACATTGGCCGCCACGCTGCAGAACTACATCCTGCAGCCCTACCTGCGCTTCGCCTATCTCCAGGCCACCCTGGAAACCGCGACGCCAAAAGCGGTCGAAACGTTCCTGCGCCGCAACGACGACCTACCGATCGCCGACCAGTTGCACCGCGCCTGGCTGCTCGAACTCGCCCGGCGCCAGGACTGGCGACTGTTTCTGGCCGCCGACAGCCCGGAATACGGCGGCACCCTGATCGCCTGCGCCCGCGCCATCGCGCTCAACGCCAACGGCCGACATGACGAAGCCGTCGACTTGGCGAAACGCCTGTGGCTCGTCGGCTACGAACAGCCGGACAGCTGCGATCCGGCCTTCGATCTGCTGCGCCCGAACGGCCGGATCCCCGCCGATCTCGCACGCGCACGCCTGATCTTGGCGCTGCGCGCCGGCAACCCCCGCCTGGGGCGCTACCTGAGCACACTGCTGCCCCCCAACGAACAGGCCATCGCTCAACGCTGGCTCAAGATCTATGCCGAACCCGCCAAGCTGGGCGAGCTCGATTTCACCAAGACTGGTGACCGGCACGCCGCCGCCCAGATCGCCACGGCCGCGCTTACCCGCATGGGCCGCAAGCAACCGGCCGATGCCCATGCCTTGTGGGCGAAACTATCGCCACGGATCGGGGCGCATCTGAGCGGAGGCCAACGCGAGCGCATCGCGCGCACGATCGCCGTTTTCGCCGCCATAGACGGACTGCCGCAAGGCGAACGCTGGCTCGCCGAGCTACCGGTCGCCGCCGCGACCCAGGCAAGCCGCGAATGGCGCGCACGCGCAGCACTGCGCAGCGGTGACTGGTCCGGCCTGCTCGCCGCCATCCGCGCCATGCCGCGCGGCCAGCGCGAGCGTGGCGCCTGGCGTTACTGGGAGGCCCGCGCCCTGCTGCAGTCCGGCGATGTCGCCACCGCACGCGCGCTGGCCGACCCGTTGGCCCGGGAGTTCAGCTATTACGGCTTCCTCGCCGCCGACCTCGTGCAGCGCCCCTATGCGCACGGCTCGCAGCCG
>CAVVUY010000062.1:0-3553 GCA_963751375.1 uncultured Gammaproteobacteria bacterium
CTGGAGGCCCATCCGCAGGTGCTGGCCGTGACCGGCCCGCACGCCTATGAGGAAGTCATGGGTGCGGTGCACGAGAATCTGCCGCCGCCGCACGATCCCTACTCCAGCCCGGTGCCGCCGCAGGGGGTGAAGCTCACCCCGCGCCATTACGCCTATCTCAAGATTTCCGAGGGCTGCAACCACCGCTGTTCTTTCTGCATCATTCCCAGCATGCGCGGGGACCTGGTGAGCAGGCCGGTCGGCGAGGTGATGGCCGAGGCGGAGAACCTGGTCAACGCGGGCGTGCGCGAGTTGCTGGTGATCTCGCAGGATACCTCGGCTTACGGCGTCGACGTGCGCTACCGCACCGGCTTCTGGCGCGGGCGCCCGCTCAAGACGCACGTGCAGACGCTAGCCGAGGCGCTCGGCGAGTTGGGCGTGTGGGTCCGCCTGCACTACGTTTATCCCTATCCGCACGTCGATGCGCTGATTCCGCTGATGGCCGAGGGCAAAGTGCTGCCCTACCTCGACATCCCACTGCAGCACGGCAGTCCGCGCGTGCTCAAGGCCATGCGCCGGCCGGCCGCGGCCGAAAAGGTGCTCGATCGCATCCACAACTGGCGCCGGCAATGTCCGGAGTTGACCTTGCGCAGCACCTTCATCGTCGGTTTTCCGGGCGAGACGGACGAGGATTTCGAGATCCTGCTCGATTTCATCGAGGAAGCCGGACTGGATCGCGTGGGCGCGTTCGCGTATTCGCCGGTCGAAGGTGCGGCGGCCAACGCGCTGCCCGGCGCCGTGCCGGAGGAACTCAAGCAGGAACGCTTGGAGCGTTTCATGGTGCGCCAGGCCGAGATCAGCGCCACTCGCCTGCAGGCCAAGGTCGGTCGGCGCCTGCAGGTGTTGGTCGATGAGGTTGGCGAGGACGGTGTGGTGGCGCGAAGCGCCGCGGACGCCCCGGAAATCGACGGTCTGGTGTTCGTCGCCGACGCGCGCGAGGCACGGCCCGGCGAATTCATCGAAGTCGAGGTGACCGAGGCCGACGAGCACGACCTGTGGGCCCGTCTGGCTGACTAGCCGGGCAAGGGGGAGGGCGCACGGCTTCCGCTGCCCGGATCTGCGAGCCGCGTATACTCTTTGTGAGCGGTGCAGACACAGCGACAGGGAGAGCGGGACATGACAGGACGGAATGAGCGTTTAGCATCGCGGCGCGGTTTCTTGCGGCGCAGCGCCGGTCTGGCGCTCGGTGCGGCGGCCCCTCTGCTTTGGAGCACGCCGTCCGAGGCGGGAAAAGTGTCCAAGGCGGCCATGGCCTATCGCGACAGCCCGCAGAACGGACGCGCCTGCTCAGGCTGCGTCTACTTCCAGCCGGGTGCGAATGCCTCTGCTGCCGGCAGTTGCTCCGTAGTGGCCGGCAGCATCAGTCCGCACGGCTACTGCATCGCCTTCGCCCCCAAGGTTTGATGCGTGCGCCCGCTCGATCCTCGCCTGCAGGCCGATTGTCTGTCGCTCGGCACGCTGCACGGTAGCCGTTTGCTGCTGATGAACAACGCGTTGGTGGCGTGGTTCATCCTGGTCCCCGACACGGCGCACATCGAGTTGTACGAACTCCCGCCGGGACAGCAGTCCGAGGTGCTGGCAGCGATCAACGCGCTGTCCTCCCTGCTCAAAAATCGTCTCGAGGCTCACAAGATCAATGTGGCGGCCATCGGCAACGTCGTCGCGCAATTGCACGTGCACGTGGTCGGCCGGCGTTCGGACGATTTCTGTTGGCCGGGCGTGGTGTGGGGCACGCAGGAACGTCGCCCCTACACCGACACCGAGGCAGCCGAGATTGCGGCTGCCGTCGGTGAGGTGCTGGGCGAGGCGTTCGTCCCCGCCCAAGCTTGAGGCCCGGCGCCGGGCCGGGTTCTGGACGCCCTCAGTACACCGGCACCAGCGAATAGCCCTTGGCCTGATAGCCGATCACCGAGATATAACCGTTGCCCACCGCCTGAACGCCGGGTATCAGCATGCCGGGCGTGACGTCCATGCCCTTCATGGCGATGCCGCAGGCCTGAATCGTCACACCCGCTTCGTGCAGTTGTCCGATCTCGTGTTGGATGCCGGCCACGGCACGCTGGTCCATGTAGCTTATGCCGCGTCGGTCGCGGGTAAGGAAGGCTACGTCGGGGCCTACGAAAACGACTACCAGATGCGGAGTGACGTGTTGTGCCTTCAGTCCCTTCTCCGTCATGCCGACGACCTTGAGTACATGGCCCACGCGGCCGGGGTTGTTGACGTCGATCAGAAAGACCGCCTTGGCCGAACTCAGGCCGTTGAGGGCGGCGTGATCGTTGAGCGGCGCGGCGGCGGCGCTGCCCAGCCCGAGAGCCAAGGCGATGCCGGCAAGCAGGCGCAGGAAGGCGCGGGGACGGTGCATGTGCATAGCGTGCTCCTCATATAGTCGGTTTGCTGAGACGGGCGTCTATGCTTTAGCAGGTATTCGCCGTCTTCGCGCAGTGCATGACGAGAAATTCATGTTCGGCTTGGTCCGGCTGAGGCGCGTCATAAGGGGTGACGGTTTATGCCGATGCAGTCTTGCGCGCGGTGATCTCCACCTCGACCAGCATCGCCGGGTCGACGAACGGCAGCACGTGCAGCAGCGTCAGCGCCGGACGGATGTCGCCGAAGACTTCGCCGTGTGCGCGACCGGCCTCCTGCCATTGCGACACATCCGTTACATAGAGCCGGCTTTGCACGACGTCGGCCAGAGCGAATCCGGCCTCCTGCAGCACGCCTTCCAGCTTTTGCAGGATATAGCGCGTCTGTGAGTACAGGTCGTCGCCGACGATCTTGCCGTCGGGGCCTCCGGCGGCCGTCGCCGAAACGAAGAGCATGTCGTCGACCTGCACGGCACGCGAATAACCAAGCGTCTGTTCGTAGCTGGAGCCGGATGAGTGAAGCTTGCGCATGAGTGTCTCCTCGTTCTGTTAACTACTAAGGTAGTGTGTATGATAACTACCGTAGTAGTGTAAATATTTTCGGCAACGTGTGATAGCTTCTCGCCATGAGTTCATCCCTGTCTGACGATCTGCTCGCGGCCCTGGTGCGTCTCGGTTTCACGCAATACGAGGCGCGTGCCTATTACGCACTGCTGCAGCAGTCGCCGTTGAACGGCCACGAGGTGGGCAAACTGGCGCAGGTGCCGCCGTCCAAGATCTACGAGACCCTGCAGCGGCTGGAAACCAAGGGCGCCGTGCTGGTGCAGCGCTCGGAGCCGGTGCGCTATGCCGCGGTGCCCTACCGCGAAGTGCTGGGCGGCATTCGCCGACGCATCGAGAGCGACCTGGATCTGGCGGGCGAACAGCTGTCCACGCTGCCGGCGCCGCGCGAGGCGGGACTGGTGTGGTCGCTGCGCGAGCGGACGGCGATTCTCGCGGCGTGTCAGGCGCACATCGAAGCCGCGGAGCATTCGCTGTTCGCGGCGGTGTGGGACGAGGAGATACCGGAGCTGCGCGCCGCCCTGGAACAGGCCAGCGAGCGCGGTGTGGACGTGCACGTGGCTGTCTATGGTACCGAGACGCTGCACGGG
>CAVVUY010000063.1:0-4648 GCA_963751375.1 uncultured Gammaproteobacteria bacterium
TAATTTCCCCGCCGCCCTGGCGCAGTTCCTCGCGCCGCGCATCGTCATGCTGCGCATCGCGCAATTCTATCGGCAGGGACAGGCGCTTCATGCTGCGCCGCGTCTTCATGCAGAAAGGGCAGGCCTGGTAATGGTACAAAGCCAGGCTTGCGACCGCCTCGTCCACCCGCGCCTGCTCTTCGGCGGGACGCACGATACCCGTCGGTGTCGTCAACCGATCGCCCAGCAGCATGATCGGGGTCATTACGACGCGCACGGTTCTGAAGAAAAGACGGATCAACGGTTTCATGGAACAGGTCCGTAACATTGAGGGCGCCGTAGTGTAGCAACCCCCACGGCAAACCACATCGACGCGTACCACGCCACTGCGGCATCGGCCGAACCGCACGCTAAACTTCGCTGTTCCCAGGCGACTGCGATTTCCCTCCGGTACAGGCCCCAATGCGCAAAACCGACTCCATCAGCATCCTCCAGGCCCGCCGGCTCGCCCTCTCGGCCCAGGGCTTCGGACGCCGCCGTCCCGCGCAGGTACGCCAGCGCCACGTCCGCGACCTGGTGGAACGCCTCGGCGTGGTGCAGATCGATTCCGTCAACGCGCTGGTGCGCTCGCACTACCTGCCGACATTCTCCCGCCTCGGCCGCTACGCACCCTCCGCCCTGGAGGACCTGGCGTGGGGACGACCGCGCCGGCGCGGCCTGTTCGAATACTGGGGCCACGAGGCCTCGCTGCTGCCGCTCGAACTCTATCCGCTGCTGCGCTGGCGCATGCGCCGCGCCGCTCGGGGACAGGGCATCTACCGGCAGCTGGCCGAGTTCGGACGTCAGCAGCAATCCGTGGTCAGGCGCGTGCTGGCATCGATACGCGAGCGCGGCGCGCTGGGTGCCGGCGAACTCAATACGCGCAAGGAGAAGGCCGGCCCCTGGTGGGACTGGAGCGACGAGAAACACGCATTGGAGTGGCTGTTCGCCGCCGGCGAGGTGACCGTCGCCACCCGCCGCGGCTTCGAACGCCTCTACGATCTGCCGGAGCGCGTGCTGCCGGTCGAGCTGCTCGACCGCCCCGAACTCGAGGAAGACGAGGCCCAGCGCCGCCTGCTGCTGCGCTCGGCCGATGCGCTGGGGGTCGCCACCGAGCAGGATCTGCGCGACTACTACCGCCTGGAGGCGGCCGACTGCCGGCTGCGGCTGAACGAGCTGGTCGAAACCGGCGAGCTAACCCCCGTACGCGTGCAGGGCTGGAAACAGATCGCCTACTGTCGCGACGAACCGAAGCCGAAGCGCCGGATCGAGGCCAGCGCCCTGCTGTCGCCCTTCGATTCTCTGGTGTGGGCGCGCGAACGCACTGAACGGCTGTTCGGTTTCCGCTACCGGCTGGAGATCTACACGCCGGCGCACAAGCGCAGCTACGGCTACTACGTGCTGCCGTTCCTGCACGACGAACGGCTGGCGGCGCGCGTCGACCTGCGCAGCGAACGTCGCCACGGACGCCTCGCGGTGAACGCCGTGCACACGGAAGCACCGGGGCTGGACGATGCGGCGCTGGCAGCCCTGGCGCTGCGGCTGCGGGAACTGGCCGATTGGCTCGAACTGCCGGAAATCGCGTTGCACTGCCCGTCAGCAACGGCAGCGCGTCTGCGGCCCCTGTTGTGAGCGGCCGTTCAACCCCCGGATGAAGGGGCCAGCGCCGCACCGGCACGCATCGCTTCCTGCCACAGCCGACGCGGCACGTGCGCCTGCAGACGTTCGATCAACAGATCGACCATCTCCTCCGCGATCTCGTGGCCGACGAAAGGCAGCACGTCGGCCGTGACGTCACCCTCGCGCGCGACGAGGTACTCGGCCGCCGTGACCGTGTAGCCGTAATCGATCACCGGATCGTTCTTGCCGTGGAACAGATACAGCGTCACGGCATCGCTGACCGGCTCCGGCAAGCGCACGAAACGCCCGGCCAGCGACACTACGCGAGCAGCCGCACGCGGAGCTTCGTGGGTCGACTCCAGGGCCATGATCGCGCCCTGCGAAAAACCGATCAGCGCCGTCTGCGCGGCACCGGTACCGGTCGCTTCCTGCCAATGGCGCACGACCCGCAGAAAGGCGGGCATCGCCTCGGCGATGCGCTGCGGACGGTTCTCTTCGGTTATGTCCCGTACCGAAAACCACTGGTAGCCATGACCCGAATCCCCAGGTGCGGGCGCGCAAACGCTGACGATGCACGCCTGTGGATACGTTTCGGCCAGGCGCTGACCGAGCGGCACCATGTCCTGCGGCGTCGCACCGACGCCGTGGAACAGCAGCATGAGTTGTGCGGCCGCGCCCTCGGGGCGTGCCACTAAGATCGATTCGTTCAGCGCGTTGGGGGAAAGGCAGTCGTTCATCACAGGCTCACTTTGCACATCGTTCGAACATTGGAACATCGTCACTACTAGAACACATCGCTGCACTCCGGCGAGAGCAAATATTTGCAGAACTCCGTCGCATTATCGGATCGATTCGCGTCGGCGGCCGCATCCTGAAATGCATCGCGCATCACCGGCCTTCCTCCGCGCACGAAAACGCCTTAGACTCGAACGCATGATTTCCATCGGCCAGCCATATTCCACACCCGGCGCAATCCCCTGCGCGCTGTCCGTGTGCGTGGCCGACAAAACGAAAAAACAGCTGCTCATCTGACCGGAGCGCTGTTCCGTCAGATGAGTGACGGAGCAGCCTTACGGTCGAAAACCCTTCCCCAGCGCTTTCCTTCACCTCTGCACGGCATTCAGTCGGTCGCTGTCATCGAGGTGATTCATGTCGGTTTTTTCTGGAATCTGGATTCCGCTCGTCACGCCCTTCGCGGACGGGGCGGTCGATCACGCGGCACTGCGCGGTCTGGTGAAGTCGTATGCGCAAGCCGGGGTGTCCGGCCTCGTCGCGCTGGGCACCACCGGCGAACCGGCCGCATTGGACGCCGGCGAACGCGAGGCGGTGCTGGAAACGGTGCTCCAGGCGGCCGACGGCCTGCCCGTCGTGGCCGGACTGGCGGACGAGCACGTCGGACACCTGCACGCGGCGCTTGCCCGGATCAACGAGCTGCCCGTCGCCGGCGTGCTGACGCCGGCGCCGTGTTACGTGCGGCCCGCGCAGGCCGGCATCGTGCGCCATTTTCTCGACCTCGCGGACGCCAGCGCCAAGCCGCTGGTGATCTACGACATCCCTTATCGGACCGGCGTGCAGATGGAACTGCAGACGCTGCTGACCCTGGCCGCACACCCCCGCATCCAAGCGATAAAGGACTGTGCCGGCTCGGTGGAAAAGACGCTTGCACTGATACTCGACGGCCGGCTGCGCGTCCTGGCCGGCGACGACATCAACATTCTCTCGACGCTGTGCCTGGGAGGCAGTGGCGCGATCGCGGCTTCCGCGCACGTCGCCCCGGCGGAGTACGTCGGCATCCACCAGGACGTCGCCGACGGTCGGCTGGCGGAGGCGCGCATGCGCTTCCACGCCCTGGCGCCGGCGATCGCGGCGCTATTCTCCGAACCCAACCCCGGGCCGGTCAAGGCCGTGCTGGCGGGCATGGGGCTGACACGCGACGAGGTACGGCCGCCGATGACGCCCGCCAGCACTGAATTCCGCGCCAAGTGGCGCGAATTGGAGACCCGGCGCGCGCACTGAGGAGCCTGCTTATACTTTGGGTATGGGCCATGCCCGCAACCGTACGCCGGCCAAGGGCCGGCGAGGCAAGGGGTCATGTTTGCGAACAGAGAAGAAGCGGCGGAACGCATCGCCGAACGCCTGAGCGCCTACCGCGGAAAACGGCCGCTGGTGCTTGCCGTGCCGCGCGGCGGCGTGCCGATGGGTGCGCTCGTCGCCGAGCGGCTCGAAGGCGAATTCGACGTGGTTCTGGTCCACAAGCTCGGCGCGCCGGACAACCCGGAGCTCGCCATCGGCGCGGTCGACGAAGACGGCCACCGGGAACTGACGCCCTATGCCCACGCACTGCACCTGAACCCGGCGTACGTCGAACGCGAAGCCGCCACGCAACTCGACGTGCTGCGCCGTCGCCGGAGCCGCTACACGCCAGTGCGCCCGCCGATCGATCCGGAAGGCCGGATCGTGATCGTGGTCGACGACGGCATCGCCACCGGCGCGACACTGCTGGCGGCACTGCGCGGCCTGCGCCGGAAGCGTCCGCAACGCCTCATCGCCGCCGTGGCTGTCGCCCCCGCGGAAACCCTGGAACGGGTTGAAGCGGAGTCCGACGAGGTGATCTGTCTGGAGGTTCCCGAACCGTTCTACGCGGTGGGACAGTTCTTCGCCGACTTCTCCGAGGTGTCCGACGAAGACGTCGTCGCCAGCCTGCGCGCGCACGGCGGCGCAGGCACGGGAGACAGCTCGTGAGTATGACCGCGCAACGCACGCTGCACATCGGCGGCGGACAGCCGGCGCTCGACGGCTTTCTGGCCCTGCCCGAAGACGCCGCAGGCCTAGTGGTATTCGTCCACGGCAGCGGCAGCAGCCGTTTCAGCCCCCGCAACCGTTTCGTCGCCGACACGCTGAACGCGGCGGGCTTGGGCACGCTGCTTTTCGACCTGCTGACCGCGGAGGAGCAGGTCGAGGACGAGCGCACCACGGCGCTGCGTTTCGACATCCCGCTGCTCGCCGCGCG
>CAVVUY010000064.1:0-78760 GCA_963751375.1 uncultured Gammaproteobacteria bacterium
GTAGGTTGGGGTGAGTGCAACGAACCCCAACATGATCTGCACCGCCGGAGTTGGGGTGCGCTTCGCTTACCCCAACCTACCCCTCGATACGCGAATGCGTAGCCCAAGCGTTTAGGAGGCGCTCTGTTTTGACTTCCCGCTTCCCGTTTGGCCTTGCCTCGAGCGTGCGCCCCGGCGCGGGGTCGGGCGGCAGGGAGGCCGCCCGAGCAGGCTTTGCCAGGAGGGCAAGTGCCTGCGATGCCCCGGGACGGGGTGTGCGCTCGAGGTCTGCCCACAGGGACAAGGCCTTTCGGGCGCCTTTCTTTCGCCTCTTTCTTTGGACGTGCAAAGAAAGGTACTCGGGCGTGTCACCCACTCAAGATCAAAACTGGAAACGCTGATTCGCGCCCGAAACCGGCCGCCACGGCCAGCAAGTATGCCGCCTTCACCCACGCAAGATCACAACCACAAACGCTGATTCCCACCCGCGAGCTGCAAACTCACTCAGAGTAACGACACGACTTAACACCCTTAGCTAAAACTACGCACGGCCCCGAGAAACCGCCTATTTCGCCTCGCGCCGGGCGAGCAAAGCCTCGACCAACGCCAGATCCTCCGGCGTATCGATACCGTGACCCGGCACTTCCTGCGCCTCGGCGACGTGGATACGCGCGCCATGCCACAGCACCCGCAGCTGCTCGAGTTTCTCGACGTCTTCGAGTTCGCAGGGCGGCAGTTCGACGTAGCGGCGCAGATAGCCTGCGCGGTAGCAGTACAGCCCGATATGGCGCCAACCGATCGGCGTCTCGCGCTCCTCTGCGCCCAGCACGTCGCGCTCCCAGGGAATCGGGGCGCGGCTGAAATACAGCGCGTAGCCGGCCGCATCGCACACCACCTTGACGGTATGCGGATCGTTCAGTTGAGCGGCCGAGTGGATCGGCGCGCACAGCGTCGACACGCTTGCCTCGGGAAAATCCATCAGGTCTTCGGCAACCTGGCGGATCACCGCAGGCGGCGTCATCGGCTCGTCGCCCTGCAGGTTGACCACGACTTCGTCGTCGCCCCAACCGCGCAACCGCACCACTTCGGCCAGGCGTTCGCTGCCCGAGCGGTGAGCGGCCGAGGTCATGACGGCCGGCGCCCCGAAGTCGGCGCAGGCCTCGACGATACGCTCGTCATCGGTGGCGATCAGCACCTCGTCCGCACCCGAGGCGCAGGCGCAATCGTAAACATGCGCCAGCACAGGGCGACCGGCCAAGGGCAGCAATGGCTTGCCCGGCAGGCGCGTGGAGGCGTAGCGCGCCGGAATAACGACGCGGAAACTCACAGCGCCTCGACCTCCTCCTGGCTCAGCGTGCGCGCCTCTTCCTCCAGCATCACCGGAATGCCGTCGCGGATCGGATAGGCCAGACGCGCCGACTTGGAGATCAGTTCCTGGTGCTCCTTGTCGTAGGTCAACGGCCCCTTGGTGACGGGGCATACCAGGATATCAAGCAGTTTCTTGTCCATTGCGAAACTTCCTCAGACGTTCGGCGAGGGCTGTCGTCAACGCGGACGGCAGTTTGGCGGAGGCCGGCACCGCCCAGCACTCGGGCGATGCGAACTCACGGCATTTTACGGCATCCTTCTCGGTCATGAGCACCGGCGTGGCGTCGCCGAAGGCCAGATCATCGGGCTGATAGCGGTGATGATCGGGGAACGGATGACGGATGACGCTCAGCCCGGCCCTTTCCAGCGCATCGAAGAAGCGGTCGGGATTGCCGATACCGGCCACGGCATGCACCTTCGCCCCGACGAACTCACGCAGGGCCATGCGCTGCGACGGATCGCGCAACGACCAGGCTTCGTCCAGGTGCAGCGCCATGGCGTATTCGCCAGCGGCAGGCTCGCCCTCGGTAACCACCACGAAATCGACTTCCTGCAGGCGACTCGCCGGCTCGCGCAACGGCCCTGCCGGCAAGCAGCGCCCGTTGCCCAGGCGGCGGTGCCCGTCGAGCATGGCGATTTCCAGATCGCGCGGCATGCGGTAATGCTGCAGGCCGTCGTCGGCGACGATGATGTCGCAGGCCTCGTCCGCGAACAGCGCATGTATAGCGGCCACGCGATCCACGCACACGCACACCGGCGCCTGCGTGCGCAGCGCGATCAGCAAGGGTTCGTCGCCCACCTCGGCCGCAGTGCTTAGATCGCTCACCAGGCGCGGACGATCCGATCCTTTGCCGCCGTAGCCCCGGCTGACCACGCCGGGACGCCAACCCTGCTCGCGCAGCCATTCGCACAGGCGAATCGTCATCGGCGTCTTGCCGGTCCCGCCCACGGTGACGTTGCCGACCACGATGACCGGCAGCGGCAATGCCGCCGGTGGCGCATTCAGGAATGCGCGCCGACGTTGCCGGGACACAGTGCAGTACAGCGAAGGACAGCGGCAACAACATCGCAGACAACAATCCGCGACGGGTCCACGCGCGCTGAATCCGGCTCTCGAGGGACATGGTTGCGTTCGGTCTCGGTCAATCCCGGCGTAAAGCCCCAGAGGGCATGACGGGCAGCAGGTTACCAGTCGAACGCCCGCTGCAAAAACTCGTCCATCACCTTTTGCGCGCGGCGCCGCTCTTCCCAAAAACGGCGTCGTCCGGCATCGCCGCGCCGCCGCGCCTCCACCGGATCGGCATGCAGCACCTGCCATTCGTGCAGCACGGCTTCAGCATCCGTCAACATGGGTAGCCCCACGTCCGCCACAGCAACCGGTCGGAGCGCGCCGAAGCTGATCGCGCTGTTGCCTGCCAGCGCCTGCCATGCCGTACGGCGCGTGGCGGTTTCGAGATGGCCGGCATCGATGGCGCTGGCAATCGCCGCCACCCAGCGCGGATCGTCGACCGCGACGACCTGGCCAGCCGGCAAGGGGCCGCGTTGCCAGCGGCTGATATTCAGATCGGCGCCGGCCCAGGCTGGGCTGTCGTCGCTGGAGACGAACAATACGCCATCCGCCGCCAGCGGACTCGCGCGCCAGCGCCCGACGAAAGCCTCGAGCGAAGCTCCCGGTCCATGCCACCACCACAGCTTGAGCGCGTCCTGACCGGCGGCGGCAAGGCTGCGCAGCGTAGTATCGGCCTGAGCTTCGACGAACAAGGCCAGTGGATCGGCGGGATCAGCGATATGGCGCGCCATCGAGGCGTCGCGCCAGGCCTGCGCCTGCAGATCGTCGCTGGGATAGGCGGCCTCCACCTCGACCTCGCCGGGAGGCGTATTGAAGGCGACCAGGCGCGTTCCCGCCTGGGCGGCAGCACGCAGCAGATGCGCATGCGGCTGCGTATCGACCAGGATCAGACCGAACGGTGACAGCCGTTGCATGACGCGCCGGACCGCAGCCGGACGATCGCCCGGTCCGTAGCCGAGGCCAATCTTGCGCAAGCCGCGCACGCGCGGTTCGATGATGTCGGCATAATCGTGCTCGAACGTGAGCGCAAGGCGCACGTCGATGCGCCGTTCGCGCAAGGCGCCAAGCAGCTCGCAGGCCAGCAGCACGGATTCGGGCGCCGCCCCGGCCTTGAACCAGATGAGCTTGCCCTCGCCCCGCGGCGGCAACAGGTAACCGCGTCGGGCATTCGCCCTGGCGCGCTCACCGCGCCGGCGGTCGCGCAGATCCGCGCGCAGCGCCGGCCACCAGCGGCTGTCGTAGCCCTCCGGCTCAGGGGTGCTCATGCGTCTGCGCAGCCGGCGCGGGTTCTTCGTGGAATTGCATGCGATGCAGCCGGGCATAGGCGCCGTCCTGTGCGATCAGTTCGGCGTGCGAACCGATCTCCACGATGCGTCCGTGCTGCATGACCACGATACGGTCGGCGCTTTCGATGGTGGACAGACGATGCGCGATGACCAGCGTGGTACGCCCGCGTACCAGCGTTTCGAGCGCGTCCTGTATATGTCGTTCTGATTCGGTATCCAGCGCCGAGGTCGCTTCATCGAGGATGAGGATGGGTGCGTTCTTGAGCAACGCCCGGGCGATCGCCAGACGCTGGCGCTGACCGCCAGAGAGCAGCACCCCGTTCTCGCCGACCAGCGTATCCAGCCCTTGCGGCAACTGCTCGATGAACTCCCAGGCATGCGCGGCCCGCGCCGCCTCGACGATTTCTTCGCGCGTGGCGCCGCCCTGCTCGCCATAGGCAATGTTGTTGCCGATCGTGTCGTTGAACAGCGTGACCTGCTGCCCGACATAGGTGAACTGTGAACGCAGGCTATCCAGCGTCAGCTGCGAGATCGATACGCCATCGAGCAGGATATCGCCTCGCTCCAGTTCGTAGAAACGCGGCAGCAGGTTCACCAGCGTGCTCTTGCCGCTGCCCGAACGGCCGACCAGGGCCACCGTCTCGCCCGGAGCGATATCCAGGTTGATGTCCTGCAGCACGTCGCCCTTGGCCGTCTCGTAACCGAAACTCACGTCGCGGTATTCGATGTGCCCGCGCGCACGCTCGACGCGGGAACGGCCATGATCCGGCTCTGGCTCGGCATCGAGCAGCTCGAAGATGGTCTCGCCCGCAGCGATGCCGCGCTGCAGGGTCGGATTGATCTGCGCCAGGCGCCGCAGCGGCTCCATCAGCATGAGAATCGCCGTGACGAAGGAGACGAAGCTACCCACGCTCATCGTTTGCAGCAAGGTGCCCGAGGTCGCCAGATAGATGATGAAAGCGATGCCGATCGAGGCGATGAATTCCATCAGCGGCAGGCTAGCCGCTTCAGCCGCGGTGGAACGCAGGCGCAGCAGTCGGCTCTTGCGATTGACCGCACCGAAACGCTTGGTCTCGTACTCCTTGCCGCCGAACAACTTGACCACGCGGTGGCCCTCGATCATTTCCTCGGATACGTGCGTCACTTCGCCGACCACGTCCTGGATGCCGCGGCTCAGGCGACGGAAGACCTTGGACACCGAGGTGGCGATCAGGGCGATGATCGGGAACAGCACCAGGAACACCAGGCTCAGTTTCCAGCTCACGTAGAACACCCAGATCAGCAGGCCCAGCGCGGTGATGCTGTCGCGAATGAGAATGGTGAAGCTGCTGGTCGATGCGCCGGCGACCTGTTCCACGTTGTAGGTCAGTTTGGCCAGCAATTCGCCGGAGGAGGAATTGTCGAAGAAGGTCACCGGCATGTGCAGCAAGCGGTCGAACATGTCGCCGCGCAGATCCATGACCACGTGCGTGCCCACGTAGGCCATAAAGTACGAGGACACGTAGCCCGCCACGCCGCGCACCAGATACAGGGCGACCAGAGCCGGGGGTATCCAGGTGATGGCGGTGAGGTTGCGAGCGACGAAACTGCCGTCGAGCAAAGGTTTCATCAGTGCCGCCATGGCCGGCTGAGTCGCTGCAGTCAGCGTCATGCCCACCACGGCGAGCAGCAGATACGGCCAATACCGCAAGGACTCGCGAAGCAGCCGACGATAGACGCCGAAGCCGTTGAGTGATCTGGAAGAATCGGACATCAGTGGGCTTGTGCGGGTTTGTCGGTCGCAATGGACAGGCGGGAGATGCCCAGTTGGCCCGCCACGTCCATGGCCGTGACCACGGACTGGTACGGCGTGTTGGCATCGGCGCGCACGATCAGCGGCAGCTTGTCGCCCCGCTCTGCCTTGGCCTGTTGCAGGGCACGGAACAGCGTATCGGAACGGGTATTCACCAGCTCGCGGCCGTTCAGATAGTAGTTGCCATGGCGGTCGATGGTCAGCGTCAGCGGATTCTGCGGTTTGGCCGCCTCGCTGGCCTGCGCCTTGGGCAGCACGATCTTGAGTTCGGACTCGCGATTGAACGTCGTGGTGACCATGAAAAAGATCAGCAGCAGGAACACCACGTCTATCAGCGGCGCCATGTCGATGCCGGGATCATCGCGGCGGTCGCGACGGTGGAACTTCATTTCTGCGTCCCGGCGCTCGCGCTGCGAGCGTTTTTCATGCCGCGAAGGGTATCCGCCAGGCGTACGGCCTGATCCTCCATTTCCACTGTAAGTTTCTCGACTAAGCCTCTGAAATATCGATGAAACACCAGTGTCGGAATCGCCACGGAAAGACCTGCGGCTGTGGTAATGAGGGCTTTGGCGATACCACCGGCCAGGATATGCGGATTGCCCACGCCCACCGAGGTGATCACGCTGAAGACCTGGATCATGCCGAACACCGTGCCCAGCAGGCCGAGCAAGGGCGAAACAGCCGCGATCGTGCCCAAGGTGTTGAGGTAGCGCTCGAGTTCATGCACCACCTGGCGGCCAGTTTCCTCGATACGCTCCTTCATCAACTCGTGCGTACGATTACGGTTGCGCAGCCCCGTGGCCAGGATCTGTCCCAGCGGCGAGGCGTTCTCGATGATCTGCAGGCGCTCGGCATTCAGTTCGCCGGACTTGAGCTGCTTCACCGTCAAATCGAGCAGACCGGGCGGAATGATTCGCGCCCGGCGCAATGTCCAGAAACGCTCCAGGATGATCGCCAGCGCCAATACGGACGCAGCGATGATCGGCAGCATCAGCCAACCGCCGGCCTTGACTATCTCAAACACGTGGACGCCTCTCGTTTTATGGGATTACTCGGCGAGGCCGAATCATACACACTTAAGGGCTTCGTCATAAACCGCGAGGTTTCTACCAACAGCTGATTCGTATCCCGCCCGGCTTAAAGAATACGGTTTCGCTGCGAATCAGCTTCCTACAAAGTGCGTTCATGAGGCGTTGGAGATATGTTTCGCACAAATCAACTACCGCCGGCTGGCGAACGATTCCAATACCGCCCCTTCTCTTCCCGATATCCAGGCAATAACCGTATCCCATCCACACTGCTGAAGCGCACCGTCAAGGCGCCGGAAGAGGCGGTGTCGGCAACATCGATACCCCGTACCGTATAGCGCTCCATAACCGACGCCCTGGGGAAACCAAAGCGATTGCCGAAACCCCGACTTAGCAGCGCAAGCTGCGGGTGCACCGTATCCAGAAACAGCGCGCTTGACGAGGTCGCGCTACCGTGGTGGGGCACTATCATCACATCGGCGGCAAGTCGCCCGGCCCACCGCCCGACCAGCTCGCGTTCGGCGCTCGCCTCGATATCCGAAAGCAGCAAGGCACTGCCGCCGGCGCCCGAGATGCGCAGCACGCAGCTACGGTCGTTTCGCCCGATCATGCCAGCCGCCAACGGGGACAGCATTTCGAAACGAACGCCATCCCATGTCCATGCTTCAGCAGCCCGACATGGCCTCGACTGTGGCCACGCCGCTGCGCTCGATGCCGTCACCGGCGTATGCGGATAGGCCCTCAACAGGGATTCCACGCCACCGCTGTGGTCGTTGTCGTTATGACTGATCACCAACAGATCCAAACGCCGCAACCCGAGACTGCGCAGGTACGGCGCCACCACCGCTTCGCCCGCATCGAAATCCGGCCCGAAACTCGGCCCGGCGTCGAACACCAGCGTGTGATGCGCGGTCTGCACCACGGCCGACATGCCCTGCCCCACGTCGAGCAAAGCCAGACGCCAGCTTCCGGACGGCGGATACGACGCCGGCGGCCACAGCAACGGACCGATCATCACGACCCCGAGCCAGCGCGACGGCCAGCCCCGCGGAGCGAGCAACCAGGCGACGCCGGCCAGGGCCAGGGCGAGCGCCGCCAGCGATGACGCTCCCAAGCGCAGATGCGCGCCCGGTAGCGCCGCCAGAAAATCGAGCACCGGCCAGAGCGCGCCGACCGCCACCCCGGCCGTTCCCAACAGCAAACCGCCAACTGCCGGCCAAAAGCCGAGCAGCAGCATGCCGAGCAGCGCCAGCGGTACGACCAAGAGCCCCACCCACGGCACCGCCAACAGATTCGCCACTGGCGCGATCGTCGCCACGCGCTGAAACAACATCACGGTGAACGGCAACAAACCCAGCAACAACGCCCACTGCACCTGCCCCCAGCTGTGCAGCCAACCGCCCGAAGAGCGTCCCGTGACCACATATAAAATCACCGCGACGGCGGCGAAGGACAGCCAGAAGCCGGCATCCAAAACAGCCAACGGGTCCAACAGCAGCACCGTCAACAAAGCAGCCGTCAAGGACTGCACCGGGCGTGCCTGGCGCCATAACAATACGCCACCGAGCACCACCGCCAACATCAGCAGGGCGCGCTGCGTGGGCACCGTGAAACCGGCCAATGCGGCGTACCCGCCGGCCGCCACCAGCGCGAACAGTGCCGCCGCGCGCGGCGCTGCCAGCAGCAGTGTCAGACGCGGTACCGAGGCCCACAGGCGCCGCATCAGCAGCAACACGACGCCGGCGACCATGCCGACATGCAACCCGGAGATGGCGACGAGATGATTGGTCCCGGTATCCAGCAGGGTTTGCCAGCGGCCTTGCGGAATGCCGTCGCGAATCCCCAGCGTCAGCGCCAACAGCACGCCGCGCGAGCTAGGATCGGACACGGCCGCGCTCACCCGCTGGGCGAGTTCCATGCGCAGGCGGTCCAGACGCACCGACGGCGTCAAACGCAGCCCGGACAAGTGCTCGGCGCCGTGCGGTCGCACATAGCCGGTGGCACGTATGCCCTGGCGAAACAACCAGCCTTCGTAATCGAAACCGCCCGGATTCATGAACCCGTTCGGCGGCTTGAGGCGCACCCGCAACCGCCAGCGTTCGCCGGGACGCAGGGGCGGCACCCGGCCGTACCAGCTCAAGCGCACGGTGGACGGAAACTCGTTTAGCGCATGCCCGTGCAACTCGGCGGACTCGACCTTGAAGCGAAAGCGCGTGCCGTGTGCGGCAATGCGCGGGATCGAGGAAACGTAACCCGTCAGTACGGCATCCTGCTTCATCGACGCCGCCGGCCAGGTCGGCCCCAACATCGAATCAGCGCGCCACAAAGCCCAGACAAACCCCAGGCCTAGCCACACCAACGGTCTCGTCACGGGCATACGCCAAGCCGCCACGGCGAGCGACGGCAGCGCCAGCCACCACCAGAGCGAGGGCAACTGGGCGAACTGCTGGACGGCAGCTATGCCGATCAGCAGGCCGATCGCTGCGCTGCGCATGCGACTGCCGCCATGGTTCGTCCCCTTTCACCGCGACGCCTGTCGGGCCAGCCCGCCCGCGACGCCGATCAGAACGTTTTTTTGCATACGCCGCCATACGAAACGGCGGCCGAATGTCGTAGTGTATGCGCTCCCCTACTTTGCCCGGCACGGGCGATTGAGCAACATGGCCAAGCACATCATCCGGCGCCTGTTCCCCAATTACCATACGGTACGCGAACACAAGTCCCTGCGATTCCTCGGCACCTTGCTGCACGACCCCAATCTCTGGCACCTGAACCGCCACTCCGTAGCCGGTGGATTCGCCGTCGGTTTGTTCATGGCCTTCCTGCCGATGCCGTTCCAGATGGTGCTCGCCGCCATGGCCGCCATCGTGCTGCGCGTCAACCTGCCGATCGCGGTCGCCCTCGTCTGGATCAGCAACCCGCTGACCATGCCGCCGATATTCTTCTTTGCCTACAAGCTGGGCAGCTGGCTGCTCGGGGTCCCACCGCACCACATGCCGGCCTTCGACTTGTCGCTGGAATGGCTCGGTGGCGAATTCCTGCGTATCTGGAAACCACTGATGACCGGGAGTCTGGTGCTCAGCACCGGCACCGCACTGCTGGGCTACATCGGCATGCAGCTATTCTGGCGCCTGAACGTCGTGCATCGCTGGGAGCAACGGCGCAAACGTCGCCTTGCGGAACGCAAATGAGCATTCTGGAAGCCCTGCTGAACGCCAGGCTTCTGAGTGGCGGACTGGTCTATGCCTTGGGCACCGCGGCCGCCCTGCTCGGACTGGAGTGGCTGCGCCGGCACGCCGAAAGCGCCGCCCCCAGCGCGTGGCTGCTCCGCCACTTCGGCCGACCTCTCGTGCATGCGCTGTTATTGGTCGCCTTCGTGCTGATCGCCTATCCTGCACTGCTCGGTCTGCAGCACTCACCCGGCCTGGCTTCCGTGCTGAACGGCGGCTCGCGTCTGAGCGGCTTGATCAACCTGGCCATGCTGCTTGCGCTGGCGCTGCCCTGGGTCGCACGTCCGGCCGGCCTGCAGGCGCTTCTGCTCCCGTTGCAAACGGCCGCCTTGCTGATGCTGCTCGGACACTGGCTCGCCGCGGCTCCACTCAGCTACCTGCCAGACCCCGTCAGCGGAGCGCTGTTCGTTACCTTCGCCTGGGCGGGCTATCGCCTGAATCGCCTGTTCGGCAGCGCCTTGGGAGAATTCATCGACCGCCGCTGGGCCGTTGCCGGCAGCGGCGCCATCGTCGGCGAAGCACTACTGCCGCTGTTTCAGGCGCCGGGCGTGATCGCCTACGGCCTGACGCTAGGGCATCAGCTGCCGGCGTAAAGCTGGCCGTCGTCGAGGCGCATTACACGGTCCATGCGCCGGGCCAGCAGCGGATCATGCGTCACGATGACCAGCGCCGTCTCGAGTTCCTCGTTGAGCCTCAGCAGCAGGCGGAAAATCTGCTCCGCGTTCTTACGGTCTAGGTTGCCGGTCGGTTCGTCGGCCAACACGGCGCGCGGCTCCGTGATCACCGCGCGGGCGATGGCGACGCGCTGACGCTCGCCGCCGGACAGTTCTCCCGGCTTGTGCTCGGTGCGCCCCAGCATGCCGACCCGCTCCAGCAGCATGCGTGCACGCTGTTCGGCCTGCGCCGTGTGGGTACCGCGGATCAGCAACGGCATGGCGACGTTTTCCAGCGCAGTGAACTCGGGCAGCAGATGGTGAAACTGGTACACGAAGCCCAGCGACTCGTTGCGCAGTTCGCCGCGTTGGCGGTCGGACAGTTTGCTCATGTCCTTGCCGCACACCTCGGCGCTGCCCGCGCTCGGCGTGTCGAGCCCTCCGAGCAAATGCAGCAACGTACTCTTGCCGCTGCCGGAGCTGCCGACGATGGCGACTTTCTCGCCGGGCATCAGCGAAAAATCGATGCCGCGCAGCACCTCGACCGACAGGCTATTCTCGCGGTAGGTTTTCTTCAGCCCGTTGGCACGCAGCACGGGCTCGTTGGCTGAAAGTGCGTCAAAAACCATGGGGCTGATCCGTCATTCGTAACGCAGCGCTTCGGCCGGCTGCGTACGCGCCGCGCGGCGCGCCGGGTAAATGGTCGCCACTATCGTCAGCGCGAAAGCGATCAGCCCGATGCGCAACACATCGCGCCACTCCAGGTAGGAGGGCAGCTGACTGATGTAATACACCTGGGGCGAAAGGAACTGCACGTGGAACAGGCGCTCGATCGCCGGCACGATGGTTTCCACGTTGAGCGACAAGGCAACGCCACCGGCCACGCCGGCCAGCACCCCCACCAGACCGATCACTGTGCCCTGGATGACGAATATCCGCATCACCCTGCCCGGCGACATACCGAGCGTGCGCAGGATGGCGATATCGGCCTGCTTGTCGTTGACCACCATGACCAGCGTAGACACGATGTTGAACACGCCGACGGCGACGATCAGGAACAGGATGACGAACATGACCGTCTTCTCGGTCCGAACTGCGTGGAAGAAGTTGGCATTTTCTTGGGTCCAATCGGTAACCCAGTAGTTCGAACCCAGCGTCCTGCTCAGGTTTGCGGACACTTCAGGCGCCTGCATCACCTTGTCCAGCTTGAGGCGCAGCCCGGTCACACCGTTGTCGAGTCGGAATAGGCGCGAGGCGTCCTGGATATCGATGAAAGCCGTGCCACGGTCGTACTGGTACATACCCGCGGAAAAGATGCCGACCACGGTGAAGCGGCGGAAGCGCGGCAGCACGCCGGCCGGCGTGACCGTCGCGTCGGGCGTGATCACGGTGACGTGATCGCCCAGGCTGGCCCCTAGGTATGCCGCCAGATCCTTGCCCAGCACGATGCCGAAACCGCCCGGCTTAAGCGCCGTCAACGAACCGGCCACCATGTCGCGACCGACCGAGGACACCGCCCCCTCGCGTGAAGGCAACACCCCGCGCAACACCGCGCCGCTGACCGCACGGCCAGCCGTGATCATGGCTTCGCCCTGCACGTAGGGCGCGATACCGGTAACGCCCGGCGTACTGCTCAGGCGCGTGCTCAAGTCCTGCCAATTCTTCAGCCCGCCGCCGAAGTCACGTACCGTGACATCCGAGGCGAAACCGAGAATACGGCTCTGCAACTCACGCTCGAAACCGTTCATGACCGACAGCACGGTGATCAAGGCCGTCACGCCCAGCGCAATGCCGAGCATGGAGATCAGCGTAATGAAGGAAATGAAATGGTTGCGCCGCTTGGCGCGCGTGTAACGCAGTCCGATGCTGAGTTCGAGGGGTCGGAACATAGCCGTGGATTAAACCATAGTGGCGTAACAAGATAACAGGCTTGCAACGGGCGTTTATGCCTGATTCAACTTAAATTTTGGTTAATGATTCCCGCCGTCATCGGAGAACCCTTCACGCACATCGCTTACAAGCCTCCTAGGCAAATTGAGGACGCGATCTAGCATCAGCGACCTAAGTCGCTCGCCTGCCGAACGAATTCCAGGCATTTGGCAAAGTGCTGTTACTCCACCGGGAAGCAACCGACGACCGTACTGGCCCTATTACGCGCGCCATAGTGATCCAGGCTCTCGAACCGCTTCCCACAAAAACCCCATGCCGCCTATGTCCGTCAACAGCCAGTGCAATTTGAAGGCCTGAAAGGCTATAGTCACACGGGCACCACCGAAAACCGCCACAGGCCGCGCACAGCGCCCGCTCAACCTGTGCCCGACCGGGCTCGGCAAATGGTTTTCGGAGTCACTGGCACATACAATTCGAACAATTGACTGGAGAGCACCATGTCGCGCGTCCTACAACTCTGTCTGATGGCCCTGCTCGGCCTGACCCTTGCCTCGCCCGCACTGGCCGAGGTCATCGTCCTGCCCAACGGCCGTGCCGAAGCGGCGAAACTGCCTCAGCAGCCGGTTCGCGGCATGACCATGCAGCAGGTGCGTAGCCGCTTCGGCGCACCCGTGAAGGAACTCCCGGCCACGCCGACCGCGCCGAACTACCCGACCATCACGCGCTGGGTCTACGCGAGTTACACCGTCTACTTCGCGGACAATCACGTCATCCACACCGTGGTGCACTCGACCAAGACCCAACCGGCAGCTTCCGGCAAACCCTAATCTCCGGATACCCTGTGACCACCATCGACACTCAACGGACCCTTCCGGCGGAATGG
The DNA here is from genome assembly GCA_963751375.1 of uncultured Gammaproteobacteria bacterium. Classification (GTDB taxonomy): domain Bacteria; phylum Pseudomonadota; class Gammaproteobacteria; order DSM-5130; family Acidihalobacteraceae; genus Acidihalobacter_A. Next base: position 13,179 of record CAVVUY010000064.1, read on the forward strand.
GCCCAGCAAAGCGGCGTCATGCTCACTTGGCCGCACGATCGCACCTTCTGGGCGCCGCAACTGGCCGCGGTCGAAAACGTCTACCTCGAGATTGCCAGCGCCATCTGCGCGCGCGAGGAGCTGCTCGTCGTGTGCCGCGATCCGGACCATCGAGCCCACGCTGAAGGCCTCCTCCGCGAGCGCGGCTGTCCGCAACATCGCCTGCACCTGGCGATCGCCCCCTCTGACGACACTTGGGCCCGCGACCACGGCCCGATCGCTGTGCTCGAAGACGGCCTGCCGCACCTGCTCGACTTCACCTTCAACGCCTGGGGCGGAAAATATCCCTACGCACAGGACGACGCCATCAATCGCGCGGTCGCCGCAGCCGGCGCTTTCGGCGACACCCCGCTGACGCAAATCGGGCTGATCCTCGAAGGCGGCTCGATCGATACCGACGGCGCGGGAACTCTGCTGACTACGCGTCATTGCCTGCTTACCCCGACGCGCAATACGGACCTGGACGAGACGGCAATCGAAGCTGAGCTGCGCACGGTACTGGGCGTGCAGAGAATTCTTTGGCTGGACCACGGCGCGCTGGCCGGCGACGACACCGACGGTCACATCGACACGCTGGCCCGCTTCTGCGACGAGCGCACCATCGCTTACGTGCGCTGCAGCGACCCCACCGACGAGCACTATGACGAACTGCAGGCCATGGAGGCCGAACTTACGGCCCTGCGCGACGCCTCCGGCGAGCCCTACCGGCTGCTGGCCCTGCCGATGCCAAGGCCGCACTACAAGCATGACGGCCAGCGCCTGCCGGCCACCTACGCCAATTTCCTGATCATCAACGGCGCGGTGCTCATGCCGACCTACGACGACCCGGTACACGACGAAGCCGCCATAGAGATTCTGGGCAGCGCCTTTCCCGGCCGCGAAATCGTCGGCATCAACTGCGTACCGATCATCCAGCAGTACGGCAGCCTGCACTGCCTAACCATGCAGCTGCCCGTCGGCGTACTAACCTCAAACGATCGCTAGAGACCACAGCCATGCGCGTCGCACTCGTCCAGCAAGCAAATTCCGCCGATCGCGAGGCCAATCTGGCCACCAGCATCCGCGGCATCGAAGAAGCCGCTGCCCAGGGCGCCGAACTGGTCCTGCTGCAGGAATTGCACGCCGGGCTGTATTTCTGCCAGACAGAAGATGCCGACGTCTTCGACCAGGCCGAAGCGCTGGACGGCCCGACCGTCGGCATTCTTGCCGAACAGGCGTACAAACACGGCATGGTCATCGTCGGTTCGATCTTCGAACGCCGTGCCGCAGGCATTTATCACAACACCGCCGTGGTGCTCGAACGCGACGGCAGCGTCGCCGGCATCTACCGCAAGATGCACATCCCGGACGACCCCGGCTATTACGAGAAGTTCTATTTCACGCCCGGCGACCTCGGCTTCGAGCCGATCGATACCAGCGTAGGGCGGCTGGGCGTACTGGTGTGCTGGGACCAGTGGTACCCGGAAGCGGCAAGACTCATGGCGCTGGCCGGAGCCGAGCTGCTGCTCTATCCGACCGCCATCGGCTGGCACCCTGAGGAACCCGAGGACGAACACGCCCGCCAGCTCGATGCCTGGCGTCTGGTCCAGCGCGGCCATGCCGTAGCCAACGGCCTGCCGCTGCTCGCCTGTAACCGCGTCGGCCCCGAGTCGGATCCGACCGGCACCCTGGCCGACGCTCAGTTCTGGGGCGCCAGCTTCGTCTGCGGCCCGCAGGGCGAACTTCTCGCCGAGGCACCGATCGACGCCCCCTGCGTGCTGATGGCCGACATCGACATGCAGCGCAGCGAGCGCGTGCGCCGCATGTGGCCCTTCCTGCGCGATCGGCGCATCGACGACTACGACGAGATCCTGCTGCGCTACCGCGACTGAGCAAATGGCGTGGCTGGCGTGCATTCGTTGAAGAATCTGTATTCCGACTGGACCGACCGCTTTCACGGCCTGCGCGACGTTGACGACGAGGCGGGACTGCAGGCGCTGCGCTCTGCCGAGATCGTCCGCGTCCCGACGGACACCGTGGTCTTCGAAACCGGTCAGGCCTGCCGCAACTACCTGCTGGTCATCGAGGGCAGCATCCGCGTACAGCAGCTCTCCGCAAGCGGTCGCGAAATCGTGCTGTACCGTGTCTCTCCCGGCGAATCCTGCGTACTGACCACCACCTGCCTGCTGGCGGATGGGCACTACGCAGCCGAAGGCATCACCGAAACCGAAGTGATCGCCGCCGCCGTCCCGGCTCCGGCCTTTCGCGCCGCGCTCGAAACCTCCGAGCCCATGCGCCGATTCGTGTTCGCGGCTTACGGCGAACGACTGGCGGCGCTGCTGCAGCTGGTCGAGGAAATTGCTTTCGAACGCCTCGACGTACGTCTCGCCAAACGCTTGCTCGCACTGGGCGGGACAGGGTCGCACATCGCCACCACGCACCAGGCACTGGCCGTCGAACTCGGCAGTGCGCGGGAAGTGGTCAGCCGTGCGCTGAAACATTTTGCACAGCGCGGTTGGGTGAGCGTGCATCGGGGAGAACTCGAAATCCTCGACCGGGAGGCGCTGAACCGCGTGGCGGCGAAATCCACATAGCGGACACGAGGGTGATCTAGTCACCGAGAGGAATGGCACTTCGGCGCATACTGAGCCAGACTCAACGAAGCACCTGTCTTCACCCAATCGGCGAGCGTCCTGGAGGACCCACCATGAAAATGAACGTCGGCGGCATCGACCGCGTCATCCGTATCGTCATCGGCCTGCTGCTCATCTCCCAGGTATTCGTCGGCCTGCAATCGCCCTGGGGCTGGATCGGCGTCGTGCCGCTGTTCACCGGCATCGTCGGTTATTGCGGCGCCTATACGCTGTTCGGTCTCAACACCTGCCCGATGAAACACAAGTCCTGAACGATTCCGGCGCTCCGCTCGCGGGGCGCCGGAGCTTATTCGCCCTGACGCCGCCGTTTCCCGCACGCGGCTCCATCCTTTCGGCCGGCAACACCTTGCGGGAATGACCACATCTATATTCGGCGAACCTGAAATTCACGCCGCGAGGGAGTAATATCGCGTCTTTTTCCCGTAGAGAGACGCCATGCCCTCGACCGCCCGCTTCCCCGGATTGGAACGCCTCGAACTCGACTATGCCGATCTGCGCACGCCGCAGGGGCTCGACCGACTCGACGCCGCATTCCGCGAGGAACTGAGCGCCAAAGCGCCCGGACTGGCCGAGCGGTTGCAATCCTTCCGTGCCGGTGAACATGCCGAAGATCAGGCACTCAGCGAATGGCTGATCGCCGTCGCTGCACATGTCGAGGACTTCCTCGTACGCCTGTTTGCGGTCGATGCCGAAATCGGCGAGCTGCGCGCCGAAATCCTCGCTCACGATCCCGTCATGCGCATGAAGGCCGGACTGGTGTCGCGCCGCGCCCGCCGTTACCGCGGCCAGGTCACCGCCAGCCGCGAGGAGCTGCATGCCTGGGTCAGCGAACGCGCCGCCGAACTCGCGCCGGACGATATCGAACTCGGCACGGCTCTGTTGTTCCAGCGCCTGAGCGACGACCCCGATGCCGCCGACGATCTCGACCGCCTGGTGCAATGGGCTGTCGTGACGCTCAAAGAGCCCGAACTCGTCGCCGGCTGGGTGAGCTTCCATCTGCCCGGACGCCAGGACCACGCCCACCTGGTGAATCTGCAACCGGCTCCCGGTGACGCATATGGCCGCCTGCAGGCCGAGCCGATCCACTGGCGCCCGCGCGACGGTTTCTCGCTCACCGACCCACGCGGCGGGCAGCGCCAGGTCCAGGACGAGGTTCACTACTGCCTGTACTGCCACGACCACGACGGCGATTTCTGCTCCAAGGGTTTTCCGGAGAAGAAAGGCAGCCCGGAACTGGGCCTCAAGCACGATCCGCTGGGCAACACGCTGACCGGCTGCCCGCTGGAGGAGAAGATCTCCGAGATGCATCTGCTGCGCCGCGACGGCCGCCCGCTGGCCGCACTGGCCGTGGCCATGCGCGACAACCCGATGATCCCAGCCACCGGCCACCGCATCTGCAACGACTGCATGAAAGGCTGCATCTACCAGAAGCAGGACCCGGTCGACATCCCGCAGATCGAAACCCGCGTGCTCACCGACATCCTCGATCTGCCCTGGGGCGTCGAGCTCTACGACCTGCTCACGCGCTGGAACCCGCTGCGTGCCAAGCAGCCGGTGATGCAGGGCTACAACGGCCGGCGCGTGCTCATCGCCGGTCTCGGCCCGGCCGGCTTCACCATGGCGCATCACCTCACGCAGGAAGGCTGCGCCGTGGTCGGCATCGACGGCCTCAAGATCGAACCGCTGCCGCGGCAGCTGGTCGACGAGCCCGTGCGCGACTGGAGCGAACTGGTCGAGCCGCTCGACCGGCGCATCCTGCTCGGCTTCGGCGGCGTCGCCGAATACGGCATCACGCCGCGCTGGGACAAGAATTTCCTCAAGCTGATCTACCTCACCCTGCTGCGCCGCCCCACCTTCCAGGCCTTCGGCGGCGTGCGCCTGGGCGGCACGCTGACGCTCGACGATGCCTGGCGCCTGGGCTTCGACCATATCTGCCTCGCCACCGGCGCCGGCCTGCCGCGCGTAATCCCGATCGGCAACAGCCTGGCCCGCGGCATGCGCCAGGCCAGCGACTTCCTGATGGCGCTGCAGCTCACCGGCGCGGGCAAGGAAGACAGCCTCGCCAACCTGCAGGTACGCCTGCCCGCCGTGGTCATCGGCGGCGGCCTCACCGCCATCGACACCGCCACCGAAGTCCAGGCCTATTACATCAAGCAGGTCGAGAAGGTATTGCAGCGCTACGAGACGCTGGCGGCCGCCGGCGGCAATGCCGAGGTCCTGCCTGGCCTCATGCCCGAGGATCAGGGCGTGCTCGAGGAATTCCTCGCCCACGGCCGCGCCGTGCGTGACGAGCGCGAGCGAGCCGCCGCTGAAGGGCGCGCGCCCGACTTTATCCATCTGCTGCGTGAATGGGGCGGCGTCACCCTGGCCTACCGCAAGGGCTTGAACGCGTCGCCGGCCTATCTGCGCAACCATGAAGAGATCACCAAGGCCGCAGAGGAAGGCATCTACTACGCCGAAGGCCTCGATCCGCTGCGGGCCGAACTCGACGAATACCAGCACACCGAAGCGGTGGTATTCCGCCGTGTGGTGGCGCAGGAAGGACGCTGGATCGGTACCAACGAGGAGGTTCGCCTGCCCGCGCGTGCCGTGTTCGTCGCCGCCGGCACCGTGCCCAACACGCTGTACGAGCGCGAGTATCCGAACACCTTCGAGCTCGACGGCACGCACTACAAGCCGCACCGCAACCACACCGGCAGCCTGCAGCCCGTCGACGTCTCCGAACATTGCAAGAGCACCGAATTCGGCGGCTTCACGTCCTACGAGAACGAAGGCCGCAAAGTCACGTTTCTGGGCGACACCAATCCGGTGTTCAACGGCAGCGTGGTCAAAGCCATCGCCTCGGCCAAGCGCAGCTACGGCGGCGTCATGCGGGCGCTGAGCACCCTCCCCGCGCACAGCGACGAAGCCTACGATTCGTTTGCCACGCGCCTGCACGACCGGCTCACGGCAACGGTTGCGGAAGTGCTGCGCCCGAGTCCGGCAGTGGTCGAGCTCTGGGTCCGTGCGCCCATGGCGGCACGCAACTTCCGCCCCGGCCAGTTCTTCCGCCTGCAAACCTTCGAAAGTACCAGCCCGACGGTCGCCGGCACCCGTCTGCAGATCCCCGTCATCACCGTCAGCGGCACCGGCGTCGACGGCGACCGCATCCGCCTGCTGGTGTTGCAGTGGGGCAGCGGGCCACGCCTCACCGGCCGTCTCAAGCCCGGCGAGCCCGTGGTGCTGATGGGCCCGACCGGCGCCCCGGTGCATATTCCCGAAGGCAAAACCGTGCTTATCGTCGCCGGCCGCTGGGGCGCGGCAGTGATGCTCGATCTCGGCCCGGCGCTGCGCGCCGCCGGCAACCGCGTGATCTACGTCGGCGCCTTCAGCTCGGCGCACGAACTCGATCGCCAGGAGGAACTCGAGCAGGCCGCAGACCAGATCATCTGGGCCGTGGGTTCGGGCCGCCAGATCGATGCCCGCCGGCCGCAGGACATCAGCATCGAAGCCCGCGACGTGGTCGAGCTTCTGCAGCGCTACGAGCGCGGCGAGTTCACCGGCAGCGACCAGACTCACACGCCGCTCGCCGGCGTCGACCAGATCATGGTGATGGGCTCGACCGGCCTGCTCGGCGCGTTCCAGCAGGCTCTGCAGCCCGAAGGTCGGCTGCACGAGGTGTTCAAGCCCGACGTACAGGCCTTCGGCACGGTCGGCAGCCCGATGCAATGCATGCTCAAGGGCGTCTGCGGGCAGTGCCTGCAATGGCAGATCGACCCGGAGACCGGCGAGCGCACGCGCGCGGTATTCTCCTGCGCCGAGCAAGATCAGCCCCTGGCCTGGATCGACGTCGGCAATCTCGCCGCACGCCAGTCGCAGAACCGCCTGTCCGACCGGCTCAGCGCACGCTGGCTGGATCACGTGCTCGAACAAGCGCCGCCCGTGGAGTGAACATGCGCCGGGAGCCTGCTTGCGTTCCCGGCGAGCCAAACACAAGCGCAGATGACGGAACTACGTCACGCTTGCGGCCGCGGCCTCGCGGATCAGGCCACGCAGCCAGACGTGACCCGCATCCTTGTTCAGCAGTGGGCTCCAGATCATCTTCAGTTCGAACGGCGGAATAGGGAACGGCGGCGGCACCAGTTTCAACTGCGGATCATGCCGATACAGGCGCGCCACCCGCCCCGGAAGCGTCGCGATCAGCCCGGGTTCCCGCACCAGTTGCATGGCGACATGGTAGTTGCGCGTGAACACGCCGATACGGCGTTTGACGCCGAGTGCCGCCAGCGCCTCGTCCACCCCCCAGCCGAGCTTCTGTACATCATCGGTGTCCATCCCCACGCCCACGCCGAACCCGGTCTTGCTGACCCAGACGTGCTGTTCGGCTAGATAGTGCTCGAGATCCGGGCTCTCGACGAAAGCACTCTCGGCATGCGCCAAGCAGCAGAAATCGTCGGACCACAGGGGCGACTGATGAAACGACAGCGGGAGATCGTCGAAGCGGTTGAGCGCCATGTCCACCTTGCCGCTTTCCACTTCGTGGATGGTCACGTCGCTGGGCGTCATGATGTCCAGCGATACCTGCGGAGCGGCCTTCAGCAAACGTTTCAGCAGCGCAGGCAGCAGCGTGCTGCCGGCATAATCGCTGGCCATGATGCGGAATACGCGCCGACTGGCTTCGGGCCTGAAGGCCTGATTCGGCTGCAGCGTCTCCTCCAGCGTCATCAACACGCCGCGAACCACCGGTTGCAACCTTAAAGCACGCTCGGTAGGCACCATGCCTGCCGAGGTCCGCACCAGTATCGGATCGTTCAGCAGAGTCCGCAGACGCTTGAGTCCGTTGCTCATGGCAGGCTGGGTAATACGCAGGCGCGAGGCGGCGCGCGTGACGTTCTGCTCCCGTAGCAACACGTCCAGATAAAGCAGGAGATTCAGATCGAACTTCTCGATATTCATATTCACGCCATGAATTGCGGAGATAACAATAATAAATTAGCTGAATTATACGCCGCACAACTAGACTCGTTGATGAGGAGTCGAGGAGTGAGATCCGGGACATCGGCCAAGCCGTAATGAACCCGCCGACAACACATCCTATTAGCCGCATCACGGGGGACACGCCATGTGCGCCAGCAAACGTACTGAACAGATCGCTCAGATCGAAAAAGATTGGCTTGAGAATCCACGCTGGAAAAGCGTGAAGCGCGGTTATACCGCCGAAGACGTCGTACGTCTGCGCGGCTCGGTCCAACCCGAATACACCTACGCCCGCAATGGCGCCGAGAAGCTCTGGAAGCTGGTGCGCGGCGACGCCAAAAAGGGTTACGTCAACTGTCTCGGCGCAATCACCGGCGGTCAGGCCGTACAGCAGGCCAAAGCCGGTATCGAAGCCATCTATCTGTCCGGCTGGCAGGTGGCCGCCGACGGCAACACCTCCGAAACCATGTACCCCGACCAGTCGCTGTACGCCTACGACTCGGTTCCGACCATGGTCCGGCGCATCAACAACGCCTTCAAGCGCGCCGACGAGATTCAATGGGGACGCGGCCTTGAGCCCGGCGACGAAGGCTTCATCGACTATTTCCTGCCCGTCGTTGCCGATGCGGAAGCCGGCTTCGGCGGTGTGCTCAACGCCTTCGAGCTGATGAAGAACATGATCGTCAACGGCGCGGCCGGCGTGCACTTCGAGGACCAGCTCGCTGCGGTCAAGAAGTGCGGGCACATGGGCGGCAAGGTGCTGGTGCCCACCCAGGAGGCCGTGCAGAAACTGGTCGCCGCGCGACTGGCGGCAGACGTGTGCGGCGTGCCGACACTGGTGCTGGCGCGTACCGACGCCGAAGCCGCCAACCTGCTGACCTCCGACGTGGACGAATACGACCGCCCCTTCGTCACCGGACAGCGTACCGCCGAAGGCTTCTACGAAGTCCGTAACGGCCTGGAGCAGGCCATCTCGCGCGGCCTGGCCTACGCGCCCTACGCGGATCTGGTGTGGTGCGAAACCGGCACCCCGGATCTCGGCTTTGCGCGCGAATTCGCCGAGGCCGTGCTCAAGGACAATCCGGACAAGCTGCTGGCCTACAACTGCTCGCCGTCGTTCAACTGGAAGAAGAACCTGGACGACAAGACCATTGCCGAGTTCCAGGACGAGCTGTCCGAATCGGCTACAAGTACCAGTTCATCACCCTCGCCGGCATTCACAACATGTGGTTCAACATGTTCGATTTGGCGCACGACTACGCGCTCGGCGAAGGCATGAAGCATTACGTCGAAAAGGTGCAGCAACCCGAGTTCGCCGCGCGCGACAAGGGCTACACCTTCGTCTCGCACCAACAGGAAGTCGGTGCAGGCTACTTCGACGACGTCACCACGACCATACAGGGCGGCAATTCGTCGGTGACTGCACTTACGGGCTCCACGGAAGAAGCCCAGTTCGCTGCCGCCGCCGGTCATTGAGCAACGGTTTTCGACTGAAAAATCAGGGATGACTCTGGACAAGGACGTCACCCCTTCTCGGGGCATGAGTGATGACATCCGAGGCGACCATGACCGGTTTCAAAACTGCCGACCTCTACGATGAGTTCGGCGAACAGCTGCAGGTCTGCGAGCCTGGGCTGAGCGATTTCGGTGGACGCCGGGCCTTCACGGGCCCGGTGGAAACCGTTCGCTGTCACAACGACAATTCCCGCGTGCGCGAATGCGTGTCGCAGCCAGGCCAAGGCCGCGTACTGGTCGTGGACGGCGGAGGCTCGCTGTATTGCGCCCTGCTTGGCGATCTTCTCGCGCAGAAAGCCGTAGACAACGGCTGGGCCGGCATCGTGATCAACGGCTGCATACGCGATGCGGCCGACATCGCGGCAATGCCTTTGGGCGTCAAGGCCCTTGCCACGATCCCCCGCAAGAGCGTCCGGCGCGAGCGCGGCGAAACAGGCGTCCCGATCAGCTTCCTCGGCGTCGACTTTTCCCCTGGCGACCGGCTGTATGCCGACGAAGACGGCCTCGTGGTGCTTTCGGGGCAAACTTCATGAACGAGACAACTTAGACCGCGTACTCGTGAATGAAGCGCTGCGACTGCGGATAGGGAAAGATATCGGCTATTTTCCCCGCCCGTATCCCGTCCTGAACCCCGCGCCAGTAATCCGCATCGAGCAATTCCCCGTGCATCTTCACGAACATCTCGCGCATTGCCGGTTGAGGCATAATGAAGGTCGCGAATTCCTCGGGGAAGATGTCGTTCGGCCCGACGGAATACCATGGTTCGCCAGACATCTCCTGCTCCGGCGTCGTCGGTTCCGGAATCCTCCTGAAATTGACGTCCAGAAGATACTGCACTTCGTCGTAGTCGTAGAACACCACCCGACCCTGCCGCGTCACGCCGAAGTTCTTCAACAGCATGTCTCCCGGAAAGATATTGGCCGCCATCATGTCCTTCAGCGCGACGCCGTAATCGAAAATCGCATCGCGCAGCGAGTGCTCGTCCAGTTCCTTGATATGAATATTCAGGGGCGTCAGGCGCCTCTCGATGTACAAATGTTTGATGATCAAAAGATTCCCGTCGAATTCGAGCGACGAGGCAATGCTTTCCCGCAGCTCGTTCAACAGCGTCGTATCGACACGGTCGATGGGCAGCGCCACGTCGGAATATTCCATCGTATCCGCCATGCGGCCTACGCGATCATGTTTTTTCACCAATTGATAACGTTTTTCGACCGTAGTACGCGAGAAATCCTTGCCTGGAGGGAATCGATCTTTTATGACTTTGAATACATAAGGAAAGGATGGCAGCGTAAACACTTCCATCACCATGCCTTTCACGCCCGGAGCGCGCTGGAACATGTCCGACGAGTTCTCCATGTGTGTCAACAGGTCGCGGTAGAATTCCGTTTTCCCCTGTTTGTGGAATCCGATGGTCGAATACAGTTCCGCCACTTTTCGATGCGGCAGCAACTCCTTGAGAAAATACACCAGAGCGGATGGCGCCTGGGTTTCCACCATGAAATAAGCCCGCGAGGTACCGAAAATCACGGTCATCTGATTGGCATCAGTGATCAGCGTATCCATGTAAAGCCCGCACCCCTCATGATGCAGGATCGGGATGATGAACGGCTGCACGCCGCTTCGCGTCACCACCCGCCCGACGATGTACGCGGCCTTGTTACGGTAAAAAGCGGACTTCAGAATGTCGAAGCGCACATGGTGAAGCTTATGGTTAGCCTGATCCGACTGCCTGGAGAATGCCTTTACTATCAAGAGTATATCCCTGTCCATGTCGATAAAAGGCAAGTCGAAACCGAATTCGGAAAGAATCCTGCGGATAGTGCTGCGCAAGCCATCGACGCCGGGGAAATAGCTTCGATAGACGCTTTCCTTGGGGACCGGAATGGTTTCAGCCAAGGTAGTTTCGACGAAAATATTGTCGTTGTAGAAATACTTCCGATCGAAAATATTGCAAAAAACAGAGTTGTAGAAGGTTTCCGCAAGTTCGGCCTGCGGGTGAAACATCAGCAAATCGACATAACGCCGCTTCACTTCCTGCCACAGCGGCTCATCGAGCTCGACCATGCCGGAATCACCGCGAAAGTGATCGACAACCTCGTGAACGCGCTGTTCATAGTAGGAAATGCGATCGGCCGATGCTTTTTGCACGCCTTTCCAATCCGCCGTCTCGAAGCGCATCTTGGCACCGGCAGTTATCTTTTGAAAAAGCCTAAAATGCCGATTGAATCCCTTGAGAATCGTGTTCGCGATGATTTCCGCCTGATCTCTCATTTCAACCTTTCATGACAAACAAAAAAAGCAGCCGAAACTCATGCGCAGCAAAGATTCGGCACATTCGGTTCCTGTCTACTAAATAGCAGATAAACACCACACATGTACATCACGACAAGCTTTGTTCGCATAACGAATTCCCGGAGGATAGATCGATCATGAACAACCGCATCCAATGCGCCGACCTCGCCGTCGCGCCGGTTCTTTACGAATTCATTCGTGACGAGGCACTTCCAGGAACGGGCGTCGAGGAAGAGGCTTTCTGGCACGGTCTGAGCGATATCGCTCACGATCTGGCTCCGGCCAACGCGGCCCTGCTTGAACGACGCAATGACCTGCAGCGAAAAATCGATGCATGGCACTGCGCCCATCGCGATCAGCCGCACGATCAGGAGGCATACGAGGCCTTCCTGCGCGAGATCGGTTATCTGCTGCCCGAGGGGCCGGATTTCGTCATCCAGACGGCCAACGTGGATTCCGAGATCGCCACCTTGGCAGGCCCCCAGCTGGTGGTGCCGGCAAGCAATGCCCGCTATGCGCTGAATGCCGCCAATGCGCGATGGGGAAGCCTATTCGACGCTCTGTACGGCACCGATGCCATCGCTGAAACGCCGGATACGGCGCGTGGCAGCAGCTACAACCCGGCTCGAGGCGCGCAGGTATTCGCCTACGCCGCCGGCTTCCTCGACAAGGCTGCGCCCCTGAGCGACGGTCGTCACGGCGAAGCGGTCGCCTACCGGGTACACAACGGCGCATGCCTGGTCAAACTCGCGGACGACCGCGAAACCACCCTGGCGGAACCGACCCAGTTTGTAGGCTATCGCGAGGTCGACGGCGGTCTGACGGCCATTCTGCTGCGTAACAACGGCCTGCACGTCGAACTGCAACTCGACGCGGCCCATCCCATCGGTCAGCAGCACCCTGCCGGCCTCAGGGACATCCTGCTCGAATCGGCGATCAGCACGATCCAGGACTGCGAAGACTCAGTGGCAGCAGTGGACGCCGCCGACAAAACCGCGGTCTACCGCAACCTGCTGGGCCTCATGGAAGGCAGCCTCGAGGCGGCCTTCGCCAAGAACGGCCGTGCCATGACTCGAGCACTCAACCCGGACCGCGTTTACACAACAGCGGACGGTGGCGAGATGACGCTACCCGGGCGCAGCCTCATGCTGATACGCAACGTCGGCCACCTCATGACCAACAATGCCGTGCTGCTGCGCAACGGCGACGAAATATTCGAAGGCGTGCTCGACGCCATGGTCACCGCCCTGACCGCGCTGCACGACATCAATGGCGACGGGCGCATGCGCAACTCCCGCACCGGCAGCGTGTACATCGTCAAACCGAAGATGCACGGTCCCGATGAGGTGGCGTTTGCGAGCGAATTGTTCGCCCGCGTCGAGGACGCGCTCGGCATGCCGCGCAACACCCTCAAGATGGGCATCATGGACGAGGAGCGCCGCACGACGGTCAACCTGAAGGAATGCATCCGGGCCGCGCGCGAGCGCGTCATCTTCATCAACACGGGATTTCTCGATCGCACCGGCGACGAAATCCACACCTCGATGGAAGCCGGCCCGATGCTGCGCAAGGGCGACATGAAACACGCCGCCTGGATTCAGGCCTATGAAGACCGCAATGTCGACGTCGGTTTGCGCTGCGGCTTGTCCGGCAAGGCGCAGATCGGCAAGGGCATGTGGGCCATGCCGGACGAGATGGCCGCCATGATGGAAAGCAAGATCGCCCACCCCAAAGCCGGCGCCAACACCGCCTGGGTGCCCTCGCCCACTGCGGCCACGCTGCATGCCATGCACTACCACGAGATCGACGTGTTCGCCTGCCAACGCGAACTCGCTGCCCGCGCGGCCGCGCCGCTACGCGACATCCTGACCATTCCACTCGATCCAATGGCCAACTGGAGCGCCGATGAACGTCAGCAGGAGTTGGACAACAACTGCCAGGGCATCCTGGGCTATGTGGTGCGATGGATAGACCAGGGCGTGGGCTGCTCAAAGGTTCCGGACATCAATGACGTCGGTCTGATGGAAGACCGTGCGACGCTGCGCATCTCCAGCCAGCACATCGCCAACTGGCTGCACCACGGCATCGTCAGCGAACAGCAGGTGTTCGATACGCTGAAACGTATGGCGGCCGTGGTCGACGCCCAGAATGCCGGCGACCCCGATTACGTCGACATGGCACCCGGCTTCGACGGCATCGCCTTTCAGGCGGCCACGGACCTGATTTTCAAGGGACGCGAGGTTCCCAATGGCTACACCGAACCCACCCTGCACAAACGCCGTCTGGAATTGAAGGCGAGCCGCGGTTGATCGAAGCCGGCCGGCAGTCTGCAGCTGCCGGCCGGTTGGTTACGAATCGCCTTAGCCGCCGTGCGCGTGGCCGACCCGCGCACCGCCGGCATGGCTACGATACCGCCACCAGCGCACCGCGACGTTGTCCACCGACAACGCACCCGCGCCGTGGAACATCGGCGCCAGCAGCAGCACGCCCCATAGAAACTGCTGATAGAGCGCCGCGCCGTGCAGATCGGGATAGGAGATGACGGCGATGATGTTGTAGACGAACAGCACGAAAGCCGTGAAGCGCGTCGCCGTGCCGCTGGCCAACAGTATCGAGAAGACCACCTCGACGAGCATGCCCAGCCACGCCGCCAACACCGGCGGCAACAACGGCACGTGATAGACGTATTCGAACAAGGCCACCGTGGAACTCATGCTCGCCAGCTTCGCCAAACCGGCGTACCAGAAGACCTGCGCCAGCACCAAGCGAATCGCGAGATCACCCAGCGGCGCGAAGAAACGCAGCGTCTTGTTGGCATACGAATAAAGTTTCAGACCTACTTGCGGCAACTGATTCATATCCCTTCCCCTTGATCATGCACGCCAGGCGTCGATAACGCCTTCGGCAACCAGATGTCTCAGACAAGCACCGACATCGAGTTCGCTCTCCACCTGCCAGGCCCGCTCGCAGGCTGCGTCGAAATCCGCACCTTCATGCAAGGCCGACAAGAACCGGAACCCGCCTTGTGACAACCGCTCGGTGCCGACGCGGTCGGCACCATCGCGGTAAACCAGCACGCATTCGCCGCCGCTGTTCATATCCGGCGGCTCCGATTCGCTTTCATCGCCGTCCGCCGCGGCACGCGCCAGATGCCAGATGCCGTACACCGGCCACGCCGACTGCAATACGAAACTGGCCGGAGCCAGACGGAAATGCAGCTGGCCGAAATCCGCCTCCGCAACACCACCAAGTCCGGAGAAGTCGAACGGCTCGGCATCGGCGGCGACCAGCGCCGAACGCTGGGCCCATTCCAGTCGTGCAACATCCGGCAGATAGCCCAGGGCGTCAAACTCCGACACCTCGGCCAGAAACGCCGGCAGCGCCTCACCAAGCTCATGCAGATCGCCGGAACGCGATGGATGAGCGATGCGATAGCGCTCGGCAAGACCCTCGAAACACTCATCGCCGAGCAGCGCACATACGGCCGGGAAAGTGCCGCGCAATGCGTTGAGCACACCCACGCGCACGTTGTTGCGATAGATATCGGTGGCGACTTCCCCGGACAGGCGTGTTTCGTCCAACCCGGCGATCACTCCGGAACCGAGCACCGCATCGGCCACCGAATCCTGCAGTTCAGGCAGCGCGTGCATCGGCGGCCTCCTCAAGACGCCCTCGGGCTTTGTCGGCCTCGGCGAGCAGCACCGACAGTTCGGGCAAATCGTTGTCCCATTCGATCAAGGAGGGACGCCGCCCCAAGCGCGCCAGCGCGGTTTCGTACAAGGCCCACACCGGAGCGGTGACCGCACGACTGTGCGTATCGACCAGCACGTCACGCCCCGCCACCTGCTGCACGCTGTAGCCGGCCAAATGGATCTCCCCAACCGCTGCCGCCGGTATCCCGGCCAGATAGTCGAGCGCATCGAAAGCATGGTTGATCGCGTTGACGTACAGATTGTTGATATCGAGCAGAATTCCGCAGCCGCTGCGCCTGGCCACTTCGGCCAGAAAATCCCACTCGGTGTAATCGGCTTCACCGTATTGCAGATAAGCCGACAGATTTTCGATCAGTATGTTGCGCCCTAGGCGCTCCTGCACGGCGTCGATGCGCGAGCAGACATGCCGCAACGCCTCCTCGGTATACGGCAAGGGCAGCAGGTCGTTGACGTAACGGCCGTCGCTGGCCTGCCCCCAGCACAGATGCTCGGACACCAGAAACGGATCGATATGCCGAATCAGCCTGTCCAGTTTGTCGAGATGAATCTGCGACACTGCAGCGGCCGATCCCAAGCCTAACCCGACACCATGCAGGCTGACCGGATAGTCGCGGCGCACGCGTTCCAGCACGCGCATGACAGGCCCACCGTCGACGAAAAAGTTTTCGCTGTGCACCTCGACCCAATCGACCGCGGGCAGCGTCGCGAGAAAGGTGTCGTGATGCGGCGCCCGCAGACCGATCCCGACAACGCCAGCTTCAGTCGCATCATAAACGCCGGCCATGTCAGGCCACGCGCTCGCACGTGTGGTTTGTTCGGTATGCCAAGTCATGTCTCCCCCTTACATGGACCGCCCCGCCCGAAGAACCCGGGCGAGGCGGCATGCGGTCTTTACATGCCTGGCTTGGTGCTGCCGCCAGCGAGCTTGCCGCAAACTCCCGTCGGCACGAGCACGAAGGACTGCGGATCGCTCGCCTTGCTCGCTTGACCGGCACAGGCATGATCGGAAGAAGAGCAATCGTTCTTGTGCACGGCGTTGACGCCGTAGCACTTTTCCATCCCGGCGGCATTGGCGACCGTCGCCACGCCGCTGGCGCCCAGGGCCAGCAGGCCCGCCATCGCATAGTTGATTGCCCGACGTTTCTGGTTCATCACTCAATTCTCCCTTGGATTGCTTGGTTGGGAAGGCGCGGCATACGCCCTCGCAGACTCAGTCGCCCGAGGGTGGTGGTGACTTACAGGCGCGATCGATTTTTTTGCGCCTGAAATGCAAACGGGCCGCGCCGGTTCATCTCCGGCACGGCCCGTTGCGGGGGGGAAGGCGGTGGACCCAGGCTTACTTGAGGCTCTCGACGCGAATCCGGGTCAGCGGCATGGGGATCGCATCCATCTGTTGTATGGCGTCGATGGCTTCGTTCATATGCGACTCGCGCACCGGCGCGGTAAGGATGACGATCGAAGCGTCGTCCGCCTCCTCCGCAGGCTGCGGCTGCAGCACTGCCTCGATGCTGATGGCGCGCTCGCCAAGAATGCGCGTGATATCGGCCAGCACGCCGGGGCGATCCGCGGCGCGCAAGTGCAGATAGTAGGCGCTGATCGCTTCCTCGATCGGCAGCACCGCCAAATCGGCCAGCGCTTCGGGTTGGAAGGCCAGATGCGGCACGCGATTGTTGGGATCCACGGTCAGATCCCGGGTAACGTCCACCAGATCGGCCACCACCGCCGAAGCGGTAGGCTCGGCGCCGGCACCAGGGCCGTAGTACAGCGTCGGACCGACGGCGTCACCGCGCACCAACACCGCGTTCATCACGCCGTCGACGTTGGCCAACAGGCGCCGCTCCGGAATCAGCGTGGGATGCACGCGTAGTTCGATGCCATCGGGCTGGCGGCGTGCGATACCCAGGTGCTTGATCCGGTAACCGAGTTCAGCGGCATTGCTGACATCCTCACGGGTGATTCGCGCAATGCCCTCGGTGTACACGCGATCAAACTGCAGCGGAATGCCGAATGCGATGGAGGCCAGGATAGTGAGCTTGTGCGCGGCGTCGATGCCCTCGACGTCGAAGGTTGGGTCGGCTTCCGCGTATCCCAGACTCTGCGCCTCGGACAGCACGTCCTCGAAATCACGTCCCTTGTCGCGCATTTCGGTGAGGATGAAATTGCCTGTGCCGTTGATGATGCCGGCCAGCCATTCGATGGTGTTGCCGGACAGGGCTTCGCGAATCGCCTTGATGATTGGAATGCCGCCGCCGACCGCCGCCTCGAACGCGACCGTCACGCCCTGTTCGCTTGCGCGGGCAAAGATCTCGTTGCCGTGCAGAGCGATCAGGGCTTTATTGGCGGTCACCACATGCTTGCCGTTATCGATGGCACGCATGACCAGTTCGCGGGCCAGACTCGTGCCGCCGATCAGCTCAAGCACGATCTGCACCTCGGGATCGTCGACGACCTCGTAGGGCTGAGATGTCAGCGCGATGCCGCTCAGGTCGCAGTCGCGCTCACGCGTCAGATCGCGGGCGGACGCGCGCACGATGCGGATACCGCGTCCGGCCCGGCGTTGGATCTCGTCGGCATTGCGAGCCAACACACGAACCACGCCGCTGCCGACCGTTCCCAGGCCCAGCAGGCCTACCTTCACTGGCTCCAAGTAAAACCCCTTTATTTTCTTTGCATTAAAAAATACTTTAGATGTAATTTATTACTCTGAATTCCGCAGCATATGGCGAATTCCACGCACAGCCTGTCGCGTCCTGTGCGTGTTCTCGATCAAGCCGAAGCGCACGTGGTCGTCGCCGTAGGAACCGAAACCGATACCCGGCGCCACCGCCACCTTGGCTTCCTTGAGCAGCCGCTTGGAAAATTCCAGCGACCCGAGCTCACGGTACTGTTCGGGGATACGCGCCCACACGAACATCGTCGCCTTGGGAGACTCCACCGGCCAGCCTGCGGCGTTGAGTCCTTCGCAGAGCACATCCCGGCGCTGCCGATAGGTCTCGCGAATTTCGTCTACGCAGTCCTGAGGCCCTTCCAGCGCAGTGATGGCGGCAACCTGTATCGGCGTGAACATACCGTAGTCGAGGTAGGACTTCATACGTGCCAGCGCAGCGACTAACTTCGGGTTGCCGCACATGAATCCCACCCGCCAACCAGGCATGTTGTAGGTCTTGGACAACGAGTAGAACTCGACAGCCACGTCCTTGGCGTCCGGCACCTGCAGGATGGAAGGTGCGCGATAGCCGTCGAACACGATCTCGGCGTAAGCAATGTCATGCACCACCCATATGCCGTGTTCGCGCGCGATGGCGACGACTTTCTCGAAGAAATCCAATTCGACGCACTGCCCGGTCGGGTTACCCGGAAAGTTCAGGATCAGCATCTTAGGCCGCGGCCAGCTTTCGACGATGGCGCGTTCGAGTTCATGGAAAAAATCCACGTCCGGCGTCATCGGCACGTGGCGGATATCTGCACCGGCAATCACGCAACCGTAAGGATGGATCGGATAAGCGGGGTTCGGCACCAACACGGCATCGCCCGGCCCAAGAGTAGCCAGCGCCAAATGCGCGAGCCCCTCTTTGGAACCGATTGTCACGATGGCTTCGGATTCCGGATCGAGCTCGACATCGAAGCGATCCTTGTACCATCCGCAAATGGCACGCCGTAGCCGCGGAATGCCGCGTGAAACGGAATAACGGTGGGTATCGCCGCGCTGCGCGGCTTCGACCAGTTTGTCGACGATGTGACGGGGCGTCGGCTGGTCCGGATTACCCATGCCGAAGTCGATGATATCCTCGCCACGCGCTCGGGCCTTTGCCTTGAGTTCGTTAACGATGTTGAAAACGTACGGAGGTAGCCGCTCGATACGCGGGAAATCGTCTTTCACTGAAGTCTCTGCGAACGGATTGGTGCGGGGATGACAGAACGATCGACATTACGCATGTCCCGACGGACTGTCAATTGATGCCCCGGCATCTGGTTATCCAGCACATCGAGCGTGATCCGGGGCTCCAGATCGCAAAGACGGCGCCGGATACTGCGAGGTACACTTCCTCGCCTGAATGGCCGTGTTGGGCGCTCGGCAAAACCCGCGCGCTGCCCACGAATCGGCCACCTCGGCCTGAACGCCGTCCATGCCCGGAGTCGACGGGCTCTGGCGAAGCGAGGAGGATGCAATCGATGAAAATGACCCAAGACAAGGGCAACGCGCGCTATGTCATCAATGCGCACGCGCCTGGCCAGGTGACGATCAACCACAGCGTCTATACCAATAGCCTGGTCGTCAGCCCGGAACGCCTGATCCCGGAATGGCGTCCGCGCAGCATGGGCGAATTGGAAAGTGGCGATCTCAACGTAATTCTGGAAGATGCCCCAGAAATCGTCCTGCTCGGCACCGGCAGCAGGCAACGTTTCCCGGCAGCGGAGATCATGAAGCGTTTCGCCGAAGCCGGCATCGGCTGCGAAGTCATGGACAATGCGGCGGCCTGCCGCACCTATACGGTACTGATGGCAGAGCGGCGACGCGTGGTCGCCGCTCTGCTGCTGGACGACTGAGCACCGCAGCTCAGTCCTGAAGCAATGCCTCTTCCGAAAAGCCCGTCGCCTCAAGCGTCCTGCGCAGATGACGCAAGGCCTCCATCTGGATCTGCCGCGCGCGCTCACGCGTAACGCCCAGCGCACGCCCGACCTCCTCCAGCGTCGCCTTCTCATAGCCGAGCAGACCGAAACGCCGGACGATCACCTCGCGCTGCTTGGCGTCAAGCTCGTCCAGCCAGGACGAGACATAGTGAACGATGCTCTCGTCCTGCAACTGCTCCGAGGGCTCCGGCGACTGCTCGTCCGGGATGACTTCGGACAGCGATCGTCCGCCTTCCTTGCCAACCGGCACATCCATCGAGGACGCCCGCTCGCTCAGACGCAACAGCCGTTTGATGTCGTCCAACGGGCGCCCCAGGCTCTCGGCGACCTCCGGCAGGGTCGGCTCGCGCTTGAGTTGCTGGGTCAGCGAACGGACCGTGCGCAGATAGGCATTGAGATCCTTGACCACATGGATGGGCAGGCGAATGGTGCGCGTCTGATTCATGATCGCGCGTTCAATGGTTTGACGAATCCACCACGTAGCATAGGTCGAGAAGCGAAAGCCACGCTCCGGATCGAATTTTTCCACCGCCCGGATCAGCCCGAGATTGCCCTCCTCGATCAAATCCAGGAACGCCAGGCCGCGATTCATGTATCGCCTAGCTATCTTCACCACCAGGCGCAAGTTGCACACGATCATCTTGTTGCGCCCGACCGGATCGCCCTTGCGCGCCAGGCGTGCGTAGAAGACTTCTTCTTCCGGCGTCAGCAGTTTCGAATACTCGATTTCACGCAGATAGAGACGCGTCGCATCGAGCTCGGCCGGCGGTGCTTCAAGGCGCGTCAGCGGAGCATCGCCTTCATCTTTGTCATCATCGTCTTCGTCTTCGTCCTCGCTCACGGACTCTGCGAGGCTCTTCTCACCGCCCTCGGTGAGCACCTCGTCCACGACGCTCAGATCGTCGTCATCGGGCTCGTTCTCTGCGGGGCGCAACAGCACCTCCACCTCGTCGTTCTCACCCGCCTCCATGGGTCGTATCCCTCCAATCGTTTGAGCGTTGTAGGCTCTATCTGTGCTGCCGTGGCAGGTAATGCAAGGGATCGACCGGCTCGCCGTCTCGGCGAATTTCGAAGTGCAGCGTAGGCCGATGAATATTCGTCCCGCTGCGCCCCATGGTGGCGATCTCCTGCCCCTGCCTGACCACCTCTCCTTCGTGGACCAGCAGCTTCTCGTTATGAGCGTATGCCGTCAGGTAGCGCTCATTATGCTGGATAATCAGCAATTTTCCATAGCTTGGCAGTCCGCTACCGCTGTACACGACCTGCCCCGCGGCGGCAGCAACAACCGGTTCGCCCAGATGCCCGGTGATGTCGATACCGCGGCTGCCTCCGGTGCCGGTGGAGAAACGCTTGCCGAGCGTGCCTTTGGCGGGCCATTCCCAGCGCAGAACCGCGCCCTTGGCCACCGTCGACGACCGCTTCGGCGAAAAATGCGCGGACGCCTTCGGAGAAGCCGGCCGCGGGCTGACGGTCGGCGCATATACTTTCGGTTCCCGCACCGGCGCGGCGGCTACGCGGCGGCTTGCCGACACGTAGCGTGCTCCGGGCGGAGGATTCATGCGCAGACGTTGCCCGGGATAGATGGTGTAAGGTGAGGAGATATCGTTCCATCGGGCCAACTCCCGATAGTTCAGATCGAAGCGCCAGGCAATCGAATACAGGGTCTCACCAGGATGCACCTGGTAATAGCCTGGATGGAACCCGGCCCCGGAATACGGCAAGATCGAGCATCCCGCCAGAGCAAGCGCCAGCATGAGCGACGCCAGCCCGCTGTTGCGCCATACACGCATCAGCCACGCACGTTCAGCCAAACCAACAACACAGCCACCAACAGCACGCTCAACCATCCTAACCATTCGACCCAGCGTCTGATCCATGGTTCCACGCGCGGGCCGAAACGGGCGATCAGAGCTGAAACGAGCATGAATCGCGCGCCACGTCCGATGAACGAAGCCAGCAGGAAAGGCAAAAGCGGCATGCTCATCGCCCCCGCGGTTATGGTGAACACCTTATACGGCAGCGGCGAGAAACCGGCTACGAATACGATCCAGACCCCGTACTGACGGAACCAGCCCTCGACCCGCAGAACCTGACCCCAGTACCCGGCGTCCTTCAGCAGCGGCGTGATCAGATCGAAGGCGAACCAGCCGATGGCGTAGCCCAACAGGCCGCCCAGGGTCGAGAATGCCGTCGTCAACAATCCCAGGCGCAAGGCCTTTCGCGGATGCGCGGCGCACAACGGGATCAGCAGTACATCCGGCGGCACGGGGAAAAACGAGGATTCTGCGAAACTCAGCGCGGCCAGATAGCGCGGCGCATGACGATGAGCCGCCCAACTCATCACGCGCGCATAAAGCGAGGCGAACATCGCTCAGGCCTCCAGGCCGCGCCGCAAGGGAACGAAGCTCACCGGCTCGACGACTTGGTGCACATAAGAGCGATTCTCCCGCCGCACCACCATCAACTGCTGCGCACCTTCGACACCCACCGGCCCGATCAAGCGGCCGTCTGGGGTCAACTGTTCGAGCAGTCCTTCCGGAATCTCGGCCGGCGCAGCGGTCAGTACGATGGCATCGAAGGGCGCATCCTCCTTCCAACCCCAGTTGCCGTCGCTGACGCGAAAGCGGATGTTGCTGAAGCCCACCTCGAGCAGCAGCCTGCGTGCACGATCCGCCAGCGCGGCGATGCGCTCGACCGTGTAGACCACCGGCACCACCTGCGCCAGCACGGCGGCCTGATAGCCGGAACCGGTGCCGACTTCCAACACCCGCTGCGGACGCCCCGCCTGCAACACCAGTTCGGTCATCCTCGCCACGATATACGGCTGTGAGATCGTCTGCGAGTAGCCGATCGGCAAGGCCGTGTCCTCATAGGCTCGACTGGCCAACGCCTCCTCCACAAACAGGTGGCGCGGCGTCGCGCGCATGACCGAAAGCACCCGCGGATCACGGATCCCCAGTTCCTCCAGGCGCGCGACCATGCGATCGCGGGTGCGCTGAGAGGTCATGCCGATCCCGTGATGGTGATGCCCGCCCATCATCGGCCGCACCTCTCCAGCCACTGCGCCAGAGGAGCAACCGCATCGCCACGCGTGAGATCGACCTTGAGCGGCGTCACCGAAATATAGCCCCCATTGATCGCATGGAAGTCCGTGCCCGCTCCGGCATCCTGCTCCGCGCCGGCCGTTCCGACCCAGTACACCGGCCGGCCACGTGGGTCTTCCATACGGACCACGCCTTCGGCGCGGTGCCGATGGCCGAGACGCGTCGCACGTATACCGCGGATCTCATCCCAGGGCAGATCGGGCACGTTGACGTTGAGAATGGAATCCGCCGGCAGAGGCTCGTCGCCCAGCCATCCGATCAGCGCCAACACCGCCCGCACGGCAGAGTCCAGATGCTGCGGCTGATAGCTGTTCATCGACACCGCCATGGCGGGCAGGCCGAGGAAACGCCCCTCCATCGCCGCTGCCACCGTACCCGAGTACAGCACATCGTCGCCGAGGTTGGAGCCAAGATTGATGCCGGAGACGACCATATCAGGCTCGTGTTCCAGCAGGCCGGTGATGGCGAGGTGCACGCAGTCCGTAGGCGTACCGTCGACGCGCACATAGCCATTAGGCAGTGTTTCCGCGCGCAGCGGGCGCGTCAGCGTCAGCGAATTGCTTGCTCCGCTGCGATCGCGGTCGGGGGCGACGACCGTCACCTCCCCCAACGTTCGCAGACCTTCGGCCAGGGCCGCCAGACCATCCGAAAGATAGCCGTCGTCGTTACTTACCAGAAAGTTCATATACTCCTCGACACTCTGCGGCGCTAATATACTGCAAAAGGCCTCCGGCCGCCCCGACGTGCCGGCACCGCCAACGGCACCCCGCTCACCGGAACCATGCGCGCAAACGGCAAAAGGCAGCGCGCGAAGACCTATTCGGTGGACTTGCCCATGTCAGACATCGACGAAGATGACCGGCGCCTGTTTCGCGAGATGGTTGGCGATGTCAAACGGCTGCGCCACGACCGCCACGAACATTCCTCGCTCCGCCCTCCGCCCCGCGCTCGGCAACGCGAATACGAAACACATGAAGTGATGCTCAGCCTGCGACACGACCCGCAGGCGCATACCGACGTGCAGGCGGGCGACCCGCTCTTCTATGCCCGCAGCAATCTGCCACGCAATATCAGCCGACGCCTGCGCCGCGGACAATACCGCATCGACGCCGAACTCGATCTCCACGGCATGGGGCTGAGCCAAGCCCGGCGCGCGCTTCTACAATTCATCCATGAAGCGCGCCAACGCGACGCCGGTTGCGTGCGTGTCATCCACGGCAAGGGCTGGCGCTCCGGCAACGCCGGCCCCGTCCTCAAACCCAACGTCAACTTCTGGCTGCGCCAAATCGACGAAGTCCTCGCTTTTTGCTCGGCCACGCCAACCGACGGCGGTACCGGCGCCGTATATGTGTTGTTGAAAACATTCTGATGTCTTGACCCATCTAAACTTGATCAAAGTCAATTTCGGCACATTACCGTTACGCCATACTCGCCCCTGACCCCGAGTAGGTACTGAGCACAACAACTCAAGTTTTCAGTACATAAAGGCTCAATCAGGAACGGCATCCGTGTACAACAGTCCCGAGGAGAGGAGACTATGGTCCCGAGCGATCTTGTCGTAGAACTATCGCGTTGGCAGTTCGCTGCTACTGCGCTTTATCACTTCTTATTCGTCCCCTTGACTCTGGGGTTAAGCTTCATCCTGGCTGCCATGGAAACGGTCTACGTCGTGACCGGCCGCCAGATCTACAAAGACATGGCGATGTTCTGGGGCAAGCTTTTTGCCATCAACTTCGCCCTGGGCGTGGCTACCGGCCTGACCATGGAGTTCGAGTTCGGCACCAATTGGTCCACCTACTCGTACTACGTGGGTGACATCTTCGGCGCCCCGCTGGCCGTCGAAGGTCTTATGGCCTTCTTCATGGAGTCGACCTTCGTCGGCATGATGCTGCTCGGCTGGCATCGCCTGACCCGGGTCCAGCATCTGACCGTCACCTGGTTGGTCGCGCTAGGCTCCAACCTCTCCGCCCTGTGGATCCTGGTCGCCAATGGCTTCATGCAGGATCCGACCGGCGCGGCGTTCAATCCGCTGACCCAGCGCATGGAACTGACCAGCTTCATGGACCTGATCTTCAACCCTGATGCGCAGGCCAAGTTTGTCCACACCTCGATGGCCGGCTACGTTACCGGCGCACTCTTCGTGGTGGGCATCAGTGCGTGGTACCTGGGCAGAGGCCGCCATGTCGAACTCGCCCGCCGCTCGCTGCGCATGGCCGCGCTGTTCGGCGTTATCGCCTCGGTCGGCGTCATCTCCCTGGGCGACGCGTTGGGCTTCATCAATGGCACCAAGCAGCCGATGAAGCTGGCGGCGATGGAAGGTCTGTGGCAAACAGAACAGGCGCCCGCGCCCTTCAATCTCGTAGCGTTCCCCAGCCAGAGCCAGGAACGAAATCTGTTCCAGATACAGGTGCCTTACGTACTGTCGATCCTGGTCGCCCACAACTTCAGCACACCGATCAAGGGCATCAAGGAACTGCAGCAGGAAGCAGCCAAGCGTATCGAAAACGGCATTCCAGCCCTCACGGCATTGCAGGCCTTGCAGAAGAATCCGGGCGATACGCAGGCACTGGCCCAGTTCAACGCGCATAAGCAGGATCTCGGCTATGCCTACCTGGTCAAGCGCTATGCGCCTGACGTAAGCGCTGCCACCCCGGCACAGATCGAGAAAGCCGCCAAGGACACCACACCTGAAGTGTGGATCGTGTTCTGGGCGTTCCGCCTCATGGTCGCCTTGGGCTTCCTGATGCTGTTCTTCCTGATCTGGGCCACCCTGCTGTCCCTGCGTGGCCAGGAAATGCGCAGCCCGGCATTCCTCAAGTTCGCTCCCTGGATGATTCCGGCAGGCTTTCTCGCCTGCGAAATGGGCTGGGTCACTGCCGAGATAGGGCGTCAGCCTTGGAGCGTGTATCACCAGTTGCCGACGTGGCTTTCTGCCTCCACGCACAGTGTTGCCTACATGGTCTTCTCGCTGATTGGCTTCGTGACGCTCTACAGCATCTTCATCGTTGTCGAGATGTATCTGATGTTCAAGTTCGCCCGCAAGGGTCCTGAGGAGCATGGCCACGGCGGTGGCGGCAGCCTTGCTGGCGAGCCCGCGTTCGCTCGGCCTGTCCAGACCCCGAATCGCGACTAATACCAGACAGAGGCATTCATCATGGAAGTCATAACCGCATACGCAGTACTTAAGATCGTCTGGTGGATCCTGCTCGGTGTGCTACTCGCCGGCTTGGCCATCATGGTCGGCATGGACATGGGCGTCGGCACCATCCTGCGCTTTGTCGGGCGCACCGATGACGAACGCCGCGTGGCACTCAACATCATCGGCCCGCATTGGGACGGCAACCAGGTGTGGTTCATTCTCGGCGGCGGCGCGATTTTTGCCGCCTGGCCAACCATCTACGGGACCGCCTTCTCAGGGCTGTACGTAGTGATGCTGCTCCTGCTGTGGTCGATGATCGTGCGCCCGCTCGGCTTCGAATACCGCAGCAAGCTGCCCTCGGCCCAGTGGCGCAACGTTTGGGATTGGACGCTGTTCATCAGCGGCTTCCTGCCCATGCTGGTCTACGGCGCCGCCTTCGGCAA
Organism: uncultured Gammaproteobacteria bacterium; assembly: GCA_963751375.1. Classification (GTDB taxonomy): domain Bacteria; phylum Pseudomonadota; class Gammaproteobacteria; order DSM-5130; family Acidihalobacteraceae; genus Acidihalobacter_A. Next base: position 39,648 of record CAVVUY010000064.1, read on the forward strand.
CGTGATGATGGGGTTCCCCTTCCATTTCTCCGCACAGGGCACCGCGATATCCGTGTACACCGGCAGCTTCATTACGCTGTTCAACCCCTTCTCGGTCCTGATGGGACTGCTCTCCGTGTCGCTCTCCGTCTACATGGGTGCAGCGATGCTGATGGGACGTTCCGAAGGCGCCATGAAGGAACGTGCGCGCAGCCTGGTAACGCTCGCCGGCCCCGTCGCGCTGGTGCTGTTCACCATCGGCGGCATCTGGGTCGCGAACATGAAGGGCTTCGCCTTGAACGGCGCGGTCAACCCGGGCATGCCGGCCAGCCCGCTGATCCCGCTGCCGGTCGAACACACCAGTGGCGCATGGCTCAATAACTACAAGAGCGTGCCGATTCTGTGGGTGCTGCCCCTGCTGACTTATGGGGCCGTCATCGTCGGTTTCTTCGCCGCACGGGCTGACCGTTTCCACCTGACCTGGTGGTCCGGCGCAGTGGCCTGGATCGGCGTGTTGGGAACCGTTGCTGCCGCGACCTTCCCGTTCATGATGCCTTCGGTCGAGAATCCCGCGCAGAGCCTGACCGTCTGGAATTCCGGCTCGAGTGAAACAACCTTGTGGTGGATGCTCGGATGGGCGCTGGTCTTCACTCCGGCGATTCTGGCCTACACCAGCTGGTGCTTCTGGGTCATGCGCGGCAAGGTACGGCCGGAGCAGATCGCCTCCGACGACCATGCCTACTAAGCGCATATAACGACCGAATTCATTAAGGAGCCATAGAAATGCGAATCCTTGTCTACAGCCTGATCGCCCTGCTGCTGATCTTTCTCACTGTCATCCTCGGTGAATTCGGGCCCTGGTATTTCGCCTGGATCATCGGCACCGTGATGCTTGTGCTCATCTCGGCCGCAGGCGGCGCCATGCTCGACACTCAGATCGAGCACGAGAAAAATCAGTAAATGACCGCATGGTTTGCCGGGCGGAGTTCCTCCGCCCGGCCATCATCCGGCAAGCGACCACCAGAGCTTTCCCTGAACGACGCCCCCGGACCGCAATGCGGACCGAATAAAAACCACTATCTGGCGTTACTCCCCCACACTCGGCGTGTGGCCGGCATCTTCGAAATGACCCTTCTCATAGTTAAAGAAGGCGCGCTTCGACTGCCTCACGGCTCCCCATCGCGGCCCATATTGCGTAGGATGCCAAAGAATTCCGGACCCGTTTTTCACCATCAAGACAACCCGTATTGCCTGCGATCGATCCAGTCGGATCCGGTGGCAAGGTAGCACCACACAATCTGGACAACCCCGAATAAATGTCATCGAATCGCAGACTTACCCTTTTCGCCAATACAGTTGCATTGCTCGGCGGTGCCGGCATCTTCGTCTTGGTTCTGATGTTTCCCTGGACGATCGCTCTAGCTGGCCCTGTCGTCAGAGAATCGCTGTTCGCACTCATGGTCGTCGGCGGTACGCTCGGATTCGCATACGGATTGGGTTTTCGGGCAGACACCGGTTTCTTCGGTCTTGTCCTTTCCCCGTTGACCGTTTTCGTAGTGATTGCCGCGGCACTGACGTGGATAGCGTACGCACTCCTGGTTGGGCCGGAACATTTACTCTGAAACAGCCCAAATGGTTGTACTGCGTATTGCGTTCGAGACTTTGCTGGGGTTGAATCAGTGGCATGACAAATTGTCGCCTATGACATAATGTCAGGCACGCTGGGTGGCGAAATGAATTCAAGCTGCTGTTTTTATAGGCCCCCAATGACAAGCAATGCTTGGCCCGATGTTTGCTGTATCAAGCCGTTTTGACACTGCCATTACGAACTGTATTCAACATACGACCTTATCAACCACACTGGAGCGGACCATACATGGCACATATCGTCATTCTCGGTGCAGGAACCGGCGGCATGCCCGCCGCCTATGAAATGCGCGAAACGCTGGGCAAGGGACACGACATTACCGTCATCAACAGCAACGAATATTTCCAGTTCGTTCCCTCCAACCCCTGGATCGGCGTCGGCTGGCGCAAGCGCGACGACATCACCTTCCCGATCCGTCCTTACCTCGAGCGCAAGAGCATCAAATTCATCGCTCAGACGGTCACCGAAATCGATGCCAACGGCAATCAGCTGACGCTGGCCGATGGCAACAAAGTCGACTACGACTATCTGATTCTCACTACCGGCCCGAAACTCGCCTTCGAAGAGGTCGAGGGCTCCGGCCCGCATGGCGGCCACACGCAGTCGGTCTGCACCGTCGATCACGCCGAAGCCGCCTACGACGCCTACCAGAAGTTGCTCGAAGAGCCCGGCCCGGTCGTCATCGGCGCCATGCCCGGCGCCAGCTGCTTCGGCCCCGCCTACGAGTTCGCGTTCATCGTCGAATCCGACCTGCGCAAGCGCAAGATGCGACCCAAGGTTGCAATGACCTACGTCACCAGCGAGCCCTATATCGGCCATCTCGGCCTGGGCGGCGTCGGCGATTCCAAGGGTCTGCTCGAAAGCGACCTGCGCGAACGCCATATCAAATGGATCACCAACGCCAAGGTGACCAAGGTCGAAGCCGGCAAGATGCATGTCGACGAAGTCAACGAGGAAGGCAACGTCAAGAAGCAGCACCAGCTGCCGTTCAAATACTCGATGATGCTGCCGGCCTTCAAGGGCGTGGATGCCGTGGCCAACGTGGAAGGGCTGTGCAATCCGCGTGGCTTCGTCATCGTCGACGACCATCAGCGCAACCCGAAATATCCCAACATCTACTCGGCCGGCGTGTGCATCGCCATCCCGCCGGTGGAAAAGACGCCGGTCGCCACCGGCACGCCCAAGACCGGCTACATGATCGAATCCATGGTCACCGCCATCGTCGCACAACATGCGAAGCAGGAACTGAGCGGCAAGGCAGCCTATCGCACACCGGCACCTGGAACGCCATCTGCCTGGCCGACATGGGCGACACCGGCGTCGCCTTCGTCGCGCTGCCGCAGATCCCGCCGCGCAACGTCAATTGGTTCAAGGAAGGCAAGTGGGTGCACGTCGCCAAGATCGCCTTCGAGAAGTACTTCATCCGCAAGATGAAGAAAGGCTCATCCGAGCCCATCTACGAGAAGTACGTACTCAAGGCACTCGGCATCGAGCGCCTCGGCAAGCGCTAAACTGCTGCCTACCAGGGCCGGCCGGCATATCGGCCGGCCCTGATCCGCCAGCTATGCCGCCGCATCGCGGTAATCCAGAAGATCGCGCAGAACAGCCGTTGCAAAAGCCCCTGACGGCAACATGAACTCCAGCTGCAGGCAGCGCTCTGCTGCATCGACCGACCACCCCAACTCCTGCGGACACAGGCGCAACACCCGGCGTTCCTGACGCAGACCGGCCGCGGCGAGACCGTCCCTCAACACGCCCGCCTGCCCGACGACATCCGCTTCCAGTCGCGCGGCTTCGCCGCGACAGGGCAACTCGCCCTCCCCCCACAGCGCACCGGAAGGATGCACATCGCGCACAGCCAAGCGCTGTTCCAGCGTCGCGTCGATCACATCTGCCACGAAGAAGCTGTTGGAGCCATCCAACATGACCGCTTCGCCCGGCAATAGCAGGTCCCAACTCGTGTCAGCCACACGCCGTGCCAGAATGCCGTTGAATACGGCGCTTCTGGCGGCTGACAGATAAAGCCCGCGGAGCTTACGGTCACGCTCGGGGCGACCGGAGAACATGCGTAGCGCCGCTTGCAGATTTGCTGCTGCCCGCCCGAAACGCTGTTCGCCGAAATAATTCGGCACCCCCCGCTCAGCGATCGAATGCAAGCGGGCTTCGAGCAGATCAGTGTCAGCTTCGAGTTCCCGAATCTTCAGCACGAAACGATTGCCACGCAAAGCGCCCACACGCAACTTGCGCGAGTGACGCGCCGTGCGCAGCACCCGCACCTGCTCGGTTTCGAACCCCGGCGGCGTTGAATCACCGGCTTCACCGGGCAAATGCACGCTGAACCACTGACGGGTCAACGCATTCCGGTCCTTGCGCCCGGCATAGCCGACCGCGACCGGTTTCACGCCGGCGGCACGGGCCAGCCGCTTGGCCACCACCTCGGTATTCTCGCCGCGCTTCTCCACCCACAGCCACAAGTGTTCGCCCGTACCTTCGGGCTCCTGCACCGGCACTTCTTCGACCACGAAGTCATCGCCCCGGCTACGGATCACGCCCCGCCCCGCTGGCAGGTCCGAACGCGGCAGTTCCGCAACCCTGGCCCATGCGTGCCAGGCTGCCTCGACAATGGAGTCGTTCATATCGGAATCTCGTTAAAAGACTGGAGTTGCTCTGAGGGCATACATACGCCCAGGCGTTGGATAGTCAGCTGCGCACTACCCGGTCGCGCAAATATACGGGCTGCGCTTGAGCGGCTTCGACCGCCTCGCCGTGCCGCCATGCCCGTCGACCCAAGGCAAGTGCGTGCACGGCCCGCGGCATGCGGTCAGGCAGGGTCTGCTCCAGCCCCAGACGTTGCGTCAAAGCCTCGGGGTACGCGGCGAAGCCACTGCCCGCACCGACCCAGGGGCCCGCTTCGGGCAATGTAACGACCTCCGGGGCCAGCACCGCTTCGTCACCCTTGGGCATGGCCACACCGTCGGCACCGCGCACATAAGTGCCCCAATAGACCTCGCCCATACGTGCATCGAAGGCTACCGCCACATGCGAGGCATCGGCCTCGAGCACGCCTTGCGCCACGATCGCCAGACTGGAAACCGGCACCACCGGCCGTGCGACCGAAAACGCCAGCCCCTGCACGACACCTACCGCGATGCGCACGCCCGTGAAAGCGCCGGGTCCTCGGCCCATGACGAAGGCATCGATATCGGCCAAGCCCATGCCGGCCTCGCCCAACAACGCCTGCACCATCGGCAGCACCAGGCGCGTATGCGCGCGTGGTGCCACCTCATGACGTTCAAACAGCTGATCGCCGAAGCCCAGTGCGACGGAACAGGCGTCCGAACTCGTATCGACGGCCAGCAGCACGACTGATGTATTCATGAAGTACCTGCCGTCACATCGGCATCCGCCTCGATCGGCGTGTGCGCAAAGAATTCGATCGCCTCGGCCTGATCGCGTGTCACCGGCGCCGGCGGCAGGCTCTTCAGGAACACCCGACCGTAACCGCCCTGGTCCAGACGAGGATCGCAGACCACCAGCACTCCCCGATCGTTCACGTCCCGAATCAGTCGTCCCACGCCCTGTTTGAAAGCGATCACCGCGCGCGGCAGATGAAAATCGCGGAACGGGTTGCCACCGCGCGCACGTAGGGCGTCCGAACGCGCCTTGAGCAGGGGATCGTCAGGCGATGCGAAAGGAAGCTTGTCCATTACCACGCAGGACAGCGCGGCCCCTTGCACGTCGACCCCCTCCCAGAAACTCTGAGCGCCCAGCAGCACGGCATTGCCGGCCTCACGGAACTGCTCCAACAGCTCGCGCCTGGATGCACTCCCCTGTACCAGCAACGGACGCGACGTCGCCTCGGCCAGCAGGCCGGCCGCAATCTGCAGCGCGCGGTGGCTGGTGAAGAGCAGAAAAGTACCGCCGGGATTGGCCTCCAGCACCGGCAGTACTGCCTGCACCACGGCCTGCGTGTAATGCGGCGTGTTCGGCTGCGGGAGTCTCTGTGGTCGGTACACCAAGGCCTGCCGCGCATAATCGAAGGGACTGCCGAGCTGCAGGCTACGTGGTGTCCCCAGTCCCAGTTGGGCACAGAAATGACTGAAATCGTCCGCTACGGCCAATGTCGCGGAAGTGAATATCCAGGCTGCCGGGTAGCGCGCCTTATGCTTGGCGAAGGTGGCGGCGACCTCGAGCGGCGTCAGGTTCAGGGAGAAACTGCGCATATGCGTTTCGCACCAGCGCACCGAATCGACGTCGGGTTCCAAAAAGCGCTCCAGGCGCTCCACCGCCAACCGCGCACGCCGCGCCACCGCCTGCAGAGCACGGCCGCGTTCGGCGACAGCTTCGAGATCGTTCGACAGCGCACCGAGGGCATCCGCCAACTCGTCTACCGCTTCGGGAATCCCTTCGCGTTCGCTCAGTGCGTCCCAGGCCAGCCTCGACGCGCCGCTGGCCAGCACGGAACGCATGCCCCGCACCGCGAACTCCAGATTACGGGCACGATCGCGCAGTTCCGGCTGATCGGGCGCCTCATTCAGGCTGGCGGCGAGTGCATCACGGGCCAAGTCATTCAACACCCGACTGTTGACGCTCATGCCGAAGAAATTGGAGGCCACTTCCGACAGCTGATGTGCCTCGTCCAGCACGAAGGCATTCGCGCTGGGCAGAATCTCACCGAACCCCTCCTCTTTCAGCGCCAGGTCGGCGAAGAACAAATGGTGGTTAATGACCACCACGTCCGCCTCCTGCGCGGAGCGTCGTGCCTGCAGCACGTGGCAATCGCCGATATCCGGACATTCCTGCCCCAGGCAGTTCTCCGCCGTCGACGTCACCTTCGGCCAGATCGGCGAACCTTCCGGCACGCTCGCCAGCCCCGCCGTATCGCCGTCCGGCGTGCGCCGCGCCCAGGTCTCGATTTGGCGCAGCTGCACGACATCCTCGACTTCGCGCCCGGCGCTGAAATCGGCGTACTGGCGCAGCCGGTAGCGGCACAGATAGTTGGATCTACCCTTGAGCAGCGCGCAGCGCACGTCCCGCCGCAGCGCGCGTCGCACCACGGGCAGGTCCTTGCGAAACAGCTGGTCCTGCAGATTCTTGGTGCCGGTGGAAACGATCACCTTGCTGCCGCTCGCCAACGCCGGCAACAGGTACGCAAAGGTTTTGCCCACACCGGTGCCCGCCTCCACCACCAGCGTATCGTTGGCAGTGAGTGCCTCTGCCACTGCCTCGGACATCTCCATCTGCTGCACACGCGGTACGAAGCCGGGCAGATTGTCGACCAAGGGGCCGTCCGGTGCGAAGAGTTCTCGCACACGCGTAAGCAGATCGCTCTGCCCGTTCACGCGTGCAGGCTCCAAGACACGCACGTAAAGCGGTTCATCGTCAGTGCAGAATCCGATTCGATCATCGTTCAGAGCGCCTTGGCCCGGCGCTCCGCCTGCGCAGCGCCGGCGCTGTCGCCAAGTGCTTGCCGCGAGGCCGCTATGATGCGCCAGTTCAATTTCTGCAAGGCAACATCACCGCCTGCATAGGCGTTCGACTTGAGTGCAAAAGTCTGCGCCTGACGATATTCGCCCTGGCTGAAACGCACCGCAGCAAGACGCTGCCAGAGCAACGGATTGCGCGGAGCGATGTTGAGCGCACGCTCAAGCTGGCGCGAAGCCTGTGGCCAGTCCTGCGTCTTGGCCGCCCGATCGGCCGATTCGGCCAGGGCGAGCGCCGCAGCCGGCATGGTGTACGAATCATGCTGAGGCTGTGTCCGCATACCTGCAGGGGGCGCCGCCCGGGGCGTTGTCTGTGTGGCAGGCCCGTTCGGCCCGGGAGCCGTGGCACAACCGGCGAGCACGATAAAAGCCAGCGCGGGCGCGGCTTGGAAAAGACGTTTGTTCATTGCAGCAATCCCTTGAACCATTCGATGGCCCGACGCACCGGGCTGGCGCGGCAGGGCGATTCTCCCTTGGGTTCGCTCCCATTGACGAAGGCCATCCACTGCGCACCGGGACAGTAGTCCTGTGTGCGCAAGCCGGTCTTCGGATCGATCGTCAGCCAGCTCACATTCGCGGGCTGGGTCATCTGCAGGGATTCGGCATGGATGCCGCGCATGATAGACGCCCAGATCGGCAATGCGCCGGTCGCCCCGGTAAGTCCGGTGGATTTATTGTCGTCACGCCCGACCCACACCACCGCCACCTCCCGGCCACCGAAGCCGGCGAACCAGCTGTCACGCAAGTCGTTCGTCGTACCCGTCTTGCCGGCGACTTCCATATTCTGCGGCAACAGCGTGCGCAGCGACTTCGCCGTGCCGCGTCGGGTCACCTCATGCAGAGCCGCGTCGAGCAGATACACTGCGGTCGAAGGCGCCACCTGCTCCACCTTCAGCGGATAGCGTTGCAGCGAATCGCCACGCGGCCGGACCACGGCCTGGATAGCACGCAACGGTGCACGGTAACCGCCGGCCGCCAGCGTCTGGTACATCTGCGCGATCTCGATCGGCGGCACCGGCACCGCGCCCAGCAGCGATGCCGGGTACTCCGGAATCGGCTGTTCGATACCCAAATCGTGTGCCGTCTTGATGACTGCCGGCAATCCCAGGTCGAGGCCGAGACGCGCGCTGGACACGTTGTAGGAATGAACCAACGCATCCATCAGCGGGACCTGACCGTGATTCACGCGCTCGTAGTTATGCGGCGCCCAGACCTTGTCTTGCCCATACTTATACGCCAGCGGCTCGTCGTCCAGCAGCGTCGCCAGCGTATAGCGCCCCGGCTGTTCCAATGCCGTCAGATAGGTCGCCGCCTTGAACAGCGAGCCGATCGAGCGACGTGCGTTCAGCGCACGGTTGAAGCCGTCGAAGTCCGCACGGCGTCCTCCGACCACGGCATAGACCTCGCCGTTGTCGACCGAAGTCACCACCGCCGCAGCCTCGAGCGTATCCCGTTTCAATCCCTGTCGCGCCTCCAGCGCGCGCAATTCGGAATCGACGGCATGCTGCGCAGCCAGTTGCACCAGTGGCCGCAAGGTGGTGTAGATCAGCAAACCTTCGGTACGCAGGTCCTGTGGCTGGTAATCCCGCGCCAGTTGCGCACGAACCAGGTCGAGAAAATCAGGAAACGGCGTAACACTTGACGGCTGCTTGGCTATCACGCCGAGCGGTTCGGCCTGCGCACGACGCAATGTGGCGGCATCGATCTCGCCGGCCTTCGCCATTTCGTCCAGGACGAGGTTGCGGCGTGCAAGCGCACGCTCCGGATGGCGGCGCGGATCGTAATAGGTCGGCCCCCGCACCATCGCGACCAGCAGGGCGACCTGTGCCGTATCCAGGCGTTGTACCGGGCGGCCGAAATAGAATTCACTGGCCAGTCCGACGCCGTGGATCGCCCGTCTACCGTCCTGCCCCAGATAGACCTCGTTGAGGTAGGTCTCCAGTATCGTGCGCTTGTCGTAATGCAGCTCCAGCAACACAGCCATGATCGCTTCGTTGAACTTGCGCCATAGGCTGCGCCGGTTGCTGAGGTAGAAATTCTTGACCAACTGCTGCGTCAGCGTGCTGCCGCCCTGCACGAACCGGCGTGCCCGCAAATCTGCCACCAGCGCGCGGCCGATCGCCACCGGATCGACGCCATGATGCTGGTAGAAACGACGATCCTCCACCGAAACCAGCGCCTTGGGTAACAGCGGCGGCAACTCGCCGATACGCACCAGGATGCGATCCTCATGCGTCTGCGGATAGATCTTGGCGATCAACAGCGGCGCGAGCCGCGCCAGCGCCACCGCAGTGCCGGCCTGGTTCGTCAACGCATGAACACGTCCATCGGCGAACTGCAGCCGCAGGCTGCGCGAAGGTTCGTCGCCGTCGGGCGAGGAGAACCCCCGCGTGTGTATCAGATAGCCATCGGCGAATACCTGGTAGCTACCCGGGGCCTGGGCACCGTTCGCGCTTTGCTTGAAATGCAGCAGATCCAGTGCTCGCCGCAGATCTGCCCGATCGAGGCGCTCGCCGGCATAGAGTTCGAATGGGCTGGAATAGACCCTGGCCGGCAATGCGTAGCGCTTGGCTTCGAACTGGCTGACGATGAGGTGATTGAGATAAACGACGTACAGCACCGCCGAGATGGCGAATACGGCCAGCACCAACCACAGCCAACGTCGGCTGCGGCGTGTCTTGGCGGTTCGTTTCTTGGCCCTGGCGGACTTGCGCGGCGTGCGCTTGCGTTGAGGGCGTGCGGGTCTTCCCATGCGGAGGGGCTGGCGGCGGTTTGTCACGACAAAGACATGTGATTATCCTTGTCGCCACCCAATACCACAAGGATCAAGAGTTCGCCCATGCCGGACCAATCCCTGCTGTTGGCCGGCCTGAGCCGGCCGGACGCCTACCCTCACCCCGTCGAAGAACTACGGGTCATAGAAACGCATATATCCGCCGTCTTCCTGACCGGCGGCTATGCCTACAAACTGAAGAAAGCGCTCGACCTCGGTTTCCTAGACTTCTCCACTCTCGAGCGTCGGCGGCATTTCTGCGAAGAGGAGCTGCGCCTCAACCGCCGCCTGGCGCCGCAACTCTATGTCGACGTACTGCCGGTCACCGGCACGCCGCAGGCGCCGCGCATCGGCGGCGACGGGGATGTGCTCGACTATGTGCTGCGCATGCATCAGTTCGACCCCGAACGACAGCTCGACCGCCTGCTCGAACGCGGCGAGCTGGACACTCAACTCATCGACCGCCTGATGCCGCTCATCACCCGCTTCCATGCCGAAGCGGAGACCGCTCCGGCCGACAGCGAGTACGGCTCTCCAGAGGCCGTATTCGCTCCCATGCAGCAGAACTTCGACCAGTTGCGTCCGCTGATCATCGACCCGACGCAGACAGCCCAGCTCGATCGCCTGGAAGACTGGACCCGAACGCAATTCGAGGAACTGCGGCCACTGCTCGAACAGCGCCGCGCGCAGGGCTTCATCCGCGAATGCCATGGCGACATGCACCTGGGCAACATGACGCTGATGGGCGATGAAATCGCCATCTTCGACGGTATCGAATTCAACGACGACTTCCGCTGGATCGACGTCGCCAACGAGATCGCATTCTTCGTCATGGATCTTGAAAGCCGCGGTGCACATCGCCTGGCTCACCATGTTCTCAACGCCTGGCTCGAGGCGACCGGCGACTACCCGGCGCTGAAGCTGATGCGTTTCTATCAGACCTACCGTGCGATGGTGCGTGCCAAGGTCGCCAGCATCCGTCTTGGTCAGACCGGCCTGGCCGAGGGCGAGCGCGCGCAGATTCTCGACGCCTACCAGCGCTACGCCGACTTGGCCGAAAGCTATGCCAGTCCGGTTCCCCCGGCGCTACTGATCACGCATGGCTTCTCCGGCGCCGGCAAGACCACCGTCAGTGGGCAGCTGGTCGACGATCTCGGTGCCGTGCGCATTCGCTCCGACATCGAACGCAAGCGCCTGCACGGATTGGATGCGCAGGCCCGCACGCACTCGCAGATCGACAGCGGACTCTACGATCCCGCCGTCATCGAGCGCACCTACGAGCATTTGCTGCAGCTGGCAGGCGAAACCTTGCGCGCCGGCTACCACGTCGCCGTCGACGCCACCTTCCTCAAGCGGACGCAGCGCGACCGCTTCGCCGCCCTCGCCCGCGAACTCGGCTGCCCGTTCCTGATCCTTTCGGTTGAGGCCGACGATGCGACGCTGGAGGCCCGCGTCGAACAACGCAGCGGCGACGCCTCGGAAGCGACCACCGAAGTCGTTCGGCACCAGCAGCAGAGCGCCGACCCTTTGGCGCCCGAAGAACCCACCCTGACGGTGGACAGCCTCACGCCGCTGCCGATACCTCGTATCCGCGAGCTGCTCAGCGGCTAAGCGCCATGCACCGGCTGCGCAGCCTGTCGTTCGCGGCCTTTGCCGCACTGCTGCTGGCGGCTTGCGCCGGCAGTCCCCAACGACCGGCTGCGCCCGCCAACGACGTCGGCGCACGCATCGCCAACAACGCCCTGGCCCAGATCGGCCGCCCTTACCATTACGGCGGCGACACACCGCCTCGGGGCTTCGACTGCAGTGGACTCGTGCAATACGCCATAGCGCATGCCGGCTTCGACCACGTGCCCCGCACCGTCGCCCAGCAATACCGCGCAGCCCATCGCGTAGCGCTCGAGGCGCTGCGCCCCGGCGACGTGCTGTTCTTCCGCTTCAGCCGCGCACGCCCGACGCACGATGCCATCTACATCGGCAACAATCAGTTCGTGCACGCGCCAAGTAGCGGCGGCAAGGTTCGCCGCGCTTCGCTGGAAAATCCCTACTGGCGGCGCCACCTGCTCGCCGCCGGGCGACTGCACTGACACGCCGTCACGCTAATGCGCCAGTGACTTGAGATCCATCTCCTGCAGGATCACCGTGGCAATCTCCTCGACCGACATGCGCGTGGTGTTCAACGCCTTGATACCGAGCCGGCGGAACATCCGGTCAGCCAGATGCAATTCATGGCGGCACTGCTCCACCGAAGCGTAGCGACTGTTCGGCAGGCGCTCGCTGCGTATCTCGGAAAGCCGTTGAGGGTCTATAGTCAGACCGTACAGCTTGTTTTTGTGGGCCAGCAGCTCCTCCGGCAGGCGTTCCGTCTCCAGGTTCTCCTCCGTCAGGGGCATGTTTGCCGCGTAGATACCGTGCTGCAGGCCGAGGTAAAGACAGGTCGGCGTCTTACCGCAACGCGATGGGGCCAGCAAAATAACGCCCGCATTGGCATAATTGCGCGTTGACACGCCATCGTCATGTGCCAACGCATAGTTGACCGCCTCGATGCGGCGATAGTACGTACCAGGATTGATACCGTGAGCGAGACCCATGGAGTGGGATGCCCGGGTGCCCAGCGTCTCTTCGAGGCGCGCGATAAAGGCATCGAAGAAATCGATGAACACTGCGTCGACCGCCTGCAGCAGCACGCGCACGTCGTCGTCCACCGCCGTGCTGAAAACCAGCGGCTTCGCGTGGCCGTTGGTGCGCGCGTACGCGTTGATGCGCGCCACGGCGGCGGCGGCTTTTTCGCGCGAGTTGATAAAGGGCAGCGTAAAACGTTCGAATTGCACCCCTTCGAACTGGGTCAGCAGCATGTTTCCGAGAGTCTCGGCGGTAATGCCGGTTCGATCCGAAAGAAAGAAGACACCGCGCGTCTGTTGCATAGGGTAAACGCCTCTAGACTTCAATGAATGGTGCTTGGGCCTGTTTTATTTACTAGGAGATGATAATGGGTACTCAATACGTCCTCTGGTTCAACCAGGTGGGGATGAACGACGTCGGCCAGGTAGGCGGCAAGAATGCCTCGCTGGGCGAAATGATCAGCCACTTGAGCGAACTTGGCGTAAGCGTTCCCAACGGCTTCGCGACCACCGCCGACGCCTACCGCGAATTCCTCGCCCATGAAGGGCTCGACACGCGCATCCGCGAGCTGCTCGCTCCGCTCGACGTCGACGACGTCAACGCGCTGGTCGCCACCGGGCGCCAGATCCGCGAACTGGTCATGGCGCAGCCATTCCCTGCCGCCTTCGAAACCGCCGTGCGCGACATGTTCGCGCAGCTCGAAGCCGAAAGCGGCCCGGAACCGTCCTTCGCCGTGCGCTCCTCGGCCACCGCCGAAGATCTGCCCGACGCGTCCTTCGCCGGACAGCAGGAAACCCTGCTCAACGTCACCGGCATCGACGGTATCATGCTTGCGATCAAGGAGGTGTTTGCCAGTCTGTTCAACGATCGCGCAATCTCCTACCGCGTGCACAAGGGCTTCGACCACAATGACGTGGCGCTGAGTGCCGGCATTCAACGCATGGTGCGTTCCGATATTGGCTCCAGCGGCGTGATGTTCACCATCGATACCGAATCCGGTTTCCGCGACGTCGTCTTCGTCACCGCCTCCTACGGCCTTGGTGAGGCTGTCGTACAGGGTTCGGTGAACCCTGACGAATTCTACGTCTACAAACCTTCGCTGCGCGCCGAGCGTCCAGCCGTACTGCGCCGCACGCTCGGCGGCAAGGCATCCAAGATCATCTACGCCGATGCCGATCACCATGCGACGGTCAAGACCGTAGACACCGACCCGGCCGTGCGCGGTGTATTCTGCATCGACGACGCCGACGTCGAGTCGCTGGCGCGCCAGGCGCTGGTCATCGAGCAGCACTATGGACGCCCGATGGACATCGAATGGGGCAAAGACGGCCACGACGGCAAGCTTTACATCCTGCAGGCCCGTCCCGAAACGATTCACGCCCACGGCGCGCAGTCCATCGTGCGCTACAGCTTCAAAGACGACGGCAACCGCAAGATCCTGGCCGAAGGCCGCGCCGTCGGCGACCGCATCGGTGCCGGCACCGTGCGCGTCATCCATGACCTGAGCGAGATGGACCAGGTGCGCGATGGCGACGTCCTGGTCACCGGCATGACCGACCCCGATTGGGAACCGGTCATGAAGCGCGTCTCCGCCGTGGTCACCGACCGCGGCGGCCGTACCTGCCACGCGGCCATCATCGCCCGCGAGCTCGGCATCCCGGCCGTAGTCGGCACCGGCACCGCCACTCAGGATCTGGCCAACGGCATCGAGGCCACCGTGTCCTGCGCCGAGGGCGACACCGGCTACGTCTATGCCGGCAAACTCGATTTCGCGATCGAGGAATTCGCCCTCGAAGCCATGCCGGAAATCCCGGTCAAGGTCATGATGAACGTCGGCAATCCCGACCGTGCCTTCGCCTTCGCCGGCATCCCCAACCACGGCGTCGGCCTCGCACGACTCGAGTTCATCATCAACCGCATGATCGGCATCCATCCCAGAGCGTTGCTCGAATTCGACGCCCAGCCGGCCGACCTGCAGGCGGAGATCCGCAGCCGCATCGGCGCCTACGGCGATCCCGTCGAGTACTACGTCAAGCGTCTGGCCGAAGGCATCGCGACCATCGGCGCCGCCTTCGCGCCCGCACCGGTCATCGTGCGCCTGTCGGACTTCAAGTCCAACGAGTACGCCAATCTGCTCGGCGGCAATCGATACGAGCCTGACGAAGAAAATCCGATGCTCGGCTTCCGCGGCGCCTCGCGCTACGTCTCCGAAGACTTCCGGCCCTGCTTCGAACTCGAATGCCGTGCGGTGCGCTACGTACGCGAGACCATGGGGCTGGAGAACGTGCAGATCATGATCCCGTTCGTGCGCACCGTCGACGAGGCTCGCAAGGTCAGCGAGCTGCTCGCCGAAAACGGGCTCGAACGCGGCAAGCACGGGCTCAAGCTGATCATGATGTGCGAACTGCCCAGCAATGCCTTGTTGGCTGACGAATTCCTGGAGTATTTCGACGGCTTCTCCATCGGCTCCAACGACATGACGCAGCTGACCCTGGGTCTGGACCGCGACTCCGGCCTCATCGCACACCTGTTCGACGAGCGCAACGCCGCCGTACGGCAGCTGCTGGGCATGGCCATCGAGGCCTGCCGCAAGGCCGGCAAGTACGTCGGCATCTGCGGCCAGGGACCGTCCGATCACCCCGACCTGGCGCAGTGGTTGATGGATCAGCAGATCGAGAGCATTTCGCTCAATCCCGACACGGTTGTCCCGACCTGGATGCTGCTGGCCGGACAGAAGGACTGATTCGGGAGAGAAACCGCCCCGTCGGACGGCGGGGCGGCTAAGCCAGGGCTAAGAATTGAACGGCAGAGGCGGAACAGCCTCCTGCCGATAGGCTCAGGAAAACAGGCTTGCGGCTCAACTGAACCAGTTGTCGCGTCGGCGCCGTGCCAGATGCGGCATCAACAAGCCGAGAATCAGACCCACCAGCAACACCCCGCCGCCGGCCATGAACCAACGCAGCAAGCCGGTATTCTTCAGCGTATCGTTCTCGCTGGTTACCGCCGAAAGCTGCTTGCTCAAAAGCGCCGTACGCTGCTTCAGGGTGTGGTTTTCGTCAGCTACAGCCACCGCATTCTTGGCGGTTTCGCGCAGCGTCGTGTACTGCTTCTGCAGCGCATCGTAACGCCCCTGCAGATCGGCCTCGGCCTGTGTCTTCGCCTTCAGCGCATCCTGAGTCTGCGACAGCGTATCGGCTATCGACTTCAGTTTGGTATTGGTCTGATCCAGCGACTGCCTGGCCTGGGCCAACTGCGCACGGGCGGTGGGGTGGTCCATCAGATAGCGCGTCAACACCCAGCCCTGAGCACCGTCCTGGGTACTCACCTCGGTATAACCCGACTGGGCGTCCTGCTGAATGACTTGCAGCCGATCGCCGGTACTCAACATGCGCACGATTTGGTAGCGCAGCCCGGCGCCTTGGCGCATTGTGATCTTGAACTGGTCCGTGACGTAGCGGACACCGCCGCTGGGCACGGCCACGGACTGAGGTTGTGCAACTGTCGTGCTCGCGGCCGGTGCTCCCGTGTCGGCAGCCAGAGCCGGCCCCGTGAACAACACCCCCATAAGCAAAATTCCGCTCTTTCTCATCATCTCCACCGGCTGCTATTCCATGCATTTGTCGACTGCCGGATACTAGCATAGGTCCGCTTCATCGCTCAGGCACCAGCGCTCCGCTTTCTGCTACAATTCGCCCGCACTCGCCCCGGTGGCACAGTTGGATAGCGCGGCCCCCTCCTAAGGGGCAGGTCGGGGGTTCGAATCCCTCCCGGGGCACCATTCCCACTCCCAAACAACTATCTAGTTAGCGTTCTCTCGCATCGTTTTGCAGCGCTTTGGATATCGCACAACATATTTTGTATCGCAAGAAACGCCCCTCATAGAGACCAACCCAATCCCAATCAGGGTAGCGTGATTGTAAGACTGGCAGCGTGTGCCGGAAGTTGTACGACATCGTGATAAGAACCCAGACGGTCAGTGATATCGCTGTGCAAGCTTACGAGCATGGCGGAGTAGCTCAAAAAGCCAACCACCGCCAACACCCCGGCCGCCGCCCATAGTGGAACCGTTCGGCGCAGAACGTGAGCCACTTTGTCCGGCGGCGACCAGTGTGGAGCAAAACCACTACGCTTGCCTTTTAGATACACGATTTCATCGCCCAAACGCGCGGTCAGATAACCCAATTTCTCCGTGCCCTCGAGACGGTATTGTCCCTCGAACCCAAGCAACAGGCAGAAGTAGCACACCTCCAGGGATTGCAGGCGCACCGCGCCCTGCGCACGCAACTGTTCCAGGCGCAGAAAAAAGTTCTCGCCTGCGAGATGATCACCGAACAAAGCGAGCTGCAGTGGCTCGCATGCCCACTCTTCGCGGAAACCGCAGGCAGAACCGAGGATGACCTCGTCCACCAGCGCGCAGTAGGTGTACTTGGCGGCGTGCACATCCTCGCCGGCGATCCCTTGCCGACTGGCGGCCCGCTCCATGTTGACGAGAAACTTGTGCACCTCGTCGACGAACGGCTGCTTTGCCTGAGGCACCTGCCCGCGCCTGATCAGCAGGAGCATGTAGAAGCCGTCCGACATGAGATCGAGCAGGCTGCGCTGAAACTCCTCCGCGGGATCGTACGAGGTCCGCTCGGGGCGGCTATAGCGGCTGTTTCCATCATGACGTCACTGCCATCAATTCAAGCTTGAGTTCGGGAATGCCCGTAGGCACATAGATCATGATCGATTGCGATTTCAGCATGCGTTCGTAAAGCGGGCCGCGAGCCTCGATGGCGAAATAGGTGCTGCCGGTACGCACCGGTATCGCCGCCGGCACCTGCGGCGCGTGACTGAGCTTGACCCCAGCCAATGCGGACAGCACGGCCTTTTCCACATCGTCGGGCGCACCGACCTTGAAACGCACCGGCACCGCGGCGACCAGTTCGGCGGGAGGCATTGCGGCACTGACCGCCAGATAGAAGGTCGCCTTGTCGTCTATACGCTGCGAATCGAGATGTCCCAAATGGTATGACGGGCGCACCTCGGTAAGCGCGATGCCGAAATAGCGTGCCGAAATGACGATATCCACCAGTGTTTCCAAGCCGCTCTTTCACTCGTCGATGCACTTCAGCGACGCATTCCAGGCAGCGACGAACGCAGATCCAGACGATTAAGAGACTGATAACGGACCGTTCCCGGTCAGCTCGTACATCGTGTCGTTGACCAATACGATGTATGTGCTGCGGATGTTTCAGAAACATCGGCATCGGCAAGGCATCGAAAGGCATCTGCAGAATTTTGAAAAAGGTCTTATCGAAGATCCGAAAAACGCTCTAACAACCTCATTGGCAATTATCGTTATCCGACATACAGAACCTCTCGCACACTCAGGCTTCCCGCCCCGATGCCCACAGCACCGCCTATCACGGTATTCCGCGTTCCTCCTCCCATCTCGAACTGAGTTGCCTGATCAGTTCGATCCTCGTGTGCCTGTACATTGCGCTGCGTCGCCCCTGGATCGCGCATGCACGATTGCTTTGAAGCAGGGCGCCGACCGGCCCGCCCTGCAAACCTTTGGCAACGAGATATCGCTGAACCGGAGAAGGGCTTGTAACCAGGTCCTCGATCAGCTCAGGACGTCCTTCGTAGCTCGCCAGTTGCTGGTCCCAGAGCAGGTACCCGGCAAGTGCACCCAACGCCGTTCGGGGATTGGAGGTATCGACGCTGCAGCGTTGCTGCGCAGCCCACGAAAGCAACTCGGCGGCCGGCATCGGGGGGGCAATCGCGTAGCCTTGGCCGAAATCAGCCCCCAGAATGGCAGCGGCCTCGATCAGGCCCTCGTTCTCCAGTCCTTCCACGGTGACGCACACCCCAAACCCATGCGCCAAGCGTGTAAGGTGGTAGATGAATTCCAGTGCCCGCTGCGGCTTGCTCAGCGCACTCCTGACGAGTCCCTGGTCGATCTTGACCTCGTCAAAGCCGATCCGGTCCATGCGCAGCAGGGAACTGTGGCCGGATCCCAGGTCATCCTGAACCAATGCAATGCCGGCCCTAGGGAACTCGTCCAGCAGAGCGTCGCGGGTTTCATGATCGACTGGATCATTAGTTTCCAGCAATTCCAGTCTGACCTGTGAAGCAGCCAACCCCCCTGCTTCAATCAGATCGAAAAGCGCGTCTCGGTAATCCCGGTTCGACAATCCGTCGGTTGGCAGATTAATGCTTACAGACACGTCGAGGCCGGTAGTCTCACGCCATCTCCTCAGATCCTGAGCGGCCTGGGTAAGTCCCATCTCGAACAGCTTGAGAAAGTCCGCCTGACCGAAAGCCCGCAGAAATCTCCCGGGGCAATAATCGAACTGTCCACAACCAACATCCTCGCCAACGCCTCGACGTGATGAAGCTCACCGCTGCGCAGGTCGACAATGGGCTGGTAAAACAACCGCACTCCGCCCTCTTCGAGGCGCCGCCGGTATTCCCGCCGTGTACGTTCCGGGAGAACTGTTCCCGCTTGCTGGCGGATGATCGCGTGGCCCAGTAGCTGCTGCAACTGATTGAGGAAGTTCAGGCGCGTATTCGTGCTAAAGAACCCCGGCTACTTTCCGTACAGGCACAGCAGGGCGAACGTCTGCCTGGATTCATCGACAAGAGGCACCGCGACGCTGCTGCGAAAGCCCAGTTCGCTGGCTGACTTCCTCCACGGCTGCAGGGCCGGGTCCGACTCGAAGGAATCGTTGATCTGGATTTTGCCGGTTCGCCATGCCAGCCCAGTCGGGCCCTTGCCACTGGTCTGGTCGATACGCATATCCAGCAACGGAACCTCATGCGCGAATATGCTTTCGACGTAACGGCTGCCCAGGTTCCCGTCCATTTACCTCTACCTGCAGCAAGCCCTGCCTGTCAGCCCGCAGAAACAGGCTGGCAGCAATGCCGTCCACCGAGATAAGTCGCTGCATCGCCTCATGCAGCAGGTCGGGTAGCGTCTCAGCATTGCGTGCGCATCCATCGAAGTCCAGCAGGAACCCCGCCAACGCGGAATCGACTGCCGCGTGCGCCGTAACCTGCGCCTCCATATCGAGCATCAGCCGCAACTGCAGCGCCTGTAAGAGTTTTTCCTGCTCATGCCAGTCAAGTCCGTGCGCGGAATTTGCGCCAAGCATTCGTCTGAGTTCAACTTGGTAGTGATGGTAGGCCTCCATCAGTTCCGGCAGACCAACTCCGACCATTGCATGGACGCGTCCGACGCGCTGTGCCTTCCTGTAATGTCGAAGCAGTTCGAGGCCGGGTGAAATCAACAGTCGTAGATGCTCGGCCTGCTTGCGTCGCAAATGGGCAAATTCTGATGACCGCAATCGCTCCAGAATCGCCGCAGTCGAGGCTCTATTGCTTAAGTCGCTGTAGAACTGATTGACGAACTCGAGGGTGACCTGGTCCGCGTGGGCAGAGACTCGCTCGAACAATCCTTCAACCTTCGCGCTGTATGCGTACGCATAACTGGCGAGGTTGGGGATATCCAGATCGACCGAAATCAAATCGGAACTGCTTGCTGTCACGGAACGACGCTCCAAGTTGGGATAGTCTAAATGCCCGGATTCCAAACCTGCCGCCCGGGAGGTGGCTCGGCCAGAAACCGTCGGGTTCATCCCAACCGCTTACGCAGACTTGATATCCTCGAGCTGGCGGGAGACCTGTTCTGCGATGACAGACTGCTCCTCCCCCGCCGCGGCGATCTGCGTGATCATCCCGTCGACCGACGCGATATCCCTGACGATCAGTTCGAGCGCCTTAGTCGCCGTTTTCGACATTGCCTCCGCATCGACCACTTGCGTCTGCGTACCCTCCATCGCGCCCACAGCCTCCTGCGCATCCCTCGCGATGGAATTCACCATGGCGTTGATCTCCTCGGTCGCCTGCTGGGATCTCTGTGCGAGGCTCCGCACCTCCTCCGCGACGACCGCGAAACCGTGTCCATGATCACCTGCCCGTGCGGCCTCTATGGCAGCGTTAAGAGCCAGTAGATTGGTCTGGTCCGCAATACTGGATATCGTTTCGGTGATCTGCCCGATCTGCTGCGACTGGGACCCGAGACGCCCCAGAACCTCGGCGGTTTCCCGCACGCTACGCGCAACGGTTTCAAGCCCCTTGGCCACGTCGACGACCTTCTCGGACCCTTCCTTTGCGCTGGTCGAGACCCCGGACGCGCTCTTGGCGGCTCCGCAGGCTCCACGGGCGACTTCCCGGATGGCTGATGTCATCTGCTGAATCGCGTCAGCGATCTCGCCAACCTGCTTCTCGAGACGACGGCGCTTGTCCAGGGCTAGCTCCTGCTCTGCCTCCAACCTCCTGTCCGCAGTGATATCTGCCCAGGAGGCCAGTGTAGCACACCACCCGACTGGGGTCCTCCGAGTCCCCATATCGGGTACGCCTTGGTCCGGAACACGACGTCGCCGATCGGGATATCAGCACTGTGTACTGCGTTGCGCTCGGCACCCAATCCGGACAATATTGCGCCGATCCTTTCTGGCGGTCCTTCTGCTGGAACTTGTGGATGGTGCTGTTCATCGCCTCGACGACATCCGCCTTGCCGTTAAAATTCTCATTCAGCTTGTCCCTGAGCGCCGAAAACGTCTTCTTCTTCGCCGTCTTGTTCATGCAGAAAATTACGTTCTCGTGCGACATATCGGCCAGCATGAATCAAGTTGTCCGAGTTATCCACCATCTGCATGAACATCCGGTCGTCTACCGGGTATTTGCCCCCCTTGCTCTTTTCCTTTATCAAGCCAAACATTGCCACTTCAAATGCTCCTTCGCTCACTTTTTGGTTATACGCCGCCCTATTGAGGGGCCCATCTTCAGGTGGCAATCGCCCCCTCTGATCTATCGCGCAGCCCAGTACATGCATGGCCAAGGGGAAACCCGTGACCGATGATCGACAGCCGACTGGTGGGACAACTCTTTAGCCCCCTGTGCGCCCCACTGAGAAGTTCCTCTTCAGGCGGCAATACCCTATTCACCCGGTTAGCCAACTCTTTGCTCGCATGGACCCATTTTGGGTGTTGGTTACTGCGCCCCTATTGCCATGCCCCGTGATGACGCCTTGCTGACCCTGATATCCCGTAGCGTCGGCAACAGCGTCCAAGTTGTGCCCAGATCGTTTTTTGTCTTTAAGAATCCGCAACATGATCTTTGATACAGATTCCACCATCGGCTGCGCAGCATCCCGCGGTGAGACTCATGCCTTGACCTCACAAAAGCGACTTCGAACCATATAGCGCATGGGATCGCGCTTACCCTTCAAATCATACATAAAAATGTATAACTAATCGTGATTTTCTTATACAAATACTATACGGGCAAGGAATTTCTTAACAGTCCCGCGAACCGATCGAAACTGCGCGAGAGCGCTACCGTTTGGCAGGAGACTCTTCAAGCGCCGCAAGGCAATCCGGACAGAACGCGATGGCACACAGCGATTAGAACCACGGAGGACTTCGCGGTACGCCATACGCCTACCCTGCGAAGGACCGTTCCTGAGTTGCCGAGCTGGTCTGAACCGGACGAATCAGCAGAATGCAGCATTGCTGCTGCGCACCGCACAGAGTTCTTGTCAGACTACGTCGAAGTGGGTCTACGCACGGCGCGAGAGTATGGCGGAGAGGGTGGGATTACTCGGCGCGTCCTGCGCCTCGCCCCTGCGGGGCCGCCGCTAACGCGGCGTTCCGATTCGTTCCCGACGAATCGGTCGAACCCACGTGGATTCTCACCCACCCGATGGAGTACTTATCAGGCGCGGCGAGCGCGAAAGCGTATTTCGCAGGAAGATATGGCGGAGAGGGTGGGATTACTCGGCGCGTCCTGCGCCTCGTCCCTGCGGGGCCGCCGCTAACGCGGCGTTCCGATTCGTTCCCGACGAATCGGTCGAACCAACGTGGATTCTCGCCCACCCGATGGAGTACTTATCAGGCGAGGCGAGCGCGAAAGCGTATTTCGCAGGAAGATATGGCGGAGAGGGTGGGATTCGAACCCACGTGGGGCGGTAAAGCCCCCAACCGATTTCGAGTCGGTGCCGTTGTGGCCGCTTCGGTACCTCTCCGGAGGGCGCGTAGTGTACCAAGCAGGCACCCCAAGAAGAAAGGGTTAAGATACGCTTCATGACAACTCTAAGAACGAGCGACCGATGACGCCCGCCGCTAGGAGACGCAACTCCCACCTTATGCGCCGGCGGCTGATCCGCAGGATCGAGGTTTCGATCTTCGCGTTGATCATGGCGGGTACGCTGTACTTCGTATTCTCGCGCAACCCGACGGACACGCTTGCACGCATACAGGCGTCAGGAACACTGGTCGTCGTTACTCGCAACGGCCCGACCACCTATTACGAGGGGCCGGACGGTCCGACCGGTTTCGAACACGATTTGGTGGTGGCCTTTGCCAAGTATCTCGGCGTCAAGGTCAAATGGGTATTCCCCAACAACTGGGCCGACGTACTAGCCCAGGTCGAATACGGCCGGGTCGACATGGCCGCAGCCGGGATCACCAAGACGCCGGCCCGCGAACAGGTCGTGCGTTTCGGCCCCACTTACCAACAAATCACGCAGCAGGTCATCTACCGCGCCGGCCAGTCACGCCCGCTCAACGTCAAGGACTTGATCGGCAAACAACTCGTCGTACTTGCCGACAGCAGCTTCTCTTCGCGACTGCAAGACCTGCGCAAGAAATATCCCGACCTCAAATGGGAAACGGCCCAGGACACCAGCGCCGAGGAGCTGCTCTACCGTGTGGCCGAAGGCAAAATCGACTATACCATCGACGACTCCAATGACTTCCTGCTCAACCGGCGCTTCTACCCACGGCTGGGAGTCGCGTTCAATCTCGGCAAGCCGCAGGAACTCGCCTGGGCCCTGCACAATGGGCC
The DNA here is from genome assembly GCA_963751375.1 of uncultured Gammaproteobacteria bacterium. Lineage (GTDB taxonomy): Bacteria > Pseudomonadota > Gammaproteobacteria > DSM-5130 > Acidihalobacteraceae > Acidihalobacter_A. Next base: position 63,046 of record CAVVUY010000064.1, read on the forward strand.
TGACAAGAGCCTGTATGACGCCACCCGGCGTTTCTTCGCCAAAATCAAGAAAGACGGCACGCTACACCGCATCATCGAACGCTATTACGGCCATGCACGCGGCTTCGACTACGTCGGCACGTTCACCTTCATGCAGCATGTGAAGGAACGCCTGCCGGCGGTGGAACCCATCTTCAAGGCCGCCGCCAAAAAGTACGGTCTCAACTGGCGCCTGATCGCGGCGCAAAGCTATCAGGAATCGCACTGGAACCCGAATGCCGTCTCGCCGACCGGCGTGCGCGGCTTGATGATGCTGACGCTCGACACCGCCAAACACATCGGCATCGCGAACCGCCTGAATCCTGAGCAAAGCGTGTTGGGTGGCGCGGCCTACCTGGTCAAGCTGCGCGGTTGGATTCCTGCCTCGATCAAGGAGCCCGACCGCACCTGGTTCGCGCTTGCCGCCTACAACGTCGGCATAGGTCATATCCTGGACGCGCGCGATATCGCTAAACGCCTAGGAAAGAACCCCAACAGCTGGACCGATGTTAAGGACGTGCTGCCGCTGCTCACCCAACGCAAGTGGTACAGCCAGACCGCCAACGGTTATGCCCGTGGCCGGGAGGCTGTACGTTACGTGCAGAACATCCGCAGCTACTTCGATATTCTCATGTGGCTGGGCAATCACAAGAACGGCCAGGCGCTGAACCAGCCCCTACCCAGTTCGCTGCAGGCCATGCCGCCCAGCCTGTAGTCACGCCTGCGGCAGTTGCGGCCGCCCCCTACCCTCGGCGCTTGCGGAAAAACGCCTTCAGGCGCACGCCGCATTCGTCGCCGAGCACCCCGCCGCGAACCTCCACGTGGCGCAGGGCGTGCGGCGACTGCAGCACAGCGAAACGACTGCCGGCCGCACCGGCACGCGGATCGTAGGCGCCGAAGACCACTCGCTCGATGCGTGCGTGCTGGATCGCTCCCGCGCACATGGGGCAAGGCTCCAGGGTAACGTAGAGAGTCGCTCCGGTGAGACGATAGTTGCCGACCGCCTGCGCCGCGGCACGCAAGGCGTTTACCTCGGCATGCGCGGTCGGGTCATGCGCCACGACGGGACGGTTCCAACCCTCGCCCAACACCTCGCCGTCGCGCACCACCAGCGCCCCGACCGGCACCTCGCCCTCAGCCTCGGCCTCCTCGGCCAGCGACAGCGCATGGCGGATCCAGCGTTCATCGTCTTCGCATCCGGCATCACGAAGAAGAGGCGTCGTAGTTTTCATAGGCACGACCGTGTACTCGATGCGCGTCGCCAATGGCGCGTGGCGTGGCCTCCAATAATGACCTTGCACGCCGCTTACGCGAAATCCCGACAAACCACGCAGGTTTGGGCAGGGCAATGGGAAAACGCGAATCATAGAGCATGAGGCGACCCGAATCCTCTCCGCATTCCCCCGTTTGCAAGGTTGGTGAGACTCCGGGCGCCCGGTGCCCCCTCACACCGGAAGCGGATTTCGTTCGGTGAAGCCGGTTTGATGCCAATAGGGGTAAGCCCGCGTGACCTCGCTTGCGGCATCGAGCTTCGCGACCTGCTCCGGTGCGAGGTTCCAGCCGACCGCTCCAAGGTTCTGCTTCAGCTGTTCCTCGTTGCGGGCTCCAATCACCACGGTGGACACGGTCGGGCGCTGCAGCAACCAATTCAGCGCGACCTGCGGTACGCTCTTGCCGGTTTCGGCGGCGACTTCGTCGAGCGCATCGACGACCCTGAACAACAGCTCTTCCGGAACCGGCGGCCCCTCTTCGGCCGTCTTGTGCAGGCGACTGGTCGCCGGCAGCGGCGTACCCCGGCGGATCTTGCCGGTCAGCCTCCCCCACCCCAGCGGGCTCCATACGACGGCGCCAACGCCCTGATCCAGTCCCAACGGCATCAATTCCCACTCGTAGTCGCGCCCGACCAGCGAATAGTAAGCCTGATGCGCCACGTACCGCGGGTAGCCGTAGCGGTCGGCTGCCGCCAGCGACTTCATGAGATGCCAGCCGGAGAAATTGGAGGCGCCGACGTAGCGTATCTTGCCGGCCCGCACCAGATCATCCAGCGCGGAGAGCGTCTCCTCCACCGGCGTCATGGCATCAAATCCGTGCAGTTGGAACAGATCGATGTAGTCGGTGCCGAGACGCTTGAGCGCAGCCTCGCAGGCGCGGATCAGATGAAACCGCGACGAACCGACGCTGTTGGGATCGTCGTCGAACCGGAAAGTGGCCTTGGTGGAGATGAGCACTCGATCGCGACGCCCCTTGATCGCCTCGCCGAGCACCGATTCTGCGGCACCGCTGGAGTAGACATCGGCGCTGTCGAACATCGTTAAGCCCGCGTCAAGGCAGACGTCGATCAGGCGCCGGGCCTCGGTGACATCGGTATTACCCCAGGCTCCGAAGAACTCGCCCTTGCCGCCGAAGGTTCCCGTGCCGAAGCTCAGGACGGGAACCTTGAATCCCGAAGCACCCAGATGACGATATTCCATGGCTGTAAACCTCCTCGCGTGACTGCAAACCGTATTACCGAATCAGCCGCGCACAAGGTGCGAACGCTCAAACAACACACGATATGGTGTTTGCAACGACGTGTACGAGAAGTGATGGCTGACTCGGAAGACATCGCTTCGGCAAATTCGAAGGAAACAGGACTGACCTGCCCCATGGCCTATGGCGATTTACAACCGCCAGGCATGCGCGGCGAAAGCGATCACGATAACTATAGATGCTGTCCGGCTACCGTGTGTCGCACAGAGCAAGCAGGCGGGCGATTTGAATGTCAGAACGGCGGCATCAGGCCCAGGAGCTTCAAACCAAGTGAGTCCAGGGGAACCGAGTAATTGGACAGCAGCACCACGCCCTGGCCGCGATTGCGATCGAAAGCGGCGAAACTGCGCGAACCGCCGGTGGCGCCGTTATGCCAGGCGATGTCGCCCTGCACATGATGCAGTAGGTGCCAACCGAGTCCGACGCTTCCGCGCTCGTCGATTCTCACGCGCGGCTCGATGACATCGGAATGCAGCGGCAGTTGCGGGCGCAAATGCGCCTGCACCCACCGCGCGACATCGGCCAGCGACGCTCTCAAGCCGCCAGCGCCGGCCAAATCTGGCATATCCCATGCTGGCATGGGCAGACCTGCAGCGGTATGCGGCCGGACAACGGTCCGCCCGGCGGATCTGAACCCCGTCGAATGCAACATCAAGGGGTTCAGCAGACGTTGGCGCAGGGCGGTCTCCAAATCGGTCCCAAGACGGTGCGCGAGCACAGCTCCGAGCAATCCGACACCGAGGTTGGAATAGGCATAGCGGAGCCCCACGTCATGCAGGCGGCGATGCCGCAGCCAGCGCAACGCGGTATCCGGCCGGAGCCAGGCATACGGGTTACAGGGCCGCAGCAGTATTCCCAACAGCATGCGTGGCGTCATCGGCAGACGTGGCAGACCGCCCGCATGACAGGCGAGGTCGCCAAGGCGCAGCGATCGGGGCAACTCGCTCGAAGGTCGCAGGCGGGACGGGAGCATGTCGCTCACCGGCGTATCCAGCGCGACTTCGCCACGATGCGACATCTCGCGCAGCAGAGCGGCGGTGAAGGTCTTGGTGAGCGATCCGATCTCGAACCGACTGCCCGCATCAATCGCAACGCCATGATGGGCTCCGACACAACAGAAGCGACAGCTTGCGGGACTCACAAGCGCTGCGGCGATAGCCGCGCGCGGCGCTTGAATGCGACGAAAGAGCTCTACCGTAGTCTCGAATCCCTCACCGGCCCGCCAGCTGCCATACCGGCGGCGGCGCAACGGCGGCAACACACGATTGTTGACGCCATCGGCCAGGCGGGAACCGACGCCGATTGCGGCATATGCGACGGGCAGTCCCTGCAGTACGGTCGTAACGATGGCCAAGCTCGCTCCCTGCCGACAGTCCCGTTATGGAAACCCCGGTCATGCCGTCCGTCTGTGGCGTTTACCGCTCCTGATCAGGATCGTGAAGGAGCGTAGCAGCTGGGGCTCGGGCCTGAAGTTCAGCTTGGCGCGACAGCTGGAGGGGTGGCCAACGTCAAGCACCGTGCTGGTAATTCCGGTGACAGTCGCATCACTCCCACTCGATCGTACCCGGCGGCTTGCCGGTGACGTCGTAGACCACCCGGGTAATCCCGTCGATCTCGTTGACGATGCGCCGCGAGACCAGATCGAGGAACTCATAGGGCAGATGCGCCCAGCGCGCGGTCATGAAGTCGATGGTCTCCACGGCACGCAGCGCGACCACGTAATCGTACTTGCGGCCGTCGCCCATGACGCCTACCGCCTTGACCGGCAGGAACACGGCAAAAGCCTGCGAAACCTTGTCGTACAGTTCGTGGCGACGCAGTTCCTCGATGAAGATCGCGTCGGCACGACGCAGCAGTTCGGCGTAATGCTTTTTCACCTCGCCCAGGATGCGCACGCCCAGCCCCGGCCCCGGGAACGGATGGCGGTAGACCATTTCGTACGGCAGACCGAGCTCGAGGCCGATCTTGCGAACCTCGTCCTTGAACAGCTCGCGCAGCGGCTCGACCAGGCCGAGCTTCATGTCCTCGGGCAGGCCGCCAACGTTGTGATGCGACTTGATCACGTGCGCCTTGCCGGTCTTGCTGCCGGCCGACTCGATCACGTCGGGATAGATCGTGCCCTGCGCCAGCCAGCGCACGCCGCTGAGCTTGGCGGCCTCTTCGTCGAACACCTCGATGAACAGGCGGCCGATGATCTTGCGCTTGGCTTCCGGATCCTCGACGCCCTTCAACGCCTCGAGGAAGCGTTCCTCGGCATCGACGCGGATCACCCGCACACCCATGTGTTGGGCAAAGGTCTGCATGACCTGATCGCCCTCCCCTAGGCGCAGCAGGCCGTGGTCGACGAACACGCAGGTGAGTTGGTCGCCGATCGCCTGATGCAGCAGCGCGCCGACCACGGACGAATCCACCCCGCCGGACAGGCCCAGCAGAACATGGTCGTTGCCGACCTGTTCGCGAACGCGGGCGATGTTGTCCTCGATGATATTGCCGGCGTTCCACAGCGCCTGGCAGCCGCACAGATCGAGCACGAAACGACCCAGGATGCGCGTACCTTGACGGGTATGCGTCACCTCGGGGTGGAACTGCACGCCGTAAAAGCGCCGTTCCTCGTCGGCCATGCCGGCAAGCGGCGCGCTCTCGGTGCTGGCCATGAGCTTGAAGCCGGGCGGCATGGTCCGCACACGATCGCCGTGCGACATCCAGACGTCGAGCAGGCCGTAGCCTTCCGGGCTGGTGTGATCCTCGATGTCGCGCAGCAGTTCGGTATGGCCGCGGGCGCGCACCTGAGCGTAGCCGAATTCGCGGTGGTCGCTGGTTTCGACCTCGCCGCCGAGCTGTGCCGCCATGGTCTGCATCCCGTAGCAGATCCCAAGAACCGGAACGCCAAGTTCGAACACCAGTTGCGGAGCGATGGGAGCGTCGTCGCCGATGGTCGACTCGGGACCGCCGGACAGTATGATGCCGGCGGGCGCGAAATCACGCAGTGCCTGTTCGTCCATGTCCCAGGGATGGATTTCGCTGTAGACCCCGACCTCTCTCACCCGACGAGCGATGAGTTGGGTGTACTGCGAACCGAAATCGAGAATGAGGATCTTGTCGGAATGAATGTTCTGGGTCATGGCAACTCGCGCCGAAAGGAAGCGGGAAAGGACGGCCTGGGCCATGCTGCAGGAACTTCGGCCGGTTTATTCATGCGCCGAACAAGGCCGGCGCCGGCCGGACACGGACGCGTGCCGGCCACAGCAACTCAAACAACGGCGCTGGTGCGGTCATGCCGCACGACAGGCCGGTAGACAACACCTTCAGTCGATGCGGTAGTTCGGCGCTTCCTTGGTGATGGTCACGTCGTGCACGTGGCTCTCACGCATGCCGGCGTTGGTCACGCGCACGAAACCAGGCTGGGTGCGCATGGTTTCGATATCGCCGGCACCGACGTAACCCATGCTGGAACGCAGGCCGCCGAGCAACTGATGGATGATCGCACTGATCGAACCCTTGTACGGAACACGTCCTTCGATGCCTTCCGGCACCAGCTTCTCCACCGCCGAAGCCTCCTCCTGGAAATAGCGATCGGAGGAACCCTGTTGCATGGCGCCGAGCGAACCCATGCCGCGGTAGGATTTGTAGGAACGCCCCTGGAACAATTCGACCTCGCCGGGGGCCTCCTCCGTGCCGGCAAACATGCTGCCGATCATTACGCTGTATGCACCGGCCACGATGGCCTTGGAAAGATCGCCCGAAAAGCGGATGCCACCATCGGCGATCAGCGGCACGTCGGTGCCTTCGAGCTCGCGGCAGACGTTGTCGATGGCCGTGATCTGCGGCACGCCGACACCGGCCACGATACGCGTGGTGCAGATCGAACCCGGACCGATGCCGACCTTGACGCCGTCGGCGCCGGCCTCGACGAGCGCGCGAGCCGCCTCGCCCGTCGCGATGTTGCCGCCGATGACCTGCATGTCGGGATAGTTCTGCTTGACCCAGCGCACGCGGTCGAGCACGCCCTGAGAATGCCCGTGCGCCGTGTCGACCACCAGCACGTCGACGCCGGCCGTGACCAATGCCTCGATGCGCTCTTCAGTGCCTGCGCCCGTGCCAACCGCGGCGCCGACGCGCAGGCGGCCGTGCTCGTCCTTGCAGGCATTCGGAAAATCGCTGGATTTCTGGATGTCCTTGACGGTGATCATCCCACGCAGCTGGAAGTCGCCGTTGACCACCAACACCTTCTCGATGCGATACTTGTGCAGCAGCCGGCGGACTTCTTCGCGGTCCGCGCCTTCCTGCACCGTCACCAGTTTCTCCTGCGGAGTCATGATGCTGCTGACCGACGCATCGGGGTTATCCTGGAAGCGCATGTCGCGACTGGTGACGATGCCGACCAGGTTTTCGCCGTCGACCACCGGCACGCCGGATATGTTGTTGGCCCGGGTAATCGCCAGAACTTCACGAATGCTGGTGTCGGGAGACACGGTGATCGGCTGGGTGATCACGCCGCTCTCGAACTTTTTGACCTGGCGGACCTGCTGCGCCTGCTGCTCCGGCGTCATGTTCTTGTGAATGATGCCGATACCGCCTTCCTGCGCCATGGCGATGGCCAGGCGGGCTTCGGTCACCGTGTCCATCGCCGACGACACCAGCGGTATGTTGAGCGTGATCCCGCGCGTCAGGCGCGTTCGCAACGTCGCCTCGCGCGGCAGCACACGGCTGTGTGCAGGCAGCAAAAGCACGTCGTCGAATGTAAGCGCTTCCTGAACGATTCGCATGGCGGAACCCCGTCGAAAAGTAAACCGGAAATTATATATTTTATGGAGGTCAAGGTAAACTTCAGAATCCATCGACCGCGACCGGATTTTGCCACCACGGGGTGACAAGCCGGTTAACATACGCCCATGGATGAAACTCCCGCACGAGAAATCTACACCGTCAGCCGGCTCAACCTCGAAGCCCGGGGACTGCTCGAAGCACGCTTCCCCCTGATCTGGGTCGAAGGCGAGCTGTCGAACGTCTCCAGCCCCGCCTCCGGACACCTCTACTTCACGCTCAAGGACCCGCACGCCCAGGTCCGCGCGGCGATGTTCCGCAACCGCAACCGGCATCTCGGCTTCACTCCGAAAGCCGGCCTGCAGGTGCTGGTCCGTGCACGCGTCAGCCTGTACGAGGCGCGCGGCGACTATCAGCTCATCGCCGAACATATGGAGGAAGCCGGCGAAGGCGCACTGCGCCGCGCCTTCGACGAACTCAAACGACGCCTGTCCGAGGAAGGGCTGTTCGACGCCGAACGCAAGCGCCCAATTCCCGCCCATCCCAGCTGCCTCGGCGTCATCACCTCGCCTACCGGCGCCGCGCTGCGCGACGTCATCAGCGTTCTCGCACGTCGCTTCCCGGCCCTGCCCGTTTATGTCTACCCGGTCAGCGTACAGGGCGCAGGCGCTGCTCCGTCGATCGTTTCCGCGCTGGCACGCGCCAATCGGGAACGGCGCTGCGACACTTTGCTACTGGTGCGCGGCGGGGGCTCGTTGGAGGATCTCTGGGCGTTCAACGAAGAGGCCGTGGCCCGCGCCATTTCCGCCTCGGAACTACCCGTGGTCTGCGGCGTCGGGCACGAAACCGACATCACCATCGCCGATTTCGCCGCCGACCTGCGCGCACCCACCCCATCCGCGGCTGCCGAACTGGTGAGCCCAGACGCGGCCCAGTTGGAACGCCGGCTCGACATCCTGGCCGAGTCCTTGACGCAACGCCTGCACGCCCGCGTCGGACAGTACGCGCGCCACCTGGAATCGCTGCAGGGAAGGCTGGTGCGCCAGCATCCGCTACGCAGACTGCAGCAGCACGCCCAGCGAATCGACGAACTGGAGCTGCGCCTACACCAAGGCCTCAAACGGCAACAGCTGCTGCGCGCCAGCCGCCTGCAAACCCTGCAGGCCAGGCTTACCGCGCGCTCGCCCGCCCTGCCCCTCGCTGCGCAGTCGAAGCGACTCGATCAGCTCATACCGGCGCTGCATCGCACCCTGCACGAACGCATGAACAGGGAGCGAAGCCGGCTGGCGGCACTTGGCCGGACGTTGAGCGCGGTCAGCCCACTGGCCACACTGCAGCGCGGCTACGCCATCGCACTAAAGCCCGACAGCCTCGCTCCGCTGCGTGATGCCGGCCAAGCACGAATCGATGAGCGCCTCGAACTGCGCCTGGCCCGTGGCCGCCTGTTCTGTCGCGTCGAGGACATCGAAGACCCCGAGCCCGAGGCCGACTAGTCGGCCTCGAACAGCCGCCTCAGCCCGTCCACCGTCACCCAGCCGGCACCGCCCAGATCGCCCTGCAGCACCGGGCACGGCCGGTCCGGCTCACCCAGATGCTCGGCCACCACCCAGGCACCGGAAAAATCCTGATCCCGGGTGTATTCGTTGACCGTCACCAGCGTGCGGCAGCCGGCGCCGAGCGCCGCAGCGAGGCCGTGCTGCGAATCCTCTAGGGCGAGGCAGTCTTCGGCCGGTAGCCGCATGGCGTCCAACGCGTACGCATAGATGTCGGGCGCCGGTTTTTTTGCCGGAACGATGTCACCGGCGGCCACGACCTCGAACCAGTCGAGCGCCTGATCGCCAAGCGCCGTACGCAACAGCACCTCGACGTTTTCCGGCGTCGTCGTGGTGGCGATGCCGAGGCGCATGCCGGCCGCCCGCGCCTCGGAGAGCAAGCGCGCCACGCCCGGGCGCAGCGGAATACCGCCACTTTCGAGCAGTTCGAGGTAATGGCGTGTCTTACGGCCGTGCAGATCGGCGACAAAGTCATCCAAGCCGGCATCGTCCGGCACCCGAAACTCCGGCCGGTAGCGCTGCAGATAGTAACGGATACGCTCCTTTCCTCCGGTCACGGACAAAAGATCGGCATAGAGATCCACCGACCAGTCCCAATCCAGCCCGGCTTCCGCGAAGGCCAGATTGAAAGCCACTCGATGACCGTCGCGCTCCGTATCGGCCAAAGTCCCGTCGACATCAAAAATCAGTGCCTGCAACAGCATTCGCGCGTCCCCAAAGTCAGATGCGAAAAAAGCACATACTAAATCAATGCGAAAGCGCCTAGGACACTCACCGGGAGCACGCTGTGGATCGGCTGTTTCGGCATACGCAACGCGGCGTGCTGGACATCGTCTTACTTGCGCTACCGGGCCGCATTTGGTACTTAGTTCTCCTTTTGACCCCGCGGCGGAAAACGCCGATACAATGACGCCACTATATGTTGGAGTAACCAAGATGGCCGCAAGCGAGCAGAGCACCAACACTCCCGTACGCTCCCCTGTCGCCGGCATTGCGCCCTACGAGCCCAAGCAAGACGAGGAATACATGAGCGATGCGCAGCTCGAGCATTTCCGCAAAATCTTGCTGGCTTGGCGCAAGGAGCTGATGGAAGAGGTTGACCGTACGGTCGAGCACATGAAGAACGAAGCCGCCAACTTCGCCGACCCCTCCGACCGCGCCACCCAGGAAGAGGAATTCAGCCTCGAACTGCGTACCCGCGACCGCGAGCGCAAACTATTGAAGAAGATCGCCGAAGCGCTGACCGATATCGACTCCGGCGACTACGGTTTCTGCAAGTCCTGCGGCGCCGAAATCGGCATCCGTCGCCTTGAGGCGCGCCCGACCGCGACCCTGTGCATCGAGTGCAAGACGCTGCAGGAAATCAAGGAAAAGCAGATGGCGTGAGCGTCGCCGCGCTCGCCACGGCGGGCACCGCCCAAGCGGTGCCCGCTTCCACGCCTCCGTACCGGGGTCGCTTCGCCCCCTCTCCCACAGGTCCACTTCATTTCGGCTCGCTGATCGCCGCACTGGGCAGCTTTCTCTGCGCCCGCCACGCCGGCGGTGAATGGCTGCTACGCATCGAAAACATCGACCCGCCGCGCGAAGTGGCCGGCGCCACTGGCGACATCCTGCGCACCCTCGAGCGACACGCCCTGGAATGGGACGGCGCCGTGCTCTACCAAAACGCACGCAGCGAAGCCTATGAAGCCGCCCTGGAATGCCTGCGCACCGACGGCTGGCTGTATGAATGCAGCTGCACCCGAAGTGAAATTGCCGCCCGTAGCCGGCGCGGCCCCTTCGGCCTCATCTACCCCGGCACCTGCCGCAACGGCCCGCAGCCCTCACGAAGACAGCGGGCACTACGCGTGCGTACGCACGAACGCCCGATCTGCTTCACGGACCTGCTGCAGGGGCCGCAGGCGCAGTCCCTTCAGGAAACCGCCGGCGACTTCGTCGTGCGCCGCGCAGACGGCCTCTACGCCTATCAGCTCGCCGTCGTGGTCGACGATGCCGAGCAGGGAATCACCGACATCGTGCGCGGCGCTGACCTGCTCGATTCGACACCTCGCCAGATCCACCTCCAACAACTCCTCGGCCAGCCGACACCCCGCTATCTCCACCTTCCGATCGCCGTCAACGCAGACGGCGAAAAACTCAGCAAACAAACCCATGCACAGCCGCTCGACGACAGCCATGCAACCGGCAATCTCTGGCAGGCATTGGAATTTCTGGGACAGGCGCCACCGGCCGACCTGCGGCGGAGCCGACCGCACGAATTGCTCGCCTGGGCCCAGCAGGAATGGCGCCTTGAAACAATCCCGCATTGCGCCAGCATTCGCTTGGAGGCATGAAATCGCGTATATCATCGCTCGCAGCCCCATACAGGGCGCGGCGAGCACGTAAGGTCCAGCCCAGTGCACGCGGGAACCGTGGATGATGCGAGCTGTCAACAATACAGGCGCTTCATTTGCCACTAACGGCCAAATTTTCTGCTACGCTCGAACGACTGAGGGACGCAGGACCACACTCGAAATAGCAGCTGAAGGAACAGAGCACTATGAGCGAAAACATAGAATCAGTACTGCACGAGGACCGACTTTTTCAGCCACCGGAAGCGTTCGCACGTGACGCCCGCATCACTCCGGAACGCCTGAACGAACTGCGCCAACAGGCGAATGGCGATTACGAGGGCTTCTGGGCCGAACGGGCCCGCGAGGAACTCCTCTGGAAAAAACCCTTCACCACTACGCTAGACCGCAGCAATGCCCCGCATTTCCGCTGGTTCAGCGACGGCGTCATGAACGTCAGCTACAACTGCCTGGATCGTCATCTTGAAGAGCGTGGCGACAAGCCCGCCATCATCTTCGAAGGCGAACCCGGCGATACCCGCACCTATACCTACCGCGAACTGCACGCTGAAGTCGGCCAGTTCGCCAACGCGCTCAAGGCCCAGGGCATCCGCAGCGGCGACCGGGTCGTCATCTACATGCCGATGGTGCCCGAAGCGGTCATCGCCATGCAGGCCTGCGCACGCATCGGCGCGATCCACTCGGTGGTCTTCGGCGGCTTCTCGGCCGAAGCCTTCAAGGATCGCATCAACGACACCGAAGCGCGCATGATCATCACCGCCGACGGTGGCCATCGCGGCGGCAAGATCGTCGAACTCAAGTCTGCGGTCGACCGTGCCATCGAACACGGATGCCCAGCGTCGAGCGCGTCATCGTACTCGAACGCACCAAGCACGAATGCCGATGATCGAATGGCCGCGACGTCAGCCTGGGCGTGACGCCATCGCCGGGCAGCCGAACGAATGCGAACCCGAGTGGGTCGATGCCGAACACCCCCTGTTCCTGCTCTACACCTCCGGCTCAACCGGCAAGCCCAAGGGCATACAGCACGCCTCCGCCGGTTATCTGCTGTCAATGCCACACTCACCGCAAGCCTGGGTATTCGACATGCACGACAGCGACGTGTTCTGGTGTACCGCCGACGTCGGCTGGATCACCGGCCACAGCTATGTCACCTACGGCCCACTGGCGCTGGGCGTGACCCAGCTGATGTACGAAGGCATGCGCCAACCTTGCCCGATGGCGGGCGCTTCTGGAACTGGTCGAGCCGACCATGGCGTCACCATCTTCTATACCGCACCCACCGCCATCCGTGCCCTGATGAAGCTCGGCGACAGATTCCGACGAAGCCTACGATCTGTCCAGCCTGCGACTGCTCGGCACGGTCGGCGAGCCGATCAATCCCGAAGCCTGGATGTGGTATCAGCGCGTGATCGGCGGCGAGCGCTGCCCGATTGTCGACACTTGGTGGCAAACCGAGACCGGTGGCCACATGATTTCGCCCGTGCCCGGCGCCGTGGCTACCAAACCCGGCTCCTGCACGCTGCCGCTGCCCGGCATCATGGCCGACATGGTCGACGAGCACGGCAATGCCATCAGCGAAGCCATCGCGGCGGAAACCTGGTCATCAAGAACCGTGGCCATCGATGATGCGCACGATCTGGGGCGACGACGAGCGCTTCCGCAAGACCTATCTGGGGCAAGTTCGGGGGCCGCTACTACCTCGCCGGGGATTCAGCGCCCGCAAGCGACGACGGACGGCTACTTCTGGATCATGGGCCGCATCGACGACGTGCTGAACGTCTCCGGCCACCGCCTCGGCACCATGGAAATCGAATCCGCACTGGTCGCACACCCACTCGTCGCCGAAGCTGCCGTGGTCGGCAAGCCGCACGACATCAAGGGCGAATCGATCGTCGCCTTCGTTGTCTCAAGGGCGATCGCCCGACCGGCGATGACAGCCGAAGCCATGATCCGCACCCTGCGCGACTGGGTCGCCGAAGCAAATCGGCCCGATCGCCAAGCCCGATGAAATCCGCTTTGGCGACGGACCTGCCGAAAACCCGCTCCGGGAAAATCATGCGCCGTTTGCTGCGCTCGATCGCCAAGGGTGAAACGATCACTTCGGACACCTCCACGCTGGAGAACGAAGGGGTCATTCTGCAGTTGCAGGGCAAAGCATAAACCTCGTATCCGCTTGAACCGCCGAGCCGGGGGGCTCGGCGGTTCAACCATAGGCGGACGAGGCGAACACGTTTTGGGCTGAACGATAGCAGTACCCGTGCGCCGGAGCGGCATGCTCCGGCACACGGTCAATATAAAAGCACGATAACGACAACAACTTGGGGGTAAGTCCAATGCAGCAGGAACTACTGCAGCGCATTCAAGCCAATCAGGCCTATCAGGAACTGGTGCGACGCCGCAGCCGATTCGGTTGGACGCTGAGCATCATCATGTTGCTGATCTACTACAGCTTCATTCTCGTCATCGCATTCGATCCGGCCCTGCTGGGCACACCGCTCACGCCGACCAGCGTTATCACCTGGGGCATTCCCATCGGGGTATTCATCATCCTTGCCGCCTTCGTGCTCACCGGCGTCTACGTGCGCCGCGCGAATCACGAGTTCGACGCCCTCGTGCAGCAGATCGTGGAGGATGTGAAATGAGAAGGTTGCTTATTGCCCTGGCTTTCGCACTTTCCCCGGTTTCGGCCTTCGCCGCCGAAGCCATTACCGGCCCCGTCCAGCAGCGCCCGGTAGACTATGCCGCGATCTTCATGTTCGTGGTGTTCGTGCTCGCGACGCTGGTCATCACCAAATGGGCGGCTCAACGCACCCGCACCGCCAAGGACTTCTACGCCGCCGGCGGCGGCATCACCGGCTTTCAGAACGGCCTCGCCATTGCCGGCGACTACATGTCGGCCGCCTCCTTTCTCGGCATTTCCGGGCTGGTCTACCTGCAGGGTTATCGACGGGCTGATCTACTCGATCGGCTTTCTCGTCGGCTGGCCGATCATCCTGTTCCTGATCGCCGAGCGCCTGCGCAATCTCGGCAAGTACACCTTCGCCGACGTCGCCTCCTACCGGCTGCGGCAGAGCGCCGATCCGCTCGCTCGCGGCTCGGTGCGCTGGCTCACCGTCGTCGCTCTATCTGATCGCCCAGATGGTCGGCGCCGGCAAGCTGATCCAGCTCCTGTTCGGCCTGCCCTACAGTTCGCCGTGGTCATCGTCGGCGTACTGATGATCCTCTACGTCACCTTCGGCGGCATGCTCGCCACAACATGGGTGCAGATCATCAAGGCGGTGCTGCTACTGTTCGGCGCCACCTTCATGGCGCTGCTCGTGCTCGTGGCACTTCGACTTCAGCCTCGAGGCGATGTTCGCGCAGGCGGTCGAGGTCGCAGCCCAAGGGTGGCGCCATCATGGCTCCAGGCGGCCTCGTCTCCGATCCCGATCGGCCATTTCGCTCGGCATCGCGCTGATGTTCGGCACCGCCGGCCTGCCGCACATCCTGATGCGCTTCTTCACCGTGGCCGACGCCAAGCAGGCGCGCCGATCGGTATTCTTCGCCACCGGCTTCATCGGCTACTTCTACATTCTCACCTTCATCATCGGCTTCGGCGCCATTATCCTCCTGGCCAATCCCGAGTATCTCGATGCTGCGGGAACCTTGATCGGCGGCAACAACATGGCGGCGATCCATCTCGCCAACGCGGTGGGTGGCGATCTGTTCCTGGGCTTCATTTCCGCCGTGGCCTTCGCGACCATTCTTGCCGTCGTTTCGGGCCTGACCCTGGCGGGAGCCTCGGCCGTTTCGCCACGATCTCTACGCCAGTGTCTTCAAGCGCGGGAGGTCGACCGAGATACAGCGAGATAAGGGTCTCAAGATCGCCACCGTCGTGCCTCGGCATCGTCGCCATCATGCTCGGCATTCTGCTTCGAGAAGCAGAACATCGCCTTCATGGTCGGGCTCGCCTTCGCCATCGCCGCCAGCGCCAATTTCCCGGTGCTGTTCCTGTCGATGTACTGGCGCCGCCTGACTACGCGAGGAGCGTTCTTCGGCGGACTCGCCGGGCTGCTCACGGCCGCCGTGCTGGTGATCCTCGGTCCGACCGTATGGAAGGACATCCTCGGCAATGCCGAGGCGATCTTCCCGTACAAATATCCGGCCTTGTTCTCGGTCACCGTCGCCTTCGTCGGCATCTGGCTCTTCTCCGTAACCGACAACAGCGAACAGGGCCTGCGTGAGCGGGGCAAGTTCGAAGCGCAGTTCGTGCGCTCGCAGACGGGCATCGGAGCCGAAGCTCCGAGCACGCACTGACGGCACTTGTCGGGGCGACGGCCATAGCCGTCGCCCCGACACACATCCGGCGTCTCGCATGAATCACCGTGCCGATCAGGTTCACTTTCTTCGCCAGATCGCTCCCTTCGACCGGCTGGATGCGGCAGAACTGCAAACCGCCGCCGACGCGCTCGACGTCGAGTATTTCCCGTCGACGCACACGCTCTCCGAACCAGGGCA
>CAVVUY010000065.1:0-32673 GCA_963751375.1 uncultured Gammaproteobacteria bacterium
AGACCTTCCGTGTAATCGATTTCCGCGCCGACCAGATACTGGTAGCTCATCGGATCGATCAGCAGCGTGACGCCGCCGTTCTCGACCACGGTATCGCCGTCCCCGAGGTTTTCGTCAAAGGTGAAGCCGTACTGGAAGCCAGAGCAGCCACCGCCAGTGACGAACACGCGCAACTTGAGTTCCGCATTGTTCTCTTCCTCGATCAGTTCCTTTACCTTGCTGGCCGCGGCATCGGTAAACAGCAGCGGATCGGGCATGGTTTCTTCAAGCAAATCGGTTGCCGACATGAGAATTCACCTCCAAACAGGATTGTCGCCGGGCAGTGGGCATACGGTAGCCTAATCCAACCAATTTGGTCAAGAATCGACCACTTCCTCAGCCTCGGGTTTATTCTCCGCCCTGTCCCGCTGATCCTCAAGCTGCGGCTTGCCACCTTTGCGATGCACCAGCTTGCCATTCACCTCGGCGCCCACCGCCATCTCCAGCAGGTTGTAATACACGTCACCAACACCTTGGCGTTCGTCGCCAGCTCCAGATGCCCGCCGAATACACGTCGCCCTCGACCGAACCGTTGAGCATCATGTTCGGGGCATGCACCTCGCCCTGCACCTCGCCGCCCTCGCTGAGCACCAGCGCAGCACCGTCGTTGTCGCCGGCCACCACATTACCCTCGATCCGACCGTCGATGTGCAAGCCACCGATAAAGTGCATATCTCCGCGCACCACCGTGCCCTTGCCGATCAAGGTATCGACCCGCATTGAATTCAACTTCTTCTTACCGCCCCACATGATTCGGTCAACCTCCTTTTAAGGCTTCTTTCCAGGTATAGGTCTTCTCGGCTCCCTTGAGGTTACGCGTACTCGGACGCACAGAGATGACAATCTTTTGGGGAGAAAAGCCGGCAGGCAACTCGAACCCCCCCTGGAAACGCTGGTAATACTTGAATGCAAAACTCAAATTCACTTTAGACAGCTTGCCGATGTCGAGTGTGTGCGACTTGCCGCCCTGCTGTCCCTCGATCTCGGCCGTTACCCGTCCCCTGGCCTCTGCACCGCGGCGCATCGCCTGCGTCAACACCAGGTTGAAGCTGTAACCATTACCGGACTCCGCGTGCTGCAGCCGGAAACGCTGCAGGTTCACCGCCTGATCGCTCGAAGGCGTGACGATACTGCGATAAAAGGCCAGTTGTTCATTCAGGTTGGTCAGTCGCGTTTCCATTTCGTTGAGATTCTTCTGCACACGCCGAGCGGCCTCGCGATCGATCTCGCCACTGCGGCCAAGCCGCGCCGCCGTATCGGTCAAATCCTGATTGCGCTTGCTCAGATAGGCGACCTGGCTCCGCAGATCGTTCAACTCCCTACGCTCGTGCGCGGTAACTCCGTTGGCGCTGCGGTAGCCGCCCAGTAAATGGACCGCGGCAGCCAACCCCAGCAACACCACGGCCAGCAACGCCAACAGCGCCCTGCGCACCGGGTCATGCGCGCGAAGCTGATAGCCCTTGTGGGTTTTCGGTTTCGAAGTGGCCATGCTCAGGGCAACAGCGACACGGTGTCGAGCCCGGTCGACTCGGGCAAACCGAACATCAGGTTCATGTTCTGCACCGCCTGCCCGGCCGCACCCTTGACCAGATTGTCGATCACCGACAGCACGATCGCCGTATCGCTGCTCCGGCGCGCGCGACACCGCGATCCGGCAAGGTTGGCGCCGCGACGCTGCGCGTTTCCGGCATGGAACCCGCCGGCAGCACGTCGACGAACGGCTCGTCCGCGGTAAGCGCTGACTCGATACAGCGCCTGCAGATCGGCGCTTCGTCCTGCTTCAAGCCCGCATACAGCGTGGCGTGGATGCCGCGAATCATCGGCACCAGGTGCGGCACGAACACCAGATCCACCGCGGCGCCGGCCTGTCCTGCCAGCACTTCGCGTATCTCGGGCAGATGGCGATGGCCTGCCACGCCGTAGGCATGGAAATTCTCGGACGTTTCCGTCAGCAGCATCGGCAGGGCCGCCTTGCGTCCCGCGCCGCTGGCGCCGGACTTGGCGTCGGCGATCAGCCGGCCGGGCTCTATATGCCGGGAACGCAGCAGCGGCAGGAAACCCAGGATCACCGCCGTCGGATAGCAGCCCGGGTTGGCGACCAGGCGCGCCGAGCGAATGGCTTCGCGGTTGATCTCCGGCAGGCCGTAGACGGCCTCGTCGAGCAGCTCGGGGCAGGCGTGCTCCATGCCGTACCAGCGCGACCACTCCGTGCACGTCGTTCAGACGAAAATCCGCCGCCAGATCGATCACACGCACGCCTGCTTCGAGCAGCCGCGGCACTTCGTGCATCGCGGTACCGTTCGGCGTAGCGAAGAATACGAGATCACAACCCTCAAGGCCGGCCGCGTCGGGGGCGACGAAGGACAGATCCAGGTGGCCTCGCAGATTCGGGAAAGACCTCGTCCACCGGCGGCCGGCATCGGCGCGCGAGGTCAGCACATGCAACTGCACGCACTCGTGCCCGAGCATCAGTCGCACCAATTCCACGCCTGCGTAGCCGGTCCCGCCAACTACGCCCACCTTGATCTTATCCATAAGCTGCGAAATCCATCACTGACGATTCGGCACACATCTTAAAGGCTCGCCCGAGTGCGCCATAACTTTGACGGCAACGGAGCACTTCGTTCCCCGTGCCAATAACGAAAAATGCCGCTTTTCAGCAATACCACAGAATACTGGGGCTCTTCTCGCCCCTTGCCATCAGTCAAGATGCCCCCCGCTTCATGCTGAAACGCCTACATCATTCGGCTCACGGCCTGCTTTCGCCGGAAAGCTGGCGCATCCGGATCATTTTCTGGGCGGGCGCGGTCATCGTCGGCTTGATCGCAAGCTTCTTCGCCCAGGCTGCGGACTAGTCCAACGTCCTCTTCCACCGCCTCATCGCCGTCTCGCCTAACGTCCCGCTGCTCGTCCCGCCGGCGCTGATCATGCTTGCCGCCTGGCTGACCCAGCATGTATTTCCCGGGCTCAGAGGGCAGCGGCATTCCGCAGGCGATCGCCGCGCTGACATGACCGCGACAGTGTCCGCGCCAGGGTGCTGTCCCTGCGCATCGCCGTCGGCAAGATCCTGCTGACCCTGCTCGGCCTGCTGTCCGGCGCCTCCATCGGCCGCGAGGGCCCCACGGTGCACATCGGCGCCTCGATCATGTTCTCGCTCGGCCGCTCTGCCGCATTCCCGCTCCACTACATGGACCGCGGTCTGATCCTGGCCGGCGGCGCCGCCGGCATCGCCGCCGCCTTCAACACGCCGCTGGCCGGCATCCTGTTCGCCATCGAGGAAATGAGCCGCTCCTTCGAGGAGCGCACCAGCGGCACGCTGATCACCGCCGTGATCCTCGCCGGCATCACCGCGATCGCGCTGCTCGGCAACTACACCTATTTCGGCATCGTGCCGGCCAACGCATCGGTCAGCACCGGCCTGGCTGCCGGTGCTGGTCTGCGGCGTCGTCGGCGGCCTGCTCGGCGGCCTGTTCAGCACCCTGCTGCTGCGCGGCCAAGAGCTGATCAAGCCGCTCTATCGCCGCCGCACCCTCCTGGTCGCCGGCGCCTGCGGCCTGATCATCGCGGTGATCGGCCTGATCTCTGGCGGTGCGACCTACGGCTCCGGCTATGAAGCCGCGCGCGGCCTGGTGCAGGAAACCCAGGGCGTCAACGACTCCTTCCCCTATCTCAAGCTGCTGGCCACCGCCGTATCCTACTGGAGCGGCATCCCGGGCGGCATCTTCGCCCCCTCGCTGGCGACCGGCGCCGGCCTCGGTGCGCATCTGGCCCATCTGTTCCCGCATACCGACCTCGCCGCCGTGGTCCTGCTCGGTACCGTCGCCTATTTCGCCGGCGTCGTGCAGACTCCGATCACCGCCTTCGTGATCGTGATGGAGATGACGCACAACAACGACCTGCTGATCCCGCTGATGGCCACCGCATTCATCGCCTACGGCGCCTCGCGGCTGGTCTGCCCGCGCCCGATCTACCAGGCCCTGGCCGAAGACTTCCTCAACGCCGCGCCCAAACCCGCGGCCGACAGCGCGCCTGCCGAGCAGCGCCCGAGCACTCCCTGAACGCATGTTTTCAGTCATCGTCCCCACCTATAACGAGCGCGACAACGCGGCCGAACTGATCCGCCGCGTACTCGAGGCCTTCTCCCGCTTGGACGAGCCCGCCGAGCTGCTGGTGGTCGACGACGACTCACCCGACGACACCGCAGCCGCCATGCGTCAAGCCGCCGCGGAGCACGGCGCCGGCGAGCAGGTCCGCGTAATAGTGCGCAACAGCGACAAGGGGTTGGCGAAAGCGGTTGCCGCCGGCTTCGAACAGGCGCACGGCGATGTACTTGCGGTCATCGACGCCGACCTGTCGCATCCGCCCGAACTGTTACCCGACCTGCTGGCGGCCATCCGTAACGGCGCCGACGTCGCGGTCGGCAGCCGCTACGTCAGCGGCGGCGGCACCGAGGGCTGGCCCCTGCTCCGGCGCATCGTCTCGCGCGGCGCCTGCCTGCTCGCCCGCCCGCTCAGCCCGGTGAAGGACATCACCTCCGGCTTCTTCGCGCTGCGCCGCGACTGCCTCGACGAACTGCACTACGTTCCGCGCGGCTACAAGATCGGGCTCGAACTGTTTGCCCGCCTGCCGGGCAGGCGCGTGGTGGAAGTACCGTTCACCTTCCGCGACCGCACGCGCGGCGCCAGCAAACTGGGCAGCGCGGTCATGCTCGCCTATCTGGTGCAGCTCGCCTCGCTCTACCGCGCACGTTTTCCACGCCTGATCGGCTATCTGCAGTTCGGTCTGGTCGGCGTCCTCGGCATGGCTGTGGATTCGGCAACTTTCGGCCTTGCCTATTGGTATCTTGGCCTCCAGCAGCTCGGCCCCACACTGGGCGGCTTCTTCGCCCAGACCGTCTCGTTCCTGGTCGCGGCGCGCTTCAATTTCGCGCTCAACGCTTTATGGACCTTCCGCGAACGGCGCACGCATGCACGCATGAGCGCGTTTCTCGCCGTCAGCGTGGTCGGCTTCATTCTGCGCAGCCTGATCTTCGAAACAGTGATCAACCTGCCCGCACCGCAAGCGCCCGGCCTCTGGGCGTCACTGGTTCACGCCCTGTCGATCGAACAGATCGCGCTGGTCATCGGCGTCATCACGGCAAGCCTGTGGAATTTCTGGGGCAGCCGGCGCTGGGCGTTCCCGGCCGGCGACGAAATCACCGGCGAAGGCTTGCCGCGGCCCGACGAACTCGTCAGCCGCAGCTGGGTCGTCATCCTGCTCGGCAGCGCTGCCGTGCTGCGTGTTCTATTCGCCGCGCAGACCCCGTTGACCTTCGACGAAAGCTATTACTGGCAGTGGTCGCGACACCTGGCCTGGGGCTATTTCGACCATCCGCCGATGATCGCCTACCTGATCGCCGCCGGCACGCGGCTGCTCGGCACCACCCAACTCGGCGTGCGCCTGGTACCAAGCATCATGAGCATCGCGCTGGCCTGGATGGTCTATCGCCTCGCGATCGGCTACTGGCGGGATTCGCGCGCCGGGCTGTGGGCGCTGGTACTGGCGGTGACCACGCCGCTGTTCGCCGTCGGCGGCATGATCACCACGCCGGATATACCGCTGTTGTTCTTCTGGGGCGCCACGTTGTTGCTGACGCTGCGTGCACTGGAGCGACGCAGCCTGTTCGACTGGCTGCTCATGGGGCTGTGCGCCGGCCTCGGCATGCTCAGCAAGTTCCCCATGGCGCTGCTCTATCTGGCACTGCTGCTTGCCCTGCTGTCGACGCGTCGGGGCCGGCAGAGCCTGACCGGCCCGTATCCCTGGCTGGCACTCCTGACCGCCGCCATCGTCACGACGCCCATGTGGATCTGGGAATTCACCCACGGCATGGGCTCGTTCGGTTTCCATTTTCGCCAAGGGCTCGGCGCCGGCGTCGGCGCCACCTCGGCCACCGGCGCGGCAAGCAACTCCGGCGGCCTGGACACCCTGCTCGCCTACCTCGCCGGACAGGCCGGCATCATCACACCATTGCTGCTGCTGGTCGTCATCGCAGGGCTGGTCCGCGCCTTGCGCCGCAGCGAGCCGGACGCTCAGCTTGCCGCCGGCACGCTGCAACCGAATGAGATCCGTCCATTCCTGCTATGGCCGGCACTGGTCACGTTCGGCGTGTTCGGCGGCGCCAGCCTGCTCTCGAGCAGCGGGCCGAACTGGTCGGCACCGGCCTACGTCACCGCCTTCCCGCTGGCCGGTGGCCTGCTGGCAGCACTGGTCCACCACCGCCGGCGCTGGCTGCGCTGGCTCAGCGCCTGTGCCGTGGCATTCGCCGCCGTGCTCTCACTGTACGTACACGTCGAGGTCGCACACCCGCTGGTCGCCTACCGCAACTATCCGCGCACCTTCCCCTTCGAACACAAGCCACTGGCTCACTGGGTCGACACGCTGCGTACCGCGCAGGCGCAAGCCGGGCGGCAGCCATGGGTGGTCGGTTCTAATTACAAAATCGCAAGCGTGCTCGCCTTCTACATGCAGGGCCACCCGCAGACCTACGACCCCTTTGAGGTACGCTCGGGCAGCGCCTATCTGGCCTGGCAACAAGTACCTGCGCAAGGCACGGCGGGGCTGTTCATCGCCGACAGCCGCCAGCCGGGCAATCTCGATCGACTCTTCAACGGCCCGTATCGTTACCTCGGCGACTTCTCCGTCGCGCGCCTGGGAGTGGTCCGCAACACCTACTACGCCTTCACCGGCGTCCTCGCCCCCAAGGCCTTCGCCGAAACGACGCACTAGGACTCATCGACGGCGTCATCAATTTGACGAATGCCCCCGGCTGTGAAACGCTTATGTGTGCTGCGCGGCGCAATCGCCCCATTCCCCGCGCAGCCCGCATGAACAAGTGGTAAGCCACACCGCCCCAGGCAGAGACCATACTCCCAGAATGCATATCATCATCAATCCCGCACACCGGTGCGGGCAACAGCGCGGGAACTGACGCCATGGACACTGCGGAACCGCAAACGCCCAAAGGCTATCGCACACTCTGGATCTCCGACCTGCATCTCGGCAGCAGCGGCGCACAGGCGGAAGACCTCCTGCGTTTCCTGCGCCAGACCGAGGTCGAGCGTATCTATCTGGTCGGCGACATCATCGATTTGTGGGCACTGCGCCGGCACCCGCACTGGCCAAGCAGCCACATGGAAGTGGTGCGCCACATCCTCGCCCGCGCCGTCGACGGCGTCAGCGTCACCTACGTGCCCGGCAACCACGATCATGCGATGCGCGCCTACTCCGGGCAGCGCTTCGGGCAGGTCATGGTGGAGGAGCGCGCTCTGCACCTGACCGCCGACGGACAGCGGCTGTTGGTCATGCACGGCGACGAATTCGATCGCGTCATCCACAAGATGCCGTGGCTCGCCCATATCGGCGACGTGCTCTACGACTGGCTGCGCGCGCTGAACAAGCGCCTGCCGCGCCGCGCCTCGAAAAACGACGGACTGCAACCGCAAACGCTGTCGGCGAACGCCAAGCACCGAGTCAAGCAGCTAGTACACTTCCTCAGCGGTTTCGAGCGCCGGGTCGAGCAGACCTGTCTCGCCGCGCGCGCACACGGCATCATCTGCGGCCATAGCCACCATGCTGAAATCACACGCTTTCGCGGCGTGCTCTACTGCAACGACGGCGACTGGGTCGAGAGCCGTACCGCACTGGTCGAACACCACGACGGCCGGCTCGAACTGCTGCGCTGGCCGGCCATGGTCAGCTCGCCGGTGGAACAGAGCGGAAACGCCGTTCTGGCCGATTCCTCGACCTGATTCCACCAGCACGCGCCGACGGCGCGCGGATTGTCCGTGACCTCACTTCCCATCATCTTGCAGCACGCCACCCCCTATCTGCATCAGTACGGCGTGTGGGCAGTCTTCGCCGGCCTGTTGCTGGAAACCTTCGGCTTGCCGGTGCCGGGGGAAACGCTACTCATCGCCGCCTCGCTGCTCGCCGCGCAGGGTCATATCCAGCTGCCGCTACTGCTGGCGACGGCATGCCTGGCAGCCGTGCTGGGCGACAACCTCGCGTTCTACCTGGGCCGCTTCGGCGGCCGCCGCCTACTGCTGCGCTACGGCGGAGGAGTCGGCGTGACGCGCCGGCGCCTGAGCAAGATGCATCGTTTCTACGACCGCTTCGGCCCCGAAGTGGTGATCGTCGCGCGATTCTTCGTCATCGCCCGCCAGCTCAACGGTCTGGTCGCCGGTTCGTCAGGCATGGCGCCGTTGCGGTTCTTCATCTACAACGTGCTCGGCGCCGTGTTGTGGGTCGGATTCTGGGGCATGGCCGCATGGTTCATGGGCGACCATCTCGCCGCCCTGTTGGCCTGGGTCGCGCACGCCGCCCCGATCGCACTGGCCATCGGCGCAGCGGTGGTGGTGCTCGGCTATTTCGCGCACCGGCGCTGGCTCAGGCCCTCCAGCGAAACGGACTGAACGGCTTACCCTGTCACGTCCGGCAACCGCGCGGACATCCGATGCGGTCCCTCAGTGTTTTGTCGAGGCAACGACCGGCGCCTGGCCGGTCGTTGCCGACTTGACGGCAGTAGGGGTCGTCAGCACCGGAACCTTGTTTTTTCCACTCGCATAGCGCTCGCCACGCGCCATGGCCGCTTCGGCCTGCTTGTTCAGTACGATGATGCTGATGCGGCGGTTGATCGCCGCAAACGGGTGAGCCTTGTCGAACAGCACGGTGTCGCCAAGCCCGACGATGCGTGCCACCTTGTCCGCATGCATGCCGCCGGCAACCAGCGCGCGCCGGGCGGCATTCGCACGCTGTGTGGAAAGATCCCAGTTACTCAGGTCGGTGTTTAGGAATCGGTGCGCATCCGTGTGCCCGGTGATGCTGATCCGGTTGGGCACCTGATTCAGAAAACTGCCGATGTGCTGCAGAATCGCCCGCGCGTACGGCATCAACACGGCACTGCCCAGGTCGAACATCGGCCGGTTTTCCTTGTCGACGATCTGTATCCGCAAGCCCTCCGGCGTGATATCGATCAGCAGCTGATCCTTGAACGGCTTGAGCGCCTGGCTTTTGTCGATCGCCTGCTTAAGCTTCACCTCCAGGGTCTGCAGCCGCTGGCGATCGAGTTGCTCCGCCTGTTTGGCCAGCTCCGCGGGCGTCGGCTGACGCGAACCGCCGATGCTCGCCTCCTGTTTCGGGCCGGTCACCATATCCTTGGTGCCGCCGAGCTTGATCATGCTGGTGCTCGCCCCTCCCGGCCCCTGGATGGCGCTCGGATTCTTGAAGAACTGCGACACTCCCGAACGCTGTTGCGGCGTCGTCGAGCCGAGTAGCCACATCAGCAGGAAAAACGCCATCATCGCCGTCACGAAATCGGCATAGGCAACCTTCCAGGCTCCGCCGTGATGGCCATGGGAATTGACCACTTTCTTGATAACGATGGGTTGCTTCTTGTCATCCATGGGCATTCCCGCCAAGGTGCGGCACAGGCATATTCATCGCTGCTCTTTGAGGTATTCCTCGAATTCCTGAAAGCCGGGCCGCAGGGACGACACCATGCTCTTGCGCCCGAACTCGACTGCGATCTGCGGGCTGTACCCCTGCACCTGGGCGAGAATGCAGGACTTGATGACCTCAAGATATCCAGCCTCGTCGCGCGCACGATGTTCCAAAGCGACCGACAGGGGAGCCACGAAACCGTAGGCCAGCAGGATACCGAGAAACGTTCCGACCAGCGCCGCCGCCACATGTTCGCCGATGATCTGCGGCGGCTGATCCAGACTGCCCATGGTGATCACGACGCCGAGCACGGCGGCCACGATACCGAAACCAGGCAGCGCGTCGGCCACCCGGTTAAGCGCGGTTGCCGGCTGCTCCGACTCGCGGTGATGGGTTTCCAGCTCCAGCGACATGAGATTGTCCAACTCGAAGGGATTCATGCCGCCGGAAACGATCAAGCGCATGTAATCGACGATAAACTCCTGCGCGTGGTGGTCCTTCAGAACCTTGGGATACTTCCCGAACAGCTCGCTCTGGGCCGGATCTTCGATGTCGCTTTCGATCGCCATCAAGCCCTCCTTGCGCGCCTTCACGAACAGGGAATACATCAAGCCCAACAACTCCAGATACGCGGCCTTGTTGTATTTGGAACCGCCAAGCAAAGACGGCAGCCCCTTGAAGACCTTCATGATCAAGGCCATCGGATTGGAGATCAGGAAGGCGCCCAACGCAGCGCCGCCGATGATCATCAGCTCGTAAGGCTGTAGCAGCGTGGCCATATGGCCGTGCGACAGGATGTAACCGCCAACCACGCTACCGATGACGATCAGCATCCCGATAATAGTGTTCATGCAGTGTCCTTGGTGGCCGTATTACAGGTTTTAGGAAGTCAATCGGCTTCAGCGTTTATCGGCAGCGAACCCCATTTCTGGAGTTCGTCCAGTACGAAAAACGCTCGCCCGAACCGTTATTCTCAGCGCTGGGGCACACGCCACTATGTGGCTGCGCACGATCATAGCGCACCAGCATCCCATGCTGTAGGCTTGTGGCTACGCCCCGATAACAACTATGCGAACATCAGGGAAATGCCAACCGTGATCAAGCCCGAGTTGCCGGTACTCGCCAGTACGCTCGAGCGCCTCGACGCTCTGGAACGCGACCCGCGTCTTTCCGCCAAGGAACTCGAACACGCCCTGACCCTCGATCCGGCGCTGGCCATTACCGTGCTGCATCGCGCGATACATATCCGGCATCGGCATATCGACAGCCCCATCACGACACTGCTGCAAGCGGCCATGATGCTCGGCATTTCGCCTATCATCAGCCTGGCCCGCGAACTGCCGTGCGCCGAGGACAGCCTGCATGAACCGCATCTCGGCATGTACAAAACGGCACTCGGGCGCGCCGTGCTCAGCGGCCGTTTCGGCCTGTTCATCGCACAGCAGCGCCTCGAATTGGAGCCGGGCGAAATAGCCCTCTCGGCACTGCTGGCCCCGCTCGGCGAACTGGCCCTGTGGAAAGTGGCCGCCGCCGACATGTTCGAGTTCGAGCGCCTGCGCCGTCAGGCCGGCGTACACCCGCAGCAGGCCACGCATATCGTTTTCGGCACCGACATCGGCGATCTCGGCCACACCCTCGCCGAATCCTGGGGACTACCCGAATTGCTGCAGACCACGCTCGACCTGCACCAAGCGCTGACCCCTAGGCAGACCGCTCCGATACTGGCCAGCCGGTTGGCCTGGCATGCGCTCGGCGACTGGCAGACCGCACGGGCGGAAGCCGACCTGCGCGCCTGTGCCCGCCACCTCGATCTCGACTTCAACACGCTGATCCAGCACATCGACGACATCGTCGGCGAATTCGAAACCGAAACGGCCGCCATCTACGACCTGCCGACCCTGCAGGTACTCAGTGGCACGCAGATTCGCGAGATCCCACCTCCGCCGCCTCCTCTGGTCTGCACCGCGCCCGATCACGACTGGGTCACGCTGGGCCAGCGCCGCATCAGCCGTGCGCACACCTCCCGCGACATCATCCAGGCGCTGACCGAAACCCTCTACAACGGGCTCGGCATGGACAGGGTCGTATTCGCCCGCCACGGCAACGACGAAGATGGGGCGCGGCTGGAAACCGAAATCCTGCTGGGCACCGACTACGAGTACGGTTTCCACAACATCCGGCTGCCCCTCGGCGAGGGCCAGTTGTTCACGCATCTGCTCAAGAAACCGGCAGCCGTCTGGCTGCGCGGCCCCGATGACGTCAAGCTCTCCAAGCTCGTTCCAACCGCTATCGCCGAACTGACCGGCACGGACCGTTTCTTCTGCCTATCGCTGTTCGCCGGCGCCGAACCGATCGGCATCGTCTATGCCGACCGTCGCCACGTCGACTGCGCGCTCACCGAATCCCAGTTCGCTTCGTTCAAGCGCCTGGGCGCGCTGGCCGTCAAACGCCTGAATGCGTTAACGGATGGCAACCTGCAAGAAAAACAAGAGTAATTCCCCCCTAGGCAAACTGTCCCCGTGATGTGGCCTTACGCCAGACATCACACCCGCAAAGACCACGGAGACAGTTATGAAAAAGGGCACATTCGTTATCGCACTCTTCACCGGCATTCTCGGCCTCGGCGCAGCCGGCGCCGCACTCGCGCAAAGCTCGAACGCCAATCCGATCATCCTGAAGCCCGGCTCCGGCAATCAGCAGATCCAGCGCGGCGACGATGGCATGCAAAGCAGCGGCGGGATGAAAAGCGGCGGCGAACACGAAGGCATGGGGTCGAGCAACAGCCATTCCGGCGGCATGAACGGCTCAGGCGGAATGGGCGGTGAAGGTGGTAGTGAAGGCGGCGGCGAAATGGGCGGCTGAGGCTTCACTGCAGAAGAGCTTGTCCCGCCCGCCGGGACAAGCTCAGCCCGGCCCCAGCATCGACCAAAGCGCACATAACCCAACCGCCGCGGTCGCCACCCCCAACAGCAGCACCGCACCCGCCATCAGGTCCTTGATGCGCCCCGCCTGCGCGCGATGATCCGGCGACAGCAGGTCGACGAGTTCCTCCACCGCCGTATTCACGAGTTCCAACGCCCACATCAGACCGATGCACAACACGACCAGCGCCCACCACAACGGCGGCGGGCGCAGCATGGTGAAGACGACGGCGACCACCGTTCCCAGCCAGACCAGGCGCCGGAAGTTGTCCTCCCCGCGCCATGCGTGTCGCCAACCCGCCAGCGCAAATCCCAGCTTGTCCACCACCGACCGGTTCTTGTACGTCTTCACGGCGCCCCTCCACAACGGTTGCTGAACCTGATGATCTGCAGGCGCCCGCGGGTAAAGAAATTATCGTCGACGAAGCTCTGCCCGGCCTGCCCCCCAACCCAAGGCATACGGTGGACATAGGCCACGCAACCTTGCACCTGCCATCCGGCCAAGGCCTGCTCGCGAGCCGCATCCAGATCGGGCGCCAGACGTCGTGCCGGATACCAGTGCATGCCGGTGTACGCCCGCACCACGCCCGCGAATATCCATCCCTGGGGACTCCGGTAAGGAGTGCGCCACAACACCAAGGTCAGCTCGTAGTTCCCGGACGCCGCCTTAACAGTTCGATTGTAGGCCGTCTTGTACAAACGCCCGTCCCAGAACAGCGGCGCGGGCGGCGCCTCCAGGTCATTCAGGCCGCGGCGCGCCAGGCGCAGTAATGCACCGGTTCCCGGCGGGCTGGCCACCTGCCACCCACCGGCATCGAGCACTTTACGCAGTGCAGCCTCGTTGCGCGCAATCAGCACCAGGGACAACGGCTGGGCCCGCGCACCCAACGCGGTGTATACATAGGGAGCCAGGTGCGTATGCAGAAAAGCGGCCAGGCCGGATTGCGCAGGCGCGGGCATCGAAGCGGCGACCGGCGTATGCCTGTCGGGCAACAGACGCGGAGGCGACAGCCACCCAACCCCCAGAAACACCGCACCCACGAAAAGCAGCGACAACGGCGGCGCAAAACGGGAACGCCGTATCTGCATCGTCGCCGCGTGCGCAGTAATCCATTCGCTCCACACCACGGCCACCAGCAACCACAAACCGCCCAGCAGATAGCCACCCAGCACATCGCTGAGGTAGTGCACGCCGAGCACGATGCGACTCGCCCCCATCAACAGCCCCAGCAGCACCCAGAGGAAAAACACATTCACCCGCGCCGGCCAGCTGCGCGGACCGCGGATCCACACATAGGCCAACACCCCGTACAGGCTGACCGCCAGCGTGGCGTGCGCGCTGGGGAAGGCGTAGCTGAGCACGCCGACCACCGCCTCAGGGGGTCTCGCACGATGCACCGCGATCTTGCCGAGAAACGCGAACGCGGTGCTGCCGACAACCGAAACCAGCAGCGGCAGCAGGTAGGCGCGCCGGCCGGAACGCCAGAACCAGACAGCGGCGGCCGCAAGCGTGGCCAGCACTACCGGCCATGCCTCCAGGCCACTGATCCATGTGGACGCGAAGATCCAGACCGGCGTGCGCACGGCGGCAACGACCTCCGCGACGCTGTGGTCGAGCGCGACTATCGGGTCGGCGGTGACGACGTCTTCGATCAGGCCGCCAAAGAGCAGCAGCAGATATGCGAAGGACGCGCCGAGCAGAGTCAGCGGCAAGCCCCTGAAATGACTGCGGTCCGCACGTGCGGCCAACATGCGGACCGTGCGCGGGTGCGCCTGCGTCCAACGCTGGAACGAGGGATTGTCACGTACCGCCTGCACCAGCGAGCGCGCCGCGGAAACCGCGGACGCCCACCACTGCGGCCAGTACCGCAGCATCGTGCGACGCAGGTACCACAACAGCAGCAATGTCAGCGCGAGCAGGCCGATCCCCAGCCCCGCGCGCGACATCCATAGCTGTGCCAACGACAGCGAGCGGGCGAAAACGTAGCCGGCCCCGACCCACTGCAGGCCCCAGCCCAGCGCACCCAACAGGTTCCAGACGAAGAACCAGCCGTGTCCCATGCCGGCGGTGCCCGCCACGAATGGCGCGACCTCCTTCAGGCTCGGGATGAAGCGCGACAGGAACACGCTTTTCCCACCGTGCCGGGAAAAGAAGGCCTGGGCCTTGTCGAAATGCTCGCGCCGCAGCAGCCATAAGCCTTCCTGCGTCCAGCGTCGGCCATAGCGCCGGCCCAGGCTGTAGTTGATGTTGTCGCCCAGAGTGGCGCCCGCCACTGCGAATGTCAGTATGCCCAGGAACGACGGCCCACCCGGGCTCGCCGCCAGCGCGCCGAGCAACAACAGCATGCTCGACCCCGGCAGGAACAAGCCGATCACCAGCACCGTTTCCACCAGTGCGGCGAGCAGGGCAATCCAGTAGATCCAGCCGCTCAGGTGCTGAATGAACGGCATCAGGGACTGCAGCCAATGCTCTAGCACGGCACTCTCCACAGAGGATTCCGCAAAAGAACGGGGACGTCGTTGCGCGGCGCGCGCGCTCGCCGCCCGCCGCGGAACGGCCCCGTCCTTGAGGCCCACGCGGCACTCCGGCAGGGACGAAAATTGTCTATGACCGCCGACATATTTCGCTCTTCATCTAGCGACAGCTACGCAGCTGGTTCACATCGGTGCTGGCCGAACCACGGTACGTCGAGAACCTGGCGCTGTACCACCAAGCAATGCCGCAGGCTCCATTTCGCCTCGTCGATCGTTTTCCCTTCGCCGGCGCGGCTAGCATCAACTGATTACTCCTGCGCAGGAGCCCGTCGCAGTCGCGCCAGCAGCTCCTCGCGCGCCTCGCGCAGCAGCGAGTCGCGGTCCAGCGTGTCGAGGATTTCGCGCACCCGCCGTTTCGGCCCGCCCTCGCCCCAGGACTTGCCGGCGGCGAGATAGCGCTCGGCCGCCTGACCGACCACGTAAGTCGCATACCAGGCCACGGCGCCTTGTGCCGTCCCGGTCGCGATGGTCGACAAACCGCCGCTGCCGAGCTTGAGCAGCGAGGCGGCCAGATTGATCGCCCAGGCCGAGCCCATCAGCGCGATCAGCTGTCCGGAGATGACCGCCACCAGCCGCCCCGCCTCGGCGCGCGACAGCGGCAGGCCGTAGACCCGGCCCAGATGCACCACCATGCTCACATCCAGCGCCACCGCGGCCACCAGATCGGCTCCGGGCAGCGGGTTGAAGCCGACCGCCACACCCTTGGCCAGGCAATACATACGGATGATCCGTTCGCCGAGTTCGCGCTTGACCTCCAACACCCGCGCCGCCACCCGCTCGCTCAGACGTCCGGCGAACAGACCCGCGTTGAGCGCGGCCAGGGTCTTGCCCTCGGCCTCGAGCACCGACCACAGGCGCTCCTCGAGCGCGGAGATATCCGCCGCGGGGCGCTCCAGCGTCTCGGTCTCGCGGCCCTCGGCATCCACCCGCACGCGCACGCGCTCGGCCGGCCGTCCGCTGGCCAGCACCAGCCGTCCTTCGGGCAGCACCCCCGCCACGCGCCGCGCCAGCACCTCGCTGAGGCGCTCGCGTTCGTCGGCGGTGTAGCGGTCGACCTTGTTCAACACCAGCAGCACCGCAGCGTGCTCGCCGGCCACCTGTTTGAGCGCCTCGAATTCCACCTCGGTCAGATCGCCGTCCACCACGAACAACACCACATCGGACTCGGCGGCCACGTCGTGCGCCAGGCGCGCCCGTTCGGCGCCGTCGACCTCGTTGATGCCCGGCGTGTCGATCAGGTAGACGCCGCCGGCATCGAAGGCGTCCCATTGCGCGTGCGCGCTGACGCGCGTCTCGCCGTGCAGCGGACTGACCGCGAAACGCTCGGCGCCGAGCAATGCGTTGAGCAGCGCCGACTTGCCGACGCTGACGCGGCCGAACACGGCCACGTGCACCGTGCCTTCCTCGAGCTTGTCGAGCAGGCGGCGCACCCGTTCGTAGTCCTCCGCCAGGCCTTCGCGCACCGCCTCGGGCACGCGCGGATCCTCCAGCAGTTCGCGCAGACTCTCGCGCGCCAGCGCCAGATGCCGCGCGCCGCCTTCGCTCTCCGGCGCCTCGGCCGCCTCAGTCGCCGTGTCGGCCGCGGGTCTCGACCAGCCAGGCGGCCAGGCCGCGCGCACGCGCTTCCATATCTTCACCCAGCACCTCCTTGAACGACTGTTCCACCGCACCCTGAGTGAGCGTGCCGCGGCGCTCCAGGGTGCGCGACACCGCACGCCCCAAGGCATCGAAAATCAATCCGTAGGCAACCGCCTGCACCGCACCGCCGACCACGGTACCCAAGCCCGGAAAGGCCTTGAGCCCATTGCCCACCACGCTGAGCACCAGCGGCGTGACGCGTCCCAGGCGGGTCTGCAGCAACTTGAGCAGCTGCTCCACATCGATGGACTGCACCGGAACCTCGTAGAGTTCGCACAAGCCGCGCACCAGCCCGGTACCCAGGTAGCCCTGCACCAACACGTCGGCGCCGGGCGCGACCGTCGCCAGCGCGGCGAGCGCGGCCTTGCGCGAAGTCTGGCGAATCAGCTTGTCCGCCTGCTCGCGCCGCCAGCCCTGCTCGGCGTGTTCCAGCTTGTGCGCCGCCAGCGCGAAGATCGCTCCGTCACGCAAGCGTTCGA
Organism: uncultured Gammaproteobacteria bacterium; assembly: GCA_963751375.1. Taxonomy (GTDB): domain Bacteria; phylum Pseudomonadota; class Gammaproteobacteria; order DSM-5130; family Acidihalobacteraceae; genus Acidihalobacter_A. Next base: position 17,090 of record CAVVUY010000065.1, read on the forward strand.
GCAGCGCCGCATCGGCCTCGACCGCCCGCGTCAGCGCACGACGCAACGCATCGACCTGCGCCGGCAGCTCGCGGCTCTCGCGCCGTTCCCCGCCATCCGGCAGCTCGCGCACCACCTCGCGCACGCCACCCGCGCTGACCGTCACCACCGGCGCCGGCAGCTGCGCCTCGCGCAACCGTTCGCGTACGCGCGCCACCACCGCCTCAAGTTCCTCCGGGCGGTAGCGGTCCTGCTTGTTCAGCGCCAGCACCAAGGGCTTGTGCAGTTCGGCCAACGCGCTCAGCGCCTGGAATTCACTCTGCGTGAGATCGCTCTCGGCGACGAACACCACCAGCTGCGCGCGTTGCGCCTCCTCGCGTGCCAGCGTTTCCAACTCGCCACCGACTTCGCCGGTGCCCGGCACGTCCGCCAACACCAACTCATCGCCCTCCGGCGAACGCCAGCGGTAATGTTGCACGCTGCGGGTCACGCCCGCCTCGACGCCGACTTCGGCCTCGGCCTCGGGCACCAGCGCGCGGATCAGGCTGCTCTTGCCCACGCTGACCTCGCCGAACAACGCCACGTAAAGCATTCCCGCCTCACGCCGCGCTCCCAGTTCGGCCAGCTCGGCCCGGGCCGCCTCCACGTCCACGCCGCGCTCGGCGGCATCCTTCAGCCGGGTCTGCAGGTCGGCTTCGGTCAGCGGCGTCTGTTCGGCGCGCACCCGGGCGGTGCGCGGCGGACGCAGCAAGCGCACGATCAGCCACACGCCGACGCCGGCCAGCGCCAGAAACACCGCCAGCCAGGTGTAGAACACCCACGGCGGCGTCTGCACAAGGCGATCCCACACGCGCAACAGCAGGTCGGTGAGCACCAGGGACAGCACCAGCAACAGCAGAAAGACCAGAGCGACCGCTGCCGCCAGTGCCCAGCGCAGTGCGGGTTTCATAGCCATCGAGGTAACCGGCCGGGATTGGAGTGATCTATGTGCATGCAGTCGATTCTATACAGGGGCGGCGCGGGCGTCTCATTACCCACGACAACGCCGCCCGTCCGATGATCTTCAGTGTTGTTGAGCGGCCGTTATAGCTCTCGCGATTACGCAGCCGGAAGCAGCACTTTCGTCGAGTATAGGGAGACTGTGACGTGCGCGATTCGGTGTGGGGCTCCACTCAGTCGCCGGGACCCGCCCACCGCGAGGCAAGACGATCAAGGGGATGACGCGTCGAAGACCAGCCCAATGGACTCCGCGCGGCAAAAACCCTGAACCAGTCAGCTCAGGAATACAGCCCTTCGGGATACGCTCCGTTCCGCCTTCAAGGCGTTTCGGGCGCCTCTCTTTCACATCTTCACTTTGGGCGTGCAAAGTAAAGGCCCGGGCGCATCACCGATTCAGATCGAAAGCACTGGCGTTGGTTCGCGCACGAAACCATCGCGCCATACCCAATGAACGCCGATCCGTGCCCGAAACAAGTTCCCTCGATAACCGAAGGCAGTCTCATCCCAAACACGAAACAAACACTTAATCAGCCAACACCGGAAACCTCAACTCCACACATAATCCCGGCCCCGCATCACTCAACTCAAGTCGCGCATCGTGCACCTGCGCGACAGCCTTGACCAACGCCAGCCCCAACCCGTTGCCGGGAGTACTTCGCGCATCATCCAGACGCGCGAACCGCTCCAGCACCTTCTCGCGGCTCTCAACGGGAATGCCGGGCCCGCTGTCGCACACGCGCAGGAGAGCAATCTTGCCCTCGCGCGTCAAACTCAGCTCGATCCGGCCGCCCGAAGGGCTGTACTTGACCGCGTTGTCCAGCAAATTACTCAACGCCTGGGCCAGCAGTTCGCGCTGCCCGCGCACACGCACCTTCGGCGTCACCTCGGCGGCCAGAACGAGACCGGCATCCTCGGCCGGAGCCTCATAGAGTTCGGCCAGATCCGAGGCCAGCGCGCTGAGATCGACGTCCGCCAGATGCTCGCGACGCACTCCCGACTCAGCCTGAGCGATACTGAGCAAGGCGTTGAAGGTACGCACCACGCCTTCGAGTTCGTCGACCGCTTCTTCCAGCACCTGACGGTATTCCTCGGAAGAACGCGACTCCAGCAGCGCCACCTCCAGGTGGCTGCGCAGACGATTAAGGGGACTGCGCAGGTCGTGGGCGACGTTGTCGGTGACGGCGCGCATGCCGTGGATCAGCGCTTCGATACGCGCCAGCATGGCATTGAGATGCTCGGCGAGTTCGACAAATTCGTCGCGGCGGCCGACGACCGGAATGCGCTGATCCAGGCCTCCGGCCATGATCTCGGCAGCCGTCTCGCGCACCGCATCGATGCGGGCCAGCACGCCGCGGCCCATGAGCGCACCGCCGGCGATACCGAGCACGCTGATCACGACCAGGGCCAGCATCAGCAATACCAGTATGGTGTCGGCGAAAGTGTCGACCTCGCCCAGCGGCTGCGCGATCAGCAGCCAGCCGCCATCGCGCAGGTGGGTGATGAGCCCGCGCATGCGCGAGTCGTCCGCGTCATGCATCTGCCCCTTGGCGAAGACGCCAGAGAGGGACAAGAACGTCACGAAGCCTTCGTTCAGCGGCAAGCCTTTCGGCCAGCCCGACATACTGCCGGCGATGACATGCTTGTGCTGGTCGACCAGCAGGAACAGGCGCGCCCCGGGCAGATGGCTGCCCGGTCGCCCCAGCAGTTCGTGCAGGTCCATCTTGCTCTTGCCTTCGTCATGCAGCATCCGCCGCAAGACGTCACGTGCGTCGAGCAGTTCGGTGTCGACCTGCTGCTGGAGGAAATGGCTGCTGATGAAATAGACGCCGCCGAGCACCAGCCCGGTCAGCATGCTGTAGGCCAGCGCGTAGGCCAGCGCCAGCCGGAAGACCGTCGTTCTGAGCAAGCGCAGCCACTGCCGTGCGCGTACGGCTACGCTCATTCCTCGGCCACGCCCAGACGGTAGCCGGCTCCCCGTACGGTATGCAACAAAGGCGGATTGAAATCGCGGTCGATCTTGGCGCGCAGCCGCGAGATATGCACGTCGATGACGTTGGTCTGCGGATCGAAATGGTAGTCCCACACCTGCTCGAGCAACATGGTGCGGGTCACCACCTTGCCGGCATGGCGCATCAGGTATTCGAGCAGGCGCATCTCGCGCGGCTGCAGGCGGATGGTATGCCCGGCGCGAGTGACGCGGTGGCGGTCGCGGTCGAGCACCAGATCGGCCACCTCCAGGCGCGTGCTGGCCGTTTCCTGGCGCACCCGACGATCCAGCCCTTCGAGCCGTGCGACCAGCTCGGAGAAAGCATAGGGCTTAACCAGATAGTCGTCGCCGCCGGCACGCAAGCCGGCGACACGATCGTCTACTTCGCCGAGCGCGCTGAGGAACAGCACCGGCGTGGCGTCGTTCGCCGCGCGCAGTGCCGACAGCAGAGAAAGACCGTCGAGGCCGGGCAGCAGACGATCGAGAATCAACACGTCGTAGGTGCCGGTCAGCGCAAGATGCAGCCCGTCCGGGCCGTTGGCGGCATGCTCGACCGAATGACCGCTTTCAGTCAGGCCCTTCACCAGATACGCCGCCGCCTCGCGATCGTCTTCCACGAGCAGGATCTTCATGTTCACGATAATAACGCCCACCCAGCCCTTTTGTCTTAACTCAATACGCGCGGCGCACCGGCTGCGCTTGGATCAGATGCACACGCTTGCGCTTGACGTCGATCTCGTAGTCCGGGATCTCCATATTCCACGGCGCCGGCATCCCGCTGTACACGCGTCCCGCGGCATCGAAACGCGAACCGTGGCAATAGCAGTAAAAACCGCCGGCCCCGCCTTCCATATTCTGCTGATAATGCGTGCGACAGCCTGCGTGAGTGCAGACATTGACCATCACCAGCCATTCCGGCACCTTCGAGCGGTACGGGTTGTCGGCGAACGCGGGCTGCTGTGATTGGCTCGAGTTCGGGTCCGCCAGATTGCCCTGATGATGTTCCAGGGTGGCGATGGTCGACTTGCTACGATGCAGGATGACCACCGGCTGGCCGTTGAAGTTCAAAGTGCCCATACCGTCCACTGGAATGCGGCTGATATCGACGACCTCGCCCTGTGCCGCACGTGCCGCCGCCGGCGCCGCCAAACCTGCGCCCAGCATTACGCCGGCATGTTTCAGAAAACGGCGCCGTGCCGTACGTTCCTCGTCGGTTTCTTTGACGAACTTGCAACTCATGTCCTCGTCCCCACTGTGGTTGATAGCAGTTTTCAAGCTAACACCACGGCGGTCCCCCGCACACTTACGGCTCCGTAATAAAGCCTCAAGCATTGTTTAATCCCGTGGAGAGCAGCATCGGCGGCATACCAAGATATAGGGCTACCATCATGCGAATCGATTGGAAACCGCATACTCCCGTTCATCATGAGTGGCGCCGTCCGGTGCGCTGGCTGCATTTCGGTCTGGCACTGACCATCACGCTGCAGCTGTTCAACAGCCTGATCATGTCGCCGCCGTTCTACCGCCATACGTCGGCATTCGGCCAGGCCACCTTCGGCATGCACGAATACCTCGGCCTGATCGCTGCGGCGGTCATCGCGCTGCACTGGATATGGATGCTTTTCGACCGCCACCACATGTTCTCCCACCTGTTCCCCTGGGACGCCGACGGGAGACGCGATATCGTCGACGACCTGCGCACGCTGGCACGCGGCGAACTACCCGCGGAAAACGACCGCGGCGGACTCTCCGGCCTCGTGCACGGACTCGGCCTGCTGGCCGCCACCGGCGCGGGCTTTACCGGCGTCCTGCTGTACGCATTGATGGGCTCGCCCTCCGCACCGGCGCTGCTGTTCTACCTCGCCGCCGAACTGCATTCGGCTTTCGGCAACATCATGTGGGGCTACCTGGGCGGTCATGTTCTGCTCGCGGCCGTACACCACCTCATCGGCCACCCCACGCTCAAGCGCATGTTCAGCTGGTAGACCTCGTCTAGCGCGTCGGCTTGCGCGGGACACTGACGTGTCGATGTCCCGCGGACTTTCGTTTTCATAACCTCGTCACACACGCGCATCATCCTATTGCCCGTCCTGAAGCAGGCGCCGCAGAGCGCCGCGCAGGACATTGAAACGGGCTGAAGACCGACGATGCACGCTGCGCACGGGGGCTCATGGGGGGACTCCGTCGCGCGATCCAATCGCTCACAGGAGAACAACCATGCGCTTAACTCGCGCGCTCGCCCCCGCTTTATTGCTCGCCGCTGCCGGCGCGGCCCATGCCGACACGCTGACCCCGATCAAGCACGTCGTGGTGATCTATCAGGAGAACGTGTCCTTCGATCATTATTTCGCGACCTATCCCAAAGCCGCCAACCCGGCCGGAGAACCCGCTTTCCACGCACGGCCAGGAACTCCCTCGGTCGACAACCTGGCCACCGCCGGTCTGCTGACACGCAATCCGAACGCGACCAACCCGGCCAACGGCAGCGATGCGTCCGAACCGTTCCGCCTCGACCGCTCGCAGGCCGCCACCGCCGATATGAACCATGCCTATACCGCCGAGGAAATGGCCTACGACGGCGGCAAGGCGGACCTGTTTCCCAAGTACACCGGCCGCGGCAGCTCCGGCGGTGCCGGCGCCTTCGGCACCAAAGGCCAGGTGATGGGCTATTACGACGGCAACACCGTCACCGCGCTGTGGAACTACGCCCAGCACTTCGCCATGAGCGACAACGCCTATACCGACACCTACGGCCCGTCCACGCCGGGTGCGCTGGAAGTGGTCTCCGGACAGACCGACGGCATGAGGATCGTCGCCACCACCCACAAGCCCTTCCGCATGGGCGCCTACTCCTACTACATCAAGGACGGCCAGGGCGGCTACACCATGATCAACGACGTCGACCCCGGCTACGACGTCTGCTCCAAGCCCACCAACCAGGCGATGATGGACGGCAAGAACATCGGCGACCTGCTCAACGCCAAGGGCATCAGCTGGGGCGGCTTCATGGGCGGCTTCGACCTCAAGCGGGTCAACGCCAACGGCACCACCGGCTGCGACCGCAGCACCTACTCCTCGGTGGTGAAATCGACGGTCAAGGACTACATCCCGCATCACGACTGGTTCCAGTACTACAAGTCGACCTCCAATCCGACCCACGCACGCCCGAGTTCGGTCGCCGCTATCGGCCACACCTATGAGCCCGGCACCCATAAGCGCGATCCGGCCAACCACCAGTACGGCATGCACGACTTCTTCGCCGCGGTGAAGGCCGGCAACTTCCCGGCGGTCAGCTACCTCAAGGCGCCGGCCTATCAGGACGGCCATGCCGGCTACTCCGATCCGCTCGACGAGCAGGCCTTCGTCGCCAAGGTGGTCAACTTCCTGCAGAAGCAGCCCGACTGGAAGAACACCGCCGTGATCGTCGCCTGGGATGATTCCGACGGCTGGTACGACCACGCCTTCGCCTACACCACCAACCCGTCCTTCGACCCGCAGGCCGACCAACTCGACGGTGCCGGCAAGTGCGGTCGCGGCACGCCGCATGGCGGGCATCAAGGGCAAGCCGGTCAACGGCCGCTGCGGCCCCGGCACGCGCATCCCCTTCCTGGTGATCTCGCCCTGGGCCAAGCAGAACTACGTCGGCCATACGCGCATCTCGCAGGCCTCCGTGGTCCGCTTCATCGAGGACAACTGGCTGGGCGGCGAACGCCTCGGCGGCGGCTCCTTCGATGCCAGTGCCGGCAGCATCATGAGCATGTTCAACTTCACCGGCCACGGCAACGCGCCCAAACTGTTCCTGAACGAGAAGACCGGCGAGCCGGTCGCGCACAGCTGAACCATCAGCCATTGCCCGGCGCCGTTACGGCGCCGGGCACTCCATGCGTAACGCCTTCATGACCGAAAATCCCGTTTCCGCGCGGCGGCGTCGCCTGCTGCCTGCCGCGCTCCTTCTACTCGGGTTGGGTGCCGCCGCGCTGCTGGCCCCCGCCGTCGAGTTCTACCCGCTGATCCCGCTCGGCTCCTGGCTGAACCACCCCGTATCCACCTGGCGCCTCGCCCACGGCGAGAATCCGCATCCGGTCAAACTCGTCCGTCCGCAGGCTCGGCCGCTGTCGGCCATGGCGCAGCTCGGCAAGGCCATCTTCTACGATTCCTCGCTATCCGGCTCGGGACGCATGTCCTGTGCCTCCTGCCATAGCCCGCAACACGCCTACGGGCCGCCGAACGACCGCGCCGTCATGCTCGGCGGACCCGAGCTGCGCAGCCCCGGCTACCGCGCCGTGCCCAGCCTCATGTACCTCGAACGCCAGCCGCCCTTCAGCGTCGGCCCGGACAACGGAGAAAACGAAACCGTCACCCTGAATCAGAAGATCGCGCAGAGCGCGCACGCCGCGCGTGCGGCCAAGACCGCCCGGAACACCAGCGCCAGCGCGGTCAACCTCGTGCCGCAGGGCGGCCTGTTCTGGGACGGTCGCGTGAACACCCTGCAGCAGCAGGCCGACGGCCCCATGTTCAACAGCTTCGAAATGGACGCCGGCACACCCGCCGTCGTCGCCGCCAAGCTCGCCCGCGCGCCCTACGCGGCCACCTTCAAGCAGTTGTTCGGCGCCGGCATCTTCGACAATCCCGCGCAGGCCGTCTCCGAAGCACTGTTCGCCGTCGCCCGCTACCAGATCGAGGATCCCAGCTTCCACCCCTACAGCAGCCGCTACGACGCCTGGCTGGAAGGCAAGGCCCGGCTCGACTCCGCCCAGCTGCGCGGCTACCTGCTGTTCAACGATCCGAACAAGGGCGACTGCGCCGCCTGCCATCTCGACCGCCCCACGCCCGACGGCCTGCCGCCGCTGTTCACCGACCATCAGTACGAGGCGCTCGGCGTGCCGCGCAATCCCCGCATCCCGGCCAACCGCGACCCGCACTACTTCGATCTCGGCCTCTGCGGGCCCTTCCGCAAGGACCTCGCCGCGCAGACCCGCTACTGCGGCATGTTCCTCACGCCGACGCTGCGCAACGTCGCCACCCGCCACGCGTTCTTCCACAACGGCGTCTACCACACGCTGATGCAGGTGCTGGAGTTCTACGACTTCCGCGACACGCAGCCGCAGAGAATCTATCCCCGCAGCGCCAACGGAAAAGTCCGGAAATTCGACGACCTGCCTGCCCGCTACCGCGCCAACGTCGACACCACCGATCCGCCGCTCGATCGGCGCGCCGGCGAACCGCCGGCGCTCAGCCGCCAGGACCTGCGCGACATCGCCGCCTTCCTCGGGACGCTCACCGACGCCCGCCACGGCTGACCCTTCTCCTCCCGTCGTGTCCTGCGACCTTCTGCGCCGGCTTGCTGCCGGCGCCTTTTTATCCGCCACGCGCCCGCGCCCGGTATGCGTGTAGAATGCGTGTCCGCCGGGCGGCGCCCGCCGGTCCGCCCGTTTCACGGCCCATGCCGACGCCCGCCGCCGCATGGGCATCGGCTCAGCAACGACGCGCGGACGATCCACTCTTGGCCATCCTCTCCAGCCTTCGCACCCGGTTCTGGCCCACGGCCAGCCCGCGCATGCGCGTCTGGACGACCCTCGGCATCGTCGCGATCGCGCTGGCCGGCATCGGCATTCTCTGGGGCACCGCCCAGTTCGCGCGTCGCGCGGCGTTGAGCCAGCTGGGCGAGCGCGGCAACCATGACCTGCAGCTCTACATCGCCAACATCCAGCGCGAACTCGGCCGTTACCGCTATCTGCCCCGCCTGCTGGCCGCCGATCCCGGCGTCCGTGCGCTGCTCACCCGGCCATACGACACGCAGACGCTGGAGCGACTCGATCGGCACCTGAGCTTCGTCGCCTCGGTCTCCGGCGCCTCGGATATCTACGTCATACGCCACGACGGGCTCACGCTCGCGTCCAGCAACTGGGACAAGCCCGACAGCTTCGTCGGCGCCAACTACGGCTTCCGCCCCTACTTCCGCGAAGCCATGCAAGGCCGTCTCGGGCATTACTACGCCCTAGGCACCTCTTCCGGTCGCCGCGGCTACTACTTCGCCTATCCGGTCTACGACGGCCGGCGCATCGTCGGCGCAGTCACCGTCAAAGTGCCTCTGGCATCGCTGGAAACCGAACACGGCACCGGCCAGGACGCCTTCGTGGTGACCGACCCGCACGGCGTCATCTTCCTCTCCACCCGCTCGGCCTGGCGCTATCACACGCTCGCCCCGCTGGCGCCGGAGACCCGCGACCGTATCGTCGCCGGCCGCCGCTACGCCGATCATCCCCTGAGCACCCTGCCCATCGTGTCGCGCCGCACGGTGGCGCCGAACGCCGAACTGCTCACCATTCGCGAGGACGGCACGGCCACCACCTACCTCGCGCACGGCGTGGACATGCCGAGCGCCGGTTGGCGCGTCTACATCCTGTCCGACTCCCGTTCCGTCGGCAGTTACGTGCTGCACACCGTCCTGCTCGCCGGCTTCATGCTCGGCGCCCTGCTGCTCGGGGTGCTGATCCTGCTGCAGCGCCGTGCCCGCGTGGCCGAACGCATCCGCCTCGAACACGCCGCCTCGGTCACCGCGGCGGTCGGCGAGGCCCGCGTGCGCTCGATCATCGACAATGCCCGCGCCGGACTGGTGACGCTGGACTCCCAGGGCTGCATCGAGTTCTTCAACCCCACCGCCGAAGACCTGTTCGGCCTCAGCGCGTCCGGCGTCGCCGGACGCAACTTCGCCGAACTGCTCGAACACGAGGACGCCGAGCGCTTTCGCACGCTGCTGCCCCAGGCGGTGAGCGGGCGCCAGCAACTGCCGGTCATCGAACTCAGCGCGCGGCGCGCGCAGGGCGAGGCGCTGCCGCTGGAAGCCGCCGTCAATCCCATGCGCATGCCGGAAGGCCCGCGCGCCATCGTCACCCTGCACGACATCAGCGAACGCAAGCAGCACGAGGCCGAACTGCAGCGCACCTACGAACAGCTCGAACTGCGCGTGGCCGAGCGCACCAGCGACCTGGTGGACACCAACCGCCGGCTGCTCAGCGAAATCGAGAAACACCGCCAGACCGAAGACGAACTGCGCCGGACGCGCGACGAACTGGTGCAGGCCGCCAAGCTGGCGGCGATCGGACAGCTCGCCGCCGGCATCAATCACGAGCTCAACCAGCCGCTCACGGCAATCCGCTTCTACGCCGACAACGCGAACGCCTTTCTGCAACGCGCGCGACTGGACGACGTACGCGACAACCTCGGCCACATCAGCGGCCTGACCGAGCGCATGGGGCGCATCATCCAGCAGCTCAAGATCTTCGCGCGCAAGAGCTCCGGCCAGCGCGCGCCGGTGTCGATGACCGCCGTGATCGACGGCGTGCTGGCCCTGCTGGCGCCGCGGCTGCGCCGCGAGGGCGTGGCGGTCGGCACCGAACTGCCGCCGCAGGAGGTCTACTGCATGGGCGATCTCGTGCGCCTGGAGCAGGTCTTCGTCAATCTGGTGAGCAACGCCGCGCAGGCGATGCAGGACATGCCCGAACCGCGCGTGGAAATCGCCGTGCGACCAGACCGACGGCAAGGTCCGCGTGACGGTCCGCGACCACGGCCCCGGCATCGCCAGCGAACATCTGACGCAGATCTTCGATCCCTTCTTCACCACCAAGCAGTCGGGCGAGGGCCTCGGACTCGGGCTGTCGATCTCCATGCGCATCATCGAAGAACTGGGTGGCACGCTCCGTGCTGCGAACTGTGCGGACCAAGGCGCCGAATTCACCGTCGAACTGCCGGCGGCGCACGCGCCACTGGAGGAGCGCAGCCATGCCCGATAACGCACACGTCATGTTCGTCGACGACGAACCGCACATCCGCATCGCCGCCAGGCAGACCCTGGAGCTCGCGGACCTGCGCCTGGCCGGCTACGAAACCGCCGAGGCGGCGCTCAAGGAACTGAGCCCGGAGTTTGCCGGCGTGCTGGTCTGCGACATCCGCCTGCCCGGCATGGACGGGCTGGAATTCCTCAAGTGCGCACTGGAAATCGACCCCGAGCTGCCGGTGGTGCTGGTGACCGGCCACGGCGACATCACCATGGCCGTCGGCGCCATGCGCGACGGCGCCTACGACTTTCTGGAAAAACCCTACGCTCCCGAACGCCTCACCGAAGTCGTTCGCCGCGCACTGGACAAACGCGCCCTCACGCTGGAAAACCGCACCTTGCGCCGCGCGCTCGAAGAACAGAACGCGCCGGGGCCGCGCATCATCGGCAGCTCGCCGGCCATGCAGCGCCTGCGCGGACTGATCCGTCAGGTCGCCGATGCCGACGCCGACGTGCTGATCTTCGGCGAGACCGGCACCGGCAAGGAGCTCGTCGCCCGCTCGCTGCACGAGCTCAGCAGCCGGCGCACCGGCAACTTCGTCGCCGTCAACTGCGGCGCCATGCCAGAACAGCTCATGGAAAGCGAACTGTTCGGCCACGAGGCTGGGGCCTTCACCGGCGCACGCGGGCGGCGCCTGGGCAAGATCGAACATGCCAGCGGCGGCACATTGTTTCTCGACGAGATCGAGAGCATGCCGGCCTCGATGCAGGTACGGCTGTTGCGCGTGCTGCAGGAGCGCTCACTGGAACGCCTCGGCTCCAACCAGGTCGTGCCGCTGAACCTGCGCGTGCTCGCCGCGACCAAGGTCGACCTGCGCGAGGCGGCCGACCGCGGCGAGTTCCGCGAAGATCTCTATTACCGGCTCAACGTCGTGACGCTGGACATCCCACCGCTGCGCAATCGCCGCGAGGACATTCCGCTGCTGTTCCAGCACTTCGCGCTGGTGGCCGGCGCGCGCTTCGGCCGGGAAACCTCGCCGCTCAACGCCGCCCAGCTGCCGACCCTGCTCGCGCACCCCTGGCCGGGCAACGTTCGCGAACTGCGCAACGCCGCCGAACGCTACGTCCTGCTCGGCGAGGAGGTGGGTTTCGACATCGATCGCCTCATGCACACCGCGCCGGACCGCTGTGTCATGAGCCTGCGCGAGCAGGTCGAAAGCTTCGAGCGCAGCCTCATCGAACAGGAACTGCGGGCCTGCAAGGGCAATCTCAGCGACGCCACCCAGGCGCTCGGCATTCCGCGCAAGACGCTGCACGACAAGGTCCGCAAGTACGGCCTCGATCGCCACCAGTACCGCTGAACAAAACGGCGGATTTCCGCCATTCTTGTTGCTGTAGCCGGCGAAAACCCGCCTATTTGGACTACGCTCAAGGCTCAGGCAACCTTCGATGGCGCAATACGGCTCCCTGGCACGGCTCTTGCGACTGTCCTTGCCGAGCGCTACCCGCGTCGTCCGCGAGATCCGCCCCTCTAGCGGTCGGAATCATCCGGACCTCGCGCGGCACCATCGGTTTGTCGGTCACGCTCAGAACGCTCCAGGCCCTGCCGCAGAGCGGCAGGGATGCAATCCAGCAGTACAAAAGACAATAAGCAAGTGAGGAGATCAACCATGCGCAAGTTCGCTGTGAACGCCTTGATCGCCGCGAGCCTAGTCCTGCCCGGACTCGGCCACGCCCAGACCAAGACACTCACCATCGGCTTCACCACTTCCGAAACCGGCAAGCTCAACGCCGACTCCAAGCCCCAGCTGCTCGGTTTCGAGCTGTGGCGCGATCAGGTCAACGCCGCCGGCGGCATCAAGGTCGGCAACGACCACTACAAGGTGGCACTCAAGTACTACGACGACCAGTCCTCGGCCGGTCGCGTGCAGCAGCTCTACAGCCGCCTGATCCTGCAGGACAACGCCAACTTCCTGTTCAGCCCCTACTCCTCGGGCCTGACCGCCACGGCGGCCGTGGTATCCGAGCAGTTCGGCAAGATCATGATCACCACCGGCGCTGCCGAAGGTAAGACCTACAAGCTGGGCAACAAGAACCTGTTCCAGCTCTACACGCCGGCCGACAAGTACCTCAAGAGCGCGCTGGACGTGATCAAGGCCAAGGATCCGAACGCCAAGATCGCGCTGGTCTACTCCAACGACGGCTTCTCCACCGCCGTCGCCAAGGGTGCCGCCGCCGCTGCCAAGCGCATGGGCCTGAACATCGTGTTCGACGAGTCCTATGCCTCCGACACCAGCGACTTCGGACCGATCATCAACAAGATCGTCTCCTCCGGCGCCACCGTGCTGATCGGCGGCGGCCACTACGCCGACGGCAGCACCCTGGCTCGCCAGCTGTACGACAAGAAGGTGAATCTGGGCTTCATCTCGCTGCTGGTCGCTCCGGACATTCCGAAGTTCGCCGATCTGGGCCAGGCCGCCTTGGGCGTCACCGTGCCTTCGCAGTGGGAACCCTCGGTAACCTACAAGCCTGACTTCGGCCCGACCCCGGCCGGCTTCACCAAGGCCTTCGAAGCCAAGTTCCACAGCCGTCCCGGCTACCATGCCGCCGGCGGCTACGCCGCGGGCCTGGTGCTGCAGCACGCCATCGAGCAGGCCGGCACGATCAAGCAGGCGGCCGTGACCAAGGCGCTGAACCACATGAATGCGATGACCTTCTACGGCCACATTCACTTCGCCACCGGCGTCGCCGACCACGGCCTGCAGATCGGCCACGACATGGTCCTGGCGCAGTGGCAGAAGGGCGCCAACGGCAAGCTGGTGAGCCAGGTGGTGTGGCCCTCGGCTGCACAGACCGCGTCCATTCTCTACCCGCTGAAGAAGTAGTTCGCGCAGTAACGGCGAACGCCTCCCCCGGGCCGCCTCCGCGGCCCGGGGAACTCACGCAGGGAAACTTCCTATGTATGACCTCATCGCCTCGCTGGCCAGCGGCCTGCTGGTGGGTGCCGTCTACGGCCTCGCGGCCATCGGCCTGACCCTGATCTTCGGCGTCATGAAGGTAATCAACCTGACCCACGGCGCCATGATCGCGCTGGGCATGTTCGCGCTGTATTTCCTGGTTCCGTCGCCGGCCTCAACCCCTATCTGTCGCTGCTGCCCATACTCGGCGGCGGCTTCGTGGTCGGGGTCATGGTGTACTGGATCGCGGTCCACCGCGTCATCGGCAGCTCCGAGCTGATGAGCCTGCTGGCCACCTTCGCCGTGAACATGATCCTGATCGGCGCGGGCACCGCGCTGTGGACCACCAGCCCGTACAACGTCGACTTCAGCCTGCCCGGTGATGCAGCCTGGCACGGCTACACCATCCCCGGCACCCAGATCGTCGCCGCGGTTCTCGCCATCGTCATCGCCGGCGCGCTGTACGGCTTCATGTACCACACCCGCCCCGGCAAGGCGGTGCGCGCCGTGGCCAGCAACCGCCAGGCTGCCGAGCTGATGGGCATCCCCACCCGCCGCATCCTGGTCGATCGCCTTCGGACTGGGCATCGCGGTGGCCGGAGCCGCCGGCGCGCTGATCGCCACGCTGTTTCCGTTCACCATCCTCTCCGGCGGCGGCTACGAGCTCAAGAGCTTCGTGGTGACCGTGCTCGGCGGCCTGGGCAACCCGGCCGGCGCGCTGCTGGGCGGCATCCTGCTCGGACTCATCGAAGGCGGCGTCGCTCCGTTCGTCGACGTGAGCTGGACGCCGGTGATCGAATTCACCCTGTTCGTACTCATCCTGCTGGCATTCCCCAGCGGGCTGTTCCGCATCGGGAAGGGACGCTGATGTACAAACGACCATTTTTCTGGATCGCCATCGCCATCACCGCGCTGTTCGCGCTGGTGCCCGGGATCGGCGGCGACGTCAGCCTGCGCGAGAGCCTGCTGCTTGGTGCGGTCTACATCGTGCTCGCCTCCAATCTGAATCTGATGATCGGCTATACCGGCTACGTCAACTTCGGCAACATCGCCTTCTTCGGCCTAGGCGGCTATCTCGGCATGTACATGGTCACCGCACTGCACTGGCCGTTGTGGCTGGCCAGCCTCCTCGCCGGCGCCTGCGTCAGCCTGCTCGCACTGCTGCTGGGGCTGGGCATCCTGCGTCTGCGCGGCGCCTACTTCGCGCTGGCCACCATCGGCATCGTCGAGGCGGTCAAGGCGCTGGTGGCCAACCTGCCGGCCTTCGGCGGCGCCATCTTATTTAAAAGTGCCTTCTTCGTGACGGCATTAAATCCTAAAACAATTGCTTTTTTTTGTCGCATTTCTGCCACAGTTTATCAGCAGCCGGAGTGAAACATTTCCCCAATTTTTACTTTTGGGAGCAACGTTCCTCTTTCTCGCAGCTTTGAATTCAGCATTATATATGCCCTCTTTGCCGGCCAGCTCAGTGATAAACTGCAAAACTCAAAAGTGCGTCGCTGGTTAAATCGCGGCGGTGGAAGCGCAATTATATGTGCCGGACTTGCAACGGCAACGCTGAAGCATTCATCGTAACCGGATAACCCTTCAACAGCATGTTGGCACGTAAAAAGGAAACATATATGCAGGAAGGAAATACTAAAAGTGTATTAATTATAGGTATCTGTATTTTTTTGGGCCTTGCTTTTTTGGGCTATTTTTTAGGGTCCAGTCTTATTAAGTTTAAAGAGTATGAACGTACCGTCACCGTAAAGGGGCTTTCAGAAAAAGAATATCCCGCTGATGTTGCTTTATGGCCGATTCATTTTTCATCTGCAATATAAGTGATTTGGCAAAATTGTATGCATCCATTGAAAAAGATACCGAATACTTATTGACGAGATTG
>CAVVUY010000066.1:0-21844 GCA_963751375.1 uncultured Gammaproteobacteria bacterium
GAGCCCTCGCCCGAATCGAAACCGAACTCCAGCGGAATTTCCTTCTGAGCCACCGTTGCGAGCAGTTCCAGGGCTTCCTGTTCGGCAAGCCCCTGCCGCTGGAAGAATGGGATGCGGAACTGTTGGCCAATGCGATAACGCCGACGGAGCGGTTGTTGAGCTGAAACGACGGCCGTGGCGCGGGATCGTCGGCGGCGCCCGCTTGACGCCCGTCACAAATCCAGACCTGACGAGCACGCCCTTGCGCAAAGCCCGGCCGGCTGAACGCGGAGATATTAAGAAGGCGCCGACTCGTCCCGGTCGGCAATGCTTGCTACAGCGCGGATCAGGTCCGCCTATCGACGAGAACGCGGCATCTTATCCGGCCACGGCTTCCACGGAACGCCCAGCGCCCGACAGCTCCCGCTCCAGTTCGCGCAGCGACTTGGCGAACGACTCGACCAGTTCGTCGATCTGCGCTTCGTCGATGGTCAGCGGCGGTGAGATGATGACGGCGTCGCCGGCCTGGCCGTCGAGACCGCCCTGCGCGGGATAGATCAGCAGGCCGTTGTCGAAGGCCTTGCGGATGATCTTGCCGGTGATATTGGTCGCCAGTTCGAAGGGCTGCTTGGTGGCCTTGTCCTGCACGAACTCGATGCCGATCATCAGCCCGAGTCCGCGCACGTCGCCGACGATGGCGGAAGTTTCGGCCACGGCCTTGAGCTTGTCGGACAGGACTTCGCCCAGCCGCGCGCTGCGTTCGACCAGATCGTTCTTCTGCACGTAGTCCAGCACCGCCAGCGCAGTGGCGGCGGACAGCGGGTTGGCGCTCAGCGTGTGCCCGCCCATGATCGAGCCGGAGCCGCGGCGGATGACGTCGATCACGCGTTCGCTGACCATGGTCGCGGCAATCGGCGTGTAGCCCGCGCCGATGCCCTTGCCCAGGGTGATCATGTCCGGCGTTACGCCCCAGTGCTCCATGGCGAACATCCGCCCGGTACGGGCGATGCCGGTCATGACCTCGTCGGCGATCAACAGGACCTCGTGCTTGTCGCAGATTTCGCGGATGCGCTGGAAATACCCGTCCGGTGGCACCACGGCGCCGCCGGTGGCGCCCACGATCGGCTCGGCAATGAACGCCGCGACGTTCTCGGCGCCGAGGCGGTCGATGGCCGTTTCCAGTTCGTCGGCGTAGCGCTCGGCCTGCTCCTGCGGCGTGCCGGCGTAGGCGCTGCGGTAGGGATACGGCGTGCGCGCCGACGGCAGGTCGTCCAGCTGCGAGACGAAGCGGCGGCGGCGGATGACGTGGCCGGACATGGACAGCGCGCCCATGGTGATGCCGTGGTAACTCATCCAGCGCGACAGCACCCGGCTCTTCTGCGGGCGGCCGGCCTCCTGCCAGTACTGGATAGCGACCTTCATCGCGGTTTCCGTCGCCTCGGAGCCGCTATTGACCAGGAAGGTCCAGTTCACGTCGCCGGGCGAGAGTTCGGCCAGGCGTTCGCACAGTTCCTCGGCGGCGCGGCTGGTGAAATGCGAGCGGTAGACGAAGGCGACCTTGCCTGCCTGCTCGGCCATGGCATCGAGCACTTCCTGTACACCGTGGCCGATGGAAGCGGTGACCGCGCCGGCGCTGCCGTCAAGATAGCGCTTGCCGTGCACGTCGTACAGATACACGCCCTCGCCATGCGAAATCTCGGGATAGTCTCCGTCGATCAAGGGCTTAATAAGGCGCGTATTTTCGGTCACGTGAGAACCCTCCCTGGGGCACTGGCGGAGCGGCCGCGGCGGACCACGAAAGATTTCATGATATATTTCGGACGAAGCTTCAACCATTCTCCGCCGAGCGCCATAAACGCCGGGCTCTTTTGTACATTGTGTACAGCTGCCCACCGCAGTCAGTGGAAGGACGCAACCCATGGGCTTGACCGTCGCCGACGCGATGAAGCTGTCCGTCATGCAGCAGGCCAGGCTCGTCGCCGGCTCGAACGGGCTGGCGCGGCAGATCCGCTGGGTGACCATCGTGGAGGTGATCGAGGACGTCTCGCGCCTGCAGGAAGGCGAGTTCCTGATCACCACCGCCTACGGCTGGGAAGCCGATCCCGACCTCGGCCGGCGCCTGCTCGAGGGCTTCGCCGCGCAGGGCCTGTCGGGCGTGGCGATCCAGACCGGCTTCTACCTCGCGGCCATTCCGCAGCCGCTGGTGGAACTGGCCGACAAGCTGGGGCTACCGGTCTTCGAACTGCCCTCGCAGCTGAACTTCTCCATGGTCACCCGCGAGCTGCTGGAGCAGGTGATCAACGAGCAGTTCCGCGCCCTGGAGTACTCCGAGAACGTCCATCAGAAACTGATCCACCTGGCGCTGTCCGGCGCGGGGCTGGACGCGCTGGCGCAGGAACTGGGCCAGCTCACCCACGCCTGCATCCAGGTCTACAACGCCAAGTGGCGCGTCGAGACCCGGCAGTCCTACCCGGACGGCGACGCTGCCGCCCCGGATTTCCGCCGCTTCGTCATGAACGCGCTGCTCGGCAACGCGCAGCAGCGGCGCGAGCTGCTGGAACGCCATCAGACCATCCGACTGCACTTCGAACCGCCCGCGCCGGACGCGGATGAGCCCGGAACTCGCGCCGCTGGCGGTCGACGCCGCCGAGACGGCGCTGGAGACGGACATGCGCTCGGCGCTGGACCGCGACCCGGACGAGGATGCCGAACACGCCTCGGGCTGCGGCATGCTGCCGGCCGACGCCGCCATCGCCCCGATCACCGACAACCGCGAAATCCTGGGCTACCTGCTGCTCGCCAAGTCCGGGTCCGCTCACCGACTTCGACCTGGTCGCCCTGGACCACGCCTGCAAGGTGTGCGCGCTGGAGCTGATCAAACGGCAGGCCGTGTCGGATGCCGAGCAGCGCCTGAAGTCCGACTTCCTGGCCGAGCTGCTGCGCGGCAATCCCGAATCGGCTGCCGGCCCAGCTCGAACGCGCGGCGGCGCTGGGCATCGACGAGAACCGGCTGCATACCGTCGCGGTGGTGGAAGTCGAGAGCGAATCGGCCGAACACAGCCCTTCCGCCTGGCATGCCATCGAACAATCGCTGGCGCTGCGCAACGTCAAGTTCCTCGCCAAGCAGGGCCTGGGGGCGACCCTGGTGCTGATCGAACACGACGCGGACGACGACCTGAGCCGGCTGATGCGCGAGGCCGCGGCCAACGTCAGCGGACCGCAGACCGTGCGCATCGGCCTGGGCGAGGCCAAGGACGACCTGGAGCTGCTGTCGGACAGCACCCGCGAGGCCTACGTCGCGGCCCGTTTCGGCAGCGTGCTGCACGAATACGCGGGCGTGGCCGCCTACGCCGACCTTGCGCCGTACCGGCTGTTCATCGACATGCAGCAGCAGGGCATGGACCTGACCGCCTATTTCCGCGATGCGCTGGCGCCGTTGCTGAACAAGCCGCAGCTGCTGAAGACGCTGGACATGCTGCTGTGGAACAACATGAATCTGAAGTTCACCGCCGAGGCGCTGTACATCCACCGCCACACGCTCAAGTACCGCCTGCAGAAGATCGAGCGCGAGACCGGCCACGAACTGACCAATCCGCATCAGCGCTTCGAGCTGCAGACGGCGCTGATCGCGTACAAGGTGCAGGAAGCCGCCTCCCGCCATCGTTTGGGCCTGCCGGCGAGTATTCGTGCGCCGCAGCAGGAGGAGATGGAGGCGGATTTGGGGAGTGGTGCTTGAAAGTTTGGCTTTCTGAAGTCGGAGCGATCGGCTGAAACGCTGCGAAATCAGTCTGTTATCCGAAGATTGGGGTGAGCGCAACGCACCCCAATCTACGTCACCTGCAATCACATTTTTCAGCTTTCGAGGCTCGTTTCGTGCGCGAATCAGCCTTAGGTAGTGCTGGTCTTACGTGAGTGACGCGCCCGAGCCCCTTTCTTTGCATGCCCAAAGAAAGAGGCGAAAGAAAGGCACCCGAAAGGCCTTGTCCCTACGGGCAAACCTCGAGCGCACACCCCGTCACGGGGCACCGCAGCCACGCGCCATCCAGGCGCGAGCCTGCTCGGGCGGCATCCATGCCGCCCGACCCCATGCCGGGGCGCACGCTCGAGGCAAGGCCTAACGGGAACCACACGTCAAAACAGGACGTACCCCAAAAGTTTGGCTTTCTGAATCGGCTTGTTCGGAGTACTTCGCTGTCGGACTCGCCGTGTTTTGACTTGAGTCCCCCCCTTGATCGCTTGCCTCGCGGACGTGCGCCTGGGCGGGGATGGCCGGCAGGACGCCGGCCAAGCAGCCCTTCGCAGGAAGCGAATGGCTGTGGCCCCGTTCAGGCGTGCGTTCGCGAGGTTGCCCGATAGGGACAGCGCGGGCGAGGCACGGCTTGGCAGCAACGGCTGGGCCAACCAGCCACCGGAAGGGCGAGTCCGGGCTGTCGGCCTGCTTGAGGCGCCGCCGGCGAAGGATCTGCCGCACAGCAGCGATCCTGGGGGGGCTAACGTTTCTTTCGCCGGTTTCTTTGCGCATTCAAAGAAATCGGCTCGGGCGCGTCACCGATTCAAACCAATAACACCCGCCGCTGAATCGCGCACGAAACGAACCCCATAGGCCGAAAAAAGGGTGGGCCGGCAAAAACCAGAATCACAACACGCTCACCCTCTCGATCAAAGATCGCCAGCGATGCAACTAGCAGCGCTCAATCACCATGGCAATCCCCTGCCCCCCGCCAATACAGGCCGCAGCACACCCATAACGCCCCTGACGCTCGGCCAAAATACGCGCCAAGGTACCCGCCAGACGCACCCCGGTCGCACCCAGCGGATGACCCAGCGCCAGCGCCCCGCCCCGCACGTTCACGCGCTCCTCGTCCAGGCCGAGCTGACGCATGGCGTACAGCGGCACCACACTGAACGCCTCGTTGATCTCCCAGGCGTCGATCTGCGCGGCATCCAAGCCGGTCTGCGCGAGCACGCGCCGGATCGCCGCGGTCGCGCCCGCGCCCATCAGCTCGGGCTGCACCCCGCAGTCGGCGAAGCCGACGATGCGCGCCAGCGGCTGCGCGCCGTAGCGTTCGACAGCCTGCTCGGACATCAGCACCGCCGCCGCGGCGCCGGAGGTCAGCGGCGAGCTGTTGCCGGCGGTGACGATGCCGTCTTCGCGGAAGGCGGGCTTGAGTCCGGCGAGCTTCTCCAGGCTGGTGTCCGCACGGATGTTGGCGTCGCGATCGACCGCATTGCCCTCGGCATCGGGCAGCGCCACGCGTTCGCCGGCGAGGAAACCGTCGGCCTCGGCCACCGCGGCGCGCTGGTGCGAAGCCAGCGCGAAGGCGTCCATGGCCTCGCGCGAGATACCGGCCTCGGCGGCCAGGTTCTCGGCGGTCAGCCCCATGTTCAGCGCGACCTCCAGCGCTACGCGTTCGACGCCGCCGATCTCGGGCGGCACGGTCAGCACGCCTTCGTCGAACAGCGTCGGCCCCATCGGCACGCGCGTCATGTTCTCGTAGCCGCCCGCCAGGCCTAGTTCGATCGCGCCGGCCTGGATCTCGCGCGCGCAGCCGCGCAGCGCCGCCAGCCCCGAACCGCACTGCTGGTCGATGCTGCGCGTGGCGCAGCCGTGGCCCAGCGCCGACAGCCACTGCGGATAGCGTCCACCGAAGTTCCACTGGTCTCTTACGGGCAGCGCACAGCCGACCGAGAGGTCTTCGACCGCGTCGGCGGGCAGCTGGCCGCGCTTGAGCAGGTGATCGACGACGCCGGCCAGCAGCACGTCGCCGCGCGTGCCGGCCCAGGCGTCGACCTGCGGCTTGTAGGGATGGGCGCGGCTGAAGGCGCTGCGCGCATAGTCGACGATATAGGCTTGTTGCATGCTCAGACGGCCTCCGCCCAACGGCTGATGAACAAGGCGTAGGTCGCCATGACCTGACGGATGGAGGCGATCTCCACGCATTCGTCGACGCCGTGAATGCGCTGCGCCACCGGGCCGTAGCAGGTGCCGGGCACGCCGCCGGCGATCTGGAAGGCGCGCAGGTCGGTGGTGCAGGTCGACAGGTAATGCGGTGCCGGCGTGCCGGTCAAGTCCTCGTGGCAGCGTTCCAGCAAGCGCACGCCGGGCGACTCGAGGTCGACCAGATGACCTTCCGAACGGAAGCCGTGGAACTCGACCATGGGCGGCTGCGCGCCGCCGGCAGCCAGCTCGACGTGGCGCTCGATGACGGCCTGGCGCACGCGCTGCATGATCTCCTCCGGCGACATGCCCACGGGAAAGCCGATACGCCCCTCGAGCTCGGCGTAGGCCGGCACGCTGGAGGCCCAGTTGCCGCCCTGGATGCAGCCGATGTTGAGGTTGAACGGATGCTCCACCGCATCGTAGGGCGCCGGGCGGCGGGCGGCGTTGAGCTCGTCCTCCAGGCGCTTGAGCCCCGGGATGTACTGCTGCAGGTATTCGATGGCGTTGCTGCCGGCCGTGGTGTCGAGCACGTGCGCCGGCACGCCCTGCACGCTGAGCTTGAACCACAGCACGCCGATCTGCCCGCTGTAGATCTGTGCGCCGAACGGCTCGGGAATGAGCACGAAGTCGCCGCCGTGGCCCTGGTGCACGCAGGCCAGCGCGCCGTTGCCGCTGCACTCTTCCTCGATGACCGTCTGGATGCTCAGCGGGAAGTCGATCGCCACGCCCGCCTCGCGCACCGCGCGCACCGCCATCACCATGGCCGCGATGCCGGCCTTCATGTCGCCGGCGCCGCGCCCGTACAGCCAGCCGTCCTGCTCCCAGGGTTCCCAAGGCGCGCGCGTCCACATCTCCACGGGTTCGGCCGGCACCACGTCCAGGTGCCCGTTGAGCACCAGATGAGGGCCGTTCGCACCGGGATTCAGGCGCGACATGACGTTGTAGCGTCCCTTGGCCGGCCAGGCGACGGGGGCGTGGTGCGGATTCTCGTCCAGGCCCGGAGCGTCCAACGGCACACGCTCCAGCGGCAGATCCAACTCGCCCAGCCAGCGCTCCATGGTGTCCAGCGCGCCCTGCTCGTTGCCCAGCACGCTGTAGCCCTGCACCAGGTCCCGGGTCAGTTCGACCGCGGTGCCCAGCAACTCGTCGCAGCGTTTTTCGATCCGTTTTTCCGTGTCGGTCAGCATCAGAACCTCCCCAGGCGGGTTTCGTCGATGATCAGCGTCGCTTCCGTCGCCTCGCGCAGTGCGTCCACGGACAAGCCCCTCGGCGATGTCGATCAGTTTCAGGCCATCGGCGGTCACGTCCATGACCGCCTTGTCGGTGATGATGCGCGACACGCAGCGCGGAGCGGTGAGCGGCAGGCGGCAGCGATGCAGGATCTTGGGATTGCCGTGCTTGTCGTTGTGCGAACAGAGCACGACCAGTCGCGGCACCTTCTGCGCCAGCTCCATGGCGCCGCCGATGCCGGGCGAGAACTTGCCGGGAATCTTCCAGTTGGCCAGATTGCCCTGCTCGTCGACCTCGAACGCGCCCATGAAGGTGATGTCCACCCGGCTGCGCCGGATCATGGCGAAGGAGACGCTGCTGTCGAAGAAACTCGCGCCCGGCACGGTGCCGATGTAGGCGCCGCCCGAATCGATCAGGTCGTAGTCGGGCGCCTCGCCCTCGGCGCGCGGACTGCAGCCGAGCACGCCGTTCTCGGAATGCACCAGCACGTCGGCGCCGAGATAGGGGAAAAGGCCGGTCGGCAGGCCGATGCCGAGATTGACGATATGTCCCGGCAGGACTTCGCGCGCGGCGCGCGTCAGGATGCGTTGCTGTTCAGGCGACATGTTTCTTCCACCCCTGTTCGCTGGACTCGACCGGCACCTGCACCAGCGCGCTGACGAAGGCGCATGGCGTGTGGATCGCCTCCGGCTCGAGGCTGCCCGGCTCGTTCACCCGGTAGCTCTGCGCGATGGTGTGCTTCGCGGCCATGGCCATCAGCGGATTGAAGTTGATCGCGGTGGCGCGGTAGACGAGGTTGCCGTAGCGATCGGCATGCTCGGCGTGCACCAGCGCGAAGTCCGCGTACAGGGCCGGCTCGATGGCCCAGGTGCGGCCGTCGCATTCGACCTCCTGACGCTGCGCGGCGATCTCGGTCTCCAAGCCGATGTCGGTGAGGAAGCCGTAGTGGCCGGCGCCGGCGCAGCGGATCTTCTCCGCCAGCAAGCCCTGCGGATGGATCTCCACTTCCATGCGGCCGGTGTTCATCTGCTCGATGGCGATGCGGTTCAGGCCGATGTGCGAGGCGATCAGACGCGACACCCGCCCCGCCTCGATCAGCCGCCCGATGCCGATACCGGCCTCGTTGGCGTCGTTCTTGATCAGAGTGAGATCCTTCTGTCCCTGCGCCAGCAGTTCCTCGAGCAGGGCGAACGGCGTGCCCGGCGAGCCGAAGCCGCCGACCATGATGGTCGCGCCGTCGGGGATGCGCGCGATGGCCTCCTCTATAGAGGTGTATTTGTCCGCAAGACCGGTCATTTCGGGTTCGACTCCGCTGGGTAAGGCTGAAACAGGCGGCGCTCGGCCGCGAAAAGATGTGGCTGCGTGGGCGTTCTGCGGCGTCGTGTGGCGACTGCGCTCACGCCTCTGCGCATCCAACGTGCTTGCCGGAGTCTAGGAAGCAATCGGAAACCATTTCAATATATGATGTTTTTATTTGTTTCCATGAGTTTTAGTCATGACTGACGTCGACATCCATTCATTGAAGTCGCTGATCGTCTTCAAGACGCTGTTCGAAACCGGCACGGCATCGCAGGCGGCGCGCACGCTGGAGATCACGCAATCCGGAGTCAGCCGCTCGCTGGCCCAGCTCGAGCGCAATCTGGGCATACAACTGTTCCTGCGCGAGAAGAACCGCCTGATCGCCACGCCCGAGGCCAGGGAGCTTTACGGCGAGATCCTGCGCCTGATGGGCAACATCGAGGAGCTGCGCCACAGCGTGCTCGCGCTGAAGGAGTTCGGCACCTCGCGCCTGCGCATCGCCGCCATACCCGGTCTGTCCTTCGGACTGGTACCGCGGCTGATCGCAGGGCTGCTGGAGTGCAACCGGGGTTACAGCATCAGTTTCGACATGATGGCCAGTCACGAAGTACTGCGCAGCGTGGAATCCGGGCACGCCGACCTGGGCTTCGTGACCCTTCCGGTGAGCACGCGCATGCTGCGCATCGAACCCTGGATAACAACCCGCGCCGTGTGCCTCGTACCCGCAACCCACCCCCTGTCCAAACGCGCGGAGATAGAGATCCAGGACCTCAACGGCCAGTTCCTGGTCATCGGCAATCAGCCCAACATCGGTGCCGACCCGCTGCTCAATCTGATCGCACAACACGGCGTGCGCATCGCCGGCAAGACCGAGGCCAATATCGGCGCCATCCCCGCCCTGGTCACCAACAACGTGGGGCTCAGCGTCATGAATCCGGTCACCGCCCAGGATCAGCTGGCACAAAGGGCTAGCGTGAAAATACTGCCGTTCAGGCCCGAGATAGAATTCGCCTTCGGGTTGGTCTACCGCGACGACTGGAAACGCTCCCGCGCGCTGGAGCTGATCAGGCAACAGGCGCCGGCTGTGCTGCGCCACTACGGTTTGGATACATCCACCCGCGACATCGACTGAAACACCCGCCGGCACAGGATTGGTGCGCCACGGACAGAACGCACCCGGCCGGTGCATATGAGTTGGCAATCATGGCCAACTGATCCGTCCCCTCTTGCTCGCCCGATACCGGTGGCGATATGCCACCAGGCCTGATTCAGGGCGTTCCCGCGATACGGTCCGACAAGCATGTTTTTGTACACCACGTACAAAAGCAAAGCGACAAAATGTTCCGCCACGTCAAATTGTGACTGCCCCGTCGTTCACCTATGCTTGAATGAGCGGATTTGCGGACCAAGGCATTGGCGCGCATTTTCGAAAAATCGGCACAAGACGCGTACGAACGAACAGGAGGAAAAGCGCTATTTTTCGAAAAGCGCAAAAAATGCCGATTTTCAAGGAGTTGGGAAAGCACGAACGGATAAGGCAAAGACACCGAAAAGCAGCTCGAATGCTTGGACCAAAGACTGAAAATTAAGGTCGGATATTCTTTGCTTTACATGGAGTTAAGTTAGAAGGAAACGGAATTTCCCAGCTTCACGAGAAGTTTTACGGCGTCAGAGTTGATTAATGCCGGCCGAAAATGCCGGATGACGAGTGGCATGCAATTTGTTTATGCCAACCGTTCAACAGCCGAGCGAAGCGATTGCTGCGATGCTTGGCTGACACCACGAACAGGCCGAAACTCGGGGGAATGCATGACGATCGATCCGCGCCCAGCGCGCCTTATGGCACCCGCGCTAAGCGTCATATTTCTACTGCTGATCGTACCGGTCGGCTTCATCGTGGTGTATTCCTTCTGGCTGCGCACCGCCACCGGCGCCGACCACGCCGCCTTCAGTTTCAGCAATTGGCACGATGTGCTGACCGATCCGTTCTATCGCCACTTCCTGCTGCAAACCCTGCGCATCGCCTTCATCACCACGATCACGTGCATCCTGCTCGGCTATGTGCCGGCGTATTTCATTGCCACCACCAAATTTCGCCACAAATCGCTGCTGCTGCTGTTGCTGATGCTGCCGTTCTGGATCAGCTACATCATCCGCACCATGTCCTGGATACACGTGCTCGGCTCGACCGGCGCGCTTAACGTATTTCTGATGTGGACCGGCGTGATCAACCAGCCGCTGGACCTGCTCTACAACCAGGGCTCGGTGATCCTGGGCCTGGTGCAGTACCTGCTGCCGTTCATGATTCTGAACGTGTACGTGAGCCTGGAGTCGATCGACACCAATCTGATCTCCGCCGCGCGCAGCCTGGGCTGCACGAGCCTGGAGGCGTTTCGCGAAGTGACGCTGCCGCTGTCGGTGCCCGGCCTGGCCGCCGGCAGCCTGCTGTGTTTCGTGCTGGCCGGCGGAACCTACATTACGCCGCTGATTCTCGGTGGTCCGCGCGACGCCATGTTCGCCAACCTGGTATTCGACGCGATCATCACCCAGCTCAACTGGCCGTTGGGGTCGGTATTGTCGCTGGTGCTGCTGATCGTGCTGGGCGCGGTGGTCATGCTCTACAACTACTTCATCGGCATTGGCCAGTTGGCCAAAGCCTTCCGCTGAGGGTCCCATGGGCTGGAACGTCATCCGCATCTTCACCTTACTGGTGTACCTGTTCATGTTCCTGCCGGTGGCGATCGTGATCCTGCTGGCGTTCAACTCGAGCCAGTTCGGCAGCTTCCCGATGACCGGCTTCACCTTCCACTGGTTCGACGTGCTGTGGAACGACGCCTCGATCGTGCGGGCGCTCAAGACCTCACTGATCCTGGGCTCGATGACGGCCGTGGTGTCGACCTCCCTCGGCATCATGGCGGCGCTGGCGCTGGTACGTTACAACTTCCCCGGCAAGAACCTCATCGCCACTTTGCTGGTCGCGCCCATCCTGGTGCCCGAAGTCGTGCTGGCGGTCGCTCTGCTGCTGTTCCTGCGCTGGCTCAATCTACCCAAGAATTTCTTCATGCTGCTGCTCGGGCACGTGGTCTTCACCCTGCCCTTCGTGGTGCTGGTGGTACAGGCGCGGCTGACCGGCATCCGCCGCGATTACGAAGAGGCGGCCATGAGCCTGGGCGCCAACCCGCTGCAGACCTTCTTCCAGGTCACCCTGCCGCTGATGCTGCCGGCGGTGCTGGCCGGGCTGCTGTTCGCGTTCACCATCTCGTTCGACGACGTGACCGGCACGCTGTTCTGGAAACCGGCCGGCACCGAAACCGTGCCGACCCAGATCTTCGCCATGCTGCGCAACTCGATCAGTCCTCAGATCAACGCACTGGGAACCGTGATGATCGCCATCACCGTTTTGCTGCCATTGCTTGGTGCCGCACTAACCCGGCGTTTAAGCCGAACGCCGCAATCGTGAACCCTGCCTCAGGGGCAACAACACCACTCGCAACGCAAAGGAGATATCTGATGGATGAAGAGAAACGCCTGGAAAGGCTTCTGGAACGCTATCAGGATGGCAAGATCAGCCGCCGCACCTTCCTCGGCCTGCTCGCCGCCGCCGGCGCCTCGGTGGGCCTGATCGGCGGGCCGTTCAATCGCAGCGCACTCGCCGCCGCCAAGCAGATCCACTACGACGGTTGGGGCGGCATCGTCTCGGCAGCCTTCGAAAAATATGCTTTCAAACCCTTCGAGAATAAGACCGGCATCACCGTCATCAGCGGCACCTTCGGCAACGCCGACCAGTACCTGGCGCGGGTCAAGGCCAGCCAGCCCGGGGAATACAACATCGCCCATCTGAGCGGCGTGTTCGACTACGTGCGCTACTACGACCTGGGCCTGGGCTCGGAACTCAACGAGAGCAACATCCCCAACCTGCAGTACGTCATCAAGTCGCTCGAGACGCCGCTGCGCAAAATCAGCAAGGGCAAGCTCTCCGCGGTGCCCTACGACTACGGCACCACCGGCCTGGCCTACAACCGCAAGTACATCTCCGACGAGGAGATGCATCAGCTGGGTGCCAAGATCCTGATCGACCCCAAGTACAAGGGCAAGATCGGCGGCTGGGGCGAGTGGAAGACCCGCATCTGGTATGCCGCGCTGCAGACCAATCAGGATCCGAACAACATCCAGGACATGAACGCCGTCTGGGATGCGATCCGCAAGAACCGCGACCTGGTGCTCAAGTACTGGAGTTCCGGCGCCGAGCTGATGAGCCTGTTGGCCAACGAGGAGATCTACGTCACCGAGGCCTGGTCCGGCCGCATCGCCGCACTGCAGCAACAGGGCAAGGATATCGGCTACTACGATCCGCCGGGCGGCCTGGGCTGGCAGGAGTGCCTGTTCGTCATGAAGGACAGCCCCATGGCGGCCTGCGAGGAACTGCTCAACTACACCCTGCGCCCGGAAGTGGCGATCGCCATCGCCGAGGGCCAGAACTATCCGCCTTCGCTCGATCCGACCAAGGTCAAGCTGAGCAAGAAGGTCGAAAGCCTGCCCGCCTTCGATCCCACCGGCAAGCTGGACAAGCTCAACTTCTTCAACCCGTCCTACTGGAACACCCACCAGAACGACTGGTCCGCCAAATTCGGTCGCATCGAAAAAGGCTTCTGAGCATAGCCGACAGCCAACCTCCGGCCGGAGCCCATGCTCCGGCCGGATTTTGAATACGAGCGCGACGAGCTCGCGCAACCGACACGACAATCCATGCCTTACGACGGTTCCAGCCCTATGACGACTTCAGCGGTAGCCCTCAACAATGTCATCAAGCAGTTCGGCGCGGTCACCGCGGTCGAGCAGATGACGCTGAATATCGAAGAGGGCAGCTTCGTGACCCTGCTCGGCCCCTCCGGCTGCGGCAAGACCACCACGCTGCGCATGATCGCCGGCCTGGAACATCCGAGCTCCGGTGACATACACATCAAGGATCGGCGCATCAACGACGTGCCGATGCACAAGCGCAACCTGGGACTGGTGTTCCAGAACTACGCACTGTTCCCGCACAAGACCGTGTTCCAGAACGTCGCCTTCGGCCTGCGCTACCGCCACGTGCGCGGCGACGAGATGCGCCGGCGCGTACAGGAAGCGCTGGAACTGGTACAGCTGCCGCAGATGGCCGACCGCTACCCGGGACAGCTTTCCGGAGGTCAACAGCAGCGCATCGCCCTGGCACGCGCCATCGTCATCCAGCCCGACGTGCTGCTGCTCGACGAGCCGCTGTCGGCGCTCGACGCCAACCTGCGCGAGGACATGCGCGTGGAGCTCAAGCGCATCCAGCAGCAGCTAGGCGTCACCACGCTGTTCGTGACCCACGACCAGTCCGAGGCGCTGGCCATGTCGGACCGCATCGTGGTCATGAGCAACGGCCGCGTGGAGCAAATCGGCACCCCCGAGGAGGTCTACAACCGGCCCACCTCGTCCTTCGTCGCCAGTTTCCTCGGCCATGCCAACCTGCTCGACGGCCGCATCGAGGGCGGCGAGGGCGAACTGACCAAGGTGCGCATCAATCCCGAACTCGAACTCACCGCCGGCGCCGGCGAACTGCACGGCCAGGGCACGGGCGACGCGGTGCGCGTGGTGGTGCGCGCGGAAAAGCTGATGCTGGCCGAGCGCCACGAACCCTCCGAAAAATTCACCGTCTTCCCCGCCACGGTTGACGCCGTCGACTATCAGGGCCAGTCTGCGCGTTACTTCCTCAAGGCCGGCGAACTGTCGCTACAGGCGATCAATCCGATCGACCGCGAGCCCTTCGCCGAAGGCAGCCGCGTCGAGGTTGCCGTACGCGCCTACGACTGCGTACTGCTGCCGCCGGAGCGCTGACACCCACACACGTCGAAACGGATATGGACATCTACTACTCGCCACGGCAGGCAAATCATTCTCCGGACACCTTTCTGGTGCGCGGCCGGCCGGTGCCGTCGCCGGAAAGCACCGAGCGGGCCGACCGCCTGCTCGCTGCCCTGCAGGATGCCGGCCTGTACGTAACGCAACATCCGGGAGACGGCTCGGCGCGACTACTCCAACGCCTCGAGACCGTCCACCGGCCCCGCTATCTGGAATTTCTGCATACCATCCACGAGCGCTGGCAGACTCTGCCCAACGCCTCCGACACCGTGCTGCCCAACGTTCACCCGACCGGTGGTGGGCACCACTATCCGGCGCACCCGGTCGGCCAGGCCGGCTGGCATCTGCACGACATGGCCTGCCCCATCGGTCTGCACAGCTTCGAGGGCATCTTCGCCAGCGCGGCCAGTGCCGAAATGGCCGCCGAGGCGGTGCTCGACGGCGCACGCGAAGCCTATGCGCTATGCCGCCCGCCGGGGCATCACGCCGGGCCGGAAAGCGCCGGCGGCTTCTGCTTCGTCAACAATTCCGCGCTGGCCGCCAGCATCCTGCGCGAGCGCTTCGCCCGCGTCGCCGTCGTCGACGTCGACCTGCATCACGGCAACGGCACCCAGGACATCTTCTACCGCCGCGACGATGTCTGGACCGGTTCGGTGCACGCCGATCCGGACCAGTTCTATCCGTTCTTCTGGGGTAGCGCCGACGAACGCGGCGAAGACGCAGGCGCAGGCTGCAACCTCAACGTGCCGTTGCCCGTCGGCAGCGGCGGCGATGCCTTCATGCAGGGTCTGGAGCATCTGCTGGAAGCGTTCGAGGCGTATCATGCCGAAGCGGTCGTGATCGCTCTGGGACTGGACGCGCACAAGGACGACCCGCTGGCAGGCATGACGCTGGAAACCGCGGACTACGCCCGCATCGGCGAACGCCTGGCCCGGCTGCCGCAGCCCTGCGTCATCGTGCAGGAAGGCGGCTATCCGACACCCGCCCTGGGACAGAACCTGGTGGCGTTTCTGCAAGCCTTCATGGGTGCGCGGCGCGGCTGACGCGCGGCATCCGATTCATTCAACTAACGAGAGAATTTCCACGATGAGCATTCAACACCTCGACGCCGGCGCCCGCATGAGCCAGGCCACCATCCACGCCGGCACCGTCTACACCGCCGGTCAGGTCGCCAGCGATGCCAGCGCCGACGCCGCCGGGCAGACCCGCCAGATCCTCGCCGCCATCGACGCGCTGCTGGAGCGCGCCGGCACCTCCCGCGAGCACCTGCTCTCGGCAACCATCTGGGTGGCCGACATGGCCGATTTCGACGCCATGAACAGCGCTTGGGATGCCTGGGTTACGCCCGGCCGCCCTCCGGTGCGGGCCTGTGTCGAAGCGCGCCTGGCCAAGCCTGAGTGGAAGGTCGAGATCATGGTAACCGCCGCGCTGCCCGAGTAAGCCCATGCGCGTCATATCAGCAGCGGAAGTCGCCGCCGCCCTGCCCTGGAAGGCGTTGATCGAACGCCTGGAACAGGCCTTTCGCGACGGCGTGGAATCGCCGCCCCGCCACCATCACGCCATTGCCCGGCATGACGGCGAGGCCACCATGCTGCTGATGCCGGCCTGGCAGAACGACGGCTACATCGGCATGAAGATGGTGAACGTGTTCCCGCAGAATGCGGCACACGGCCTGCCGGCCATTTCCGGCATCTACATGCTGTGCGACGGCGCCAACGGCCAGCCGCTGGCCTGTATCGACGGCAGCGAATTGACGCGCCGGCGCACCGCCGCCGCCTCCGCGCTGGCCGCCGACCGGCTGGCCGTGGAAGATGCCTCGACGCTGCTGATGGCGGGCACCGGCAAACTCGCCCCGATGCTGATAGAAGCGCATGCTGCGGTGCGCCCCATCCGCCATCTGCGCGTATGGGGACGCAATCCGGACAAGGCACGTGCGCTGGCCGAGCACTACCGCGATTATCGCGGCGGCATGGCGGCGTTCGAATCCGTCGCGGTCGCAGACGACCTGCCCGCAACGGCCGCCGAAGCGCAGGTCATCAGCTGCGCCACACTCGCGCACGAGCCGCTGATCCACGGCGGCTGGCTGGCGCCGGGCACGCACCTGGACCTGGTCGGCGCCTTCCGCCCGGACATGCGCGAGACGGATTCGGCCTGCCTGAGCCGCAGCGAGGTCTTCGTCGACACCTATGCCGGCGCACGCGGCGAAGCCGGCGACCTGCTCTGCGCCGAGGCCGAAGGCGTGTTCCGTTTCGAGGATATCCGCGCCGAACTCGCCGAACTGATCCGCGGCCAGCGTCCGGGGCGCAGCGACCACGACAGCATCACCTTGTTCAAGTCGGTCGGCGCCTCGCTGGAGGATCTGGCTGCGGCGGTCGAGGTGTGGGAGCGCTGCAACGGCGGGCACTGAACCCGCCACGCGGCGGCGCACCTGCTACTGCTCCTCTCTGTCCCCATCCCCACCGAACATGACGACACGGTTGCGGCCGCGGTGCTTGGCGCGGTAGAGCGCCCAGTCCGCGGCCTCGATCAGCTCGGAAATCCCTCCCTCGCCCATGTCGACCGCAAGCCCGACGCTGACGGTCAACTCGGTCTTCTCGCCATCCAGACCGAGCGGGGTTGAGGCCACCCGGCCACGCAACTGCTCGGCCAGGATGAGGGCAGCGTCGGCGCCGGCACCGGGCAGCAGGACGAGGAATTCCTCACCGCCGTAGCGACCGAACACATCGCCGCCGCGCAGGCGCTCGCGTACGCGATCGGCGAAGTGTTTGAGCACGTGATCGCCCCGCACATGGCCGAAGTTGTCGTTGACCAGCTTGAAGTGATCCAGGTCGAGCATGAGCAATGCGCAGGGACGCTGCTGGCGCCGCTCACGCGCCAGTACGCGTGACGCCTCCTCCATGAAAGCCCGGCGGTTGAGCGTGAGCGTGAGTGCGTCGGTGTTGGCCAGGTTGGCCAGCTCGGCTCGAAGGCGATCATTGATCAACATGACGAAGCCGAAGAACAAGCCGAAGATCAGCACGTTGAAGCTGCCGACGAACAGCAGATTGGTCGGGGAGCCGGCATCGAAACCTTTGAGCGCGGGTCCCATGATCAGAGCATCGATCAACTCCAGCAGCATGACCACGGAGATACCGATGAACAGCCAACCGATGAGCATGCGCGCCGGGCTCTTGAAAACCGATCTCCCGACGAAGGCGGCGTGCGCGGACAGCGGGAATATCACCAATGCATAGACGCAGGTGGCGGCGATACGCAGATAGAACACGTCGTCGACCAGGCTGAACCAGGCGATGAACGACAGCACGACGGCGCCAAAGAACCAGATAAGCGTCACGCGCGGCGGCTGGCCGTTGAAACGCCGCAAACCGTACAGCATCAAGCCCATGGCCAGCATCAGCAGACCATTGGAAACCACCAGGGAGAAAAAGTCCGGAACCACACTCTGCTCCCAGCGCAACGCGGTCGAAACCCAGCCGAGCAGCATGGCGTAGGCCCAGGGACGGATGCCGTGGACTCTGTGCGACAGGCTCTTTCGCAGAAGGAACAGGAAGCCGCTGGCCATGAACGCCAGCACACCCGCGGTAAAGACCAGTGTCAGGGGATCGATTGATTTCATCGCTACGCCGTTTCAGCCCGTTCGAGCCGCCAGGCAAACCTTCAGTCGCGCAGCATGCGCAGGTGCCGTCTGACGTACCAGACGACGCCGATCAGCAGGATCGCGGCGATGAGCGCATCGAACCGATGGAACCAGCCACCCAGGCTGTGCCAGTGTTCTCCCAACTTGAGGCCGATCCAGGCCAGCGCGAAGCACCAGACGAAGGAACCGATGAAGGTGTAGAGATTGAAGCGCCACAGCGGCATACGCGCCACGCCCGCCGGGAAGGCGATGAAGGTGCGCACCACCGGCAGCATGCGACCGACCAGGATGGTGATGTCGCCGTAGCGGGCGAACCAACGATCGGCGAGGTCGAGGTCGTGGTGCGAGATCAGCAGGTACTTGCCATAGCGCTCGATGAACGGGCGCCCGCCCCACGCCCCGACACCGTAGGCGACCAGCGAACCGAGCACGGAGCCCACCGCGCCGGCCAGCGCGACCAGCCATAGCACCAGCGTGCCGGTGGAAACCAGATAGCCGGAGAACGGCATGATGATCTCCGAGGGCAGCGGAATGCAGGCGCTCTCGATGCCCATGAGCAGCGCCACCCCGGCGTATCCGAGCTGGGCGATGACAGAGGTGATGAAACTGGCAATGTATTCAAGCATGGCGTGCTGAGCTCATAACGTGTGCCCGACGGAACCGGCACGGTACCCGCACCGTCCCGTCGAAGCTAGACGACGTCCGACCGGTGGCATTATTCCACCGGATTCTCGAGCGTACCGATGGGATCGATGGTGATGGCCACGCGGTCGCCCGGCTGCAGGTACTTCGGCGGGGTGAAGCCCGCGCCGACGCCGGCGGGCGTGCCGGTGGCGATGACGTCGCCAGGCTCCAGCGTCATGCCGGCCGACAGCGTCTCGATCAGGGTCGGAATGTCGAAAATGAGTTCCTCGACGCAGCTGTTCTGCCGCAACTCGCCGTTGATGCGGGTCTGTATGCGCAGCGCGCGCACGTCCGGCACCTCGTCGGCAGTGAGCAGTGCCGGGCCCATGGGACAGAACCCGTCGATACTCTTGCCGATGAACCACTGCAGGTGGCGTTTCTGCAGGCCCCGCGCGGTGACGTCGTTGAGTACCGTGTAGCCGTAGACGTGTTCCATCGCCGCCTCGCGCGCAATGCCGCGGCCGCCGCGGCCGATGATCACGCCGAGCTCGCCTTCGTAGTCGGTGGTCCGGCTCGCATCCAGATGCGAAGGAATCGGCGCCTCGGGGCCGATCACCGTGGACGGGGCCTTGGTGA
The DNA here is from genome assembly GCA_963751375.1 of uncultured Gammaproteobacteria bacterium. GTDB lineage: Bacteria > Pseudomonadota > Gammaproteobacteria > DSM-5130 > Acidihalobacteraceae > Acidihalobacter_A. The sequence goes on from CAVVUY010000066.1 coordinate 19,230, forward strand.
AGACGATGGGATGCTCGGGCAGGTCGCTGCCGCCCGCCGGCAACGATTTCACCTCGTTGGCATGATCACGGTAGTTCTTTCCGATGCACATGATATTGCGCGCGGGCCGCGGAATCGGCGCGAGCAGGCGGACTTCGGCCAACGGTAGCCGGGCGCCGCTCGCGGCCAGGGCGGCACGGGCCGCATCCAGCCCCTCGGCACCCAAGGCGATGAAGGCGAGCATGTCTTGCGGCAGCGCCGGCGCGGCGCGCGACAGGTCGACGATCTCATTCTGCGCGCGGTCAAGCACGCCGATCCGGCAGGCATCGCCGGAGGTGAAGCTTACGAGTAGCATCGGAAACTCCTATTGACGGGGTTTTAATCGGCATATCCGGCCGCTCTGCGGCGCTGCCCAAGGCGCCTCGGCGGCACGTTGCGTTGTTTACTTCGCCCCCCATGGTCGACGAGCAGGCAAAACAGGGGCGAACGCACTCCTAGTGTAAGCTCTAGTCGCCGATCAAGCTTGCCCAACACGGCCTTCAGGAGATTCAGGTCTATGCGCTCACATTGGTTCGAAGCTGTCATGGAAGCGGCCAACCGGCTGCTGCACGCCTTCATCGCGATCGCGCTCCTGGTGGCAAGCTTGCTGCTGATCTGGCAATTCACCTCCGACGTGTTCAGCGCCATCGTCTCGGGCGACATCAGCAGCGGGTTCCTACGGTCGCTAGGCAACCTGTTTATTCTTTGGGTCTTGTCTTCGCTGATCTCGGCCGAGGTCCGCTACATGCGCACCGGTCAATTCACCGTCATCGTTTTCATCGAGGCGGCACTCATCACATTGCTGCGCCAGCTCATCATCATCCCGGTGGAAAGCAGCGGCCACCTCGAGCAATGGGCCTGGACCTACGGCCTGATCATCGCCGCCGTACTGGCGGTCGGGATCACCTACTATCTGGTGCAACGCCGGCCGCCGTCGGCCGGCGAATAGCCTCAGCGCTTGCGCTTGGCGACCTTGGGCGGCACTTCCGGCTCCAGGCTGCGCAGATAATCCTCGTAGCTGCCGCTGAAATCGGTCACGCCTTCGGGACTCAACTCGATGATGCGCGTGGCCAGCGAGGACACGAATTCACGGTCGTGGCTGACGAAGATCAGCGTACCCGGATAATGTTCCAGCGCCAGGTTGAGCGACTCGATCGATTCCATGTCCAGATGGTTGGTCGGCTCGTCCATCAGCAGAATGTTCGGGCGCTGCAGCATCAGCCGGCCGAACAGCATGCGTCCCTGCTCACCGCCTGAGATGCAATTCGCCGGCTTCTTGATCTCGTCCTGCGAGAACAGCAGACGCCCCAGTACGCCGCGCAGCACCTGTTCGTCGTCGCCCGGGCGGCGCCACTGCGCCAACCACTCGATCAGCGGCAATTTACTCTCGAAATCCGCGGCGTGGTCCTGGGCGTAATAGCCGATGGCGGCGTTCTCGGCCCATTTGACCGTGCCCTCCTGGGGCTCGAGTTCACCCATCAGGGTACGCAGCAGAGTGCTCTTGCCGATGCCGTTGGGGCCGATGATGGCGACGCGTTCGCCGGTATCCACGGCCAGGTTGAGCTTGCTGAACAAAGGCTCGTCGCCGTAGCCCTGCACCAGCTTGCGCACTTCCAGCGCACGGCGGTAAAGCTTCTTGTCCTGCTCGAAGCGGATATACGGGCTCATGCGGCTCGAGGGCTTGATCTCATCGAGCTGGATCTTCTCGATCTGGCGCGCGCGCGAGGTCGCCTGCTTGGCCTTGGAGGCGTTGGCGGAGAAGCGATTGACGAATGACTGCAGCTCGGCGATCTGCGCCTTCTTCTTGGCGTTGTCGGCAATCATGCGCTCGCGCGCCTGGGTGGCGGCGGTCATGTACTCGTCGTAGTTGCCCGGGTACACGCTGAGCGTGCCGTAGTCCATGTCGGCCATGTGCGTGCACACGCTGTTCAGGAAATGGCGATCGTGCGAGATGATGATCATGGTACTCGAACGATCGTTGAGCACACCTTCCAGCCAGCGGATGGTATTGATATCCAGATTATTGGTCGGCTCGTCGAGCAACAACACGTCGGGATCGGAGAACAGCGCCTGCGCCAACAGTACGCGCAGCTTCCAGCCGGGCGCGACCGCGCTCATCGGACCTTCGTGCTGTTCCAGCGGGATACCCACACCGAGCAGCAACTCGCCCGCACGCGCCTCGGCGCTGTAACCGTCGTACTCGGCGAAGGCGACTTCCAGTTCGGCGGCGCGCAGCCCGTCCTCCTCGGTCATCTCCGGCTTGGCGTAGACCGCATCGCGTTCCTGCTTCGCGGCCCACAGCTCGGCATGCCCCATGATTACGGTGTCGAGTACGCTGAACTTCTCGAAGGCGAACTGATCCTGGCGCAACTTGCCCAGGCGCAGATTGGCCTCCAGCGAAACGTTGCCCGAGGTCGGCTCCAGATCCCCGCCAAGGATCTTCATGAAGGTCGACTTGCCGGCGCCGTTGGCGCCGATCAAGCCGTAGCGGTTACCTCCGCCGAACTTGACGGAAATGTCCTCGAACAGCGGCTTGGAGCCGAACTGCATGGTTATGTTGGCCGTGGTAATCACGTGCGCGCTCCGGGATGCTTTGG
>CAVVUY010000067.1:0-3888 GCA_963751375.1 uncultured Gammaproteobacteria bacterium
TGGAACCACCAGCCGGGCACGCCATTCGCGCAACCAGCCACCGCTCAAAGTGTCCGGCGACAAAACCTGCGCGAGCATGATCCCGAGCAACGTTCCCAGGGTGTTGTGCACGATATCCGCGATGGACGACACGCGCCCCGGCAACGCCTCCTGCAGGAACTCCATGCCGACGCTCAGCCCGAATCCTGCAAGCAGCGCGAGCGTTGCCGAGGACAGCCTGCCGAAACGGCGCCACGACAGCGCCAGGAACAAACCCAAAGGCATATAGGCCAGCACGTTTACCAATACATCCGAACGCGAGTCCGAATGCGGCCAGGGATGCGTCAAGGGGTTCGACCAGACCAGCGGAGGATGCCAGTCGAGGGGAAACAGGCTGGCATAGGCGATCAGCAGCAGGTAAAGCAGGCTCAGCCAAACGAGGGCGGGAGAGGCGCGCTGCGGGTAGGTCGACTGTCGCATGCGGCGAGTATAAGTCTCGGAACGCGGCAAGTTAGATTACATCAGCAGCTTGCCGCCTACCCGCACCAGGCTCAGTACGCCGAATCCCGTCACCACCAGGCCGGCCGCGATGCGCACCCAGGGCCGGCGCGTGAAGGCCGCCAGGCGTGCGGCGAACACGCCCATGGCGAGCAGATTCGGCAAGGTGCCCAGTCCGAAGGCGAGCATCAGCAGCGCACCGTGCAGCGCGCCGCCGCTGGCCAATGCCCAGACCAACACGCTATAGACCAGGCCGCAGGGCAGCCAGCCCCATAGCGCCCCCAGGCGCAAGGCCTGCCCGCTGTTGCGCACCGGCAGCAACGATCGCCCTAGCGGCTCGATACGCCGCCACAACAGTGCGCCGACCCGCTCGATACGGGCCAGCCCCTGCCACCAGCCGGCCAGATACAAGCCCAGCGCGATCATGAACAGCGCGGCGACGAGGGCGAAGATCATCTGCGCATGGCGTATACCGGCCAGGTGCGCCGCGTACCAGCCCAACCCGCCGACCAGTGCGCCGGCAACGGCGTAGCTGGCGATGCGCCCGACGTTGTAGGCCAACAGCAGCGGCAGTGCGCGCCACGGACTGTGTCGGCGCTGCGGGTCCAGGCCGAGGCTCAGCGCGCTGACGATGCCGCCGCACATGCCCACGCAATGCACGCCGCCGAACAGGCCGACCAGAAACGCCGCACCGTAGCCGGCGGCTTGCGCCGAGGGCATGTCCATCTCAGCCGACCACCCGCCGTCGCGCGCCGGCGCTCAGGAACGCCCGAGCCACGCTGTCAGGCCTCACCCTGTACGACCAGTTTGGCGCGAATGAACTCGGCGTGCGGCACGTACAACAGATCGGCGATGCGCCGGATCTGGTACTCCTCGTACTTGTCCAGACGCCCGTCGGCATAGGCCACGCGCCACAGGTCGCAGACGATGCGGTATTTTTCCTCCGGCCCACAGGCATCGTTGACGATGCGCAGGAAAGGATAGAGCGAAAGCTTCTCGTCATCCTGCTCGCGGGCCTCGGCGATGATTTCGCGCACCGCGTCTTCGTCGAGGTCGAAGGCCTGTCGCAGGGCGACGGCAATCACCTCCAGCTCGGACTCGTCGGTTTCGAAATCGGCACGGCTGACTTCGAGCAGAATCGCCGCAGTAGCCACGCGCAACGCCTGGCCGCGTTCGACCGGGCGCGACTCGTGCACCAGCCGTTCCTTCAGAAATTCCTTGATGCTTCCCAGCATGACGACTCTCTGGATTGAAATCGCCCCGATGGTAGCCTATTGACGCCGTCTCCACATCAAGGCGCGGGCCAGCAGATTGATCGCCAGCACCATCAGCGTGATCAGCAGCGCCGCCGCGTAAGCGAGTTGATGCGCCGAAGCGTACGGCTCGCCGATGAAGCTCCAGATCACGTAGGTCAGGTAAGCGACGCCCTCATGGGTGAAGTGGCCGGTCCACAGGTAGTTCGACCAGCCGGCGGTGTAGAGCAGCGGCGCGGTCTCGCCGAGTGCGATGGCCAGCGCCAGCAGGATGCCGGTCATGATCGGCACGCGCGCGGCCGGCAGCAGGATGCGCAGCACCATGCGCCCCTCCGGACTGCCGAGACCGTAAGCCGCCTCGCGCACGGCATACGGCACGGCACGCAACGCCATCTCGCTGGTGCGTGCGATATAGGGCAGCATCATGATCGCCAGCGTGATCGCGCCGGCCAGCAGCGAGAATTTCCAGCCCAGGTACAGCACCATGGTGATGTAGCCGAAATAGCCCAGCACGATCGACGGCACGCCCACCAGAACGTCGGACAGGAAGCGCGACACGCGCCCCGCCCAGCCGTCGCCGTATTCCGACAGATAGATACCTGCGCTGACCCCGACCGGTGCGGCTATCAACAGAGCGAACCCGGACAACGCCAGCGAACCGACGATCGCATTGCGCAGCCCGCCGGCTATGCCTTGGGTATCCTGCATGAAGGTCTTGAGCTCCAGGCTCTGCACGCCGCGCACGAACACGTAGGTCAGGATGTGCAGCAGCACGAAGGCCAACAGCGCGAAACCGGCCGCCGCCAATATCCAGGTCAAGCGATCGGCGAAACGACGCCGGCGCAACAACCGTTGGTCGACTCCATCAAACCCTCGCACGGCGCTCATGCCCGCCTCCCAGCCAACCACAGCAGACCGCGTGCGGCAGCGTTAACCGCCACCGAAATCAACATCAGCAGCAGAGCGACCTCGGCCAGCGCACGCACCGCCATGCCGGTCGGATCCTGCAGCGCGCTGTCGAGCTGGGAGGCGATGAAGGCCGCCATGGTGGAAATCGGATCGTAGATGTTATGCGGCAGCACGTTCAGCGCATTCCCGCTGACCATGAGCACCGCCATGGTTTCGCCCAGCGCACGGCCGAGCGCCAGAATGGTCGCGCCGATCAGCACCGGACGCTGTCCGGGCAGCAGGATGCGGCGCATCACCTCCATGCGCGTCGCGCCCAGGCTAACGCCCGACTCGCGCAGTGCGGCCGGCGTCGCCACCAGCGCATCGCGCAGGGTCGCGGTGATCAACGGCACGATCATGAAGCACAGCACGATACCCGAGGTCAGCAGACCGTAGCCGCTACCCGCGGGCCCGTGGAACATCGGCAGGTAAGCGCCCAGCGTGCGCTCCATCCAGGGATAGACATGCTTGCCCAGAAACGGGATGAGCACGACATAGCCCCACAAGCCGTAGACCACGCTTGGCACGGCCGCCAGCAATTCGACCAGGAAGGAGCCGGCCGTGCGCGCCGCGCCGCGCAGGCCCTCGCTGAGGAAGATCGCCGACAGCACGCCCAGCGGCAGCGCCAGCACGATGGCGATCAGCGAGGACCATAGCGTGCCGGCGATCAGGAACAGCACGCCGTAGTTCGCGTGCGGAAGTACCTGCTGACCGTCGACGGTAATCGGGTTGCCGTACATGCTGCCCAGGTTCCAGCTGTTGTGCACCAGAAAACCCAGGCCGTTGAAGCGCACGGCCGGCCAGGCGTATTCAAGCAAAAACGCCACGATCGCCAGCAGCGACAGTGGCAACAAGGCAGCGAGCGCACCTACGCCCCAACGGAAACGGAACATCGTCAGCCTCCTGTGTACCGCCCGCGCTGGGCTGTCATCCGGCACGCCGCCGGTCGGGCCATGCAAACGGTACACGTACAAAGCGGCAGACGCCGTAACCCGGCGTCTGCCGCACAATGTTTCGCCGGCAACGGGAGACGCGACCAAGCCGCGCCTCCCGCGGACCGGATCAGTGCGCCGCGATCTTGGCGATCTGCGTGGCCGACTGCAGCGCCACGCTGGGCGGCAGCGGCACGAAGTTCACCGCCGTCATGAAGTGCGGAAGTTGCCGCCGGCCGGCGAGATCGACCAGGTCAGCAGTTCGCGCAACGTCACCG
>CAVVUY010000068.1:0-46605 GCA_963751375.1 uncultured Gammaproteobacteria bacterium
AGGAGGGCACCCCACCTGCCATATGTAGAGTGTCGCGGGCGGGCTCTCTCAGAGAAGACAAGCGCATTGGGGCGTAGCCAAGCGGTAAGGCATCGGGTTTTGATCCCGTGATCCCAGGTTCGAATCCTGGCGCCCCAGCCATGCTAAGTCATTGTTATAGCACAAAAAATCGTGTTTCACGGAACCTCCCTTTTTCGGGCGGTTTCCGGCGCATTTGCCCTCCGTCACTGCGTCACTGAAGCGACAGAGACGTTTTTACGGGAACCGAGAGCCGCCGCCGGCGCGAAAGTCTCTCGGGGGGCATTTGGGGGTCAACATTTTCGTACGAGTGCATCAGACAGCATCGCGCAGCAACGTGCGCATAACTCGCACTATTGCCGCTGAAACCCGAGCAGCTTCCGCTGTTCGGCCCAGTCGGTGGGGAGTTTGAGCGCCAGCCGCGTCAGCCGCTTCGCGCTGAGTTCAGGCGGGTGTTTGCCGTTGATGATGGCCGTGACGATATCGGGTGCGAGCGACGGAAGCCGCAGCAGGCGTGACAGGTAGCCGATGGTCAGGCGCTCTTGGCTTGCTATTGCCGGCACGGTCAGATCGGGGTCCTGCATCAATCGCTCTTGGAAGTCATGCGCCCGAGCAACGATCCGCAGAAGGCCGGGATCGGCGATCGGTACGATCCTCGGCGTTGTGCACGACCAGTTTCATCTCGCGGCCGACGCGTTGCAGTCGCGCCTTGACCTTGAGTTTCAGAATGTCGCCGGTGCCCGCAGGAGCGGGCGCAGGCAAAGGCGGCTCTATCGACTGCGCCTGGAGCAGATCGTGAAGCCGCTGCTGATACACTCTGATCTCGACGTGCTCGGCTTTGATGTCGACCCGGTTGACGAGAGTCAGGAGGATGGATCGGACTATGTCTGGAGCGAGCGTGGGAAGCTCCTCTGAGATCTGGCGTCCGCGCCCGATCAGCCGCTTTTGCTGGGCTCCATTCTCTTCAGCATCGGTGATAGCACTCAGCAGGGCTCCTCCATCCGCGAGGAAGGCGCGGAGCCTTCCAACGACTAGGCTCTCGAGATTGCCGGCCGGGATTCGCCGTCCCTGCGAATGGTCCTTTGCGGCCCCCGTGATCAGTGACTTCGAGACGTAGTACCGATAGCGCGTGCCCTTCTTCACGGCATGTGTGGGCGTCAATCGCTCGCCGCTGTCGTCGAAGGCCAAGCCGGCGAGCAGGGTGGGGTACTTTGCGTCTGCGCCTGTTGTCCGATCGACCCGGTTCTCGGCGAGGACGGCCTGGACCTTGTCCCAAAGGGCCTGGTCCACGATGGCCTTATGCTCTCCGGGATAGGCGTTGCCTTTGTGCGTGATGTCGCCGCGATAGATGCGATTCTGCAGCATGAGATAGAGGGCACCGCGCGAGAGCTTGTGACCGCCATAGACAGTCCCGTCGGCGAAGGTGCGGTGTTTGCTGCGGATCCCCGCAGCATCGAGTTCCGCTTTAAGGGCGCGCACCGATCGGAGCTCGACGTAACGCCGAAATATGTGGAGGACCGTCTTTGCCTCGCCCTCGTTGGTGACGAGTTTCCGGTCTCGGACCTCGTAGCCGAGCGGTGGCAATCCGCCCATCCACATGCCCTTCTTCTTCGAGGCGGCGATCTTGTCGCGGATCCGTTCGCCGGCTACCTCGCGCTCAAACTGCGCAAAGGAGAGAAGGACATTGAGGGTCAGCCGTCCCATGCTCGTGGTGGTGTTGAATTGCTGCGTGATCGAGACGAAGGAGACGCCACGCGCTTCGAAGACTTCCACGATCTTGGCGAAGTCGAACAGCGAGCGCGTCAGACGGTCGATCTTATAGACGACAACCACATCGACTCTTCTATCCGCGATGTCAGCGAGAAGCTTTTGTAGGGCAGGGCGCTCCAGCGTCCCGCCGGAATAGCCGCCGTCGTCATACAAGGTGGGCAACGCCGACCACCCTTCATGCTTCTGGGAGAGAATGAAGGCAATGCAGGCTTCGCGCTGTGCATCGAGCGAATTGAACGCCTGCTCCAGACCTTCGTCTGAGGATTTGCGGGTGTAAATGGCGCAACGCAGCCGTCTTGAGGGGCGACGCGTCGCCTCTCGCGACTTAGCCATTGCCTGCCCCCTTCTCAGAACTTGTACCGGCTCGCACGAGACCGAAAAAGCGAGGCCCCGACCAATGGGCGCCTGTGATCTTCTTGGCGACCTTTGTGAGTGAGGGATAGCTCGCCCCGGCATATTCGAAGCCGTCCTCCGTCACCGTGACGGTGTGCGTGCGGCCATGCCATTCGCGCACCAGCCGGGCACCCGGCTTCAGGGCGAGGCCAGGATCTGGAGCCACCCGGCCCGTGGTCCGGAACATCTTTGCCAGTGTCTTGAGCTTGCGGCGCGTCGTCTTGCCGAGCCCACCATGCTCAAGCTCCTGGCGCCGATAGGCGATCCCGCGGATTAGAAGCTCGCGGCTGATCCTTGGCGGTTCGCTGCGGTAAAGCCGCCGCCACTCACGGCGGAGCTCGTCAAGGCTGGCGCTTGCAAGGCCTCCGGTGCCCTGCCGCTTCGGTGTGGAAGGGGGCTCGTTCGCGCGATCTTCCGCAACGGAATGGTTGGGAGTACTCATTACTGACCTCCTTTGAGGCCCGGAATTGGGCCCTTGCACCGCCACAAGCCCGGAACCGAGGCCGGGCATCAGGGCGTGCTCAGAGGTCAGTCTGTCTGTCCGCCTCCACCACACACGCTCTCTTTGCAGGTGAAGTCCAGAGGAAAAATCTCTCACTGTGAGGGGGGTCTCTGTGTGTCGAGGTTCGAATCTCGTCCACTCAGCCACCTAGTCGCGGCTTTTCTCGCTCTCTCCAGACCTCAACCAAACTATCCCGAAGAAACGCGGAATTGCGCCACTAGTCGGCGGAGGATTCTGTCTCGTGAGAGCAGAGAGACGCGACCTACGCGGAAGGTGGGGACACTTCTGGCGGCTTTTTCTCAGATGGGCCAGTTTTGGGGGTCACACTTTGCCGAGGAGCAGATGGTGCCACCATCAGCCTAGCGAGACGTGGGTGCGGGCGAACGTTTGAACAAGGCTGCTGCTCAGCGTAGCATGGCCCCATGGTTGTCATCACACCGTTCACGCCAGTTGCCTCCACCATCGGCGGCATGTTGATCGGGCTAGCCGCAGTATTGCTGATGCTTTTCAACGGTCGTATCGCCGGCATCAGCGGAATAATGGCGCGCATGTTTCCCTCATACCGGGGTGCGGATGCAGTAAGCGCCATAGTCTGGGTGCCGCCATTGCGTCGGCCGTGGCGCAGGCGTGACGGTCTGAGGCGGTTTACGCCCAGGCGGCGGACGCGGGCGCCCAGCCGAGAAGCTGTCTGGCTTTGGCGGCGCTGAGATTCTGATCCAGACCGTAGCCGCTGGCCCAGGCGCCGTATTTCGCCGTCCAGTGGCCGATGGGCAGCTGCACGGGCGTGTCGGTGAGATCCAGGTGTGTTGCCAGGCGGCTGGCGATGGCGGCCAGCGGTTCGGCAGACACCGCTGCGCCGATGTAATCTTCGCCTTGCCTGCCGGCATCCAGCACGCGGGCGTACAAGGCGCCGATATCGCGTGCGTCGACCAGCGGCCAGGTCGCCTCCAGGGACTGCGGCAATCGTATCTCGGATGTCTCCTCCGCCTCCCGAATGAGGATCGATGGCGCTCCGGGGCTCCCATCGACGACGTTCGCCGGATGCACCACACGGCCGTCGAAAGCCTGAGAAGCCATTACGCGGCGCGCGTTGCGGGACATCCAGGCCCATTCGCGCGGCGGTGCATGAGGCGCGGTTTCGTCGGCGGGGCCATGGGTGTCGCCGAACAACCAGACACCGCCCGTGTACAGCAGTACGCGCCGGCCGTGTCTACGTTCCATGGCGGTTTCCAACCGCCCCAGCAGCCGTGTGTCGATGTCCGGCATGTCTTCGTCGAAAGTGGCGGCTGCATGGACGACCGCGTCGAACAAATCCAGTTTCTGCAGCCAGCGTCCGCCGTCCGCCGTGGCGATATCGCCGTCGAGCGGCGTGCAGTTCAGGGCTTCGGCGCGCTGGCTGCCTGCCGAAGAGCGGCAGAGTATGCTGACGTCCGCGCCCAGGGCGCGTATGGCGGCAGCGGCATGCCGGCCGATGAGGCCGGTGCCGCCGAGTATCAGAACGTTCACTTCGAGCACCTTTGTCGGCGGAACGCTGGAATTCTACCCGCGCGCCGGATGAAAGGAGCGGCGCGATCAATGCCGTGCGCTCGATCTGCTGTTTGTGCGGGTTTCGAGTCAGCCGAAGTCCACTGCCTACCTGGGGACGTCGCTGACGCAGCCGCCCGCCGTCTGATTCGTCTTCACAAGCCGAGAAGCTTTTCCCATTCGAGCATGTCCGGCATGGTCGCCTCGTCGTGTGGCCGGCCGATGAAATAGCCTTGCAGTTCATCGCAACCCATTTGGCGCAGTGCTTTGAGCTGCGCCGGCGCCTCGATGCCTTCCGCCGTTACCGGTACGTGCAGCGTCTGGGCGAGGCTCAGGACCGCACGCACGATCGCGACCGAGCGCGCGTCGGTTTCGATGTTGCCGATGAAGCTGCGGTCGATCTTGATACGGTCGAACTTGAAGTTATGCAGCGTGGTCAGCGACGACCAGCCCGAGCCGAAGTTGTCCAGCGCCAGGTTGACGCCGAGCGCCTTGAGTTTGTCGAGGAGCGCCGAAATGCGCACCGAGTTGCCCATCAAGGCCGTTTCGGCGATTTCGAGTTCCAGGCGCTCGGGGGGAGACCGGAGGCGGTCAATGCTTGCTCCACTACTGTCGGCAGGTCTTCGTTATCCAATTGCGCGGACGAGATGTTCACGGACACCTGTAGCGGCCATTCCCAGTTCGCGGCTGCCGCGCAGGCCTTGTGCAACACCCAAAAGCCCAGCTGCTGGATCAGTCCGGAGGACTCTGCCGCTGGAATGAACGTTTCCGGCGGAATCTGTCCGCGGGTTGGGTGCAGCCAACGGGTCAGCGTCTCGAAGCCGCGGACCTTGCCGTCGGCCGCTGAGGAGAAGGGCTGGAACGCGAGCGAGAGCTGATCGGCCGCCAGCGCGGCGCGCAGGTCCGCTTCGATGTCCCAGCGGTTCGTGGGCAAGAGCGAGGGATGTTCGTCATAGCGCAGGTAATCTCCGCGGCCACTGCGTTTGACCATGTACAGCGCCGTGTCGGCCCGCTGCATGAGGATTTCGGCCGTCGCGGCATCGTCGGGGAAGACGGCAATGCCGATGGAGGTCGAAATCGACAGGCGCAGGTCGCCGATGACCATGGGCTGCGATAGCGACGACAGGATGCGCTCGGCCAGTGCGAATGCGCCGTCAGGCTGCTGACCGGCGGTCTGTACGATGCAGAACTCATCGCCGCCGAAGCGGGCGAGGGTGTCGACGGAACGCATCAGTCCCGCCATGCGCTTGGCGACGATGCGCAACACTTCGTCGCCGATAGGATGGCCGTGGTTGTCGTTGATCGCCTTGAAACCGTCGAGATCGAGCATCAGCAGTGCCGTCTGCTTGCCGGCCTTGCTCGACGCTTCTATCGCCCTCATCAGGCGATTGTTGAGCCGTGTGCGGTTGGCCAGGCCGGTCAGCGTATCGTGTTCGGCGAGGTACTGGGCGCGTGTCTCGGCTTCGCGAAAGCGCGTCACGTCCGAAATGGTGGCGAGGATGAAAGCTTGTTCGCCCTTTGCGGTCGGCAGATGTATGAGCCGTTTGCGGGTCAGGATGACGCAGTAGCGCTCCGGTGCCGTCGGTCAGGACTTCCTCGTTGTCGTTGGGCAGGCCGGTGTCGAAGACTTCGTTGTCCTTCTGCCAGAAGACTTCTTTTTGTTCAGGTTCGTAGGCCGTAATCCTCGCGGTTGACCATCTCTTCGCGTGGGCGCCCCATCATGTCGCACATGGCGTCGTTGACCATGACCAGGCGGTGCTTTCGGTCGATCAGAAACACCGGATTGGGGAGGGCATTGAGGATGGCCTGCAGTGTTTCCGGCGTGGCGCTGATGGGAGATGTTTCCAACAACATGCCTTAACCTCTCTAGGACGGGCGTCCTGGGTGTGAGCCGTGACCTCGGTTCCGCGGAATCGAGATGGACTCCCGCAATCATTGCATCATTCGAGGCGTGGGGTCTGCCCGCCCGGGCCAATCAATATCGCCATTATACGGCGGGTTTTTGGCTGAGCGTACGCGTTTCGGCCGATTGGCACATGTTCGATGGCACGCTCAGCTTTGGAGGCTGCTGCGATACTGCGCGATTTTCGGCCGCAGTGCCTCCCAGCGCGCCAGGCTCTCCGCCGGCCAGTATTGTTTGCGGTCGTAGTATTCGCTCCATCGCCGGGGACGTCCGACGGCAGCATCAGCCAGGGCTGCTTCGAGGCAGTGAAGATGTGGATGTCGGGTGGAAGATGGTCCGGCTGGTCCAGCGTGCCCACCCTGACGAAACTGACCAATGGCCCGGCACCGGCGTAATGGCTCCACAGCGCCATGCGGCAGTTCGGGCAGCGTGCGATCTGCTGGCCCTGGCCGCTTTCCGACGGCGTGTCGACCAGTTCGGGTTCGCCGGCGATCAGTTCGAGGCGATCCGCCTCGATCAGCGCGTTGAGGGCGAAGGACGCGCCGCTTTCGCGCTGGCACCAGCGGCAGTGGCAGCAGTGCACGAACATCGGTGGCGCGAGCAGGCGATAGCGTACCTGCCGGCAGTCGCAGCCGCCTTCCAGCGGGTAGAGCGGAGCTGTGGACATGTCGGACTCCTGGGCGTCGTGCGAGACTTATACTCGTCGTTGCTGATCTGCGGCGCGTCCTACGCCCCTTCTTCGTAGATGACGTAGCGCTTGCGGGTGGGTACGACGACCTCCCAGGTGCCGACGAAGCCGCGCGGTATGACGAAGCTGTCGCCGGCCGTCACCGTCACCGCGTTGCCTGATTCGTCCGTGATGACACTTTCGCCTTCCAAGAGCTGGCAGTATTCCTCTTCGGTGTAGGCAATGCGCCACTTGCCGACCTCGCTTTTCCAGATGCCGCAGAAGAATCTGCCGGTCGGGTCCGTATATTCCTGCCAGACGGTCTGCTTCGGGTTGCCGACGAGCAGTTTTTCCTCGGGCAGGAAGTAATCCTCGGCTTCGGCGCCGGTAGGGAGTCTATGGATACGTGTTTGCATGATGGGGCTCGGAGTCGCTATGGGAGAGTGGCTTTATTCTGCCGTATTCGCGGCGGTTCGCGCTGCATTCCTCAGCCGCTCAGTTGTCGCAGCAGGGCGTAACCCTCCGGCCAGTCGCCGAGACCGCTGTCGGCGTTGATGTGCCCGCGCGCACCGGCATCGACGAAGCGGCTGCCCCAGGCCTGCGCACAGGATTGCGCGAACTCGACGCTGCCGTATGGATCGTCGGTGCTCGCGACGACGATGCTCGGGAACGGCAGCGGATCCGGCGGAAAGTGATCGAACCCGGCAATCTCCATCGGGTAGGCCGGTCCGTCGGGGTCCGGCGGAGCGACCAACAGGGCGCCTTTGACCGTAAGTCCGGTCTGCGCAGCCCAATGCGGTACCAATAGACAGCCAAGGCTGTGCGCGGCGAGGACGACTTCGCCGGTGACGCCGGATACGGCCATTTCCAGCGCTTCGATCCATTCCGCGCATACGGGGCGCGTCCAGTCGCGTTGCCGTACGCGCACGAGTCCGTCGTGCCGTTGTTCCCAGAGGGTCTGCCAGTGGCCGGCGCCGGAGTCGCCGATGCCGGGTAGGACGAGAACGGTCGTGTCCAATTTCGTGATCCTGTTCGGTGCGCTTGTGGCGATGGTACGAGAGCGGATGCCGCTCCCGGATTAGGCTTTGATGGCGCAAGTTCGGTCGAGCACCCAGCACCGCGGGTGGTGTTCGTAGCCGATGTGTTCGTAATACGCGTTCGCGGCCGGTGCGGCGAGCAGGATGAGCTTGCAGTTCGGTCCCAGCGCTTCCTGGGTGAGCGTCTGTAGCCGCTTGCCGATGCCGCGTTTCTGGTAGTCGCGGCGCACGGCGAGGTCCGACAGATAGCAGGCGTAGTGAAAGTCGGTCATCGAGCGGGCGATACCGACCAGACTGCCGTCCGCCCAGGCCGAGACCATCAGGTTGGCGTTGGCGACCATCCCTTCCATGCAGGCCCGATCGTCGATCGGCCGGCGTTCGCCGAGGGTGGATGCGCGCAGCAGTTCGATGAACTCGTCCGTGCCGATCGGCGCGTTGATCCTGTATTCGATATCCATCGGTATTTCCTTGCGGCGGACGGTTGTTCTTCGACGCAGGTGGGCGTTCGTTGCCGATGCGTCAGGCGTCATCCTCTGAGGGCAATGATCGCACGGCAGCGGCGAGCGCATGCAGCGACGTCATGCAGGGCTGCGCGGATTTGAGTATGGCGCACGATGGCATCCTCATCGAGTCCGCTGCCTAGGATGGGCAAGGTGATCGAAGCCTCGTCGACGACGATCGCGGACATCGTGCGCACGGTTTCGCGCAGGGCGGCCTGGGCGTGGCGGGCGCGCGGCGAGGCGTTGAGCAGGGCGACCGGCTTGCGGACGAACGATTCGTTGCCGACCATCCAGTCCAGCGCGTTTTTCATCGCGCCGGTGATGCCATGTGCGTATTCCGGGCTGGCGATGAGCAGCGCGTCTGCGACGACGATGCGCCGACGCAACATTTCGACGGTTTCGATCGTTTCCGCGTCCAGATCCGGATTGAACAGCGGGAGATCGCCCAGTTCCCGAAACAGCTCGATATCGATCTCCGGAGGAGCGATGCGCGCGGCGGCGCGCAGCAGGGCGCTGTTCAGCGATGCTGCGCGGAGACTGCCGGAGATCGCGAGTATTTTCATTGCAGCGCGCGTTTGCCGTAGGGCCCAACCGATCGGCAGGTCCGATCGGTTGGGCGAACTGCGATGATCGGTGCCTTATTGTACGGCAGCGAACGCGCCCGCCACCTGCCCGACGTTGCCCCGGTTGAGGCCGGCAATGCAGACCCGGCCGCTGGCGAGGATGTAGACGCCGTGCTCGTCGCGCAGGCGGTCGGCCTGCTCGGCGCTGAAGCCGGTGTAGCTGAACATGCCGCGCTGGCGCAGCAGGTGCTCGAAGTCGTGGTCGGGCAGGGCGTCCCGCAGGCTCGCCACCAGCGTCTCGCGCATTTCCAGGATGCGCCGGCGCATGCCTTCGACCTCTTCCAGCCAGGCGGCTTTCAGCGCCGCGTCGTTGAGCACGTGCGAAACGAGCTGGGCGCCGAAGTTCGGCGGGCTGGAGTAGTTGCTGCGCACGGTGAACTTGAGCTGGCCGAACACGCGGTCGGCGGTTTCGGCATCGTCGCAGACCACCGACAGGCCGCCCACGCGTTCGCCGTAGAGCGAAAAGATTTTCGAGAAGGAGTTGGCGACGAGGAAGCGCAGACCTTGGTCGGCCATCGTGCGGATCAGGTAGGCGTCCTCGTCCGCGCCGTCGCCGAAGCCCTGGTAGGCGATGTCGAGGAAGGGAATCAGTTCGCGCGCCTTCAGGATCTCGACGACCCGGTCCCACTGCGTCTGCGTCAGGTCGGAGCCGGTCGGGTTGTGGCAGCAAGGGTGCAGCAGCACGATGCTGTGTGCCGGCAGTGCGGACAGCGCGTCTAGCATCGCGTCGAACTTCACGCCGCGGGTCTCGGGGTCGAAGTAGGGGTAGGTGTTCACCTTGAAACCGGCCCCGGACAGGATGCTGACGTGGTTCTCCCAGGTCGGGTCGCTGACCCAGACCTCGGAGTCCGGGAAATGGCGCTTGAGGAAGTCGGCACCGATCTTCAGCGCGCCGGAGCCGCCCACGGTCTGGATGGTGGCCACGCGCCCGGCCTGCAGCGCGGCATGTTCGTCGCCGAACAGCAAGCTCTGCACGCCTGCGCGGTAGGACGCCAGGCCCTCCATCGGCAAATAGCGAGGGGCTTTGCGCAGCAGCGGCAGAATGGCTTCCTGGGCTTTGGCCACCGCCTGCAGCTGCGGCACCATGCCCTGTTCGTCATAGTACATGCCGATGCTCAGATTGACCTTGTGCGGACGCTCGTCCTTCAGGAACCGCTCGACCAGCGACAGAATGGGGTCGCCCGCATAGGGTTTGACATGTTCGAACACGGTGTGGCTTCTCCTTGATTGTTCCCTTCGCGCCCGGCGTTCAGGCGAGATAGCGGTTGGGCCTGTGGTTCATGGCGATGATCAGGTTCAGCACGAAGGCGCCCAAGATCGAGGCGAGCAGCATCGGCAGGCTGACCACGAACAGCGAAGCCAGCACGACGCTCACGTCCACGACCATCTGGAATTTGCCGGCGCGGATTCCATAGTGATCCTGCAGGTGCAACGCCAGGATGTTCACCCCGCCGAGGCTGGCCCGGTGGCGGAACAGTACGATCATGCCGAGTCCGATGAGAATGCCGCCAAAGCCGGTCGCGTAGAAGGGTTGCAACTGGTCGATATGGATGAACATCGGCTGCAGTCCGGAGAATACCGAAACCATCGTCACCGCGCAGAAGGTTTTGAGTGTGAACTGCCAGCCCATGCGTCGTACCGCGAGATAGTAGAAGGGCAGGTTGATGACGAAGAAGGCGAGCCCGAAGGAGACGCCGGTAACGTAATGGATCAGGAAGGCTATGCCGGCGGTGCCGCCGGTCAGGGCGCCTACCTCGCGCAGCAGAATCACGCCGAACGAAACCATCAGCGTGCCGATCAGCATGGCCAGCGCATCCTCGACGAGGCTGTGCGGGATTTTGCTCAGGGTTGCGGTGTTGTCCATATGCGACTCGTAAGCGTTGTCGGGAGTGGTGCGGGTGCGACGGCACACGCGGCAGCTCTCCAAAGAGGGTTCGCCGCTTAAATCAAGCGAAAATGATATCAATAATGCGTGAAGTACGCGAAAAAATATTTTATGCGCGAGATATGACGGAATTATTTTGATTTTGTGCGCAATGTGCGCGCTTTGTCTGTCGAGCTACTGCGCCGGATTGGCGCTGGCGAGGCCGTTCTCCTTCAGGCGTTCGAGTACCACCGAGGTTTTTATATGCGCGGTGCTCTTGTGCGCCGAAATCTGGTTGATCAGCCGGCTCAGGCCGTCCAGGTCGGCGACGGCGACCTTGAGCAGAAAATCGGCATCGCCGGTGGTCTTGTAGGCATCGACGATGGCGCTCTCCGTGGCCAGCATGGTGCGGAATTCCTCCGCGTACGTTTGGGTGTGGTTGACCAGGCTGACCTCGATCAGACCGACAACGCCGAGTCCCATCGCCTGCGGTGCAAGCCGTGCGTGGTAGCCCAGGATGAGTTGCGCCTGTTCGAGGTTGATGCGCCGGCGTGAGCACTGCGAGGCCGAGAGCCCCACCAGCTCGCTGAGTTCCTGGTTGGTCAGACGGCCGTTGGTCTGTAGCAGACCCAGGATTTTCAGATCGTGATCGTCGAGGTTGTACATGATTTCCTGCGGTTCATCGCGTCCGGTTCGGCGAATCCAGAAGTTCTGGGCCGCCACTGCGAGGCATCATGCCACAGGCGCGTTTGCGGATATGAGACACGCCGCGACGGCGCGTCTGTCACTCTGCTCAAGACGCATCGGGCGTGGTGTGGCGACTTCAGGAACATGACGCCCATCAGGACGGCGCCGCCCGGAACCAAGTTCGTGGACTCGACAATGGCCCGCGTCGGGTAGCTGAAGCATGGTCTTTGACGTGACGCCCGTTAGCCTTCTGTGCGCGACAGGAGATCGACGTATGCGCCGTCGATGAGACGGGTTTTGTCGATGCCGAGCCTATCCATCAGTTCATGCGCTTCCTGGATGCCGGTTGCCGCGGCTTCGCCGTCTTCTAGCACGACCTCCAGTTCCATGAACTCGCCGAGGCCTTCGACGCGGTCGAGGTGCACGCGCGTTCTGCCGACCAGGAACAGCGTGCGTTGCTTGCGCACGCGGCCCGCCTGGCCGTAGGCCAGCGACAGGGTCTCGCGCAGCCTCTCCGGCTCGGTGCTGGCACTGCGAATATAGAAGGATTCCTTGGGGCCATGCTGGTCGTCGCGCTGGTAGAAAATCAGCTCGCCCGAATCTTGCGAGAACATACGAAGTTTCAGGCGGCCGTTGCCGCAGCGGAAGAAAGTGTCGTCCTGCGCGATCCCGACCGGGCCCGAGTCGGCAAATGCGGCCACGACTGCGGAGAGCGCATCGACGCTGTCGATCCGCGCCTTGATCTCGATGTTTTTCGGCATGTATCGGTCTGCTCGTTTGTCAGAATGTTTTTTGCCAGTAGCCCACGTCGAGCCACTGTCCGAACTTGAAGCCGACTTGTTCGAAGTGCGCCACCTGTTTCATGCCGAGTTTCTCGTGCAGGGCGACGCTGGCCGGGTTGGGCAGGGCGATGCCGCCGATAGCCGCGTGTACGCCGCGCTTGTCCAGTTCCGCGAACAGAGCTTCATAGAGTGCACTGCCGATGCCCCTGCCTATGGCCTCCGTCGCGAGGTAGACCGTGATTTCGACCGAGAAACGGTAGGCGGAGCGTTCTTTCCACTGCGTCGCGTAGGCGTAGCCGTTCACGCGGCCGTCGTGTTCGGCTACCAGCCAGGGCAGGGAAGCCGAGGCGACCTTGCCTATCCGCTCGGCCATCTGTGAGGACGTGATCGCCCGCTCTTCGAAGGTGATCGTGGTGTTGGCGATGTAGTGGTTGTAGATGCGGGCGACTGCTTCGGCATCCGAAATGGTAGCGGGGCGGATCACCACGTTTTCCTCGGTCGGGGTTGAGGGGCCGTTGCGTCCATGCGGGGAGGCCGGTACCGAGGTCCGCCGTGTCGCATGGGTAGGCCGCAACAGCCTGCTAATACTGGCTCGGAGTCTGTGCGTTGAGGACCAGTGCAAAGACCAGATACGCCACTGCGGCAACCACGGGCAAGACATACCACCAGTAGGCGCCGGTTCCGCTGCCTTTCCAGTAGAGCAGCAGCACCAGTCCGGCGCTGAGCACGCAGCTCAGCGGCAGTGCATAGAGAGAAAGGTCCAGGATTGCGCTTTGCAGCTTCGTGAGTACGTGGCCGTTGGCGATGCCGGCGGAGGAGAACACCACAAGCATGAAAAACATCATCGCCAGCATGAGCTGTACGACGGTGCCGAAAATGACCCAGAGCAGCGACATGAAGATTTCCGTGTTGGATTGCTATTCGATATTACCCGCGGTTAACAGGTTCGTGCTGCAGCGCAGCATTTCAGAACGACAGCCCGAACACCAGCGGCGCCAGCAACAGCATGGCGCCGTAGATCAGCACGATGGCGAGCAGGTTCAGCCATAGCCCGGCCCGCATCATGTCCGAGATATGCAGTCCCTCGTAGGAGAACACGATGGCGTTGGGCGGCGTCGCCACCGGCATCATGAAGGCCATCGACGCCGCCAGCGCGACCGGAACGGCCAGCACCATGGGATTCTGGCCCAGGCCCACGGCCACTGCGCCGAGGATCGGCAGGAAGGTCGCCGTGGTGGCGGTGTTGGAGGTCAGCTCGGTGAGGAAAATGATCGCCGCGATGGTCACGAGCACGATCAGGCTGATGTCGACTGCGCTCAGGCCGGCCACCGCTTCGCCGATGGCGGCGGCCAGCCCGGTGGTCTTGAACGCGCCGGCCAGCGCCAGCCCGCCGCCGAATAGTAGCAATACGCCCCAGGGCACCTTCTTGGCCGCATCCCAATCCACGGTGAAGCGCCCTTCCTGGACGGAGGCGGGTAGGGCGAACAGTACGATCGCGGCCAGCAGCGCGATGCTGGTGTCGGTGATGACCAATCCGGTCAGCCCGACCAGCGGCTGCCTGAATATCCACAGCAAGGCCGTGCACAGGAAGACCGTCAGTACGATGCGCTCGCCGCGCGACATCGTCCCCATCTGCTGCAGTTCCTCGTCGATCAGTCCAGCCGCGCCGCCGAGGTCGATGTCCTTGACCGGGAATATCACACGGCACAACAGCAGCCAGGTCAGGGGCAGCATCACTACCACCAGCGGTATGCCCATCAGCATCCACGTACTGAAGTCGATGCGGATGCCGTAGGTGTCGTTGAGGAAGCCCGCCAGCAGCGTGTTGGGCGGCGTGCCGATCAGCGTGCCGACACCGCCGATGGAGGCGCTGTAGGCTACGCCTAGCAGCAGCGCAATGCCGAAACGGCGCGCCTTGGCGGGGTCGTCCACGCGCGCGGCGACAAATTCGACCATGGAGATGCCGACGGCGTACATCATCACCGCCGTTGCGGTGTTGGATATCCACATGGAGAGGAAAGCCGTCGCCAACATGAAGCCGGCGATGATGCCCTGCGGCCCGGTGCCGGCGATTTTGACGATGCGCAGCGCGATGCGTCTGTGCAGCCCCCAGCTCTGCATCGCTGCGGCGATCAGGAAACCTCCCAGGAACAGGAAAATAAGGGGGTCACCGTAACTTGCCCCTACGGCTTTCTGCCCGGCGATGCCAAGCATCGGCATCATCGGAAGCGGCAGCAGCGCGGTGACGGCGACCGGCACCGCCTCGCTCATCCACCAGATCACCATCCATGAGGCCAGCGCCACCAGCCTCCAGGCTTCGGGTTTCAGGCCGGCGGGGGCGGGCAGCAACAGCAGCGTCAACATGAGCAGCGGGCCGAGCCAGAGAGCGATCAGTTTTTTGCGGGGAATTCGCACGGTATGGCGAGGCTCCGTTCAATGATTCCCAGAGCCTATCCCAAAAACGCCGTCCGGTCGCGACGCCGGCGGTTGCTCAGCTGTCATTGCTTGTGATTCCGGTGTGCACGGAGTCATGGCCTTCGCTCAACAGCACCTTTTGCACGATCGAACGGATAAGCCATGCCTGTCCGCTTTTGTACACCCCGAAGGTGTATAGGCAATGCGTGTCGAGCCGCGCGCCATCCGCGTTCCTCCGGAAGATGATCATGGAGGCGATGACTTCGCCGCGATCTCCGTCCAGCCGCGTTTGGATGTTACCCAACAGGTGATGGGTGTCGAGCTTATCCAGGGCGCTGCGCCTGAGTTCGACGAAGCGTTCCCGGGTAAGCATCTCGGGAGGTGTCTTGCGCAACTGCGAATAGTCGGTATAGAGCGTATCGGCAAGACATTCCGCCAGGTCGTCCCAGGCTTTCGTGTCGAAGCTGTTTGCATACCGGGCCAGCAGTTCCTGGACGGAAGCCAGGTCCTGGATGTCGGGCATTATGCGCAGTCCTCCGTCGTTTGAACTGAGCTGCCGCCTTGCCCATCACCATCGTAGCCAAGAAGCTTGATGCGACCGCGGCAACATCTTGCAATCAATAGTTTGCCTGCCGAATAGCGCCAAACCAGCGCGATACTTGATGTTTACGAAAAAGCGAAATATCCGCTTGGCATTGTCGGCACTGAAATTGAATCTGCCCCGGCTATCCCTGCGATATGTCAATCGGGAATGACATAATTCTTCTCCCGGAACAGCGACAAGCACGCATCCACTACTTGTGGATCGTAATATATGCCGCGCAATTTGCTGATCTCCTCCAGCGCCGCGTCGATACCCAGACCGGCACGGTAGGGGCGGTGAGAAGACATTGCTTCCACCACGTCGGCTACCGTCATGATTTTCGCTTCGAGCCGGATCGCATCGCCCTTGAGTCCTTGCGGGTAGCCTGATCCATCCATTCTTTCATGATGCTGCAAGACGATGTCTGCGATCGGCCAGGGGAAATCAACGTTCTTTATGATGTCGTACCCGGCCTGCGGGTGCTGCTTGATGAGCTAGGAACTCGATATCGGTGAGCTTGCCGGGTTTGGTGAGGATCTCCGATGGAACGCGAATCTTCCCCAGATCGTGAATGATTCCGGCAAGATGGATGCCGTTGATTTGCTCTTCCGGCAAGCCCATTTCCCGCGCGATGGCGGCCGCCAATTCGGCAACGCGCCGTTGGTGTCCGGCGGTATACGGGTCGCGCGCTTCTACGGTGTCGGCGATGGTCTGGATGGATTGCTCCAGGCTTTGACGAAGGATGACGGCGTGCTGCTCGTGCGCTTTGCGGGCGCGCAAGGTGACTATGCCATAGGCCAGGTCATGCGCCAGTTCTTCCAGTAGCGGGATCTCTTCCTCGTCGAAGGTGTCCGCATCGGATGAATAGATGCTCAGCCCACCGAAAGTCTTGCCCTCGTCGCGTAATGGTAATGCGATATTCGATACGTAGCCGCGTGTCTGCACGGCCTCCCGCCAGGGATTGAATGACGGATCGCCGGCGATGTCACGACAAACCTGCTGTCGTGCCGTTGCGTATCGTCCTGGAGATGGGTAATTGGCCCCGTTCCGTGTCGGCCCAGCTCAGGCGTTCCGCCCAGTACTGATCGCCTTCCAAGCCGGACCATGCCATGGGCGTGATACTCCTTTCCGGGTCGTCCTCGGCATAATCGACAATCACCAGACTGTAGCCGCTCTGTTCCGCAATCACGCCGGTGATCGATTGCAACAGCCCATCTTCGTCCTCTGCCTGCACCAGCGCGAGATTACCCGCCGACAGCGTTTGCAGCGCGCGGTTGGCGCGGCGCAGTTTCATTTCGCCCTCACGGCGATCGGTTGCATCGCGGAACGCACCCAGCAGATAGCGATGGCCGCCGAAATCGACAGGGGAACCGTTCAGGTCTGCGTAGAGCACGCCCCCGTCCTTGGTCTGCATGGGCATATCCTGCACCATGCTCTGCTTGCCGCGGGCGTCTTGTTCGAACTGTTCGCTGACCCGCGCGAGCGCTTCAGGCGGGTGCAGCCGGTCCAGGTGAAATCCAGTCAACTCGCCCGGCCCGTACCCGAGCATCTGTTCCATGCTGGCATTCGCAAATTTGACCGTATGCGTATCGATGTCCATCACGATGATGCCATCGTTCGTGTGGTCGAAGATGGCACGAAATTTCTCCTCCGACTCCCGCAGCATGATTTCCGCACGCTTGCGTTCGGTAATGTCCATGCCGACGCCGATGAGGTTTACGCCCAGTTTGGTTTCGATTCTTGTTGCGCGCAGAAAGTAATCGTGTGTGCCTTCAGGCATCAGGAGGCGAGCTTCCAACGAAGCCGAGCCGGTTTCAAAGGCTTGTTGGATTGCTTGGGTGGCGCGTTGCCTGTCATCTTCGTGATTGAATGACAATACGTTGGTTCCCGATAATTCCTCCGGCGACAATCCAAACAGCACTTCGAACTGCTTGTTCCAGCGGATCAGTCCACCCTGGCGATCAATGAAAAAGAAGATGTCGGGCAAGCTCTGAATCAAGGTTTCGGAGAAGGTTTTTTCATCCTGCAGAACCTGTTCGGTCTGTTTGCGCTCGGTGATATCGCGCGCGATGCTCAGCAGGTAGGGTTTGTCGATTTCAGTCAGCGTTGCGCTAACTTCCACCGGGAAGGTCGTACCATCTTTGCGTCGATGCGTGCTGTCGAAGCGCACGCCTCCCTCCGACTGAATCCGTTTTTTTATCACTTCGGTCGAGCTTTTGCCGAATCCGACATCGATGTCGAAAACACGCATGGAGAGCAGCTCGTCGCGGCTATAGCCAAGCTCGCGAAATTCCGTTTCGTTTGCGTCCAGAAAGCGCATGGTGGCAGGATCGATCACCTCAATCGCATCACTGGAATTGTCGAGCAAGGTGCGGAACAGTCTCAGGCTATTCTCGGCTTTCTTGCGTTCGGTAATATCGCGGATGTTGCATTGAATTACCTTGCGGTCGCCAACGTCGTAGACATTGCTGACGAATTCCACCTCTCGCCGCTGACCGTCTTTCGTCTCCAGCGGCAAGTTTTCATAACGGATGTACCCCTTGTCCTGCAATTCCTCGAAGGCCGTCTTGCTCGATGCGATATCCTTGGACAGGCCGATTTCCCATAGCTCCTTTCCCTTGGTCTCATCAAGGCTATAGGACAGCAGGTCGAGGACACACGGATTGGCATCGATGACCCTTCCGGTTTCGGAGTCGAGCAGCAGGATGCCGTCCTGGGCGGATTCGAACAGTCGCCGGTATTGCTGTTCGGATTCTCGCAGTCCTTGAATGGCCTGCAGGCGTTCGTTGATATCTTCGAGGATGTGCACGGAGTACAGATAGGATCCCTGTCCGTCCGCTATCGGGTAGGCGCGCGAAAGATAAGTCGTATCGCCGACTACGACTTCGCTTTCCGCCGAGTTTTCCATTTCCCGTAGACAATTGGGCAATGGGGCGTGCGTTTTCGGGAAAACCTCGTAGTAGGGCTGACCGATGATCTCGTTGAAGGGGATTCCGGCGCTTCGCTGATACGCCCGGTTGCAACGCAGGATGCGAAACTCCTTGTCATGCACGAAAATCGGATATACCACGACATCCAGCGCATTCATCCATTCCTGATGCGCGCACTCGATTTGCTTGCAGGTTCTCTCGGTCTCTTCAAGGACGGACTGGTATTCGGCCTCCAGGCGGACATTGCGCGCCTCAGCTTCGGCTAGGGCGCGTTGCGTGGCATCCAGTTCCTGCTGCAACTTTTCAAGAGCGTGTTTCATGGTCGCCCCTTGGATTGGCCGCTATAAGCTGTCTGCCAATCGGTTTTAAATCGACTCAATCTGAAACGCCTTGCACCGAATACATACAACTTACTACTGTCGGAACCGCTCCGTATACAACTAAAGACTGCAAGGTTTTTGCGATGCGGCCTGTATTCAGTGATTCTTGAGCGGCGCTGAATGTCTAGTGGTCAGGCTATATGGTTTCAACAGCCGATCCTCTGTCACTCGTGTGCCAACGATGGGGTTTGGGCTCGCGTATGGCGATCCGCAATAAACGGTTCATCCGGTGCCGGTGCAGCGAAATGGGCTGCGAGTAGATCGAAGGTCGCTTCGTCCTGAATCGCTAGCGGATTGCCAGCACCCTTTGGGCCATATAAATGGCTATCGGGGAGGTGTCCATGCGGACGAGTTAATCCCCGTCTTCAGCATCCTGCAGCCGGGCCCGACGCTCGAGCTCTTCCTCTTTGGCGGCGTCGATGACCGCCATGAGTTCATTGACGTCGGCGCTGTGGGTATCGTGTTCGAAGTAGCCGGTCAGTGTGCTGTCCGGGTGCAGGTTGCCGGCTTCGTAGAGCGCCCAGATTTCCTTGCCATAGTCGGTTGCCAGCAGTTCCGGGGCAAAGCGGCCGAAGTAGCGACGCATGTTATCCACGTCTCGCTCGAACATGCGTTCGGCGCTGTTGTTGCCGGCGGCATTGATCGCCTGGGGCAGATCGATGATGACTGGGCCATCCGGAGCCAACAGCACGTTGAATTCGGACAGATCGCCGTGGATCAGGCCAGCACTGAGCATACGCACCACGTCTCGGAGGATTTTGTCGTAGTAACGCCGGGCCTGTTCGGGGGGTAGGGTAACGTCGTCCAGGCGCGGTGCCGCGTGTCCTTCGGCGTCCATGATCATTTCCATCAGCAGCACCCCGTCGATGAAGCCGCGGGGTTTGGGAACCCGCACGCCGGCATCCGCCAGGCGATAGAGCGCATCCACTTCGGCATTGAGCCAGGCGTCTTCCTGCTCTTTCTGGCCGTAGCGGGTCTTTTTCGACATGGCCCGGGCCCGCCGGCTGTTGCGTACCTTGCGGCCTTCCTGGTATTCCACAGCCTGCTTGAAGCTGCGCTGTTTGGCCTCTTTAAACACTTTGGCGCAGCATGTCTCGCCGTGGCAGCTGACCACGTAGACCTGCGCCTCCTTGCCACTCATCAGCTGAGTGATGACTTCATCGATCAGGCCGTCATCGGCCAGCGTCTGCAAACGTTTCGGTATCTTCATAAGCCTATGGGTGCGGAAGCCTTGTCCAATTCTGTGGGGCATCGTCGTCATCGGCGATGCGATTACGCCCTGGATGCCTGGGGCTGTAAAGGTGGCGTCCCGTCGCTTGGTGGAGATTATTGAGCCGGGAAGCATTCCCAGGCCAGAAACCCATCCGAATGAGGTGGGTAGCCGGATCGAAGCGTCGACTCTGATTTGGCGACCAGTACCCGACCGGACGACAACTGCCAGTCGGGCAGTTCGATCGGTGCTGGGCGGTCGAGCAAGTGCGTGGCATCACCAGGGTTTGCCATGGACGCGCAGAGCTGTAGATTCTCAAGGCTCCGGCGTTCGCCGAGGGGGCCTTGACGAATGCGGGTGGAAGTGGTGCCGCCGGACACGGGAGGAAGGCGCGGTCTAGTGTTGAAAATCACCGAGCGCAGGCAAGCGGAGCTTGCCGGAGGCCCGGTAGATTAAGAGCTTTAGGGACGCGCTGATTAAAAGCCCGCGCGGGCTTTTAATCAGCGCGTCCTTAGGCATCGTCGCGCCCATGAGTCGTTTGCCCGTGGCTTGATAGGCGAAGTCTTGGCATGATTCCGAATACCAGTAGCAAGGCAATGTATACCGAGCCGGATATCTTGTCCCGGCTGGCGGCGAACTCGGTCAATGTTTGGTCTTGAAGGAGTACTGCGAGCCCTAATTCGGCTGCGATTGAAAAGGCAAGTGCCAAAAGACCCGCCGCCAATGACCGACCGGGAAGTGCAATCTCAGGAAAGCGCCGCAGTATGTAGCCAGCTGCGAAGAAGATCACCACTGCCATGATGGGCATTTCGACAAGTTCCGCCCAGCGCTCACCGATGAGTGGAACAAGTATCGGAACGCGGAACATGCCGAGGATGAAGCCAGTGCCAAGCACGATTGCGAAGTAAACGAGCGCTGCGCGTAGGATCGTTGAGATTGCTGGGGATGGCAAGGGTGGTGGCCTTCGATGTTTGACGTTGAGCTAACCGGCGTCGTGCAGCTGTACGGCGCAGCGTCCAGCGACAGAGAGGCGCGAGTTTGAGTGTGACGGGTCAGGCTGCATGAGTGGCGACTGTTCTGAGCGTAAGCAGTATGCCGACAACTACGCATATGACGGCAATGACCAGATACATCCAAAACGTTGCCCAGTACAGAATAGGCTCACTACTCCGTCGGTATATCCGCACTTGGGTTCCCCATCCGCGAGCCATAATTTCCTGAGTGGAGTATCCCTTGAACAATAGCCAGATGAAGACGACACCTAAAGCAAAGAATAAGGTTGCCATCATTGCGTTCTCCAGATGATTCCTGTTTTCGTCTAACGACCGAACTTACCCGTTCACTAATTCTTTTGCGACCCATTTGCTGGAGCGGGGCAGGAGATCCGTACCATCCGGGAATTGCCCGGTCGTAACGATGTGGCCACGACGATGATATATACCCAATTGATGAACAAAGGCGGGCGTGGCGTGGTCTGTCCTTTGGATATGTAGTTTCGCTTATGCAACTTGCTTGGAGAGGACAGGGATGACCGACATCCGTATCGGCCACGGCTACGACGTACACGCCTTCCAGGAAGGCGACCATTTGATGCTGGGCGGTGTGCGCGTGCCGCACGACCGGGCGTTCAAGGCGCATTCGGACGGCGACGTGCTGATCCATGCGCTGTGCGATGCGCTGTTGGGCGCTGCGGCGCTGGGCGATATCGGCCGCCACTTCCCGGATACGGACCCGCGCTACGCGGGGGCGGACAGCCGGGCGCTGTTGCGCGAGGTGCGGCAGATGCTGGAGGAGGGCGGCTGGCTGATCGGCAACGTGGACTGCACGGTGATTGCGCAGGCGCCGAAGCTGGCACCGCACGTGGAGTCGATGCGCGAGCATCTGGCGGCTGATTTGGCGACGGAAGCATCGCGAGTGAACGTGAAGGCGACGACCACGGAGCGGCTGGGCTTTGCCGGGCGTGAAGAGGGCATAGCGGCGCATGCGGTGGTGTTGATCGAGCGCGCTTAGCGGCCTGTTGGGCGCCGTGCAGGTGCGGGCGTGTCCCGGGCGGCCCGGAAGGCGTATACTTCTGCGCTTTTCCGAGTTGCCTTTCGAGGGGTTGCCGATGTTTTCCATCCACATGAGCATTTCCGATTACGACCCTGAGCTGTGGGGCGCCATCGAGGGCGAAGCGCGGCGTCAGGAGGAATACGTCGAGCTGATCGCCTCGGAAAACTACGCCAGCCCGCGCGTGCTCGAAGCCCAGGGCTCGGTGCTCACCAACAAGTACGCCGAAGGTTATCCCGGCAAGCGTTACTACGGCGGCTGCGAGTTCGTCGACATCGCCGAGCGTCTGGCGATCGAGCGCGTGAAGCAGCTGTTCGGCGCCGACTACGCCAACGTGCAGCCGCACTCCGGCTCGCAGGCCAATGCCGCCGTCTACATGGCGCTGCTCAACCCCGGCGACACGGTGCTCGGCATGAGCCTGGCGCATGGCGGCCACCTGACCCACGGCGCCAAGGTGAGCTTCTCCGGACGCATCTACAACTCGGTGCAGTACGGCATCGACGCCGAGAAGGGCGAAATCGATTACGAGGAAGTGCGCGCGCTCGCGCTGGAGCACCGCCCGCGCATGATCGTGGCCGGTTTCTCGGCCTATTCGCGCATCGTCAACTGGCAGCGCTTCCGCGATATCGCCGATGAAGTCGGCGCCTATCTGATGGTCGACATGGCGCACGTCGCCGGCCTGGTCGCCGCGGGCGTGTATCCGAGCCCGGTCGCTATCGCCGACGTCACCACCTCGACCACGCACAAGACACTGCGCGGCCCGCGCGGCGGCATCATTCTGGCCAAGGCCAATCCCGAGATCGAGAAGAAGCTGAACTCGATGGTTTTCCCCGGTACGCAGGGCGGTCCGCTGATGCACGTCATCGCGGCCAAGGCAGTGGCCTTCAAGGAGGCGCTGGAGCCCGAGTTCAAGGACTACCAGCAGCAGGTGGTCACCAACGCGCGCGCCATGGCCAAGGTGTTCATCGACCGCGGCTACGACGTCGTTTCCGGCGGCACCGACAACCACCTGGTCCTGGTCAGCCTGATCGCCAAGGGCCTGACCGGTAAGGACGCCGAGGAGGCGCTGGAGCGGGCGCACATCACGACCAACAAGAACGCCGTGCCGAACGATCCGCAGAAGCCTTTCGTCACCAGCGGCCTGCGCATCGGCACGCCGGCCTCCACCACGCGCGGCTTCGGCGAAGCCGAATGCACCGAGCTGGCCGGCTGGATGTGCGACGTGCTCGACAACCTGGGCGACGAGTCCGTGGTCGAGCAGGTCAAGGCCAAGGCCATGGATCTGTGCCGCCGCTTCCCCGTGTACGGGGAGTGAGCTGCGGCGAGCGTTGAGTACCGATGCGCTGCCCCTTCTGCCAGCATCCCGACACGCGGGTCATCGACTCGCGTCTGGCCGGCGAGGGCGATCAGGTGCGCAGGCGGCGCGAGTGCGCCGACTGCGGCGAGCGCTTCACCACTTATGAAACCGCCGAGCTGTCGCTGCCGCGCGTGATCAAGCGCAGCGGCGCCCGCGAGCCGTTCAACGAAGACAAGCTGCGCCGCGGCATGCTGTTCGCGCTGGAAAAGCGCACCGTGCCGACCGAGAAGGTCGAAGAGGCGATCAGCCGCATCAAGCGCCACGTGCTCGCCCTGGGCGAGCGCGAGATCGAGGCGAGCCGCATCGGCGACTGGGTGATGGAGGAACTGCGTGCGCTGGACGAGGTCGCCTATATACGCTTCGCCTCCGTGTACATGAGTTTCGAGGACGTCACCGCCTTCCGCGAGGTGATCGATCGTCTGGAGCGCGAACCCTCGCCCGAGGCGCGAGAGTCCCAGCTCGGCCTGCTGGAGGGTGGCGAGGACAGCAACGTCGATGGCGACTGAGCCGGCCAGTCCGCACTTCTCCGCCTCCGACTCGGCCTACATGGCGCGCGCGCTGCAGCTCGCCCGCCGCGGCCTTTACACCACTCACCCGAATCCCCGCGTCGGCTGCGTCATTGTGCGTGACGGCGCGATCGTGGGCGAAGGCTGCCACCTGCGCGCCGGCGAGCCGCACGCCGAGGTCCACGCCTTGCGCGCGGCCGGCGAGCGCGCCCGTGGCGCCATCGCCTACGTCACTCTGGAGCCCTGCAGCCATCACGGGCGCACGCCGCCGTGCAGCGACGCGCTGCTCGAAGCCGGCGTGGCTCGGGTGGTCGCGGCGATGCGCGACCCGAACCCTCGCGTGGCCGGGCAAGGCCTGGCGCGTCTGGCCGCCTCCGGCGTGGAGGTCGCCAGCGGTCTGATGGAGAGTGAAGCGCGGGCCTTGAATCCGGGGTTCATCAGTCGCATGGAGCGTGGCCGGCCGTGGGTGCGCATCAAGAGCGCGATGAGCCTGGACGGGCGCACCGCCATGGCCTCCGGCGAGAGTCAGTGGATCACCGGCACCGAGGCGCGCGCCGACGTGCAGCGCTGGCGCGCGCAGGCCGACGCGGTGTTGACCGGCAGCGGCACCGTGCTCGCCGACGATCCGTCGCTGAACGTGCGCGTGGATGCCGCCGCGCTGGGTATCGATGGCGCGGTGCGCCAGCCGCTGCGTGCGGTGCTGGATACGCGGCTGCGTACGCCGCCCGAAGCGCGTCTGTTCGGTCTGCCGGGCAAGGTGCTGCTGTTCGCCGGTCCCGATGGGGCTTCGCGCCGCGCTGCGCTGGAGGCGCGCGGGGCCGAAGTCTGCGAAATTGCTGCGGATGAACGGGGCCTGGATCTGGAGGCCGTGTTGCACGAGCTGGCCGCACGCGAGATCAACGAGGTGCACGTCGAAGCCGGCGCGCACTTGTCCGGCGCGCTAATCGCTGCGGGCCTGGCCGACGAGCTGCTGCTCTACGTCGCGCCCAGCCTGCTCGGCGACGGCGGCCGCGGGTTGTTCGCCCTGCCGGGGCTGGAGCGCCTGAGCGAGCGGGTCGAACTGGACGTGCGCGAAATGAGGCAGCTAGGACGGGACTGGCGGGTTCTGGCAGGGTTCGAGAGAGATTCGGCGCTGTAGGTTGGGGTGAGCGTAGCGAATCCCAACATGAGCTTGTACCGCGATGCAGGTAAGACGTTGGGGTTCGTTCCTCACCTCAACCTACGCGGCATCGGCACGGATTGATTAAGGAGTCGAGCAATGTTCACAGGCATCATTCAGGCGGTCGGAAAGATCGGGCGCATCGAGCCGCGCGGAGGCGACAGCCGGCTGTCCGTCGAGACGGGCGCGCTGGATCTGCGCGACGCGACGCTGGGCGACAGCATCGCGGTGAACGGCGTGTGCCTGACCGCCATCGAATACGACGGTGCGCGCTTCGCCGCGGACGTCTCCGGCGAAACGCTGACGCGCACCACGCTGGGCGGCCTGAAGACAGGCTCGGAAGTGAATCTCGAGCTGGCGTTGCAGCCGACCACGCGCCTGGGCGGACATCTGGTGAGTGGCCACGTCGACGGCGTCGGCGAGATCGTCGAGCGCCGCGCCGATGGCCGTTCGGTGCGCTTCGTGATCAGTGCGCCGGAGCGTCTGGCGCGCTATATCGCCGAGAAGGGCTCGATCTGTATCGACGGCATCAGCCTGACGGTCAACGGCGTGCACGGTGCGCAGTTCGACGTGAACATTGTGCCGCACACGCTGGAGGAGACTACGCTGCACGCCGCGCGGGTCGGCCAGAAGGTCAACCTGGAGGTCGACGTCATCGCCCGCTATCTGGAGCGCCTGCTGCTTGGCGACGAGGCGGCCAAGGCCGATGGCGGCGGTATTACCCGCGAGCTGCTGGCGCGGCAGGGTTTTCTGCAGGACTGACATAGAACAGGCGGCAGAGGCGCGTCGCGCGGATCGGCGCTTTCTACAGTCTGCGCAAGCATCCCCCTTATAGAGAAGATTATGGCTCTCAACAGCATCGAGGAAATCCTGGAAGACCTGCGCCAGGGCAAGATGGTCATCATCATGGACGATGAGGATCGCGAGAACGAAGGCGACCTGCTCATGGTCGCCTCGCTGGTGCGTCCCGAGGATATCAACTTCATGGCGCGCTACGGCCGTGGGTTGATCTGCCTGCCGATGACGCGCGAGCGCTGCCGCCAGCTCAAGCTGCCGTTGATGGTGGAAGCGACCGGCGATCAACACGGCACCAACTTCACGATCTCCATCGAGGCGGCCGAGGGCGTGACCACCGGCATCTCGGCCTACGATCGCGCGCACACGGTGCGCAGCGCCGTGGCGCCCAATGCCGGGCCGTCCGACATCGTCCAGCCTGGGCACATTTTCCCGCTCATGGCGCAGTCGGGCGGCGTGCTCACGCGTGCCGGGCATACCGAGGCGGGCGTCGATCTGGCGCGCCTGGCCGGTTTCGAGCCGGCGGCGGTCATCGTCGAAGTGCTCAACGAGGACGGCAGCATGGCGCGCCGCCCCGACCTCGAGGTCATCGCCGCCGAGCACGGCCTCAAGATCGGCACCATCGAGGACCTGATCCGCTATCGTCTGGTCAACGAATGCACCGTCGAGCGCGTCGCCGAGGCCGAGGTGCAGACCGAATTCGGCGAATTCTGTCTGCACGCCTACCGTCAGCTCGGCGACCGCAATATTCATCTTGCGCTGAGCCGCGGCGAAATCGAGCCCGAGCGCCCCACGCTGGTGCGCGTGCACGTCACCGACGAACTGGCCGATCGCGTGCCGTTCGTCCCCGCCACGTTCGGTTGGCCCATGCGCGATGCGCTGCGGCGTGTCGGCGAGGAGGGCGGCGTAGTCGTCGTGCTGGCGGGCGAAGAGGATCCGCAGGCATTGGTGCGCCGCATCCGCGGCCTGGCCCTGCAGGGCGGGCAGGGTCATGAAGCGGTGAATGAGGACGAGGAGCGCCCGCAGGATCTGCGCACCTACGGCATCGGCGCGCAGATCCTGCGCGATCTCGGCGTGCGGCGCATGCGGCTGCTCAGCGCGCCCAAGCGCATGCATGGCCTTGGTGGCTTCGGTCTCGAAGTGGTGGAATACGTGCACGATTGAGCCGGTAACGGCGCTGAACGACGGAGTTTGTATGATGAGCTGGCCGGCTTCCACTCCACCGCCGCCGTATTACGCGGTGATCTTCACGTCCACGCGCCGCGAAGTCGACGAAGGCTACGCACAAGCTGCGCAGCGCATGGAGGAACTGGCCGCCGGCAGGCGGGGTTTTCTGGGGATCGAGTCCGCGCACGAAGCCGGGCGCGGCATCACCGTGTCGTACTGGACCGACCTCGATGCCATCCGCGAGTGGAAGGCGGATATGGAGCATGCCGAGGCGCAACGCCTCGGCCGCGAACGCTGGTACGAACGCTACAGCGTTCGCGTCGCGCGGGTCGAGCGGGCCTACGATTTCGGTTGAACCAAGCGAGGTGCCGGCCGCGCGGTACTTCCGGCACGCCCCATGCATGGCGCTGCGTGGAGATGAGGCGACAAAGGAATTGGGACGATGAAACTCGACAGCGTGCGGGCCAAGCACGTCGAAGATGACCTGACTTTGTTGTTCGGCGAGGCGCAGGCGCCGGCCTTGCGCGTACACCTCGACGGACTGCTGACCGATCATGCGCTGCTGCGCGAAGCCGACAAGCCGGCGATCGGAGCGCTTAACGAGCGCGATGCCGTGCTGATCACCTACGGCAACACACTGTCCGCCGCGGGCGAGGCGCCGCTGGATACGCTGGGTCGCTTCCTTGCCGAGCACGTCGGCGACGCGGTGAGCATCGTCCACCTGCTGCCGATCTTCCCCTACAGCTCCGACGACGGTTTCTCCGTGGTCGACTACCGCATGGTGAACCCCGAGCTGGGCGACTGGAGCAACGTGCGCGCGCTGGCTGAGCATTACGGCCTGGCGCTGGACCTGGTGCTCAACCATTGCTCGCGCAGCCATCACTGGTTCCACGATTTTCTCGCCGACCGGTCGAACGCGAAGGACTGGTTCATCGAGGCCGATCCGCACGAGCCCGCGCTGGGGCTGGTCACGCGGCCACGCAGCACGCCGTTGCTGACGCCGGTGGATGTGAGCGGCCGCGGCCGGCGCTGGATCTGGACGACCTTCAGCCCGGACCAGGTCGACCTGAATTTCCGCAATCCCGAGGTACTGCTGGCCTTCGCCGAGATCCTGCTGATGTATCTGCGCCAAGGTGCACGCATGCTGCGTCTGGATGCCGTGGCTTACGTCTGGAAGACTCTCGGTTCGGCATGCACCAGTCTGCCGGAGGTGCATGCCGTGGTGCGCATCCTGCGCGCACTGGTCGACACCGCCGAGCCGGGCACGCTGCTGCTGACCGAGACCAACGTGCCCAGCGCCGAGAACCTGAGCTATCTGGGCGAGGGCGACGAGGCGCATCTGGTCTATCAGTTCAGCTTGCCGCCGCTGCTGCTGCACGCGCTGTGGCGCGGCGACACCAGCGTGCTGCAGGCTTGGCTCGCCGAGTTGCCGGAGCCGCCGCCCGGCACCGCCTATCTCAACTTCACCGCCTCGCACGACGGCGTCGGGTTGCGCCCGCTGGAAGGGCTGGTCGACGCCGCCGAACGCGACGCCATGCTGGCCGACATGCGCACGCGCGGCGGCTTCGTATCGCCCCGGCGCATGCCGGACGGCCGCGAGTCGCCCTACGAGCTCAACATCAGCTACTTCAGCGCGCTTGGCCGGCGACGACGGCGAGGACATGCAGCTGGCGCGTTTTCTGCTCACGCAAACCCTGGCAATGAGCCTGCGCGGTCTGCCGGCGCTGTACATTCATTCCCTGCTGGGCACGCCGAACGACATGCACGGCGTGGAGCAGACCGGCCAGTTGCGCGCGATCAACCGCAGGCGCTGGGACTGGGGCGAACTGAGCCATTTGCTGGGGCAGTCGGAGACGGTTCACGCCCGCTGCCTGCAGCAGCTCACACGGCGCCTGCGCATGCGCGCCGGGCATCCGGCCTTCGACCCGCAGGCGGCGCAGACGGTGCTGGACCTGGGCGCCGAACTGCTGGGCCTGGTGCGCACGGCCGGCGACGGCCGGCGCGTGGCTTGTCTGTTCAACTTTACCGGCGAGCGCCGGCATGTGGCGCTCGAGGCGCTGCCGTTCGATGTGAACGAGGCCGGCGACCTGCTCGGCACGCAGGCTGCGCTGCGTATCGGCGATGCGCTGGAACTGGAGCCGTATGGCGCCGCCTGGTTGCCCGCCGCTTAGGGACGTTGAATGAATGGCCGTCCGGCCCATGTGCGCTGTGGTTCATACCGCCCACCGATTATTCGGTGCGTTCCTAGGCGCTGATCAGTCGTAGAGCCTGCGGCGGCAGTCGCGCCCATAGCCGCGTATCAGGGCCGAGTTGGGCGGCCCACCAGCCTGGTGCCCAGGCGGATACGCGCAGCGGTCCGTCGAGCTGCAGCAGTACGCCCTGCGGCGCCGTTTCCAGCGCTACGACCCTGACTTGCAGGCAGTTGAAGGCGTCGCCGGGCGGCGGTTCCCGATACAGTTCGACTTCGCCGGCGCCGATGCCGGCCAGCAATTCTCCCTCCGGCGTCGCCGGGCAGTCGCTGTCCAGCGTGCAACCGTTCACGTCCAGGCGCAGGCCCTGCGCCGACGGGCCGAGAACGCGCGCCGGCCACAGGTTGTCGATGCCGAGCTGTGCGGCCACGCGGGCGTCGGCGGGGCCGCGCAGCACTGCGGGCAGCGGCCCGGCCTGCAGCAACCGGCCTTGGTTGATGATTGCGACATGGTCGGCCAGGCTCGTCGTTTCGCTCTGGTCGTGGGTGACGTAGAGCACGGCGAGGCCGTGTTCCTCGAGCAACCGGCGTACGCCGGCATGCAGCCCGCGTCGACTGGCGGCGTCGAGGTTGACGCTGGGCTCGTCGAGCAGCACCAGCGCGGGTTCGGTGGCCAGGGCGCGGGCCAGGGCGAGCCGCTGGCGCTGGCCGCGGCTGAGCGCGTCGGGGCGGCGGGTGCGCAGGTCTGCCAGCTCGAAGTCATGCAGCAGTCGCTCCAGGCGTCCGTGGTGTTCGGCGTCGCGTCCGCGCAGCCCGAAGGCCACGTTGCGCTCGACGCTCATATGCGGGAACAAGGCCAGATCCTGCGGTACGTAGGCGATGCGCCGCCGCTCCGGGGGGAGTGCCGTGATGTCCTCCCCGTGCAAGGTGATGCGCCCGGACTCGAGTGCGGCAAAGCCGGCCAGCGCTTCGAGCAGGGTGGTCTTGCCGGCGCCGTTGGCGCCCTGCAGCACCAGGCAGGAACCGACGGGCAGTTCGAGCGAAAGCGGGCCGAGGCGGAAGCCGTTGCGGCCGACGCACAGATCCTCGATGCGCAGGGCCGAAGCGCTCAACCGCGCGAGCCCGCGCGACCGCTGCCGGCCACGGCCCGCAGCACGAGAAAGATCAACAGCGAGATCACCAGTACGATGAACGACAGCGCCAGCGATTCGGGCAGACCGTAGCGCAGGAACAGATCGTAGATCTTCACCGGTGCGGTCATGGGGTAGTAGGCGATGATGATCACGGCGCCGAACTCGCTGACCGCGCGCGCATAGCTCAGCGTCATGGCGGTCAGCAGGCCGCGCCAGGCCAACGGCAGCACCACGCGCCACAGCACCCGCCAGGGCCCTGCGCCGAGGCTGCGCGCCGCCTTCTCCAGACGCGGGTCGATGCCCTCGAAGGCTAGGCGTGCGGCGCTGACGGTATAGGGCGCGCTGACGAAGAGCATGGCGACGACGATGCCCGGCAGGCTGCTCCAGAACTGCAGGCCGAACAGCTGGTGCAGCGGAACCCCGAGCAGGCCGCGCCGGCCGTAGACGAACAATACGGCCATGCCGGCGACCACGTGGGGCACGGTCAGCGGCACGTCCAGCACCGCCTGCAGCACAGCTTTGCCGGGAAACCGTGCACGCGCCTGCAGCCAGGCCAGCGGGATGCCGAGCAGGCCGGACAGCAGTGCGGTAATGGCGGCCGCCTCCAGGCTGAGGAGGACGGCCGCCTGCGCTTCGGCATCGGCGGCTACCCGCCCGAGCTCGCCGGGCGCATCCAACGCCTGCACCGAGAGCACGCCCAGCGGCACCACGATGGAGGCGACGAGCAGGCTGCCTAGCAGGGCGAAGGGCACCGTCACCCAGCGCTGGCGTGACGGTTGCAGCCGAGGGTTACGGCGCGCCATGGCGCCGGCTTATCCGCGCGTCGGGTTCAACTGCTGCCCCATGGGCGGACGTGGTCGCGCAGTGCCACGGGCATGTGCTGCATCCCCTGCGCCCAGGGCTTGGCGAAGGTGCCGAAGCCATTGTCGGCCATGATCTTGCGGCCCTGCGGGCCGAGCAGGAAGGCGATGTATTCGCGACCCAGCTTGGAGTCCGGAGCATTGCCCGGGATGGTGATGCCGTAGATCAGCGGGGCGCCGTGCAATACGCCCTTGTCGGTTTGCGCAATGCCCTGGCGGTAGTGCTTGGCGTCGGACGGATTGCTCAGGTTGATGCTTGCCGGCAGCGGAACGTAGCTCAGGTGATGCGACTGGGCGGAGGAGGTGTAGATCGCCAGGTAGTCGATCTGGCCGGTCTGCAGCGCCGAGATCAGAGAGGTCTCGGTATCGCGGATGGCGCTCTTTGGCGCGTTGGCCAGCACCTTCGTTTCCAGCGACGGGTCATGGTAGTAGCTCTTGGCCAGGCTGAGCATCTGCAGGAACTGGTAGCCGGAAGGGTCGGTATTGGGATTGGAGCGTCCGATGACCACGCCCGGCTGGCTGACGACTTGGTACCAGTTGTATTGGTCGAGGTGCGAGGCGCCCTTGCTCTGCGGCGTGTAGGCCAGGGTCACGGCGTTGGAGGCGAAGCCGACGTACCAGTCGGCCAGCTTGGCTTTGCCGAGCACGCGCGGGATCACGCCGTAGGCTGCCGCGGCATAGACGTCGGCCTGCTGGTGCAGGTCGGCGATGCGCCGGGCCATCATCACGCTGCCGCCGAACTGGGCCTGTACGTTGACGCCCGGGTGCGCCTTTTCGAATGCCTGGTCGATCTTGTGGAACGGTACCGCCAGAGTGCCTGCGGCGTAGACGGTGAGGGTGGATGCGGCCGCGGCCGTGCCGCTCAGAGCCAGTGCGAGACCGACGGCTGCCGTGGAGATGCGCATGTTCTTGAGCATGGTTCTTTCTCTCCTCTCTCTAGGTGGTACTGCTTCGGACTCAGAGTGGCGATTGGGTGCTCAGGCGTGCCGCCTCGGCTGGCTCTGCGGCGCGCACGCGCACCGCCGCGGCGGTGAACTTGAAGCCGGGGATTTTGCCGAACGGGTCCAGCGCGTCGCCGGTCAGCAGGTTGGCGGCGGCCTCGCGGTAGGCGAAGGGCAGGAACAGCTGGCCGGGCATCAGCGCGTCGTCGGCGCGGGCGTAGGCGGTCACCGTGCCGTGGTGCGATTCCACGGTGATGGCGTCGCCGGCCTGCAGCCCGAAACGGACCAGGCTGTCCCGATGCAGGCTGATCGTGGGCATGGGTTCGATGGCGTCGAGCACGCTGGCGCGCCGCGTCATGGCGCCGGTGTGCCAGTGTTCGAGCTGGCGGCCGGTGATGAGCACCAGCGGAAACTCGTCGTCGGGCAGCTCGGGGCCGTGCGCATAGGCGGCCGGCGATAGCCTGGCGCGGCCGTCGGCGGTGGGAAAACGCTCCCGGAACACCACCCCCTCGCCGGGATCGCCCTCATTGTGGCAGGGATAAGTGACCGAGTCGGTCGCCTCCAGGCGCTCCCAGGTGATGCCCGCGATGGAGTCCATGACCGTGCGCAGTTCCGCGAACACGTCACGCGGGCCGTCGTATTGCCAGTCCAGACCCAGTCGCCGGGCCAGCTCCTGGATGATCCACAGGTCCTGGCGCGCCTCGCCGGGCGGGGTGAGCGCGGGGCGCACCAACTGCACGCGGCGGTCGGTGTTGGTGACCGTGCCGCTCTTTTCATAGAGCGCCGAGGCCGGCAGCACGACGTCGGCGTAGAGCGCGGTTTCGGTGGGGAATATCTCCTGCACCACCAGATGCTCCAGGCGCTGCAGGCCGGCCCGCGCGTGATGCAGGTTGGGGTCGGACATGGCCGGATTCTCGCCCATGACGTACATGCCGCGGATATGGCCGGCATTGGCCTGATGCATGATCTCGACCACCGTCAGGCCCGGATCGGGATCGAGCGCGGTGCCCCAGGCCTGTTCGAAGCGGGCGCGGGCCTCGTCGTTGCCCACGGGCGTGTAGTCGGGCAGGACCATGGGGATGAGGCCGACGTCGGAGGCACCCTGCACGTTGTTCTGGCCGCGCAGCGGATGCAGGCCGTTGGACGGGCGCCCGACGTGGCCGGTGATCAGCGCCAGCGAAATCAGCGCGCGTGCGTTGTCGGTGCCGTGCACGCTCTGGGCCACGCCCATGCCCCAGAAGATCATGGCATTGGGTGCGCTGCCGTAGAGGCGCGCGATCTCGCGCAGGCGTTCGGCCGGGATGCCGCAAATGGGGGCGACGCGTTCGGGCGAGTAATCGGCGACGTGTGCTTTCAGTTCTTCGAAGCCGCTGGTGCGCTTGGCGACGAAGTCCTCGTCGACCAGGCCTTCCTCGACGATGACGTGCAGCAGTGCGTTGAGCAGGGCGACGTCGGTGTCGGGATTGAACTGCAGAACGTGGTCGGCGTGCTGCGTGAGCAGGGTGCGGCGCGGGTCGGCGACGATCAGCGTGGCGCCCGCGCGCGCGGCGTTCTTGATGTAGGTGGCGGCGACCGGATGGTTCTCGGAGGCGTTGGCGCCGATGATGAAAATGAGGTCGGCGCCGCTGACCTCGGCGACCTGGTTGGAGACGCCGCCCGATCCGACCATCTCCTGCAGCGCGGCCACCGAGGAGGCGTGGCACAGGCGCGTGCAGTGGTCGACGTTGTTGGTGCCGAAGCCGGTGCGCACCAGCTTCTGGAACAGATAGGCCTCCTCGTTGGTGCCCTTGGCCGAGCCGAAGCCGGCCAGCGCCGAGGGGCCGTGTTCGTCGTGGATGCGCCGCAGCCCGGCGGCGGCAACCTCCAGGGCTTCCTCCCAGCTCGCCTCGCGGAAGGTCGCCGCGAGGCGTTCCGGCGTGGCTTCCAGCACGTCGTCGGGCTCGGGACGCGGCACGCCTTCGCGGCGGATCAGCGGTTTGCTCAGGCGCGAGGGGTTGTGCACGTAGTCGAAGCCGTAGCGGCCTTTGACGCACAGGCGGTTGTGGTTGGACGGGCCGTCGCGGCCGTCGACCCACAGGATGCGGTTGTCCTTGACGTGGGCGGTGACCAGACAGCCGACGCCGCAGTAGGGGCAGACGGTTTCGACGTCGCGTTCGGGGACTTCCAGGCCGACGTCGTGGGCGGGCATCAGCGCACCGGTCGGGCAGGCCTGCACGCATTCGCCGCAGCCGACGCAGGAGGACTCTCCCATGGGGTCCGCTAGGTCGAACACGATGGCTGAGGCGGCGCCGCGGTGGGCGTAGCCGATGACGTCGTTGTTCTGCACCTCGCGGCAGGCGCGCAGGCAGCGGGTGCACTGGATGCAGGCGTCGAGGCGCACGGCGATGCCGGGGTGGGACAGATCGGCCTCCGGTTCGGCGCGCCGGGCGAAGCGCGGTTCGCCGAGTTCGAGCTCGCGGCGCCAATGGTCGAGCTCGCTGGCCGGATTGTAGGATGCCTCGGGCATGTCCGAGCCGAGCAGCTCCAGCACCAGGCTCTGGGCCTTGCGCGCCCGCTCCGAGGCGGTGCGCACCTGCATGCCCTCGCTGGGATGGCGG
Organism: uncultured Gammaproteobacteria bacterium; assembly: GCA_963751375.1. Lineage (GTDB taxonomy): Bacteria > Pseudomonadota > Gammaproteobacteria > DSM-5130 > Acidihalobacteraceae > Acidihalobacter_A. The sequence goes on from CAVVUY010000068.1 coordinate 34,541, forward strand.
TAACAGGCCGGCTGCAGGGTGCGTTCGCCCTCGATTTCCACCATGCAGGCGCGGCAGTTGCCGTCGATGCGCAGGCCGTCGGTATAGCAGAGATGCGGGATGTCGGTGCCGTGGCGGCGCGCGGCCTGGAGGATGGTCTCGTCGGGGTGGGCGCGCAGCTCGCGGTCGTCGAGCGTGAAGACGATTTCGGCAAAGGTGTCCGGATTGGCGGCCATCAGCCCACCTCCTCGGGGAAGTATTTGAAGACGCAGCGCAGGGGATTCGGCGCGGCCTGACCCAGCCCGCAGATTGAGGCGTCGCCCATGACCTGGGCGAGGTCGTCCAGGCGCGTGCGGTCCCAGTTCGCTTCCGCCATCAGCTCCGCGGCCTTGGCGGTGCCGACACGGCAGGGTGTGCACTTGCCGCAGGACTCGTGGGCGAAGAAGCGCATGGTGTTGAGAGCGGCGTCGCTGGCGCGGTCCTGGTCGGACAGCACGATGACCGCGGCCGAGCCGATGAAGCAGCCGTATTCCTCCAGGGTGCCGAAATCCAGCGGTACGTCGGCGAGGCTGGCCGGCAGGATGCCGCCGGAGGCGCCGCCCGGGAAATAGGCATAGAGCTCGTGGCCCGGAAGCATCCCGCCGCAGTGGTCCTCGATGAGCTCGCGCACCGTGGTGCCGGCGGGCGCCAGCTTCACGCCTGGATCGACCACGCGGCCGCTGACCGAGTAGCTGCGCAGCCCCCGTCGGCCGTGGCGTCCGCGCGCCGCGAACCACTCCGGGCCGTGCGCGATGATGTCGCGTACCCAGTGCAGGGTTTCCATGTTGTGTTCGAGCGTGGGACGGCCGAACACGCCGTTCTGCGCCACGAAGGGCGGACGCAGGCGGGGCATGCCGCGCTTGCCTTCGATGGACTCGATCATCGCCGACTCCTCGCCGCAGATATAGGCGCCTGCGCCGCGGCGCAGGTATATCGCCGGCAGACGGCAGGGCGGATCGGCGCGCAGGGCGTCGAGCTCGCGCTCGAGCAGCAGGCGCGCGTCGGCGTATTCGTCGCGCAGATAGAGATAGACCTCGTCGGCGCCTACCACCTGGGCGGCGACCAACGTGCCCTCGAGGAAGCGGTGCGGGTCCTGGCTGAGGTGGTAGTGGTCCTTGAAGGTGCCGGGCTCGCCTTCGTCGATGTTGACCGCGACCACGCGCGGGCCGGGCTGGTCGCGCACGATGCGCCATTTGCGTGCCGTGGGGAATCCGGCCCCGCCGAGGCCGCGCAGCTCCGAACCATCGAGCGCCTCGAGCACTTTGTCCGCAGACAGTTCGCCGCTGTCCAGCGCGGCGCACAAGGCGTAGCCGCCGTTGTTGCGGTAGGCGCGGTAGCCGCGGGCATCCGGAGGGCGGGCCGTAGTCTCGCCGCGCGCCACGGTATCGGCGACCTTGTCGGCGTCGGCATAGGTGACCGCGTTCTGCCCCACAAGGGCGACCGGCGCGCGGTCGCAGCGCCCGACGCAGGACACGCGCTGAACGCGGACCTCGCTGCCGAGGCGTTGTTCCAGGGTACGGGCCAGGTCCTCGGCACCGAACAGGGCGCAGGTGACCGAGTCGCATACGCGCACGGTGACCGCCGGGGGAGCGTCCTCGCCGTGGGCGACGATGTCGAAGTGATGATAGAAACTCGCCACTTCGTAGACTTCGACCGGCGCCATGTCGAGCTCGCGGGCGAGCGCAACCAGATGGTCGCCGGGCAGATGTCCGAAGTGGTCCTGTATGCGGTGGAGGTGCTCGATCAGCCAGGCGCGCTCGCAGGGCAGGCCGGAGACGAGTGCGCGAACCTCGTCGGCAGCCTGCGGATCGACCTGGCGTCCTTTGGGATGCGCGCGCAAGCGCCGCCGCATGGGATGAACGCTCGCCATGAGTCCCTCCTGTCGATGGCGAAACAGGGTTGGCACCCGGCAGGTACAACCGGATGACTCCCGTTGCTGACTTATGGGAGGAAAAAAATTACGAATAGTTCCCTGAATGCGTTTCGCATCGCAGTGTGCGCATCTGGCGTCAATGCCAGCGTCTATGCTTTGGAACCAGGTAACTACAGGGGGTGCAGATGAGCACGAGCGAGCTGGTCATCGACGGCATGAGCTGTTTCGCCGGGCGCCTGACGGTGGCTGAGGCGCTGGCCTGGGTCGATGGTGTCGAAGCCTTGTCGCAAACCGAAACGGTAGCTCTTCAGCAGGCGCTGGGAAGAGTGTTGGGCAAGGCTGTAGCGGCCGAGGAGGATCTGCCCTATTTCGCGCGTGCCGCGATGGACGGCTACGCGCTGCGGGCGCGGGATGTCGAGGGCGCCAGCAGCTATGCTCCGCTGCCGCTGACGGTGGTCGGCGATTCGCGGCCGGGACGTGCCGGCGGTGTGCCGGTCGGGGCCGGCGAAGCCGTGCGCATTCTCACCGGTGCCCCCATGCCGGACGGTGCGGACGCCGTGCTGCCCATCGAGCAGGTGCAGGCGCGCGGCGCCGTGATCGAGGCGCTGGCGCCGGTCGCCGAGGGCATGCACGTGAGCCCGCGCGGCGAGGATCTGTCCGCGGGAGAGATCGGCCTGCCGGCCGGGCGGCGTCTGCGGCCGCAGGATATCGGCCTGCTGTCCGCGCTCGGCCATGCCGCGGCGGACGTGCGGCGGCGGCCGCGGGTGCGGCTGCTGATTACCGGCGGCGAGGTCGTGCCGCCCGACGAGGCGCTGACGGAAGGGCGCATTCACGATGCCAACGGACCGATGCTCAGCGCGCTGATCGCGCGCGACGGGGGCGAGTTGGAGTCGTTGCAACGGCTTGGCGACGAGCGCGCGGCGCTGGTCGCGGGCTTGTCCGCGCCGGGCGCGGACCTGCTGCTGGTGTCGGGGGGCTCCAGCGTCGGCGACGAGGATTATGGCCCGGGCGTGCTGCGCGAACTGGGCGAGCTGGCGATACGCGGCGTCGCCATGCGTCCCGGCAGTCCGGTGGGCATGGGCCGCATCGGAGCGTGTCCGGTGTTTCTGCTGTCGGGCAATCCGGTGGCCTGCCTGCTGCAGTACGACCTGTTCGCCGGCCGTGCGCTGCGCCGGCTGGGCGGGCTCGCGCCAGGCTGGCCCTATGCGCGGCGGCGGCTGCGCCTGAGCCGCAAGGTCTCGTCTGCGCCTGGACGGCTGGACATCTGCCGTGTGCGGGTCGATGGCGAACTGGCCGTGCCGATCACGGCCAGCGGCGCCTCGCTGTTGACGACCGTGACGCGAGCCGATGGTTTCCTGCTGGTGCCGGATGCGCTGGAAGGCTATGCCGAAGGCACCGAGGTGGACGTCTTTCTCTACGATCCCTGCGCCGAGGAGCCGCTGTGAAATACGACGATAAGACGCTGCGGGCTGCGCGTCAGTCCCAGTTCCTGGAAGTTATCGGCCGCGACGAGGCCTACGAGCGCTTCACCACGGCGCTGCCGATGCGCCCGCTGGGTGTGGAATCCGTGCCCCTGGCGCAGGCGCTGGGGCGCGTGCTGGCGGCGAACGTCGCCGCGCCGGTCGACGTGCCGGCCTTCGACCGCGCCAACGTGGACGGTTTCGCGGTGCACGCCGCCGATACCGCCGGCGCCTACGAGGAGCGTCCGCGGCGGTTGCGTCTGGGCGACGAGGTGCTGCGTCCCGGCCGGCCGCCGGCGAGCACGCTGGCCGCCGGCGAGGCGTTGCCGATCGCCACCGGCGCGATGTTGCCGCGCGGTGCCGATGCGGTGGTGATGATCGAGCATACCGATCTGGTGGAGGAGAGCGACGGCGCGGTGGTGGAAGTGCGCCGGGCGACCACGCCCGGCGCCTTCGTCAGTTTCGCCGGTTCCGACATGGCGCGCGGCGAGACCGTATTGCGCACCGGCACGCGTCTGACCTCGCGCGAGATCGGCGTGCTGGCCGCCGTGGGCTTGGGCGACGTGGCGGTGTGGCGTCGGCCGCGGGTGGCGATCCTCTCCACCGGCGACGAGATCGTGCCGGTCGGCCAGCCGCCGCGTCCCGCCGGCGTCTACGATTCGAACGGCGCGAATCCTGGCCGACGCGGTGGGCGAGCTGGGCGGCGAGCCGGTGGCGCTCGGCGTGGTCGGCGACGATGAAAACGCCCTGCGCGCCAAGCTGCGCGAGGCGCTGGACGGCGCGATGCGGTGCTGCTGTCCGGCGGCACCTGCAAGGGGGCCGGCGATCTGTCCTACCGTGCGGTCGAGGAACTGGGCGATCCGGGCATCGTCGCCCACGGCGTCGCGCTCAAGCCGGGCAAGCCGATCTGCCTGGCGGTGAGCGGCGGCAAGCCGGTGGTGATGCTGCCGGGCTTTCCGACCTCGGCCATCTTCACCTTCCACGAATTCGTCGCCCCGGTGCTGCGTGCCATGGCCGGTGTCGGCCAGGCACCGCAACGAGGAGGTCGAGGCGCAACTGGCGCAGCGCGTCTCCTCGGAGAAGGGGCGCACCGAGTATCTGCTGGTCGGTCTGGTGCCCGGCGCCGACGGGCTGGCGGCCTATCCGATGGGCAAGGGTTCGGGCGCGGTGACCGCGTTCAGCTTCGCCGACGGTTTCATCACCCTGCCGGCGCAGACCGAGCTGGTGGCCGAGGACACGCCGGTGCGCGTGCAGCTTCTGGGACCGCATCGGGCCGCCGACCTGGTCGTGATCGGCAGCCACTGCGTCGGCCTGGATTACCTGATGACGAGGCTGCAGGAGGAGGGGTACGCGGTCAAGGCGATGCACGTCGGCAGTCAGGGCGGACTGGCCGCCGCCGAACGCGGCGAGTGCGACGTGGCAGGGATGCATCTGTTCGATCCGGACAGCGGCGAGTACAACCGTCCGTTCCTGAGCGAGGGGCTGTCGCTGATTCCCGGCTACGGACGTCTGCAGGGCATCGTCTACCGTCCCGGCGACGCTCGTTTCGAGGGCAAGTCCGAGCCGTCTGCAGCGGTTGCCGCGGCGCTGGCCGATGCCGACTGCGTGATGGTCAACCGCAACGCGGGCAGCGGCACGCGCGTGCTGGTCGACCGCCTGCTGGACGGACAGCGCCCGCCGGGCTACGCCGTGCAGGTGCGTTCGCACAACGCCGTCGCCGCAGCGCTCGCCCAGGGGCGGGCCGACTGGGGCGTGGCCATCCGTCCGGTGGCGGAGGCCTACGGGCTGGCGTTCATCCCGCTGGTCGAGGAACGCTACGACCTGGTGGTGCCGGCGTCGCGCGAGGATCGGCCGGCAGTGCGGCGGTTGCGGGAGTTGTTGGCCGATGAGGGGGTGAGGGACGGTCTGCGGGGGTTGGGTTTCAGTGAGTAGGCTTCGTTCGGTGTATTCGTCGGCTTCACCTCTTCGGGCAGAATTTGAACGCACACCACCCCGCCACGGGGTACGCAGATGCTCGCATCCCTGCGAAGCCCGCTTCCCGTCTGCCCGATCCAGTTCCAGGCTGGCGCTCGAGGCAATTCGTTAACGGGGAGAGAAGAGCGAAAACAAGACGAGAGATGAAGCTTATAGAGGACATCACGCTATCGTCATACTCGGGAGGGTCGCCACGGATCCCAACGAACCTCGAAACGGGCGTTAAAGCTAAGTCCTGCAGGAGGTTCCATGCGGGTAGCAAGGGACTGAGATCGGCCAAAGCGGGCCGGTCAGGTGTTCTTCTAACCCGACAGACGACAGTCCGCAATGTTCTGCCCAGCAGCCTAACCTGAGGTCTGAATCCCACTAACCATTGAGTCAAGAACGAATTGCATGCAGAGCTCATAAGCAAGCAGATCGAGAGGCAGTGTTAATAATGCCCAGCAAGCACTAAGTCAAATAGATTCACTAAATCAGGTACCTCTAATGATTTCGCCGTGGTGGCCACCGGAGTGACCGCTGGGCGATAGCGCAAGCTCACCGTTAACGAATACATGGGTGAACCCAGTTGGATACAGTCTTGGCTCTTGCACCGTGCAGAGCCTGCGAATCTGCTCAGATTCCAAAACCGCGATATCGGCCTTGAATCCCGGCCTGAGCTCTCCCCGGTTTTTCAATCCAATTCTGCGGCTGGGATAGACGTTATCCGTCTGATGGCATCCTCGACCGATAGCAAGTTCTTTTGGGCGACGTACTTATCGAGAAACTGTGCAGTCCATCCATAACCACTCAAAGAACCGATATGCTCCGCCAGGTCACCATAGGGCGCCAACGCAAGCGTGTCCGAGATGACCGAACATGAGTTATCCTTTAGACACTGATCGATATCCTGCTTCCCTGAAGCTTCTGGAAGTCCACATGGCGTGATAGAGAGCATCGCCTTCTTCGTAAAGCAGATCCAGCGCCGCATCATAGGGATCGGTATTTCTGATCTCGCCAATCTGCGCAAATGACTTGCCCACGAGATGCGGATTGGCTGTGGAGTGAAGCAGTAAAATGTCCTCCCACCGCTCGTCGACAACTAGCTTCCAGATAGGGCTTGGGTTTTTCTTCAACTCTCCACGCAGCTTTTTATTTCGCAACCGCTCCAAAATCTCCGAAGGCGCCACCCTCGAGCGCCCATTTCGGGAAATCGCAGCGATCGACGTATGTGCCCATTCATCTGGAATGACGTCAAAAGCCACATCGACACCTCGGCGCCGCGCAGTCTCGACGGTCGCCAGGGTTTGCTCCATAGCGTATTCCGGTGCGCCGTATTTGGTCTGTATGTGCGATATCTCCAACTTCACCCCACTTGTTCTTGATGTGGCAAGCGCCTCAGAGAACGCAACGTCAAAATAGTAATCACGATTTCGAACATGCGTTGCGTAGAGTCCGTTATGCTTTTGGACCACACGGCAAAGCGGGACGATCTGTTCGATGGAACAAAGATTTCCGGGCCAATATTCAAGCCCAGTCGAAAGCCCACACGCTCCTTCCTCCAGGGATTGATCAGGAAGCTGCTATTGGTGAACTTCTTCAGGTGTCGGTTGGCGCGCCTCGTTTCCCACGACGGCTCGGAACAGCGCCCATGCCCGACCAAGGCAGCCACATTGATGGCCGGTCGCGCCTGATCAAGCGCGTCCAGATACTCGCCAAATGTGCGCCAAGCCGGGTCCACCACACCATCACAGTGCCCAAGGGCAAGTGCTCTGATATCCTCTGATGAGCGCACTGGCGCGCAACTGAATCCACACTGGCCTACAACCTCTGTCGTCACGCCCTGATGTCATTTGGCTTTCCGCCTTACTGTTTACGAGCAAGGTAAAGTCAGAATGGGTATGAAGATCGACAAATCCCGGTACGACCAGTCTTCCTGAAACGTCGTAGATTTCATGTGCGGTTGCATCGAGAGATCACCAATGGCTTCAATGCAGCCATTCTTTATGCCCACATCGGAGTGGAACGCTTCGGAGCCGGTCCCATCTACGACGAGGCCACCCTTTAGTAGTTTATCCAACATAAAAGTTCTCCGATAACCGCTGAGTCAGCGAGGTATTCCGTAAAACAACTGAGGTAGATACGAGGTCGCCTGAGGGAAGAAAATCATAAAAAGGAGGCCGCCAAGGTAGGCCGCAATAAATCCCAACGCGCCTACAGAGACGTCTTCTATGCTTATGCCTGTCAGCCGCGCTGCGACATTCAGGTTCGCGCCAAGCGGTGGCGTTAGGAATCCGATCTCGCAGGTCATGACCGTGAATACGCCAAACACGATCGATCAATCCCAAAATGAGTTATAGTTGGTATAAAAATTGGCACAAACAGAATGATCTAGCTGATAGATTCCATAAAAGTGCCGGTAAGAATAAAGAAAAATCCAATTATAAGAAGCGTACTGATCGGCCCATGAGCGATATGGGCCAGAAGGGTCTCAACGACTGCCGGGACATTATAAAAAGCGGCAAGCTGACCGAAGGCAATGGTTGGAGTGATAATTATCAGCAAGCCAGATATCAGGAGGGTAAATCGAAGGGCGTCCCATACCTTCTTGAAAAGAAAGGTCGCGGTGTATAAATATGCCGACCAGAACCGCATAGAAAACCGCGACGGCGCCAGCCTCGGATGGGGTAAATATTCCACCGTAGATACCACCTAAAATCAGCACCGGAGCAAAAATGGACCACTTACCTTCCCATAGCGCTCTGAGCAACAGATCGCCCCAAACTTATCTCCACGCGCTCCATAGCCAAAATAGAGCGCCATCAGGTAGGCAACAAGCAACAGCAGGGCCGCCACGAACAGACCCGGAATGATTCCCGCGAGAAACAGCTTGGGAATAGACTGATCAGTCACAAGACCAAATATGATCAGGAGGTTGCTCGGAGGGATGACGCTACCGAGCGCGCCTCCTGAGGCAGATATCGCGGCCGCAAATCGCTTCGAGTACCCTTCCTTTACCATGGCGGGAATCGTGGTGCTGCCTATCGCGGCGGTGGTCGCTGGCCCTGATCCAGAAAGCGCCGCGAACAGGGTGCACGCTATGACGGTAACGAGCCCCAGGCTACCGGTGTAGTTACCGGCGAGAGTGCGGGCGACACCGATAAGCCGATCAGCCATCCCGCTCACTTCCATAAGACGACCGGCCAACACGAACATTGGGATGGTTAGTAGGGGGAACGGCTCGAGGGCGGTGAACGCAGTATGCGCTAGGAGCGTAAGGGGGATGTGGATCAGAACAAGCGCAAGCGCTGTCGCCAGGCCTACGGATGCGTAGAGTGGGACCCCTATAACCGTTAAGACCACAAAGACCAGGAGTACGATCTGAAGGTGCGACATATCAGGCCCCTTCCGTCTTGTGTTCTATCGATCGATACTCATCCGGCAACCCCGGAATTCCCTTCGCTCCCCGACGCACCCAGTTGTAGTAGATCTGAATTAACCGAACAGTGATTAATACGTATCCGATCAGGACGATTGTTTGAGGCCAAAATAGATTGATTCTCAAATCTGGCGACAAATTGGGATATTTGTAGGCGCTTTGTAAAAAGGGGATGGAATACCAGATCATAACGAGGTTGAACACAAGCCATACAAGATCCGCGAGCAACACGAAGAACAATCTAGGCTTGGGTGCAAGTGCCATCACTCCAACAAACACACGGATATGAAACCGTTCTTTGACACCCAAGGCTGCGCCCATATAGACCATCCAGACCATACAGAACCCCGCGATCTCGGGAGCCCAGGACAGGCCGGTGTTGAAGGCGTATCGCAGGACCACTTCGACTACGATGATCACCTGCGATCGCCGTCAGGCAGAAGCACCCTGACGATTTCCTCCCCATGGCGCTCGATGAAGCTCCACATTGCTGTAACTCCGCAGCGAGTCGGTATCTAAAGGATCATCAGGGGGCCGCGCATCGCGAGATGCATCGGCTAGAACTGAATGAGATCGTCAACTCGGTCGACGTTGGTGGGGTAGGAAGGGTCTCATGCGTAGAAGCGACGCATGAGACCTCAGTCGAATCTGCCCCCAACGGAACCGGGTCAAAGTGACCGCTACTGGGCCGCCTCAACCTTTGTAAGCATCTTGCTAAATTCCGGGCTTTGCGTCTTTGCAAAGGATTTCTGCACCTTCTGAGCCGCCGCAATAAATGGGGCGCGATTTGGACGGTTAACGGTCATGCCACCCTGGACATGCAGCCACGTGCGGATTGCCTGTTCCTTCTTGAGCATAATCTTTGTCTGGTAGGCACCCGCGACAGCCGCCGCATGCTCTATTTCTTGTCGCTGCGCCGGCGAAAGTCTTGACATGAAGTGGTTACTTGCGAACAACGGAGAGACCGCCATGAAGTGGTCCAAGATAACAAGGTACTTTGCATCCTGATAAAACTTCATTTCCTTGATAACGCTGGTGCCGTTATCGCTGGCATTAATCGTTCCCGTTTGTAGCGCCGTCGGCGTATCCGACCAAGGCAGCGCGATCGGGGTTGCACCGAATGCACGGATGGTCTCAATCATGACCTCGTTGTTGGGAACCCGATATTTGAGGCCCTTGAAATCCTTTATCGAGTGAATAGACGATTAGTGGTATAGGCGTCGCGATATGAAGGCGCCCCCCAAGTCAGAAGGTACACTCCAGTTTGCTTTCTAATCGAGCGCTTGAGCTGGTTTCCGATGGGCCCGTGAATGATTTTCAGAAAGTCATTTGGGCTGTGGAACACGTAAGGAAGGACTGTGAGGTTCATCAACGGCCAATGTGTAGTCACATTGTTCGCAGTGATGATATAGGCATCCACGGTGCCCAGCTGGAGTGCGGTGAATGCATGGTCCTCCGAACCTATCTGTCCACAGCAATGAAGATGAACTTGGATTGTGTTGTGGCTGTACTGTTGGACTAGCGCCTTGAACTTCTTCGCAAGAATTCCGTATTTGGAATTCATTGGAGTGTCCCAAACCCACGTTCATCGTTACGGATGAAGCCTGGGCGGATGCGGCGAGCAATAGGGTTGCTAGTAGTGAAGTGAGTAATCCGGAACGAAACACGCGGGTGCAAGTGACCATGTTTTAGAACCTCCTAATCGTCCGACGAGAGCTCCTGCGGCTTCAGTGCCGCAGGGGGTAAGACTTTTTAGTAATGTCGGTACTCAAAGCAAGGTAGACCAGAACTTCATGCAATACTGCTAGTATCTATGTTTATAATCAGGTGATAGCAATCCGGTATCGCGAGCGAAGTATGAGCGGGCTTTGCACCATTCGCCAAATGCGCTATTTCGTTACGGTTGTTGAAGAGCGCAGCTTTCGCAAGGCAGCGCAGCGTCTCCATGTGGCGCAGCCCGCTCTGAGCCGAGCCGTGCGGGACCTTGAGAGCACACTCAAGACCCTATTGCTGGTGCGCTCGAGCACTGGAGTGGAAACGACGGAAGCGGGGCGCGTGCTTTTCGAAGGCAGCCGACTAGAGCTAGAGCGCATTCACCTATTGATGGAGAAGGTCAAACGCGTCCCGTGACGGGGACGCAGGCGAACTGGTTATTGGCTACACGGATTTCGCCATAGGCGGGATATTGCCAAATATTTTAAGCGAGTTGTTCTCGCTTCCCCCGGATCACAAGTGATTCTTAAACACATGGTTACTGGCGCTCAAATAGAGGCGCTTAGAAGTGGAGCGATTGATATCGGTTTCGGAACCGGTCCTGTATGGGAACAGGGAGTCGAATATTTAACAATTCAGAGTGAACACCTTGTGGCCGTGATGTCGGAAGCGGATCCGCTTTCCAAAGCCAGCGTGATTCGCCTAGCGGAGCTGGCAAACAAGGATTTCATCATGGGCCACACGGAGACCTGGCGTCATTTTTGGAATCATGTCAGCGCCGCGTGCAACGCTGCCGGGATTTGTTCCCAGGGTAGTGCAGGAGGCATACAACAGCGAAGGCATTTTCGGGCTTGTGGCCGCGAACATGGGAATCACGCTCCACGTTGAGTCTGCTCGGAATTACATTAGAAAAGGGCTGCTGGTAAGAGATTTGGAAGACAATAATCATGTGATAGAGACCGTCGCTCGATGGCGTTCATCAAATGACTCGCCGCCAGTTTTGACGCTCCTTCGATTCTTGAGACCGTATGCGACATGTCTTCCGCCAAGCGTGCCGCTCTACTCGTAGGCGGGGTGGCATATTGGGTGCCGCCGACGGCGGGAGCGTGAAACTTGCTAGGCATCTGAGATGCGTATGTCTTTGTCTGCAAAGCGCTATGGAGCCGACAGTCTGTGGGAGCAACTTATAATGGCAACTCAGGGTCGACTAGAGACGAAGTGGATGCGAGATGGCAAAGATCGGCCACATCCGGCCGTTCATGCTCCTTCCATATCAGTCCGATGGACGGCAGGAGTGCAGCGGGAACCAGTCGTTAGCCTAACTCTGGATGGGCGTCAGCGTCGTGTCCCCGTTTTCATACATGCATATAGAGACAGAGGAATGATAAAGTGATGAAGAATCAGCTGGTTAATCTCTGTTTTCGTGGGTCTCTATATTAAAGAATGTCCGGACCCGTCGGTCTCTATATTTACTGTTAGAAATCACTGAACGTAATGAGTCGTATTGAGTTGTTTGCTTTGATTCCCTCGCTTATGTCAGCGATAGCCGCAATTGCAGCTGCTATTGCAGCATTTATTGCGTTGAGAATTAGCCGAAAAGCGCATTCTC
>CAVVUY010000069.1:0-13403 GCA_963751375.1 uncultured Gammaproteobacteria bacterium
GCGTTCAGGGCAAGGCGCGGTGCGAAGGCAATGGCTTGAGTCCTTGGCAAGCGCCGCAACGCAGCCCTGAACGCACACCAGCCCACCCGAAGGGCGACACCAGGCTGTCCCGCCCCGGTGTTGCGCCGCTGGTGAAGGCAGCAAGCCTTCCCTGCGCGACGCGCCTTGTGGCGAAACAGCCTGGAGGCGCTGCAGCCGTGAATGGCACAGGCGCAGAGTGCTGTGCTTGTCCCTGACGGGCAACCTCGCGAACGCGCGCCTGAACGGAGCCCGCAGCCATTCGCCGTCCGAGCGAAGGGCTGCTTGGCCGGCGTCCTGCCGGCCATCCCCGCCCAGGCGCACGTTCGCGAGGCAAGCGATCAAGGGGGGACTGAACGTCAAAACAAGGCGAGTCCGACAGCGAAGTACTCCAGAACAAGCTGGCTCAGACATTCAGACGTTTGGGGTGCGTTTTGTTTTGACGTGTGCTTCCCGTTTGGCCTTGCCTCGAGCGTGCGCCCCGGCGCGGGGTCGGGCGGCAGGGAAGCCGCCCGAGCAGGCTTTGCCAGGATGGCAAGTGCCTGCGGTGCTCCGGGACGGGGTGTGCGCTCGAGGTTTGCCCGTAGGGACAAGGCCTTTCGGGTGCCTTTCTTTCGCCTCTTTCTTTGGGCATGCAAAGAAAGGGGCTCGGGCGCGTCACCCACGTAAGATCAAAACCTGAAACACTGATTCGCGCCCGAAAAGGACCCCAAACGCAAAGCAACGCATGCGCTCCACGAATCGCCAGTCTCCAAATCGCGCCCGAAACGAACCGTCCACGGTCAATGAATTGGGTTTGGTGCGTGCCCAGAAACCAACCCCATCCGCCATCCCGGCTTCAGACGCTCCACAACGCTAGATCGTCCAGAAGCCTGGCTCCTCGGCAAGAAGCAAGTGGATCAACGTCGGCGTGCCCAATTGAGTTACAATAACCAGTTTTCAATCCGCCTGACCTAACCATGCCAGAACTCGCTCAGGAGGTCGCCCGCCGGCGCACCTTCGCCATCATCTCGCACCCCGACGCGGGCAAGACCACGATCACCGAAAAACTGCTGCTGTTCGGCGGCGCGATTCAGCTCGCCGGTTCGGTCAAGGGGCGCAAGGCCGCGCGCCACGCCACCTCCGACTGGATGGCGATGGAAAAGCAGCGCGGCATTTCGGTGACCTCGTCGGTGATGCAGTTCCCGTACAAGGGACGCATCGTCAACCTGCTGGACACGCCCGGACACGAGGATTTCTCCGAGGACACCTATCGGACGCTGACTGCTGTCGACTCTGCGCTGATGGTCATCGACGTGGCCAAGGGCGTCGAGGAGCGCACCATCAAGCTGATGGAGGTCTGCCGGCTGCGCGACACGCCGATCATAAGCTTCATCAACAAGCTCGATCGCGAAGGTCGCGAGCCCATCGAACTGCTGGACGAGGTGGAGGACGTGCTCAAGATCGAGTGCGCGCCGGTGACCTGGCCCATCGGTATGGGCAAGCGCTTCAAAGGGGTCTATCACCTGGGAACCGGGATCATTCATCTGTATGCCCCGGGGCACGGTGGCCGCGTGCAGGAAGGCGAACTGATTCAGGGCCTGGACAATCCGCGCCTGGACGAGGTCATAGGCGGCCAGGCGGACGAACTGCGAGAGGAGATCGAACTGGTGCAGGGCGCCAGCCACGCCTTCGATCTTGCGGCTTATCTGCGCGGCGAGCAGACGCCGGTGTTCTTCGGCTCGGCGATCAATAATTTCGGTGTCGCCGAGCTGCTGGACGGTTTCGTCGAGTGGGCGCCGCCGCCGCAGCCGCGCGAGACCTCGGAGCGAATGGTCGAACCGCTGGAGCAGCCGTTTAGCGGCTTCGTGTTCAAGATCCAGGCGAATATGGATCCGCAGCACCGCGACCGTATCGCTTTCGTGCGCGTGTGCTCCGGTGAGTTCGAGCGCGGCATGAAGCTGCGCCAGGTGCGTATCGGCAAGGACGTCAAGATCAGCGATGCGCTGACTTTCATGGCATCGGACCGCGAGCATGTCGATCACGCGTACGCCGGCGACATCATAGGTGTTCACAATCACGGCACCATCCGCATCGGCGATACGTTCACCCAGGGCGAGGCTCTGCAGTTCACCGGCATTCCCAATTTCGCACCGGAGTTGTTCCGCCGGGCGCAGCTACGCGATCCGCTGAAGATGAAGGCTTTGCTGAAGGGGCTAACGCAGTTGTGCGAGGAGGGCGCCACGCAGCTTTTTCGCCCGTTGGACAACAATGATCTGATCCTCGGCGCTGTCGGTGTGCTGCAGTTCGATGTGGTGGCGCAACGGTTGCGCGATGAGTACGGCGTGGATTGCGTGTTTGAAGCGGTCAACGTGAACACTGCGCGCTGGGTCAGTTGTCCCGACGAGCGCAAGTTGCGCGAGTTCCGGCAGAAGGCATCGGGCAATCTGGCGCTGGATCATGGTGAAGACCTGGTCTATATCGCGCCGACACGCGTCAACCTGCAGATGACCCAGGAGCGTTGGCCGGAGATCGAGTTTCACGCCACTCGGGAGCACGGCACGGCGCTGTGATGCGCCTGGGCCGAGCGGCCCAGGCGTCGAGGCGTGTCAGCGCGGCGGTTTCGGTTTGCGGTAGAGCGCTAGATAGTGATGTTCGAAGGCGCGCTTGAGCCAGTGGAACAGCCGGCTGGCCGGCAGGACCAGGGTGCGTTTCGGGCTGCGGTAGACCAGGATGCCCTTCTCCAGCGTGTCGATGATGCACACCAACTCGGTCTTGAAGGTCTGCTGCGGAGCGCTGCCGTCGAGTTCCGCGAGTAGGTTGCGTGCTGCGGCGACTGCTTGCAGATCGGCCATGTGCGCCTGCTTCGGCATCCAATCCGGACCGGGGAAACTACCCGAATCGCCTACTACGTAGACCCGTTCGAGCCCCGCGACCCGCGCATGCTCATCGGCCTGGATCAGGCCGCCCGGTGACAAAGGGAGGCCGGCTTCTGCCGCCCAGTCGGGGCCGGTCATGCCGGGCATGAACAGAATCAGATCGGCGGCGAATTCGCCGTTTTCGGTCACCACTCGGTCCGCCTCGAAGCGGACGGGTTTGCTCCCCAGCCGCGCTTCGATGTCGCGCCGGCGCATTTCCCGCAGCAGTCCGTCGACGGCGCGCTCGCCGAGGCGAGCACCCGGGCGTTCCGAGCCGTTGAAGAACACCAGTTTGAAGCGTTCGCGTCGCTTTTGGCGGCGCAGCAACGTGTCCAGGCCGAACATCAGTTCGAACATGGGGCCGCCGCGCACTGCCTGCGGCTCCTTGGGGTTGGCTCCGAATCCCAGCGCGATAGTGCCGCCGTCCATCCGGCTCAAGCGCTCACGGATGCTCTGCGCCGCATCGATGCCTTCGCATAGCGTGATGGCGTGTTCGATGCCGGGCAGCTTTTTAAGAAAACGACCGCCGCTGGCGATGACCAGGCCGTCGTTGTCCACGGACTCTCCGGCGTCGGTGAGTACACGGCGGCCGTCGTTCTCGAGGCCTGCGGCACGGGCGGCGATATGTCGCACGCCATGCGTTTCGAAGAAGCCCTTCAGATCGATGCGCAGGTCGTGCGTCCTGCGTAGTCTGGACGGAATCCAGATCAGGCTGGGCAGATAGATCAGTTGCGCATGCGGAGCGACCAGGGTGATCTCGGCATGCTTGTCATGGCGGCGCAGTTCGCGAACGGTGCTCAGGGCGCCGAATCCGGCGCCGACGATGGTGATGCGTTTCATGGATTGGGCGTCCGGGGGTCAGGATAAGGCGCGGCGGTAATCGTCGGGCAGCGGGCTTACGCGACGGGCGGCATCGAAGCCTTCGGTTACGAAGGCGTTGACGACCTGGCCATGGGCCTGGATGAGCTTGATGACATTGGGGTCGTCGCTGGTTTCGATGGTTTCGACGCCATCGGGCAGGTTGTTGATTTGCATGCGCACGGAGTCGGCGCGCGCGAAGATTTCGGCGAAGGCTGCATCCCAGTATCGCAAGCCGAAACCTTCCTGCAGGCGCTGATGCATGGCGTGCGCGTGTTCTCTGAGCAACGCGACCAGGTCGGGACTTTGCGAGGTGGTTACCGAACGGATGCCGTTGGGCAGGTTTTCCACCTCGCGCTGCAGTTCCCGGTGTCTTTCCAACAGGGTGTGAAAGACCGACTGGTCGTGCGTGTGGCGTTGCATGCGTCCGGAGTCCATCCTTCGATGCACCCCCTGTCTCCGGCTGATACCCATGCCGGGCGTGCGATTGCTGCCGTTGTTCTCATTCATGTCGGTTTCCTTGTGTCGTGTGCGTTAGCTCTGCCTGTCAGGCGGCGCGTCCGCACGCCTGATTGGCCGGCAGTGCAGTGTCGATGCGGCGCGGGTAGGGCAGGTCGAGTGCGTTCATGATGTTCACGAACTCGTCCCTGCTCTTTCCGGCCAGCCGCGGGTTGATGGCTTTTTCTTGGCCGATGCTCGAAACCCGGCGACCTTCATAGTCGTGCCCGGGGTAGACCAGGGTTTCGTCCGGGTGTGTGAACAGGCGCTGGATGCTGTCGTACAGGCGCTCCGGGTCGCCTTGCTGGAAATCCGTGCGGCCGCAGGCGTTGATCAGCAGCGTGTCGCCGGTGAACAGCCGATCGCGCCAGCGGAAGGACGTACAGCCGTCGGTATGTCCTGGAGTGGCTATCGCGGTCAGTACCTCGTTGCCGAACACTAGGCTTTCGCCGTCGCGGATCAGTACGTCGGGACAGTCCAGGCCGGTGGCGGCGCCAGTAACGACTTGGGCGCCGGTGGCATCGCGCATGGCGCCTGAGCCGGTGATGTGATCGGCGTGAACGTGGGTTTCTACGCTGTAGCGCAGCGCTATGCCCAGTTCGCGGATGAAGTCCAGATCGCGGGTATGACGCTCCTTGACCGGATCGATGATTACGCCTTCGCGGGTCAGAGCGTCCGCGAGCAGATAGGTGTAGGTCGAGGTGTCCTGATCGAACAGCTGACGGAAGATGATCATGCGCGCACTCCTGTGATCGACGTGCATATTCAATAAGTACGAATATGGTTAAAAGCTGATATACATATCAACAAATCTTATTGCTGCAGTCAATACCTGAGTGCAATGCTCGGATTGGACGGTGTCGGGTAAGTCGCGCGTGGTTTTCGGGCGCTGCGGCGAGGCGTAACGGTCGCGGATGTCTTTGGGAGAATGGACCGTCAGATACGAAAAGGCCCGGAACGGGTCCGGGCCTTGCTGAGCATTGCTGAATCAGGCGTGGCTACGCATCACCTGAAGGCTTCGCCGGGCTTTATACCGATTGCCTTGAGTATCTTGGCCAGCGGACACAGGCCGGTGAAGGCGGACTGCAGCAGGTTGAAGCCGACGAAGGCGGTCAGCCAGAACCAGTAGGGGCTGACGAAATGCCCCAGCAGCTAGGCTGATCAGGATGACGGCGCCGGCAAAAGCCAGGACGATGCGGTCTATGGACATGGTGGGTTCCTCGGATTGGGTCGGATGCACCATATATTAGCAATCCATGATATTTACTATCAGTCCTGCCGTCGCGTTTGTCGATGTCGACATAGCCGCGCTCTTCGTAGCCGGTGTAGAGCTGGCGCGGACGTCCGATGCGGGCGTTGGGGTCGCCCATCATCTCCATCCAGTGGGCGAGCCAGCCGACGGTTCGCGCCATGGCGAAGATCACCGTGAACATATTCAGCGGAATGCCCATGGCGCGCAGGATGATGCCGGAATAGAAGTCGACGTTGGGATAGAGGTTGCGCTCCTTGAAGTAGTCGTCTTCGAGGGCGATGCGCTCGAGCTGCATTGCAGTGTCGAACAGCGCCTGGTTGTCGTTGCCGGGGCCCAGCGCTTCGAGTACCTCGTAGCAGGATTTGCGGATGATGACCGCGCGCGGATCGTAGTTCTTGTACACGCGATGGCCGAAGCCCATCAGACGGTAGCGGTCTTCCTTGTCTTTCGCGCGGTCGACGTAGTGCTGCACCGGATTGCCGGAAACCACGATGTCGTCGAGCATGCGAATGACGGCTTCGTTGGCGCCGCCGTGCGCAGGGCCCCACAGCGAGGCGATACCGGCCGAAACCGCGGCGAACGGGCTGGCTTCCGAGCTGCCGGTGAGGCGTACCGTGGAGGTGGAGGCGTTCTGTTCGTGGTCGGCGTGTAGGATCAGGATCAGGTCCAGTGCACGAACGAAGCGCTCGTCGGGGACGAAGGGCTCGGCCGGAACCGAGAACATCATGCGCAGGAAGTTTTCGGTGAAGCTCAGGCTGTTGTCGGGGTAGACGAAGGGTTCCCCGGTGGAATGCTTGTAGCTCCACGCGGCGATGGTCGGCATCTTGGCGATAAGACGATGGGCGGCCATTTCGCGTTCCACGGGGTCGTGCACGTTGCTGGCTTCGCCGTAGAAGGCGGCCAAGGCTCCGACAACGCCGACCATGATTGCCATAGGATGGGCGTCATGGCGGAAGGCGCCGACGAAACGGCGCATTGCCTCGTGAAGCATGGTGTGGCGCGTGATGCTGCTCTCGAACGTGTCGAGTCCATCGGCGCTGGGCAGCTCGCCATAGAGCAGGAGGTAGCAGACCTCCAGGTAGGAGCTGTGTTCGGCAAGCTGTTCGATGGGGTAGCCGCGGTAGCGCAGTATGCCTTTGTCCCCGTCGATGAAGGTGATGGCGCTTTCGCAACTCGCGGTCGACATGAAGCCGGGGTCGAACGTGAAATAACCGAGTTCCTTGTACAGATTGCGCACATCGATCGTCGCCGGGCCTGTGCTGCCGCGCAGTACGGGCAGTTCGACCTGCCGGCCGGTTACGTTATCCGTAAGGGTTACGGTGTCTTTACTCATTGTCGCCATCTCCTTGCGTGACATCTCGTCCATCGAGAGGCTAATCCTAGCAGATGGATTTCGAACTGGGCTCGAGGCGCCGGTTTGGTCGGAGGCCTCGGGCTGCCATGATAATCCGATGTGGCGCCGGTTGCCCGCGCCTTGGGGCTGGCGGCATGGTCCGTCAGGGCTGTTCCTGTCCGCTGCGTTCGAGAGTCACCGAGCGCTGATAGACGATGATCGAGCCGATGCGCAGCAGGCCGAG
Organism: uncultured Gammaproteobacteria bacterium; assembly: GCA_963751375.1. Taxonomy (GTDB): domain Bacteria; phylum Pseudomonadota; class Gammaproteobacteria; order DSM-5130; family Acidihalobacteraceae; genus Acidihalobacter_A. The sequence goes on from CAVVUY010000069.1 coordinate 7,101, forward strand.
CACCAGCAGCAGCGCGCTGAGGGCATAAACCTTGTCCACCGCGAGCTTGGTCTCGAACAAGCCGATCATGACCTCGCGCAGCACGAACACGATGGCCGCATCGACGATGAAGGTCAGACGTAGCCGATTAACGCTGAAGTACTCCACCAGTGAGCGTGACAGCTCGATCAGCACGAACAGCGACAGCACCTCGGACACGACGTGCAGGTAACCCTCGGCTATGTTCGAATCCCTGAACAGTTCGAGCAGTAGCAGGAACAGGCGTCCGGTGCCGATGATGATGCCGATCGTCAGGAACACCAGCATGACCGCGAAAACGACGCTGGTTACCCGTTCGAAAACCAGTTTCATGCTGATATTCATGCGTAGTAGTTTGCATATGCGGCCAGGGGACGTACATATTCCGTGTACCGGTTCGCGCTGTCTAGACCCGCATGCATTCACCCAGCACAACTAATACAAATCAAGACGGAGTCCGCCATGACCTCAGCATCCCCCTTCATCGCGAGCTATCGGATCGATTTCCATGGCTATGGTGTTGAGTCGTTGCCCGGCTCAAGCGAGGAGGCGGACGGCGGTTATGTCTGGCTGCATCTGGATCGTGGTGATTCGGATGCACGCGAGTGGCTGCGTGCCAAGAGCGGTTTGTCGCCGCTGGTCGTACAGGCGCTGCTGGCGGATGATCCCCGCCCGCGCAGCGTGCCCATCGACCAGGGCTTGCTGATCGTAGCGCGCGGCGCCAACCTCAATCCTGGCGCGAACCCCGAAGACATGGTGGCGTTGCGTATCTGGGTCGAGGAACGGCGGATCATCACGGTACGCAGACGTCGCCTGCAGTCGATTGAGGACGTACGCCTGGCGTTGGCGGAGAGCCGTGGACCGGTCAGTCCGGGTGCGTTCGTCGCTTTCGTATTGGAGTGTCTGGTGACGCGTCTGGCGGAGGTCATAAGCGATCTCGGCGAAGACGTCGACGCGTTGGAGGAGACGATGCTGGCGGGAGAGTTGCGTGAGATCCGCCCACGTATAGCTGCGGTGCGGAGAGAGGCGGTGAGTTTGCGGCGCTACCTGGTGCCGCAGCGTGAAGCCTTCAATCGCTTGTTCACCGAACGGCTGCCGTGGCTGACGGATGACGACCGCCTCCGGTTGCGCGAACAAGCGGACCGTGCGGCGCGCAGTGTCGAGGATATCGAACTGCTGCGTGAACGTGCGGTGGTGGTGCAGGAGGAACTGCTGTCGCGCGTGTCGGAGCAGATGAACCGCAAGATGTACGTGCTGGCCATCCTGTCGGCGATCTTCCTGCCGTTGGGCTTCATCACGGGGTTGTTGGGAGTCAACGTCGGCGGCGTGCCGGGCACGCAGGATGCGCATTCCTTCTGGTATCTGCTCGCCGCGCTGGTGGTGCTGGTCGGGGGGGAACTGTTGATGTTCCGGCGCGCCGGCTGGCTCTGACGGCGTGCGGCCCGGGGCGGGTGTTCAGCCCTGACCGCGCGTGCGCGTGCGGTGCGGCCGCGCGTTGGTCTCGATAAAGTGGATGATCTCCCCGGCGATGTCCTTGCCGGTAGTGCTTTCGATCCCTTCGAGGCCAGGTGAGGAGTTGACCTCCATCACCACGGGTCCGTGATTGGAGCGCAGGATGTCGACGCCGCAGACGTTGAGCCCCATGATCTTGGCGGCACTGACGGCGGTTGCGCGTTCCTGGGGAGTGAGGCGGATGGCGCTGGCCTGGCCGCCGCGGTGCAGATTGGAGCGGAATTCTCCGTCCTTGGCCTGGCGCTTCATGGAGGCGACCACCTTGCCGCCGATGACGAAGCAGCGGATGTCCGAGCCGCCGGCTTCCTTGATGAATTCCTGCACCAGAATGTTGGCCTTGAGTTCCATGAAGGCCTGCACCACGCTGGCGGCGGCCTGGCGGGTTTCGGCCAGCACCACGCCCATGCCCTGCGTGCCTTCGATGAGTTTGAGCACGAGCGGGGCGCCGCCGACCTGATCGAGCAGGTCGTCGATGTCGTCCGGCGAGTGGGCGAAGCCTGTGACCGGCAAGCCGATGCCCTTGCGCGAGAGCAACTGCAGCGAACGCAGTTTGTCGCGGGCGCGGCTGATGGCGACGGACTCGTTGACCGGGAACACGCCCATCATTTCGAACTGCCGCAGCACGGCCGTGCCGTAGAAGGTGATGGATGCGCCGATGCGCGGGATCACGGCGTCGACGTTCTCGATCGCTTCGCCCTTGTAGTGCACCGACGGCTTGAGCGAAGTGATGTTCATGTAGCAGCGCAACGGGTCGAGGACGAGCACTTCATGACCGCGTGCCTGGGCGGCGGCGATCAGGTGTGCTGTCGAATACAGCCGGCGATTGCGGGAAAGAATGACGATCTTCATGCAGGGTTTCTTCAGGGCAAATGGGGGTAGCCGGCGAGAAAGGAGGCGGCCGGGTCAACGGTGAAGTGACCGTGCATCGCGGTGCGCCCCAGCAGCATGCGGAAGCGCATGCTGTCGCGGCTGGTCAACGTGAGCTCGATTGGCCGTTCGATTGCGCCGATTATGAGCGGGGTTACGATTACGATGCGCTTCTCGCGATGGCCGCCGGAGTCAGAAACGGTCCGCTCGTCGGCCACGTCGGCCGTGCATTCGATGACCCGGTCGGTCGACAGCTGGTCAGGATGCAGGCCGAAGTATACGCGCGGCCGCCCCCCTTCCATATAGGTTTCGGTGAAGAATGCATGCAATGCTGAAGTACGCGCGCCGGTATCGACCTTGCATTTGATGCGGTCGACGCCGAGCGCCGGCAGTGCGGCCCACTCGCGCCAGCCCAGCGTTTGTCGTTTCATGCCGAGGGGGCCGGGTCCGGGTCGCGGTCGCCGGGTGGAGCCCCGATGATGTGCACGTCCCGCTGCGGGAAGGGAATCTGGATGCCGGCTTCGCGGAAGGCGGCGTCGATGGCGAAATTGATGTCGCTCAACACCGACAGGCGTTCGCCGACGTCGCGGATGAAGGCGCGCAGTTCGAAGTTCAGCGAGTTGTCGCCGAACGACATGAACAGAACATAGGGATTCGGGATTGCGCTGCTGTCCTGAATGACAAGCGGTTGCTCGCGGGCGATGCGCAGGAGGATGTCCTTGACCTGCTGCGTGTCCGAGCCATAGGCGACGCCGATGGGCACGCGTACGCGACCGTAGGTGTCGCGCAGCATCCAGTTGGTGACGGTGCCGGAGATCAGGTCCGAATTGGGCACGATGACGTCGGCGCGGTCGAAGGTCTGGATCTGCGTCGAGCGGATGCTGATGCGCCGTACGAATCCCTCGACGCTGCCGACCACGATCCAGTCGCCGGTGCGGATCGGGCGCTCGAACAGCAGGATGAGGCCGGAGACGAAGTTGTTGACGATGTTCTGCAGGCCGAAACCGATGCCGACCGACAGCGCACCGGCGATCAAGGCCAGGTTCTGGAAGGCGACGCCGGCGACGACGAGGGAAATCAGTGCGGCGGCGATGATGATGCCGTAGCCGGTGATTGCGACGGCGGCTTCGCGGGCGCCGCGTTCGAGTCGTGCATGCGACAGGCGCTGGTCGAGCAGGGTGCGTACCCAGGAGCCGAACGACAGCAGCAGGGCAAGCACCATCAGCGCGATCAGCACGCGGGTCGGTTCGATGGTGACCTGACCGACCGTGAATCCATGGGTCACCCAGCGCAGCAGGACCATCTGCGAGCTGGTCGGGAAGCCCCATATCCTTAGCAGGGCGAAGATCAGCGCCACCCAGATCAGGATGTGGATCAGGATCCGCAGTCCGAACAAGCCTGGGATGAAACGGTTTTCGCCGACGCCGAGGCGTTCCTTGAGTCGGCGTTCCCAGGCATGGCGGCCTTCGTCCATGCTGTCGATCAGGTCACTGCTGAGTGCGGAAGCCAGCCAGGCGAGCAGCAGGCTGACCAGCGTCAGCGCGACCCCGCCGACGACGAATTGGCTGAAGTCGCGAAAGCCCGTCCATTCTGCGGCAAGTCCGCCCAGCAGGAGGAACGCAACGGTTACGCGGATGGGGCCGATGCCCTGCTTGCCGCGCAGGCTGCGGATCAGCCATACGGTCCAGATGATGTTGAGCACCAGCAGGGTGCCCCACAGGGAGCGTGCCAGCAGCATGACGTTGGGTGAGCTCGCGTCGGCGATCGGCGTGGCGAAGATCGCCGCACCGAGCGCCGCGTTCAGCGCGAGCCAACGCAGGGATTTACCGAAGCGCTGCGCCAAGGGTTTGGCAAAGGGTAGATAGGGCCGGGCCGGCGCGGGCGGATTGAAGCTTGCCCGGATCGCGACGAGTGCCAGATGGTAGGCGAACAGCAGGAAGCTGATACCCGCCAGCAGTGGCCAGCCCCAGGCGGCGGGGCCGATCACCAGCCAGTAGATCGACCACAGGCCACTGATCAACAAACCGGGGCGGTAGCGATTCAGGCTCAGACCGATGGCCTGAAAAACGGCGTGTGCCAGGTCCTGTTCGGGATCCACGGGGGTGATGCGGGCGAGCCGTCGGCGCCAGAGGAACCCACCGGCCAGGCCGAGCAGGGTCAGCGCTCCGAACGCGGTCAGTATGTCGGGACTGTTGGTACCGAGGCGGTTCTGCAGGCGCTGCATATTTAACAGTTTGGACGGCTGCGACAATTCCGGTAACAGCAGTTCGATGATTCGGCCGGTCGGCGGACCTCGCGTCTGCAGTCGGCTGGTCAGGCGTTCGTTCTGGAGTTTGAGCAGGTTGCGCAGGACGTTGACGCTGCTGACTTCCAGCAGCCGGCAGCTGGCCAGCAGCTGCAATGTCTGCGTCTGCTGTCTTTCCAGTTGCAGCCGTGTGGACGTCACTTGCCATGATTCGCCCTTGATGGCCGGGCCGAGGGCGTCGATCTGCTGGCTTATGTTGCTGCTTTCGGTCTGCTGCGCACTGATGCAGTCGCTGGCGAGCGATTTGTAGCCTGTGACCTGGTCGATGAGCTGCTTGAAGTTGTCGTTGCTGCTCAGCGTGTTGCGTTCGATCTGCGTGCCGATGCGTTCGACGGCGGTCTGATCGGCGCGTACGGTGGCCGCGTCGGTCTTTGACTCGGCAGCAGCGGATACGGTCGACGCTGCAAGCAGAATCATGACGGAAAGGAGAATGCGCACTAGGCTTGGCATCATACGCTGCAAGGGGCGGAAGAGCGGGATTGGCGCCGTCGGCAGAAGCGTAGCATAGGCCGCCGATCGGGAAGCGGAGTGTATATGACAAAGCGCTGTCATATTCGTGTCATTTGTTGCTCGTAGACTGCGTTCAGCCAGGCTCGAGGGGGGAAGCCCGTTCTGGCTTTACATACTTAATTCTATCGAGGTGAACAACATGCTTAAGCGTTTCAGCAAGGGCCTGGTTATGGGCGCGACCCTGCTCGGCGCCGGCTTCATGGCTCCGGCACACGCCGAGGTCATGCAGATTAACGGTGCGGGTGCGACCTTCCCGTATCCGGTGTACTCGCAGTGGGCCGACGCCTATCACAAGCAGACCGGTGTGGCGTTCAACTATCAGGCCATCGGTTCGGGTGGCGGCATCAAGCAGATCAAGGCGAAGACCGTCGATTTCGGTGCTTCCGACGCTCCGCTCAAGGCGGCCGAGCTGGATAAGGCCGGACTGATGCAGTTCCCCATGATCATGGGCGGCGTGGTGCCGGTCGTGAACGTTCCGGGACTGATGATGGGCCACATGCACCTCGACGGCGAAGTGCTGGCCGATATTTTCATGGGCAAGATCAAGCATTGGAACGATCCGCGCATCAAGGCGCTGAATCCGAGCCTGAGCCTGCCTAACACCGCGATCACCGTGGTGCACCGTTCGGACGGTTCCGGTACCACCTTCATTTTCACCAACTATCTGACCAAGGTCAGCAAGAGCTGGGCGGGCGAGGTCGGCAACGACAAGTCGGTCAGCTGGCCGGCCGGCGTCGGCGGCAAGGGCAACCAGGGTGTGGCGTCGTACGTGAACCGCATCAAGGGCTCGATCGGCTATGTCGAGTACGCCTACGCGCTGCAGAACAAGATGAACTATGTGCAGCTCAAGAACCGGGACGGCAACTATCGTCGCCCCGACCTCCGAGAATTTCCAGGCCGCCGCCGCCGGCGCCGACTGGACGAATGCGCCTGGCTACTACATGGTGCTGACCGACCAGCCCGGCGCCAAGAGCTGGCCGATCACCGGCGCGACCTTCATCCTGGTCTACAAGAATGCCGAGAAGCCGGAAACCGCCCAGGCCGTGCTGAAGTTCTTCGACTGGGCCTACCACCATGGCCAGGCCATGGCC
>CAVVUY010000070.1:0-3323 GCA_963751375.1 uncultured Gammaproteobacteria bacterium
GCAACGACGTCGTCTATCGCCTGGGTGACGTGCTCAAGTCTGCATCGCCGCTGTGGACCTACTTCCGCTCGTCCGCGACGCATCGCCATCGCGTCATCGCGCAGACCTATTCGAAGCTGATCGCCTGTTCGACCGACGACCACGAGCCGCTGATCGAAGCCGCAGGCGCGGGCGAGATCATCCGCAGAACCGGCTTCTACCAGATGTACCGCGACCCCCGCGAGTTCGACGAGGCGGTCGGCGAAGCCGAGCGCGTGCGCAGGACCTACGGCGTCGAATCCCGCGTGCTCGACGGTGCCGAGCTGATGGCCGAGGAGCCGGTCCTGCGTCGGCAGGTTCCCGGCGCCGTGCACTGGACGGAGACCTGGTCGACGAGCGATCCGGGTGGTCTGGTAGGTGCATACGCCCGTCTGTTCGTCTCGCGCGGTGGGCGCGTCGTGAAGGGCGATGCGCAGAGTCTTCGCCAGGAGGGGAGCGGCTGGAAACTGCAGAGCGAGGATGGCCCGCTGCAGGCTTCCGACGTCGTCGTCGCGCTGGGGCCGTGGTCGCCCGACTTGCTGGCGCATTTCGGTTACCGCGTCCCGATGGTGTGGAAGCGCGGCTACCACCGGCATTTCAGCATGAGCGAGACCTTGAACCGCCCCCTGATGGACGTTGCCAATGGAGTGGTGCTGTCGCCGATGACGTATGGTCTGCGGATCGCCACCGGCGCCGAACTGGTCGACCGATCTGCCCCGATCAACCTGCGACAAGTCGAACGTGGCCTGGCTGGCGCCCGCGAGCTGATGGAAGTCGGTGAACCGGTGAACGGCGAAGTGTGGTTCGGCCATCGGCCCTGCATGCCCGATATGTTGCCGGTCGTCGGCGCGGCGCCGAATCACCCCGGGCTATGGTTCGATTTCGGACACGGGCATCAAGGGCTGACGCTCGGCCCGACGACGGGCAAGATTCTCGCGGATATGATGGAAGGGCGGGTCGAGGGCGTTGCGCCCGCGTTGAGCCCGGCGAAGAGGATTCAGGTTTCAGCGTAATCCCCTGAGATTCGGGGGTGGGTGTTTTCGATCCATAGCTGCCAGTCACGCATCAATGACGTGCTGTCGGCTCCAGACCTAACACCGGCCGTTCAACGCCCTGGCTGAGCCGCGGCTGCGAAGCAGCCGTCGCGCTCCAGCCAGATGTTAGGCATCTTGGCTTTTTGCACAGCGGCGTCACGCATTCCTGATGCGGTCTAGCTGAGACATGAAAGCTTCTAAGTCTCTCTCTGGGATATCTAGGACGAACGAAAGCTTGTTGCCGTAGCCACCAAACGATGTTCCTAGCAGCGTTCCCGTATTGTTATCTCGAATAATCGTGCGATCATGGATCTCGGTCGACTGCCAGTAGGAAACTAGCGTTCCACGGGAACGGATTCGATCGTTGAACTTTTTGAATATCCGCTTGTTAGGATCCGGAAGGACGAACAGCTCAAGCTTCTTAAGAGATCTAGGAATGAAGTCTATGATGAATTCTGTGTATGCCTTCTCTGAGGGAAAAGCCTTGTTCGGGCCGTCCCACTGGAGAAAATAGGGATCGGTAATGATCATCCACTCGTTCGAGTGCGACTTCTTCTTGATGTACTTTTGATCCTGCGCAATGCCCCGGGCAAACCTGTGAGCATGTGCAAGTAGCTTCCGCGGTCCTCTGAGTAAGCACACCGCACAGGCTCCCTTGCTCCCTGACGGAGTTCGTCGCGCAAGGAGCTTATCTGTGACTCCAGCTCATGCAGATGTCGATGAATGTTTACCCCTCGACGCAACGGGTACACCAACGGCCGGGACTCGATAGCGGAAAGCGGAATATCCTCATTTTCGAGTCGCGCGAGGAGATCCCGCGTCTCTTCGATAAGCTGCTGTCGCAAGGTGGACAAGTGGCCTCCGTGGATTTCTGAAAGCCTAACTCTAAATATAGAGACCGACGGGCCCGGACATTCTTTAATATAGAGACCCACGAAAACAGGCTTTAACCAGCTGTTTCTTCATCACTTTATCATTCCTCTGTCTCTATATGCATATATGAAAACGGGGACACAACGCTGACGCCAATCAAGAGTAAGGCTAACGACTGGGTCCCGCTGCACTCCTGCTGTCCAACGGCGTGATATGGAAGGAGCATGAACGGCCAGATGTGGCCGGCTCCCGCCATTGCTACCCGCGCAGTGAAATCTGGTCGCTTGAGATTATCTCGTATGGCATCGCTTGGGTATCGCTCAGGAAACGCTTACCCATTGAGCATTATTCGGTTCGCTGCGCGGGTGATTTCCCCGGTGCGTTCCAGTTTGGCCAGCGCCCGGTAAATCGTTTCGTGCGTCAAACCGATCTCTGCGGCGATTTCGGTCCATGGGCGGTCAATTTCCAACTCGGGCGGTTTGCCTTTCGCGGCCAGTCGCAACCAGGCGAGAAGCCGTGCGGGGGCGGACCGGATGTTGCGAACTTCCAGTTGTGCCCGTAATTCGCGAACCTGGCTCGCCAATGCCTGTGCCAAATCCAGGCAGCTCTGCTGGTCAACACACAGTGCCGCCAGTAGTTCGGCTTTCGGGACAGGCGTTACGACAGAGGGGATTTCGGCCACGGCGTCGCAGTGATAGGTATCCGAAAACAGCGCGGCCTCGGCGAACGTGGCATTGCCACGGGCCACATGCAAGACAACTGAAGCTCCATCCTGCAGATGCCTGACCAGCCGCACACGGCCTGAGCGTAGCCAATAGAGGGTCGAGGCGGCAGCGCCTTGCCGAAAGACCACGTCGCCGGCGTCCAGGGAGCGCTCCACGGATACGTCGATGCCCGGAAGATCAAGCCAAGAGCCCCTGTTTGCCGGAACGGGGATGGGTATGTCACGGATTCGGCTGTCCTGGCTCATATGATCTGAATCATATGTTCGTATGTGGTGAAGGTCTATTTTCGGCGTATTTCACACAGGGGGACTGATTGACCATGCGCAACCGCATCCGAATTGCTACCTTCACGCTCCTGGCGCTCACCACGGGCGCGGCCGTGGCGCAGACGACTACTCCGGAGAGTCTGCACAATTCGATGTCGCATTCGGCGTCGCAACACATGCAGATGCCGACCCGGCCCGGTCAGGAGGCCTTCGCCACGATCCAGGAGATCGTCGGTATCCTCGAAGCCGATCCGCATACCGATTGGTCGCGCGTCAACATCGCGGCGCTTCGCGAGCATCTCATCGACATGAACGAGGTGACCCTGTATGCCCGGGCGAAATCGGAACGCATTCCGGGCGGGTTGAGCATCGCGGTTACCGGCAAAGGCAGGACGTTGGCGGCGATC
>CAVVUY010000071.1:0-9089 GCA_963751375.1 uncultured Gammaproteobacteria bacterium
CCTTCTCCATGCTGATGCTGGTGATGGCGAACAACCTGCTGCAGCTGTTCTTCGGCTGGGAGGCGGTGGGCCTGGTGTCCTACCTGCTGATCGGTTTCTACATGAACCGCGAATCGGCGATCTACGCCAATCTCAAGGCCTTCATCGTCAACCGCGTCGGCGACTTCGGCTTTCTGCTCGGCATTGCGGCGATCTACGCCTACACCGGCACGCTGAACTACCACGAGCTGTTCGCCCAGCTGCCGCAACTCGCGACCAAAACGATCGCGATCTTCCCGGGCGCGGAATGGTCGCTGCCGACGGTGATCGGCATCCTGCTGTTCATCGGCGCGATGGGCAAGTCGGCGCAGGTGCCGCTGCACGTCTGGCTGCCCGATTCGATGGAAGGCCCGACGCCGATCTCGGCGCTGATCCACGCCGCGACCATGGTCACCGCCGGCATCTTCATGGTCAGCCGCATGTCGCCGCTCTACGAGCTGAGTACCACCGCGCTCAGCGTGATGCTGATCATCGGCGCGATCACGGCCTTCTTCATGGGCCTGATCGGCATCGTGCAGAACGACATCAAGCGCGTGATCGCCTACTCGACGCTGTCGCAGCTCGGCTATATGACCGCCGGCCTGGGCGCCTCGGCCTATGCGGCGAGCATGTTCCATCTGATGACTCATGCCTTCTTCAAGGCGTTGCTGTTCCTCGCCGCCGGCTCGGTCATCATGGCGATGCACCACGAGCAGGACATCCGCAAAATGGGTGGCCTGCGCAAATACATGCCGATTACGTACTGGACCTCACTGATCGGTTCACTGGCGCTGATCGGCTTCCCCGGTTTTTCCGGCTTCTTCTCCAAGGAGAGCATCATCGCCGCGGTCGAGGAGGCGCACGTGCCGGGCGCGGGTTTCGCCGCGCTGCTGTTGGTGCTCGGCGTGCTGGTCACGGCGCTGTACACCTTCCGCCTGTTCTTCCTCGTCTTCCATGGCGAGGAGCGCATGGATCTGCACGCGCGCGCGCATTTGCACGAATCGCCCAAGGTGGTCACGCTGCCGTTGATCCTGCTGGCGATCCCTTCGATGGTGGGCGGTTATGTGATTTACCCGCTGCTCTACGGTTCGTTCTTTGGGGGCGCCATCGAGGTGTCGCATGCGCGCGACGTGCTGGCCGAGATGGGCGCGCATTATCACGGCGCGCTGGCTTTCGCGCTGCACGGCCTGATCAGCCTGCCGTTCTGGCTGGCCATGGCGGGCGTTGCGCTGGCCTGGTATTTCACGCTGTACCGGCCCGAGGCCGGCGTGCGTCTGCGCGAGCGCTTGCGCGTGCCGCGTTCGATCCTGGAGCAGGGCTACGGCTTCGATGCGTTCAACAGCCTGGTGTTCGCCGGCGGCGCGCGCGGTCTCGGCCGGTTGCTGTGGCGCCTGGGCGACGCGCTGCTCATCGACGGTCTGGTCGTCAACGGCGCGGCGCGCGTCGTGGGCTGGACGGCCGGCCGTATGCGCCTGGTGCAGACCGGGTATCTCTACCACTACAGCTTTGCCATGATCATCGGCGTGCTGGTGCTGTTGAGCTGGTTCGTGCTCCGCTAGGCGCGCGTTCCGACCGATAACGAAAAGACTGTAAGGGAACCGCATGCTTTCGCATTGGCCTCTTCTCAGCCTGGTGATCTGGACGCCGATCCTCGGCGGCTTCGTGGTCCTCGGCGCGGGTGAAAAAGCCAGCGGCGCGCGCCGCCTGGCACTGATCTTCGCGGTGGCGACGTTCGTATTCAGCATTCCGCTGTATACCGGCTTCGATACGCATACTGCGGCGATGCAGTTCGTGGAGCTGCAGCCCTGGATCAGCGCGCTGAACATCAACTACTACCTCGGCGTCGACGGCCTGTCCATGCCGCTGATCCTGCTCACCACCTTCACCACGGTGCTGGTGGTGATCGCCGGTTGGGAAGTGATCCAACGCCACACCGGTCAGTATCTGGCCGCCTTCCTGATCATGGAAGGCCTGATGAACGGCGTGTTCGCCTCGCTGGACTCGATCCTGTTCTACATCTTCTTCGAAGGCATGTTGATCCCGATGTTCATCGTGATCGGCATGTGGGGTGGCCCGCGGCGCGTGTATGCCACGCTCAAGTTCTTCCTCTATACCTTCCTCGGCTCGGTGCTGATGCTGATCGCACTGATCTACATGTACATCCAGTCGGGCAGCTTCAGCATCCTGGACTTCCAGAGTCTGCGGTTGGGCATGACGCCGCAGATTCTGATTTTCCTGGCATTCATGGGTGCCTTCGCGGTCAAGATTCCGATGTGGCCGGTACACACCTGGCTGCCGGATGCGCATGTCGAGGCGCCGACCGGCGGTTCGGTGATTCTGGCCGCGGTGATGCTCAAGATCGGTGGCTACGGATTCCTGCGCTTCGCGCTGCCGATCACGCCGGATGCCAGCCAGGCACTGAGCGGCCTGCTGATTTTCATGTCGCTGGTTGCGGTGGTGTACATCGGCTTCGTCGCGCTGGTGCAGCAGGATATGAAGAAGCTGATCGCGTACTCGTCGATCGCCCACATGGGCTTCGTGACCCTGGGCATGTTCGTGATCTACGCCATCGTCGTGCATGCCGGCGATCCGCGCGGCGGAGCGCTGGCGCTGGAAGGCAGCATGGTGCAGATGATTTCGCACGGCTTCATCTCCGGCGCAATGTTCCTCTGCGTCGGCGTGCTCTACGACCGCATGCATTCGCGCGAGATCGGCGACTACGGCGGCGTGGTCAACACCATGCCGGTATTCGCGGGCTTTTTCGTGCTGTTCGCCATGGCCAACGCCGGTCTGCCGGGCACGTCGGGCTTCGTCGGCGAGTTCATGGTGATTCTCGCCAGCTTCCACGCCAGTTTCTGGTTGGCGCTGATTGCCGCGCTGACGCTGATCATCGGTGCGGCCTATACGTTGTGGCTGGTCAAGCGGGTGGTCTACGGGCCGGTGACCAACAAGCGAGTGGCTGCGCTGACCGACGTCAACCGCCGAGAGACCTTGATTCTCGGCCTGCTGGCGGCGGCCGTGCTGGTGCTCGGCGTGTGGCCGGCACCGCTGCTCGATGTGATGCACGTTTCGGTGCAGCACCTCCTGCAACAGGCCTTGACCTCCAAGCTGTAAGGACCGGACTCGAACCGCATGACTCAACCTTCCGTCAACGATTTCCTCCTGGTTCTGCCCGAGCTCTTCCTGTTGGGCATGATTTGTACCGTGCTGGTCATCGACGTGTTCCTTCGCGACGCGCAACGCAACGTCACCTACTGGTTGTCGCAGTTCACGCTGGCGGTGACGGCGGCGCTGGTGCTGATTGTCGATCCGGGCATCAAGACGGTGGCCTTCGCCGGGACTTTCGTCAGCGATCCGCTTGCGGTACTGCTCAAGTTGTTCGTGCTCGGCGTGACCATCGCGGTCTTCGTCTATTCGCGTCCCTACATGCGCGAGCGCGACCTGTTCCGCGGCGAGTATTTCGTGCTAGGCCTGGCCGGCGTACTGGGCATGTTGGTGCTGATCTCAGCGCACAGCCTGTTGACGATCTATCTCGGGCTGGAGCTGATGTCGCTGGCGCTGTATGCGATGGTGGCCTTTCAGCGCGATTCCGGCCGCGCGTCCGAGGCCGCGATGAAATATTTCGTGCTCGGTGCGTTGGCGTCCGGCCTGTTGCTTTATGGCATGTCGATTCTCTACGGCATGACCGGTACGCTGGACATCGAGGCTATTTCCGCCGCGCTGGTGCAGTCTTCGCATCCCTCGCTCGCGGTCGGTTTGGCGGTAGTGTTCATTGTCGCCGGCGTGGCTTTCAAGCTGGGCGCGGTGCCGTTCCACATGTGGGTGCCCGACGTTTACGAGGGCGCGCCGACCTCGGTGACGCTGTACCTGAGCACGGTGACCAAGATCGCGGCCTTCGCCATGGTCATGCGACTGTTGGCCGAAGCGTTGCCCAGCACGCACGCGCAGTGGTCGGGAATGCTGGAACTGCTGGTGATTCTGTCCCTGGCCGTCGGCAATATCGTGGCGATCGCGCAGAGCAGCATCAAGCGCATGCTGGCGTATTCGACGATTTCGCACGTCGGATTCGTATTCATGGGGGTGTTCGCCGGCACGGATAACGGCTATGCATCGGCGATGTTCTACGTGCTGGTCTATGCGCTGATGTCCGCCGGCGCCTTCGGTATGGTCGCAGTACTCAGCCGCAAGGGCTTCGAAGCCGAGAATCTGGCGGATTTGAAGGGTCTGAACGAACGTAGTCCCTGGCTGGCATTCATCATGCTATTGCTGATGTTCTCCATGGCCGGCGTGCCGCCGACGGTTGGTTTCTATGCCAAGCTTGTGGTGCTGCAGGCCGTGGTGCAGGTCAATCAGGAGTGGCTGGCACTGTATGCTGTGATCATGTCGGTGATCGGCGCGTTCTACTATCTGCGCGCGGTCAAATACGTGTATTTCGACAAGGCGGAGGATGAGTCGCCGCTGCGCCTGGGGCTGGACGTTGGCGTGGTGATGAGTGCCAACGGTCTAGCGATGTTGGCTCTCGGCGTGTTGCCGGGGGCGTTGATGGCGTATTGTGCGGCAGCGGTGGCGGGTTTGTGATGAGTCAGGGCGGCAGTTACATCTGGATCTATATCTTGCTGGCGATTGTCGCCGCGAATCTTCCCTGGCTGAGCGATCGGCTGTTCTTCGTCGTGCGTAGCGCGAAAGGCAAGAGCGGCTGGTTCCGTCTGCTCGAGTGGGGCGTGCTGTATTTCGTGGTCGGCGCCATCGGTCTCGGCCTCGAGCGGCGCATGACCGGCGAGATCTATCATCAGGACTGGGTCTTCTACGCAGTCACGATTTCGCTGTTCCTGGTCTTTGCGTTACCCGGTTTCATCTATCGCTATGACCTGCGCCGCCAGTTGCGCGCGCGCCGCAGGTCAGATGTCGGGCAATCTTCTGTCTGAGCCCTTGCCAATCCGGAAATCGTCTAGTATCATGCGCAGCTCCTGATGCGGGGTGGAGCAGTCTGGCAGCTCGTCGGGCTCATAACCCGAAGGTCGCAGGTTCAAATCCTGCCCCCGCTACCAAAGGATGTTTAGAACAAAAAGGCCCCGTCAGGGGCCTTTTTGTTAGCCGAAGTGGAATGTGTCGAGTGAAGTCGACCGCACCGTGGAAAACGCATGAGTCATGCTGCATCGCAAATCGAGCTTGAGGCGCTGATCACGCCGGTGGTCGAAAGCGTCGGGTTGGAATTGTGGGGGCTTGAGTACACGCCCTTCGGCGGCAGTGCGTTGGTGCGAGTTTTCGTCGATGGGCCGAATGGCGTCACGCTGGATGACTGTGCGCGAATCAGCGATCAGCTCAGTGCGTTGTTCGACGTCGAAGACCCCATTCCGGTCGCCTACCGCCTGGAGGTTTCCTCGCCAGGGCTGGATCGCGTGCTGTTCCGACCCGAGCAGTATCAGCGCTATCTCGGTGAAACACTCAAGCTGCGCCTGCGCTGGCCTGTGGACGAGCGACGCAACATGACGGGCGTGTTGCGGGCTTGCGAGGGCGAAAGCGTCCGGCTCGAGGTGGATGGGGAATCCGTGCTCGTGCCGCTGGATGCGGTGCAGCGGGCGCGACTGGTATATGCCCCGGAGACGTCCCGCCCCAACGGGCTTGACGATTGAAGTGAATGCATTGAGGTGAGGGTCGCATGGTGCGATCCCGTCTTGGAGAACTGGCAATGAGCAAAGAGATCCTGCTGGTCGTCGACGCGGTCTCCAACGAGAAAGCGGTCGATAAGGAGATCATCTTCGAGGCTATCGAAGCAGCGCTGGCATCCGCGACGCGCAAGAAGCACGGCGGCGATGTCGACGTGCGCGTGAGTATCGACCGGCACACGGGCGATTATCAGGGCTACCGTCGATGGTTGGTGGTGGACGATGAGGACCCGGAGTTCGAATCGCCAGAGCGTCAGCGTCTTCTGAGCTATGCCCAGCAGGAATATCCCGATATCCAGGTGGGCGAGTACGTCGAGCAGCCGATCGAGGCCGCCGATTTCGGCCGTATTGCGGCCCAGGTCGCCAAACAGGTCATCGTGCAGAAGGTGCGCGAAGCCGAGCGCCGGCAGGTGGTCGAAGCCTACGAGGATCGCATCGGCGATCTGGTGATGGGCGTGGTCAAGCGCAGCGAACGCCACGGCATCTATCTGGATCTCGGCGGCAATGCCGAGGCCTTCATCGGGCGCGAAGACATGGTCCCGCGCGAAACAGTGCGCCCCGGCGAACGTCTGCGCGGTTATCTCAAGGAAGTGCGCCACGAGCCTCGCGGTCCGCAGCTGTTCGTGAGCCGCACCGCACCGGAATTTCTCATCGAGTTGTTCAAACTCGAGGTGCCGGAGGTCGGCCAGGGGCTGATCGATATCATGGGCGCCGCACGCGACCCGGGGCTGCGCGCGAAGATCGCGGTGCGCTCCAATGACCCTCGGCTGGACCCTGTCGGCGCCTGCGTCGGCATGCGCGGTTCGCGCGTGCAGTCGGTGTCCAACGAGTTGGCCGGCGAGCGTATTGACATCGTGTTGTGGGACGATAATGTCGCGCAGTTCGTGATCAACGCAATGTCGCCGGCCGAGGTGGTGTCCATCGTCGTCGACGAGGACCGCCACAGCATGGATCTGGCGGTGTCGGAAGAGAAGCTTTCGCAGGCTATCGGCCGCGGCGGTCAGAACGTCAAACTCGCCAGCCAGCTGACCGGCTGGGAGCTAAACGTGATGTCCGAGGAACAGGCCGAGGAAAAGACCGAGCGCGAAGTGCGCGAACTGACTGAGCTGTTCATGGAGCAGCTCGACGTGGACGAGGAGGTCGCCACCATCCTCGTGCAGGAAGGTTTTTCCAGCGTCGAGGAAGTCGCCTACGTACCGGCGGCGGAACTGCTCGAGATCGAAGAGTTCGACGAGGCCGTGGTCGAAGAACTGCGGGCCCGTGCGCGGGATGCGCTGCTCACGCGTGCGATCGCGGCCGAAGAGGGCCAGGGAGAGCCTGCAGCCGATCTGCTGGCGCTGGACGGGATGGACGAGGCCGTCGCCCAGGCGTTGGCGCAGCGCGGCATCGTGACGGCGGAAGATCTGGCGGAACAGGCTGTGGATGACCTGTTGGATATCCCGGGGCTCGATCAGGAAAGTGCGGCGGCGCTTATCATGGCGGCGCGTGCGCCCTGGTTCGAAGACGCCGGCGAGTAAGCGATTTGTAATGCGGCGGTCTTCGGGCTGTCGTGAGAGGGCGGCGTCCGGCGCGGCTATTGCCGTGGGCGAGATGTCCGGTGGGTATGCTACCCGGCCGCTCAGCGTGGAGTTTTCGCGCGGATGCATGAATATTACGAGGTGACCGAGCATGAGTACGGTGACAGTCAAACAGCTATCTGAAATCGTCGGCACGCCCGTCGAACGTCTTCTTGAACAGCTCAAGGAGGCGGGAATCGTGGCCAGCGGCCCTGATCAGGAAGTCAGCGACGAAGAAAAGATGAAGCTGTTGGAGTACCTGCGTCGGTCGCACGGCCATGGCGAGGAAGAGCCCCGTCAGCGGGTGACACTGCGCCGGCGCAGCACCTCCGAGTTGAAGGTTGGAGGCGCGCAGGGGCGGGCTAAGACGGTGAGCGTCGAGGTGCGCAAGAAGCGCGTCTATGAGCGCCGTTTGAATCAGGAAGGTGCGCCCGGCGCCGAGGCGGAAGCCGTAGAGACTGACGTTGAGGCCGTGGCTGAAGCGCCGGTGAGTGCGCCTGAAACCCATGAGCCGCCGGCCGTGGAAACGCCGGAGGTTACGGTTGCCGAGAGCGAAGCCGAAGCCCAGGCCGAGCTTGAAGCTGCGCCGCCGGCCGCGTCTGAGCCCGAGCCTGAACCCGAGCCCGAGGTTCAAGAGGTGGCCGAAGTTCAGGTCGAACCCGCGGCTGTGGAGTCGCAGGAAGAGGCAAAGGCCAGAGAGGAAGCTTCCGCTGCTGCTGCGAAGTCTAAGCGCGATGAAATCAATGCGCTGACGAACAAGTCAGCGGCCCTGGCCAAGCAGTTCGAAGAGGAACGCCGTCGGCGCGACGAGGCGAGCCGCAAGAGCGAGCAGGAGCGTTTGGAGAACGAGCGCCAGCGCAAGCTGCAGGAAGAAAAGCGCAAACAGGAAGCTGAGCGCCGCGAAGCCGAGCAGGCTCGTCGGCAGACCGAGGAGGCCGCCAAACCGCGTACGCAGGAAGAAGCCACCCGTGGTCGCACGAAGCCTGCGGCGCCTGCTAAGGCGCCGGCCAAGGCTCGTGGCAAGGGGCGCTCCGGCGCAGACAACGGCCGTTCGGGGCGTGCCGAGTTGCACGTGGCTAGCGACAAGCGCGGTCGGCGCGGCAAGGCTGCCAAGGGCGGCCGTGGTCGCGCGACCGCTGACATGGCCGCAAAGCATGGTTTCGAGAAGCCCACGGCCCCTGTCGTGCGCGAGGTCGATATTCCGGAGACCATCACCGTGTCCGAATTGGCCCAGCGCATGGCGATCAAGGCGCCTGCCGTCATCAAAACATTGATGGGCATGGGCGTGATGGCGACCATCAACCAGAACATCGACCAGGATACGGCGACGCTGGTGGTTGAAGAGCTGGGTCACGTGGCCAAGCTCGTGTCGGAGTCCGATATCGAACAGGGTCTTGATCTGGAAATCACCCAGGAGCCGCGTGAGGAAGTCGTGCGTCCGCCGGTGGTTACCATCATGGGCCATGTCGATCACGGCAAGACCTCGCTGCTCGACTACATTCGTCGTGCCAAGGTGGCATCGGGCGAGGCGGGCGGCATTACCCAGCACATTGGCGCCTATCACGTGGAAACGCCGCGCGGTGGCTTGACCTTCCTCGACACACCCGGCCATGCGGCGTTCACGGCCATGCGCGCACGCGGCGCGCAGGCGACCGACGTGGTCGTGCTGGTGGTCGCGGCGGACGATGGCGTCATGCCGCAGACCATCGAGGCAGTCGAGCATGCGCGTGCTGCTGGCGTACCGCTGGTGGTTGCGGTTAACAAGATCGACAAGCCGGACTCCGATCCCGATCGAGTCAAGAACGAGCTGTCGCAGCATGAAGTGATCCCGGAAGACTGGGGCGGCGAT
>CAVVUY010000072.1:0-41649 GCA_963751375.1 uncultured Gammaproteobacteria bacterium
CCGCGAGCATTCCTGCCACCGGTCCCGCTTCGGCCATCATTTTCTTATACGCCAGCGTCACGCCTGCCTTATTGGTGGCCTCGGCAATGATCGGCCGTAAACGTGCCGCCAACTCCGCGCCGGAAGTACGGCGGAAGTACTCGGTGGCCGCATCGTTCGGCCCCTGCAGAATCTGCTGCGCATCCTGAAGCGTCATGTGTTGGATCGCCCCAGCGAACACCTCGGCCGCCTGAGGCACCGCCTGCTCCGCGGCATGATTCATGGTGGTCGACAAATTCATCGGCCAGTTCCTGCTGGTGGAATTGACGCAGAAGGCTCCCACCTGATCCAAACCTTTGGGCAACGGGATCTTCACCGCCGCATCGTCAAGAAAGCCATTCCGACGCCCAAGTTGATCGATCGCCGTTTGCACGCCCTTGGACAAGGCTTCCTTGATGCCCTGGGACATTTCGCTCTGGGTCAAGGTGGTGACCGGAGTTTTCGCAGTTGCGGAAGAAGAGTTCCCCGAGCCATTCAGCAGCGTGCCGAACGACTTCATCAGATCTTCCCGAAACCCGGCATGTGCCGCAGACATGAGCGCAAAGACAGCGATAGCTGCGAACAATACCGGCCCGTAGAAGTTACGTAGAAGCATGAACAGCCGCCCAGTGGTTAGTCAGTGTGGAGATTATCTAAGATCCGCGCTGTTGGATTGTCGCTTACCTAATATCAGAATCACACAAGCATAAGGCCAGACCTAACGCTTGGCGTCACGCTTGCAGGCAGTCAAACAGCATGCCCTCACATACCGATCAGCGTCGATCTATGAGATTGGACTCAATCAGCAGAGAGGTCACACCGGCTGAAGCCGACCCGGAAACGGTCAAGTTGCTTGTACGTGACACGCTGTCGGTTCCAGAGCCAACAGCGGCCGTTCAACGCCGTGGTAACGGGCCGCTTTGGAGCAGAGCTAAAGGCGGCGTCCCATTGACCGCCTCAATTTAAGCCCGTACCCGACCTCCCGTATGGACTCGGCAAACAGCGGAATGAACTTTGATACTGATTCATATGATAAGACCGAATCAAAGTGTTTCACTTTGTCTTCGTTTTCCTGAATAAAACTCTCCGGAGCAAGCAGCATCGTCGTGATTTTTGAGTAATTCATGTACTTCTCTTTGTTCGCCATGAATTCCGCTCTTCTCCTGTAATTCAGATATTGATCCAGAGTAAATTTACCGTGTGGCGGTTTATCTTCTATATGCACTGCGAGCCGGTCTTGTGAATTGGATACCTCTAGAACGAGGAAAATATCTGTCTCAGACTCACTGCCGTCATCCAGGCGACACCACCAGTGTCTCCACCAATTTTCTGGCTTTTTCGCAGGCTTAGCCTCTGCCTGTTCTTTGTCCAATAGAATCAAGTCATCTGCCAATTCACGAAATTTGGTTCTCTTTAATACCCATCGCAAGAAATCAGGGGATGCAGCCACTTTGTCAGCGAAAGCGCGATCTAGGTCCTGCTCTGAAATCATGCGCTACCTCTTTGATTTCTTCCTTTTTTGCCTAACGCTGCAAATCAGCTGACCGAAAAGCGCGTAGCGATTTTTGGGTCGGCTGGATTTGCTTTGTTATGTGATTAACGAATGACACGTATCGTAGTGTCACTTTCTCTAACCGCGTAGCATTCTCTTACCAAGATTACGCCGACATATGACATCAATGCTTGGTCATATATGTTGTTGTGAAAACCATTCACCCATGCTTCCGGCTGGTGGATTGTCTCGGGAAGTCCCTATCTCAACCACGCTTCCGATAAATTGTTGCCTCAGGGTCTGCCATTGTTGAGGTGTTATGGTTCTAGTGCCATTTTCACCAAACAGTATTTCTGTGCCCGTTTCAATGCACCCATTGTAGTCAAATGCGCTTCTTCCTCCCCATGTCAAAATAGGCATTTTTCCTCTCCGTTTTTGATCACATAACAGTAAATATAGAGACCGACGGGTCCGGACATTCTTTAATATAGAGACCCACGAAAACAGACATTAACCAACTGATTCTTCATCACTTTATCATTCCTCTGTCTCTATATGCATGGATGAAAACGGGGGCACGACGCTGACGCCAATCAAGAGTCAGGTTAACGACTGCTTCCCGCTGCAATCCCGCCGTCCAACGGCTTTATATGGAAGGAGCATGATCGGCCGGTTGTGGCCGTCTCCGAACCCTTAATTCAGCAGCCATCTGCAAGCGTTCGAAGCAGCGGTGACGATCTCGCTGCAACGGCAAAGCCCGTTTCGGTCAGGCGGACAGGGCGGGCTCCACTAACAGGGCGTCGCCCACCCCGAGTTCGCCCCCTTCGAGCACCTCCGCGTACACACCCATGTAGTTGTGTCCGAAGTGCTGCATCAACTCGCGTGGCACGTTTACGTCGCGGCGGGCGGTGGCCGGGTTGACGGTGGTGGCGGCACAGCGGGTGATCGGGGAAACCACGTGCAGGCGTGCACCGCCGAGCCGTATGTGGCCGTCGACCCAGTCAAGCTCGTCCCAGGCAGGCAGCCCGCTGAAGTAGACGTTGGCGCGAAACCGCAGCGGGTCGAGTTCGGTATCGACGCGCTCGGAAAGGGCAGCGATGCTGGCGAGATTGATGAGCGAGACGTACTGACCGGTCTCGGCATTGGGCCGTCGACGGGCGTCGCCGAAGGCATGTCCCGGGACCTCGACGAGCTTCGGCGGGACGCCGGGCGCATCGGCTAGGAATTCGGCAAAGAAATGCTCCACCGCCTCGCGGCCGCCCGGATCGTCCAGATTGGCCGCAAGCAGGGTCTCGCCACCGCGTGCGATCTCGAAATCGCCGTCGCCGGCATCGAAACGCGTGTCCAGCTCGGCCAGACGCTCGTCGCGCATGAGCATGAAGAAATTGGTCTTGGGCAGATGGACCGGATGCGTCGGGTCGAAGGCCGAATCGCTGCGCGCGAGCGCGAAACGGCGATCATGCGGCAGGCAGCGGCCGGCTTCGAGAGTCACGGCGGCAAGCGCCTCGGGACTGAGTCCCTTGACGGGATAACGGTAGAGGCGTTCGACGACGAGACTCATGGGTTCTCCTGATTCAAGGCGGCGGCAGCGCGATTCGGAACATCCGGCAGGCATACGGTGCAAATAGTACAGCGTCACCGTACAACGGAGCAGACCCAGACAAATCTTGATTCAACAGTCAGACCCGGCAGTTCAACAAACCATTCTGAAGCCTCCGCTTAAAGCTTCGCTTTTGGCTACCGCTGAATTTGTTTGGCCGATCATTTCTCGCCCCCCAGACTTCGCCGTGGTAAGGGTTATCTTCCACACCTGGAACATCTTTTATTGGGTCGTAGCCAATTCTTAAGTCGGCTGTGCGGGCAGCGGTCTGGGCTTTGAAGGACACTGCGCCCGTAAAAATGGGAGTGGTCACAAATTCTCGCGCGTTCAGCCCAGACTCTTCGATGAGCTTCAAGATGTCAACTGACATACCCCCATTTGGACCAGAGGAGGCGGAGAAAAGCTTTGAAGATGTACGAAGTCCGCCGACGTTTTCATCTGGAACCACGTGTTCTATCGGGTTCACCCGCCGAATGATGACGTCCTCACCATCAATCTGCATTTCATCATAAGGATCGACAGCCATAGGCGTTTTAGTCTTTCTTATTTCTCTGTTTCAATATCATCAGAAAGAGCGCTGACCCATCGCACGATTTCTGTAAAATCATTATCAACCTCGATGACCTCCTCCTCATCGTTATCTAAATTTACTCTTGTAGCAATTACTTTTTGGGCATCTAGTACGTCCAACTCGACATCAAACATGTTTCTGTGCCACTCCACCTGGAGACTCCCATCACTTCCCGGAACAAGGCTCGGTGGTGGTACATTGTCGTTGCAAATTGCCGCCAACATTCTCGCTGCGAAATTAGCGCATGTGAAGGAAACAGGTAAGCCAGCGTACCCATCCCATCCCACTGGAAGGGAACAAAGCTCATTGAGCCGATCATTCACCACTGGCGCCCAACAATAGTCCTCAGAAGAAACTAAGGTTTGGTTGCTTGTGTATGCGGTGTTTGAAACGGCGCGTAGGTGCCTTTGTGGCTGTATTCGCGTCTGCTCAAATGCGGTGATACCGAGTGCTACGGATGGGCTCATTCCTTTATCCCCCATTCTTTGTGAGCATTTTTAGTTGTTAGTGACTTAAAGCGCGTAACAATCTTTTCACGGCCTACAAAAGCGAACGACAACGCATCCGAAATTGCTTTACCAGCCGGCTTTCCTCGAAAAGTCAGCGTCAGCCTGAACGCCCTGTCTTTTCCATCTTTAGAAATGGCTGCTTGAAGCTCGTGAATGAGGCGTGCATAGGGCCTCCCCTTCGAATCTTTTATCACTTCGTTGAAGTTCAGACTCACGCCTTCCAAATCTATATTTGATAAATCAACGAAATCAAACCAGTCTCCAATATGCGAGTAGTTTTCAACTGGCACGGTATTAACATATGAAACCTCAGCTTGTTTAATATCCAACTCAGTTCCAAATGTTTTTAGCGCGTACTCTTGCAACGCATTCAAGTGGCCATTAAATGTACCCCGCAATACTTTCAAAATGGGGGTACTCTCGGTCTTTCTGGCGCCGGCGCCAGTTGAGCAACAAACGATCTTCTTGAAACTGTATTAGGTGATTTGTATCAGTGGAAACAAACCACAACCGTCCCCTAATGGGCGGGTGTCCAATTTGAAATTGCGGATTTTTCTGAAATACGAGACGCCCCACCAAAAGTCTCAAATGTAGGCTCTATCTGAGGGTGTTCCTGGACGCCAGGATATTCGCTTTTAAATAACTCCCATACGTCTTTGGAATAAATCGACGAATAATTCTGAAGAGGAGCAAATTGCACTCCTATCACCACTTGTAATGGCGGCGAGGTAAAGTCGCGAGATGAGACAGTCTTACAGTCAAAAGTGATAGTCCTGTTAGGGAGCCGGCAAGGCTGCGAAAGTCAAAGGTGCGCGAGCATTGCCGATTCGGTTACGTATGGCACTGCCACACTGCCTGCAGGCACGAGTATAACCACTATTACAGGGCCTTGATGGTTTAGGACGAACAAACTGCTACTGAAGTTCAAAGTTGAACCACCTTCTAGTTTCTACAGTTTGCATCCCCGTGGTTCACCCATTCTCTACGCTGCCCGCATTCAAGCTACATCGCTAGCTTTGTGATCGTGGATTCAGGTGAAGCCTATCGCCGCCTAAAGGGGAGGCTGCCCCTTGCGAGCATCCAGAGTCATGCGAGCACACATCCAGGGTCAGGTCTTGCAATCAAGCATAAAAATGGCGGCAGCTCACCCGCTCCCCAACTCCTTCCACCGCTTCTCCAACCGCGCCACCGACACCGGCCGCGGCGTGCCCAGTTCCTGCGCGAACAGCGACACGCGCAGTTCCTCGATCTGCCAGCGGTAGTCGCGCAGCGCCTCGCCGACGTTGCGTCCGTCGCCCCAGCGCTGCTTGCAGCGCGCCCATAGCGGCTCGATCTCCACGCGCAGGCGGCGATCCTTGTCCGGCTGCTGACTCAGTCGTTCCAGGCGCCGCTCGACGGCCTTGAGGTAACGC
Source organism: uncultured Gammaproteobacteria bacterium (assembly GCA_963751375.1). Taxonomy (GTDB): domain Bacteria; phylum Pseudomonadota; class Gammaproteobacteria; order DSM-5130; family Acidihalobacteraceae; genus Acidihalobacter_A. The sequence goes on from CAVVUY010000072.1 coordinate 5,603, forward strand.
GGCAGGTGCTGGCGGTAGTCCGCAGGCGTGGCGCGGATAAAGCCGGGATAGACGAGATGAGCTAGCTGGTCGTTGATGTCTGCGGCGGCCTCGATCCAGCTCAGCGGGACGTTGCCCTTGAGGCTCTGGCGGATGCGGTGGAAGGCGGCGAGCGCGTCGTTCATGCGCTCGGCGAGTTGCGTGGCGGCGGTGACGATCTCGCTGCGTCCGGCTTCGACGCGCGCGGCGAAGTCGGCTTCGCTGCGCGGCAGCGGCTCGGCGAGGAACAGCTCTTCCAGCACGGCGTCGATGAAGTCGTCCTTTAGCGCTTCGCAGCGGCCGACGGCGGCGAAGTGCAGACACATGGTCTGCGCGTGCGGCAGACGCTTGTGCAGATATTTGACCTGTTCGCGCAGCACGATGTGCAGCAGGCCGAGCAAGCCCTCGCGATGCGCGCGCTTGCGCGCTGGCGGCGCTGTCCAACACGCGCAGGGCGACCTTCTCGCCCTCGCGCACCAGCGCCGGGTAGCCCTTGAGCGCGAGGCCGTGCTGCTCGATGTCGACGCTCTCGGGCAGGTCACCGAAATCCCAGGCGGTGACCTCGTCGCGCTCCAGGCTCTGCGTGGGCATCGCCTCGAAGGTCTGCTGCACGCGGCCTTCCAGCGTATCGGTCAATGCGGACAGGTTGCGGCCGGCTGCGAGCACCTTGCCCTTACCGTCGATCACCTCGAAACGCATGCGCAGGTGCTCGGGCAGCGCGGCGCGATCCCAGGCGTCCAGCGGCATGTCCACGCCGGTCATGCGCTTGAGTTGCTGCGTCAGCGCCTCGAACAGGTCGCCGCCGCCGAATTCCAGCGCCTGCGCACAGGCGCGGGCGAAGTCCGGCGCGGGCACGAAGTTCTTGCGCAGCGCCTTGGGCAGGCCGCGGATCAGCGCGGTGAGCTTTTCCTCCAGCAGGCCGGGCACCAGCCATTCGCAGCGCGCGAGGTCGACCTGCTTGAGCGCGGCCAGCGGCACGGTCAGCGTCACGCCGTCGTCCTCGCCGCCCGGCTCCAGGCGGTAGCGCAGCGGCAGCGACAGGCCGGAACCTGCGGCGAGCTGGTCCGGGAAGCGCTCGGCGGTGATGTCGTCGGCGCCGTGCTGCATCAGCGCTTCGCGCGTCAGGTACAGCAGCTTGGGGTTCTCGCGCTCGGCCTGCTCGCGCCAGCGCTCGAAGGACTTGCCGTTGTTGATGTCGGCCGGAACGAGGCGATCGTAGAACTCGAACAACACGTGTTCGTCGACCAGGATGTCCGGCCGGCGGGCCTTGGCCTCCAGCTCCTCGACCTCCTCGATCAGCTCGCGGTTGTGCGCGAGAAAGTCGCCGCGACTGCGGAACTCGCCGTAGACCAGGGCGTGGCGGATGAACAGCTCGCGCGCCTCGGCAGGATGGGTACGCGCGTAGTCGACGCGTTTGCGCGCCTGCACGATCAGGCCGTAGAGCGTTAGCTGGTCGAAGGCGCCGACGCGTGCGGGGCGCTGTTCCCAGTGCGGTTCGAAGATGTGGTGCTTGAGCAGGTGCGCGCCGAGCTGCTCGATCCATTCCGGCTTGATGCTGGCGACGGTGCGGGCGTAGGTGCGCGCGGTCTCGGCGATCTCCGCGGCCATCAGCCACTTGGGGCCGCGCTTGTGCAGGCCGGAGCCGGGAAAGATATGGAACTTGCGGTTGCGCGCGCCGAGATAGGCATGCTTGTCGCGCTCGTCCTCGGACTTGAAGCCGACGTGCGACAGCAGACCGGTGAGCAGCGCGCGGTGGATGGCGTCGTACTCGGCGGGCTCCTGGTTCTCGCGGAAACCCATCTCGGCGAGCTGACCATGCAACTGGCGGTAGGTCTCGCGCCACTCGCGCATGCGCATCCACGACAGGAACTCGCGTTGGCAGAGCTTGCGCAACTGCGACTTGGAGTGGTGTTTGGCCTGCTCGTGGTAATGCTCCCAGAGCTTGAGATAGGCGAGGAAGTCGGAGCGTTCGTCGTGGAAGCGCTTGTGCGCCTCGTCGGCGGCCTGCTGGCGATCGGCGGGACGTTCGCGCGGGTCCTGCACGGCGAGCGCGGAGACGATGACCAACGCCTCGCGCAGCGCGCCCTCGCGCTCGGCGGCGAGCAGCATGCGGCCCAGGCGCGGATCGACCGGCAGCCGCGCCAGGCGCCGGCCGATGTCGGTCAGGCGGTTGTGCGCGTCCACCGCGTGCAGCTCTTCGAGCAGCAGATAGCCGTCCTTGACCAGGCGCGGATCGGGCGGATCGATGAACGGGAAGTCGGCGACCTCGCCCAGGCCCAGCGCCCCCATCTGCAACACCACGGCGGCGAGGTTGGTGCGCTGGATCTCGGGGTCGGTGAACTCGGGGCGCGAGGCGAAGTCCTCCTCGCTGTACAGGCGGATGCACACGCCCGGCCCGACGCGCCCGCAGCGGCCCTTGCGCTGGTCGGCCGAGGCCTGCGAGACGGGCTCGATGGGCAGGCGCTGCAGCTTGGCGCGCCAGGAGTAACGCGAGATGCGCGCGGTGCCGGTGTCGACCACGTAGCGGATGCCGGGCACGGTGAGCGAGGTCTCGGCGACGTTGGTGGCGAGCACGATGCGCCGCCCGGCGTGGGGCTCGAACACGCGGTGCTGCTCGGCGGCCGAAAGCCGCGCGTACAGCGGCAGGATCTCGGTGTGCGGCGGATGGTGCTTGCGCAATTCCTCGGCGGCCTCGCGGATCTCGCGCTCGCCGGGCAGGAACACCAGAATGTCGCCCATGCCCTCGCGCGCCAGCTCGATACAGGCCTCGACGATGCCCTCGGTCTGGCTGCGGTCCTCGTCGTCGTCCTCGAGCCGGACCAGCGGACGGTAGCGCACCTCGACCGGGTAGGTGCGGCCCTCGACCATGAGAATCGGCGCGTCGCCGAAGTGGCGCGAGAAGCGCTCCGGGTCGATGGTGGCCGAGGTGATGATCAGCTTGAGGTCGGGGCGCTGCGGCAGCAGGCGCCTGAGGTAGCCGAGCAGGAAGTCGATGTTGAGGCTGCGCTCGTGGGCCTCGTCGATGATCAGCGTGTCGTACTGGGTGAGCAGGCGGTCCTGCTGCATCTCGGCGAGCAGGATGCCGTCGGTCATGAGCTTCAAGTAGCTCTCGGGGCTGACGTGGTCCGAGAAGCGCACCTTGAAGCCGACGCCGCGCCCGACCTGGGTCTTGAGCTCCTCGGCGATGCGCGCGGCGACGCTGCGCGCGGCGATGCGCCGCGGCTGGGTGTGGCCGATCAGGCCGGCGGCGCCGCGCCCCAGCTCCAGGCAGATCTTGGGCAGCTGGGTGGTCTTGCCCGAGCCGGTGTCGCCGCAGACGATGACCACCTGGTTCTCGGCGATGGCGCGGGCGATGTCCTCGCGCCGCGCGACCACCGGCAATTCGTCTGGATACTCCGGCACCGGCAGCGCGGCACGCCGCGCCGCCACCCGCTCGCAGGCGGCCTCGATCTCCGGCTCCAGTTTCGCCAAGCCACGGTCGATCGGCTGGCCGCCGCGCATGCGGCGCTCCAGGCCAGCCAGACGCTTGGCGAACTCGGCGCGCTCGCGCGGGCGCACGCCGTCGAGGCGGTTTAGCAGCTGTTGGAGGCGTTCGGAGTCCTGCACGCGGGTCATCTGGTTGTCGGGAAAGCGCAAGAGCCTACCTAATGAACGCGACTACTGACCAGCACCGCGAGCGAAGAGCCGGCGGCGCGCGTGTTGCCCATCCATCGAGTCGGACCGTTGCGTCGGAAAATTTCGAAGATCAGGCCCCATCGTACGCAATGCCGAAACGGTTTTGCGCAATCCCGGCCATGTATCTCTTCACGGGAAGCCCTTAAGCTGTTCGCTCCGATACTCCTCGGAAAACCCACGCGCCGAGACCAGAGACTCGCCACAAGGCCTCATGAACACAACAGCTTCCCCCGACAACGACGCCCGTCTGTTCAAGAACACGCTCGTGCTCCTGCTCGGCGTCACCGTCATCGGATCCAACTCCTTTCTGCTCAGCCCGGTACTGACCGAAGTGAGCAAGAGCCTGCACACCTCCATACCGGCGGCCGCCTGGAGCGTATCGGCCTACGGCGGTGCGACCGCGCTCTCGGGGCTGCTGCTAAGCGGACTGCTGCAACCGTTGGGATACCGCGCCACGCTGGTCGTGACTGGCCTGTTGCTGAGCCTGGGCGTAGGGCTGACGGGCGCGGCCTGGACACTGCCGCTGCTGATCGCCGGACAGGCACTTGCCGGCCTCGGCGCGGGCGCGATGCTGCCTGCAGCCTATGCAGCCACAGCGGTGATTGCGCCAAAGGGGTTGGAATCGAGGGTATTGGGCAAGGTGATCGCCGGCTGGTCCATTTCGCTCGTCGCCGCCGTGCCGACCTCGGCGCTGATCGCCGATTACCTGAACTGGCGCATCGCCTATCTGGCGATCACGCTCATTTCGCTGGCCGCCGTCGTCGGCTTCACGACGCTCCCAGCCGACGGACATACCTCAGGCCAGCAACGGTCGACCATTCGCGAGTCGCTCGGAGTCGAACGCGCCCTCGGGACGCTGGCGGTGATCTTTCTGTTCATGTGCGCCTTCTACGGAACCTACACCTTCCTCGGGACACACATACAGGCCGACCTCAAAGAGTCGACCGCTGCAGCGGGACTCGCCGTACTCAGCTACGGCGCGGGCTTCGGCGTAGCCAGCTTCTGGGGCGGACGCATCATCGACCGCTACACGCCGGTCGTTCTGGCGGGACCGATGCTGCTCGCCATCGGCGTGCTGTATTTCATCGCGATTCCCGCGAGCGGCGCTTTGCTCTGGCTGACGGTATGGTGCTTCGCCTGGGGCGTGCTGAACCAGTTCGCCCTGAATTGCCTGCTGACGCTGCTGACGCAACTCAGCAAGGCGCATCGCCTGCGGCTGCTCGGCCTCTACAGCGTCGCCGCATACGGAGGGGCGATGGTCGCGGCCATCGTGTTCGGCCAGCTCTATGCCGCTTCGGGATTCGGCGCGATGCTCGGCCTGGCGGGCGTTTTGTGCCTCGCGGGATGGGGGATCGCTTTCGGCTGGGCTCGGACGGCCGGCAACGGCTGAATTGTTCTGCCGACTCTCGACTTGCCGAACCCGGTCGAGCGAGCTGGAGCGAGGCGAAGCGGGAGACAATGGATGGCCGAGCAATCTCTGCCAGTGATGAGTGGCGCCGAATACCGGCGATCCATCGACGGTCGCGTGATCTTGTCCAGCGACTGTCTCGATCTGAAGGGCGTCCATATCACCTGGCATACGCAATCCGAGCAGGTCTCGGAAAGCTCTCGCCCGGCGACGAACGACCACCAGTTCGTGCTCTATTGTTCGGCCGAAGAACGCGGTGAATATCGATACAACGAGGGTGCCTGGCGACGCTACGTGAAACGCCGCAACAACTGGTTCATCGCGCCGGCCTACGAGAACCGGATTCACTGGCGATGGGAGCGCATGGAATCGCCCGGGATGTTATGCCGGATCCACATTGCCCCCGAGATGCTCGACCGCGCCGCACGTCGCTGTTCCCAATGAAAGCCGGCCAGGCCGTTCTCCGCCATCGCATGAACGTCGGCGACCCGATGCTCACGCATCTCGCCTTCGAACTGAAACAGGAGCTGATGCGGCTTGTGCGACACAGTCGCTCGGATCGCTATTGCCGCACTCTCATCGACACGGTCCTGTTTCGTATCGCCGGCACCTACTGCGAACTCGGCACGGACGCTCCGGATTGCGCGACGGTTCTGTCACAACAGCGAAGAAACCGGCTCCAGGCATATATCGAAGGGCACCTCAGCAGCACCATCAGCCTGGACGACATGGCCGGGGCGGTGTGGATGAGCAAGTACCATTTCGCTCGCGTGTTCAAGCACTCTTTCGGGGAGACACCCAGGTTTACGTACGCCGGATGCGGCTCGAGCGGGCGATGACACTGCTGCGGGAAACCGACGGGGGAATCGCTGCCGTCGCGAGAACGCTCGGCTTCGCGACCGACAGCAGTTTCTCACGTCCGTTCAAGAAGCATGTCGGTCTGACGCCGAAAGACTTTCGGAAACTCGGCGCGCCACAACGACGGCTTCGGGAACGCGCCGAACAGGCCGGCGCGGGCGTGGAGCAATCAGCCTTTGACCTTGAGCACCAGCGTGTCGATCTGGTGCTTCTGCAGCTCGTCACGCACCGTGTTGAGTTGCTTCAAATCCTTGAAGGGGCCGATCTGCACGCGGTTCCAGGTGTCGGAATTGACCTTGACCTGCTGGATGTTGCCCACCACGCCGAGCAGCGCGAGCGTCGCCTTCATGCGGTCGGCCTGGGCGTAGGTACGAAACGAACCCGCCTGCAGCATGTAGGTTCCGGGGGTTTCGATCGGCGTCGGCGGCGTATTGGTGGTCGAGGCGGCGGCGCCGCCTTTCTGCCCCGGTTTGGTCACCGTGTAGTTGCCCTTGGGCACGACCACTTCCAGCTCCGGCAGCAGGGTGTAGAAATCGAACTTGGGCTTGGCCGGCTTCTGTTCGGCCGGCGCCGCGGGCCCGGTCACCTTCGGCTGGACGATCTTGCCGGCCGTATGCGCGGGCGGCGTCGGCAGGGCGATCGCCGTCGGCGCCGGCATGGGACGCTTGCTCAGGTAGAACAGGAAACCGGCGAACAGACCGATCGACAGGCCGACCACCAACCAGGCCCAACCCGGCATGCCGGGCTTGGGAGCGGGTTTCTTGGCCGGAGCGCGTCTCTTGTAGTCCTTGGCCATGGCTTACATCGTCTCGGGCGCGCTCACGCCGAGCAGGTCGAGGCCGTTGCGGATGACCTGCTGGGTCGCGAGGCAGAGGCTGAGGCGGGCGTCGCGCAGATCCGCGTCGTCCACGATGAACTGCTCGGCGTTGTACCACGTGTGGAAGCCCTGCGCGAGGTCGCGCAGGAACTGGGCGACCTGGTGCGGCTCGGCCGCCAGCGCGGCGGCCTCGACCACTTCCGGGTAGCGCGACAGCGCGTTGATCAGCACTTCCTCGTGCGGCGTATCGAGCCGCTCGCAGTGTGCTTCGCCGTTGGCCGGGGCATGCTCCAGGCCGCGCTCGGCGAGCTGGCGCATGACGCTGGCGACGCGGGCGTGCGCGTACTGGATGTAGTAGACCGGGTTGTCCGAGGACTGCGACTTGGCCAGATCGAGATCGAAGTCCAGGTGCTGCGAGGCGGCGCGCATGACGTAGAAGAAACGCGCGGCGTCGCGGCCGACCTCCTCGCGCAGCTCGCGCAAGGTGACGAAGGAGCCGGAGCGCGTGGACATCTGCACGCGCTCGCCGCCGCGGTAGAGAATGGCGAACTGCACCAGCAGGAAGTCGAGGCGCGAGGGATCGTCGCCCAGCGCCTGCAGCGCGGCCTTCATGCGCGGCACGTAGCCGTGGTGGTCGGCGCCCCAGACGTAGATCACCCGTTCGAAGCCGCGCTCGAACTTGTCCATCAGGTAGGCGATGTCGGAGGCGAAATAGGTGGTCTGGCCGTTGTCGCGCTGCACCACGCGATCCTTCTCGTCGCCGAAGTCGGTGGAGCGGAACCACAGCGCACCCTTCTGCTCGTAGACGTGGCCGGCCTCGCGCAGACGCTCGATCGCCTTGTTGACCAGGCCGCGCTCGGTCAGCGTGCGCTCGGAATACCACTCCTCGTACTCGACGCCGAACTCGCGCAGGTCCTCGCGGATGTCGTCGAGAATGCGGTTCAGGCCGAGTTCGAAGACGTAGCGGTAGCGATTGTCGCCGAGCAGTTCACGGGCACGCTCGATGACCGCATCGATGTAGAGTTCCTTGTCGCCGCCGTCAGTCTCGTCGGGCGGCAGGCCGTCGAGCACTTCCGCGCTGCTCGAAGCCCAGGCATCGCCCTCCTCGGCGAACAGCACCTCGGCGTAGTCGCGCACGTACTCGCCCTTGTAGCCGTTGACCGGAAACGGCAGTTCGGCGCCGCAGCGCTGCAGATAGCGCAGCCACACACTGGCGGCGAGGATGTTCATCTGCCGGCCGGCGTCGTTGACGTAGTACTCGCGCTGCACGTCGAACCCGGTCGCCTTGAGCAGGTCGGCCACAGCGGCACCGTAAGCCGCGCCGCGGCCGTGGCCGACGTGCAACGGACCGGTCGGGTTGGCCGAGACGAATTCGACCTGCACGCGCTTGCCCGCACCCACCTCGCTGCGGCCGTATTCCGCGCCCGCGCGCAACACGTTGCCGATCACGGCGCTGCGCGCCGCCGCACTCAGGTACAGGTTGATGAACCCGGGTCCGGCGATCTCCACGCGGGCGATACGCGCGTCGCTGCCGAGGCGCGTCACGATGATCTCGGCCAGTTCGCGCGGCTTGCGGCGCGCCGGCTTGGCGAGCTGCAGCGCGATGCTGGAAGCGAAGTCGCCGTGGCTGCTGTCCTTGGTGCGCGCCAACGGCACCTCACGAACGGCATCGGCAGGAATGACGCCGTCCGCACAAAGCGCGTCGACGGCAGTTTGAATGAGGGCTTGGATCTCGGTTTTCACGGATGTCTGCAGAGGGTGTGACAAAGATTGGTCATTCTACGTAATCGGAGCTTCCACGTCTTCAAGGGTGATGCTTATGGGACTCGGAAGACGTTAGAGAAACAACACCAGCAGCACCCCACCAAGCACCAGTCGATAAGCCACGAACGGCCACATCGACAACCGCGCAATCCATTTCAGGAAGAAATGAATGCACACGAAGGCGCTGACGGCCGACACCAGGGCGCCGCCGATCAGCGTCGGCCAGTGCACCGCGTCGGGAGTCTGGATCAACCCCTTGATCTCCAGCGCACCGGCCAGCACGATCACCGGAATCGACAGCAGGAAGGAAAAGCGCGCGGCAGCCTCGCGCGTCAGGCCGAGCATCAGGCCGGCGGTCATGGTCGCGCCGGAACGCGAGGTACCGGGAATCAGCGCCAGCGCCTGCGCGATGCCCACGAACAGCACATCGAGCACGCCCAGGCTGTGCTCGTTGCGCACGCGCCGCCCCAGCCAATCCGCCAAGCCCAGCAGCACGCCGAAACCAATGGTCGCCCAGGCGATCACCAGCGGGCTGCGCAGTGCAGTCTCGACCCAGTCCTTGAGCAGCAGGCCAGCCAGACCCACCGGAATGGTGCCCAGCAGCACCGCCCAGGCCAGCCGGCCTTCGGGACCGGTGCCGCGTCCGCGCACCGAGGCGAACCATTCCGTCGCCATGCGCCGCAGCTCGGCGCGGAAATACACCACCACCGCGCTCAGCGTACCGACGTGCACCGCGACGTCGAAGGCCAGCCCCTGGTCGCTCCAGCCGAGCAGGCGCGGCGCCAGGATGAGGTGCGCGGAACTGGAGATGGGCAGGAACTCCGTCAGCCCCTGGAGGACGGCAAGCGTGATCAGATGGCTCAGCAGCATTTATGTGTCCCCTTCAACAGGCCGTTAAGTCGAGTCAGAGTCGGTCGCGCAGATCGCGCAGGGCGAAGCCGGGCGGCGGCGCCACCTCGCCGCGGCTCAGGGCGATGGCGCGGAAACGTTCGCCCATCTCGTCGGGCAAAGTGAGGCGCTTGACCTCCTGCGCCAGGCGCAGCTGCGCGGTGGTGTCGGCGGTTGCAGCCCAAGCCTCGGCGAACGCGGCTTCAAGCCCGCCGCCGAGCAGCATCTGCGCCTGCGGAGCGAATCCGGCGACGCCGAAACCGGCCGCTTCGGCGGCTGCCGCCACCGCGCTGAAATCGACGTCGGCAGTCAAATCGCACAGTCCCGGAAACCAGAACGGATCGTCGAGTACGCGCTGACGGTAGTAGGCGCGCAGCGTGCCTGCGGTGCGCGAGGGGTGATAGCGCCCGGCACGCGCGTCGCCATAGTCGACCAGCAGCGCCACGCCACGCTCGAAGTTCTCCGCCAACCCGGCGAACCAGCCATCAAGCCGCTGATTCAGTTCACCCCGATAGCCCTCGGGGTAGTCCGCCGGATCGCCGCCCAATGCGCGGCGCACCGCGACCTCGAAATCGGCCGAAGCCGGCATCTCGCGCCAGTCGAAACCCTCGCCGTCACGCGCGACGCCGCGCTCGACCACGCCCGCCCCATCCAGCCGGAAGCAGCGCACCGGCATGGCGTCCAGCACCTCGTTGCCCAGCGCCACGCCCTGCCACGGCGCCTGCGGCCAGGCGTCCAGCCATTGCACGCGCTCCAGCCACTCGGGCGCCCGCGCGGCGATCGCCTCGCGCTGGCGCCGGCGCATCGAAGCGCTCACTTCCAGGATGCGATAGCGTTCCAGCGGCATGCCCAGGCGCGTGAATTCGGCCAGCAGTTCGGCGGCCAACGCGCCCGAACCGGCGCCGAACTCCAGCAGCTCGCCGCCGCCCAGCGACTCCAGCACCGCCGCGCTTTGACGCGCCAGGGTGCGCGCGTACAGCGCGCCGAGTTCGGGGGCGGTGACGAAATCGCCGGCAGCGCCGAAGGCGGGCAATCCCGCGCTGTAGTAGCCCAGGCCGGGCGCGTACAGCGCCAGCTCCATGTAGCGGTCGAAGGGCAACTGTCCACCGGCGGCATCGATCGCCTCGCCGATGCGCGCACTGAGGCGCACGCTGAGCGCTTGCGCCTCGGCGTCTGGCATCGGCAATTGTTCCGGACCGCCCCTATGCATCGTCACACCCGCGCCGTAATGTCCCAATACTGCGGACCGCCCAAGGGCGCACTTGTTAGAATGTCGCGGCATTCTACACCGAGGCGTCGCATGTACCCCGATCCGATCCTGATCACCGGCGCGGGCCGCCGCGTCGGCCTGCACCTGGCCGAACGCCTGCTCGACGACGGCGCCACCGTGATCGCGCACTACCACAGCGAGACCGAAGGCGTCGCCAGACTGCGCGAACGCGGCGCCGTGGTACTGCCCGGCGCGCTGGACAGTGCCGACGGCGCGCTCGCGCTGGCCGCCGCGGTGCGCGAAGCGGCGCCGCGCCTGCGCGCCGTCGTGCACAACGCCTCGGCCTTCGCCCCCAGCGACACCGAAACCCAGGCTGCAGTGGATCAGTTCCAGCGCTTCTTCGCCGTGCACATGCTCGCACCCTGGCTGCTCAACACCGAGCTGGCCCCACTGCTGCGCGGCTCGCGGGCGCAGCCGGCCGACATCGTGCACATCACGGACATCTTCGCCGAACGCCCCAACCCCGCCTTCGACCTGTACTGCTCGACCAAAGCCGGCCTGGAAAGCCTGAGCCTGTCCTTCGCCCAGCGCTACGCGCCCGACATCAAGGTCAACTGCATCCGCCCCGGCCCGGTCCTGTTCCAACCCACGCACGGCGAGGACACCCGCGCGGCGATCCTGGCCGAAACGCCGCTCGGTCGCGAGGGCGGCGCCGAACCGATCTATCTCGCCCTACGCGCCCTGCTCGACAACGACTACATCACCGGCGCCGCCTTGCCAGTCGACGGTGGCCGCCACCTCGCCCGCTGAGATGCCGTCGAGATCCACCGTCTCACCGGCAGGCAGGCCGTCGGGAGCCTGCCCGAGCCCCAGAAAGCTGAGCAGGTCGGCCAACACGGGTCGCTGATAGTCGCCCTCGACCACCGGCCGGAGCATCTGTCCCGGAATCACTGGAAACAGGATGTCGAGATCGGCGGGGCGATCCTTGCGCGCGCTGTCCGGATCGTCGCGGTCGCGGCCCAACCCGGTTTCGATCCGGTTGCACACGGCTTTCAGCGCGGCGGCATCGAGATCGGTCTCGACGAACACCGCCAGATTGAGGAATTCCGCCTGCGAGGTCATGCCCACCGGCCGCGTGCGCAGGATGCGACTCATGCGCAGGGCCCCGAACTCGGCTAGCAGCATTCGCAGGATCCGCGGCACGTTGCGTTCCGGCGCGATGTTGCTGCCGATGCCGATGACGAAACCGCGCCGGCGCACCGCTGAACTCACAGCGCCAGACTCGCGCCCTGTTCGGCCACGCCGCCGAGTTCGCGCTCGATGGTCGCGCGATGCGCCTCGAGATCGTCGCCGTAGTGGATGGCAAACATGCGCTGCCGCACCTCGGGCGGATAGAAGGCGATGAGCTCGTCGAGCGTGGCATGCACCGGGTTGTCCACCTGCAGGCTGCAGTCGTGCAGGATGGTGCGCTGCGTGCGGTCCTCGGCGATCCAGGGCAGCGGCTTGCTGTCAGCGGTGAAGATCACGCGGTCGTCGATCTCCACGCCGTAGGTCGCCATGCCGCCGGTGTGCAGTGTGGGGAAGGTGCGCAGGCGGTGGCCGGCGAACTCGAAGGCGTGGTTTTCGACGGGTACCACGTCGAAGAAATCCTCCAGCCGGTTCTCGCCGTCGCTGCTGTAGCCCATGCTGCCCTTGAGCGTTTCGTGCCACAGCGCCGGCAGCACGTCCGGCTCGGCATACAGGCGCACGCGCGTGCCGTAGCGGTAGCGGGTTTCGATGCCGAAGCGCTCCAGGCCGTAAGCGTGGTCGGCATGGGTGTGGGTAATGAGGATGGCCTCGATGTCGGGCACCGCCAGGTCGGCATCGCGCAAGGCGTACTTGATGGTGTAGCCGCAGTCGATCAGCAGGCGCCTCTCCCCGGCTTCCAGCATCAGGTTGGTGTTCCAGAAGCGCATCGCCTCGGAATCCCCGGTGCCCAGAAAACGCAGGCGGGACTCGCTCATGCGCTCGCCTGCGGCCTCTGACCGCGCTCGACCACCACGCCGACCTCGGTGCGCTGCGGCAGGCGCACGTCCTTGGTCACCGCCACCCGCACCCAGGGCGTATCGAACTCTTCCAGGATTGCGGCGGCGGCACGCTCGGCGTAGGTCTCGACCAGTTTCCACGGCTGCGCCTCGCCGAGCGCCCGCAGGCGTTCGGCGACCTGCGCGTAGTTCACCGCATCGTCGATATCGTCGCTGGCCGCCGCACGGGCGGCATCGGCCGCCAGCTCGACGTCGACGCGCAGGGCCTGGCGGATGCGCTGCTCCCAGGCATACACGCCGATGCAGGTTTCGACCCGCAGGCCGCGGATGAATACGGTGTCCACGCTGATTCCTCGGATTTTGGGTGCTGGTGCGGGCATCGCGATGCGCCGCGTTGTCGGATTCTCCGTGCTTATGATGACTCAAAAGACGCTTCTTATGTTTGGGGTCGTCGTCGCTTCTTGCGATAGCTCATTCATCGAACGGCGGACCGGCTCGACACCGAATGCGCGATCGAGCTTGTTTGCGCTTGAAATGATTGACGAACGGAAACGGCGCATCAAACCGTCATAAACTAAGATCATCCGATCCACATCACATTGCGACCAACCCCACCAGCCCGCATACTTCGCCTCATGCCAGAAAAACCCCGCATACTCGACAGCCGCATCGTCGCCCAAAGCCGCATTTTTCGTGTCGAGGCCCTGGATCTGGAGTTCGCCAACGGGGTGCGCACGCAATACGAACGCCTCGCCGGCGGCAGCGGCGGCGCAGTGCTGATCGTGCCGCTGCTCGATACCGAGACCGTGCTGCTCATCCGCGAATACGCCGCCGGCAGCGAGCGCTACGAACTCGGCCTGCCGAAGGGTCGGATCGAGGCGGGCGAAGAAATCCTCGAGGCCGCCAACCGCGAGATCATGGAGGAAATCGGTCACGGCAGCCGCAACCTCAGCCTGCTCACCGCCCTCAGCGTCGCTCCCGGCTACATGACCCACTGCACGCACATCGTGCTCGCCCGCGACCTCTACCCCCAGCGCCTACCCGGCGACGAGCCCGAGGAAATCGAGGTCGTGCCCTGGCCGCTGGAGGACATCGAATCGCTCATCGATCGCGACGACTTCAGCGAAGCCCGCTCCCTCGCCGCGCTTTATCTGACCCGAGACCGCCTGCGCAACGGACAGCTATGACCGCCCCCACGCACGAACAGCTCCGCAACCTGCTCCCCGCCGTCATCGAAATCGCCGAAGCCGCCGGCCACGCGATCATGGACATCTACGAAAACGTCGACCTCGGCATCAGCCAGAAGGACGACAAGACGCCCGTCACCGACGCCGACTACGCCGCGCACCGCCTCATCGTCGAGCGCCTGCAGGAACTCGAACCCCACTACCCGGTGCTGTCGGAGGAATCGGAGTCCGTGCCGTTCTCGGTGCGCTCCAGCTGGCGCACGTACTGGCTCATCGATCCACTCGACGGCACCCGGGAATTCATCAAGCGCAACGGCGAGTTCAGCGTCAACATCGCGTTGGTGCACGAACACGACACATTGCTCGGCGTGGTCTACGCCCCCGCACTGCGCAGCACGTACGAAGCCGCACACGGACTCGGCGCCCGCCGCCACGATGCCGACGGCGGCAGCACCGACATTCACGTGCGCCCCGCGGCCGCCCCGCCGGTCATCGCCGGCTCGCGCTCGCACGCCAGCCCCAACCTCAAGGATCTGCTCGAACGCATCGGCGAATACGAGTTCATCAGCATGGGTAGCGCGCTCAAGACCTGCCTGGTCGCCGAGGGTCGCGCCGATCTCTATCCGCGCCTCGGCCTGACTTCCGAGTGGGACACCGCCGCGGCGCAGTGCGTGCTCGAGGAGGCCGGCGGCCGGCTGACCGACACCCAGGGCCGCCGCCTGCGCTACAACACCAAGGAATCCTTGCTCAACCCGCACTTCCTGGCCTTCGGCGATGCCGAACGCAACTGGCCCGATCTTTGCCCCGATTAGCCCTCGGGCAAGCATAAAATGCCGAAACCGGCGCTTCGCGGCACGGTAATCGGGCAAACCCGCGGTGCGCCGCGTCATCGGGGGGCAACGATGGCATTTCAGCCGGTGTTACGGAAACTTGACATGGTGACGGCAACTGGCAAGACTGCCCGCCCTGTCCATGACCACTGCGTCGACTACAAACGGACGCCGGGCTGCCGCGAACCTGCGGTGGCGTCCAAACGATAAAGCATCACGAACGCGTGAACAGACAAGTTCCTGTCCTACAGCTCGAGAACATCCACAAGCGTTACGCCGGGCTCGAAGTCCTCAAGGGCATCGACCTCACCGCGAACGCCGGCGACGCCATCTCGATCATCGGCTCCAGCGGCTCCGGCAAGAGCACGCTGCTGCGCTGCATCAACCTGCTGGAGCGCCCCAACGAAGGCCGCATCGTGCTCGACGGCGAGGAACTCAAGCTCGCACGCCAGCGCGACGGTACGCTCAACGCCGCAGACACCCGGCAGCTCGACCGCTTCCGCACCCAACTCGGCTTCGTGTTCCAGAGCTTCAATCTCTGGCCGCATATGACCATCCTGCAGAACGTCGTCGAGGCACCCACGCAGGTCAGGAAGCAGGCCAAGGCCGAAGCCGTCGAACAGGCCGAGGCGCTGCTGCAGAAAGTCGGGCTCTACGACAAGCGCGACGCCTACCCGGTCAGCCTGTCCGGCGGCCAGCAGCAGCGCGCCGCCATCGCCCGCGCGCTGGCCATGCAGCCCAAGGTCATCCTGTTCGACGAACCCACCTCCGCGCTCGACCCGGAACTGGTCGGCGAAGTGCTGGGCGTCATCCGCCGGCTTGCCGAGGAAGGGCGTACGATGCTCATCGTCACCCACGAGATGCGCTTCGCCCGCGACGTCTCCTCGCAGGTGGTGTTCCTGCACCAGGGGCGCATCGAGGAGCAGGGCACACCCGCAGAGGTCTTCGACAACCCTCGTTCGGAACGCTGCCGGCAGTTCCTGGCGAGCACTCAATAGATCGCCGGCACCTAAGGGGTAAACACACAATGAAAATCTACAAGCTGCTCATCGCCGCGCTGCTCGGGCTGAGTTTCACCGGCGCGGCCAACGCCCAGGACGTGATCCGCATGGGCACCGAGGGCGCCTATCCTCCGTTCAACTACATCAACAAGGACGGCAGCGTCGGCGGCTTCGATATCGACGTCGGCAACGCGCTGTGCAAGCAGATGCAGGTCAAGTGCGTGTGGGTCACCCAGGCCTGGGACGGCATCATTCCCGCCTTGCTGGCGCACAAGTTCGACACTATCGTCGCCAGCATGTCGATCACGCCCGAGCGCGAGAAGGCCGTGTCCTTCACCAATCCCTATTACTCGAACAAGCTGCAGTTCGTCGGCCCCAAGGCGCACCCCTTCGAACCCACCGCCACCGCGATGAAGGGCATGACCGTCGGTGCCCAGCGCGCAACCATCGCCGCGCAGTGGCTCGACCAGCACATGAAGGGCGTGGTCGCCGTCAAGCTCTACGACACCCAGGAAAACGCCAACCTGGACCTGGCCAACGGCCGTCTGAACGCCATCCTGGCCGACAAGTACGTCACCTATAACTGGCTCAAGTCCAAGGAGGGCCAGGCCTACGAGTTCATGGGCCAGCCCGTCTACAGCGGCGACAAGATCGGCATTGCCGTGCGCAAGGGCGACAACGCGCTGCGCGAGAAGCTGAACAAGGCGCTGGCGGCGATCATCGCCGACGGTACCTACAAGAAGATCAACGACAAGTACTTCCCTTTCAGCATCTATTGATGCGCCGGCCGGGATGCGCCCCGCGCGTCCCGGCTTCTAACCAGGCACACATCCGCCCACAGCCATGATCGACCTGCAAGGCTTCGGCAATCTCCTGCTCGCGGGCACCCTCGTGACCGCCGAACTATCGCTGGCCGCCATGGCCGTTGCGGTCGTGCTCGGCCTGATCGGTGCCACCGCCACCCGCTCGCGCTTCGCACCGGCGCGCTGGCTCGCCGCCGGCTACACCACCATCGTGCGCGGGATTCCCGAGCTGCTCGCCATCCTATTGGTCTACTTCGGCGCGTCCGTCGTGCTGATGAAGATCGCCGGCCTGTTCGGCTACTCGGGCTATATCGAACTCAGCCCCTTCCTGGCCGGCACCGCGGCGCTCGGCTTCATGTACGGCGCCTATGCCTCCGAGGTCGTGCGCGGCGCCATCGACGCCATCCCCTACGGCCAGATCGAAGCGGCCCAAGCCATGGGCATGCACCGCCTGCTGGTCTTCCGCCGCATCGTGCTGCCGCAGACCTGGCGCCTCGCGCTGCCGCCGCTGGGCAACCTGTTCCTCGCCCTGCTCAAGGACACCGCGCTGATCTCCGTGATCGGCGCCAACGACCTGATGCGCAACACCGCCATCGCCGTCAGCCAGACCAAGGAAGCATTCACCTTCTATGCTGTCGCCGCCCTGATCTACCTGCTGCTCACGGTCGTCGCCACAGTCGGCATCACCTGGCTGGAGCGCAACGCCAACCGCGGCATGCAACGGGCCCGCACATGAACTACGCCGTCATCTGGGACAACCTGCCGCAGCTGCTCAGCGGCGCCGTCGTCACCCTGCAGCTCGTCGCGCTGTCCTGCGTGCTCGGGCTGATGATCGCCGTGCCCATGGCCGTGATGCGCGTGTCCGAGCGCACCTGGGTGCGCCTGCTGCCCTACGGCTACATTTTCTTCTTCCGCGGCACGCCGCTGCTGGTGCAGATATTCCTCGTCTACTACGGCCTGTCGCAGTTCGAGGCCGTTCGCCAGAGTTTCCTGTGGCCGGTGCTCGGGCAGGCCTACTGGTGCGCCATCATCGCCTTCACGCTCAACACCTCGGCCTACACCGCCGAGATCCTGCGCGGCGCCATCCAGGCCATCCCGCACGGCGAGCTCGAAGCCGCCCGCGCGCTGGGCATGAGCGGCCTGCGGCTGTACCGGCGCATCGTCATCCCGCGCGCCTTCCGCCTCGCGCTGCCGGCGTACACCAACGAAGTCATCCTGATGCTCAAGGGCAGCGCCCTGGCCAGCACCATCACCCTGCTCGACATCACCGGCGCCGCACGCACCATCATTGCCGTCACCTATACGCCCGTAGAGATCTTCCTCGCCGCCGGGGTGATCTACCTGATCATTTCTTTCGTGCTCATCAACGGCTTCCGCCTGCTGGAGCGCCGCCTCAACGCCCATCTGCGCGCGCGCACCAGCTGAGTTCGCCGGAACCCGGCTATCTGCGCGGACGGCGGAACTGCTTGGGGTCGTAATAGAGATCCTTGCGGTCGAGCTGGCCTCGATTCACCCGCAAACCGGCTCCAGCCTTCTTTGCAGGCAGCTTCCGCACGGTGGCCTTTCGGCGCCCGGGGCGATCACCGCCGCCGGCCATCAACAGACCGATGACAGCCACCACGCACAGAAAGAATATCGCGAACGCGATCACGTCAACCCCGCCCCCCGACCTCAGACCAGCTTCTTCTCCCAGAACAGCGCCCGTCCCGTCTTCGGGTCGAGCATGTAGGCCTCGAAGCCGAACTTGCGGTACGCCGCTTGCGCCGGAACGTTGGACTCCAGCACTTCGAGCGTCAGCTTGCCGCAGCCGCGTTCGCGCGCCAGCTCTTCGAGCCGCGCCAGCATGCGCGGCGCAAGGCCCTGCCCCCGGTGCGCCGGCGTCACGAACACGTCGTGGACGTTCAGCAGCGGCCGCGCCATGAAAGTCGAAAAACCCTCGAAGCCGTGCGCCAGACCGGCCGGCTCCTCCCCCTCGAACGCCAACACACCCAGATAATCGCTGCGTTCGCGCAAACGCGGCACCAGTTCCGCCTTCACCACGTCAGGCAAGGGCTTGCCAGCCCCCATCGCATCGAGCGAATAGCCCGACATCATCGCCAGCAGCGCATCGGCATGTGCCGACAGCGCCAGATTCACCTCTACGATTTCGATCACGAACACCTCATGATTTCTTTAATACGTAATTCGACACAGAGCCCATCATACCGGCTGAGGCGACGATGAAAACGGACTTCAGCCGCCTCAATCGGCCGGTCCGCATAGCCGCAAGCTGAGCTTGCGCAGCCTTTCGCGCGCCTCGTCATCGTAGGCCTGTTCATGCGCCCGCTCTTCGTTCAGACCGTTGTAATAACGTCCGCTCACGCCCTCCAGATCGGGCGATACGGCAAGCCGCAGGATCGCTTCCGCACCGTCTTCGACGCTGCTCCACGGCGCAATGCCGGACTCGCGCACCATGGTGGTGTCCATATAGGTTGCCGGATGCAGACAATTGACGGATACGCCGCGACCGGCAAGCCGCTGCGCGAGGTCGAAGGTGTAGAGGATCTGTGCCAGCTTGCTCCGGCAATAGGCGCGCTGGCCGTCGTAACCGCGCTCCAGCATCACGTCCTCGAAATTGATCGCGCACTGCCCCGCCGAAGCCACGTTGACAATGCGTGCCGGCGCGCTGGCCTCGAGCAGAGGCAACAGCGATTCGGTGAGCAGGAAGCCGGCGACGTAGTTGACGGCGAAGCGCAGTTCGATGCCGTCGGCGCTCAGTTCGCGTCCGGCCCCGCGCGCGCCGAAACCGATGCCGGCATTGTTGATCAGGATATCCAGTCCGTCGGTTGCCTGCTTCACCGCATCTGCGAGGTTCCGGACCTGCGCCAGCGAGGCGAAATCCGCGGCGAGGAATCCGGCCTGACCACCCGCCGCCTCGATGGCCGCGACGACTGCCTTGCCGCGGCGTACGTCTCGCCCATGCACCAGCACGCGAGCACCCGCCTCGCCCAGACGTTGTGCCACCACCCGCCCGACTCCGTCCGTCGATCCGGTCACCAACGCCGTTCTGCCCTGAAGTTCCATCACCGGCTCTCCACCTTGGCCTATGGCCTGCTCACGCTACTGAGTGAGGCGCTGCCGGAGCTACTCAATAGCGTGAACCGGCTCTAGCGTCCAGCATAGGCCAGAGGGCATCGTGATTCGAACCATTCACGGCGCCGGCGCTGACGGATCACACCGCGCCGGTGTATTCGCCGCGCGCCGGGTAGTCGTTCTTGATGACGAAATCCAAGGCCTGCAGCATCTCCGAGAACTTAGGCCGCACGAAGGGCATCGATTGCACCGAAATGAAATAGATCGAACCGTCCGGGCGAATGAGAAACAGGCCGGGTTCCGAGAACAACGGCGGCTCTTCGATACCGATCGAGGTCGTGCCGCGCGATGTCGAGATGTAGAGCCCCCAGTCCCTGGCCATGCTCAGCGACAACCCGTAGCCGATGCGAAGATCGTGCGCACCGATCTTGTCGGCCATCGCACGCGCGCGTTCCCCATCGTCGGAACTGATCGCGATCGTGCTTACGCCGCGTTCCGCAAACGCCGGCGTCAGGCGTTCAAGTTCCTGCAGATACGTCGCGCAAATCGGGCAATGCAGTCCCCGATAGAAGCACACCAGGGTCAGGCGCACGGGCTTTTCGGCCGCAAGATCGAAAAACCCGTGTTCCAGGGTTTGCACGGACAGGTCGGGGGCATTTTGGCGGGGAACAAGCATGGTGGAACTCCTGTCTGAAGTTATAGGGTTCATCCGTCATTGACGGATCGAGACAAGCCTCCCATGCTCTAAAGCAAAATAATTCCAAAACTCATGCCCAAGAGTCTCATGGACACACAAAAGTTCGACCGGCTTTCGGCTTTCGTCAAAACCTTCGATCTCTCGGTCTGCGTGAATGCCCCGGCCGAGCCCTCCGGCGACGCGACCTTGCTGGTCCTGTCCGGGAGCGACGGCCGCGCCGCCCGGCTGATTTTCGCTGCAGGTGGTGCCGTAGAACTCGCCGTCGCGGGGACGGTGCTGGCGAGTGCGGTGGTCGAATTCGGCGGGACCGGCAACCCGCTGATCGGCGCGCTCCCGAAACACCTGGAGGTCGACCTGGAAGAGCGGCCGGAATTGCGTGCGATCACCGAGGCCTTTGTCGCAGAGGCTTCGGATACACGCTGCGGCCGCGAGGCCGCGCTCGAGCGCCTGAGCGAAGTGATCGTACTCATGCTGCTGCGCCATGCGATCGATCAGGGCACCACGGTCCCCGGCCTGCTTGCCGGCCTGTCGCACCCGACGCTGCACCGCGCGCTGGTCGCCATACACGATGCACCGGCGCACAGCTGGCGCATCGACGATCTCGCCGACCTGGCCAGTATGTCGCGCAGCCGTTTCATGGCGCTGTTCCGCGATACGGTCGGCACGACGCCGGGCGCCTATCTCACGCATTGGCGCCTGACCTTGGCGCGGCGCGCGATCATTCAGGGCGGTCGCGTCAAAGCGACCGCGGCACACGTCGGCTTCGGCAGCGTCGCGGCCTTTTCACGCGCCTATTCGCGCCGCTTCGGCCACGCACCGACGGAAACGCAGCGGTCGACAGCAGCGACGTAGTCGCCGGCAGCTCAGCTCTCGGGCTGCTCCGGCGCATCGCTCCCCGCCAGCATCTCCGGCGCCGTCAACGGACGCGTCTCGTGCGTCAGCGGCGCCAGCGAGTCGATCTCGCGGTTGGCGGCGACGGCCTGCAGATCGCGGAACTTGCGGGCGCTGGGCAGCACACGGCGCTCAAGGGTGCCGACCGAGCTGTTGTAGGCTTCCACGGCCTGGTTGAGGCGATTGCCGACCTTGCCCCAGTGCTCGGCCAGCGTGCCGATGCGCTCGTAGAGTTCCTTGCCCAACGCGGCAACCTCGGCCGCGTTCTGCGCCAAGGCCTCCTGGCGCCAGCCGTAGGAGACGGCCTTGAGCAAAGCGATCAGCGTGGTGGGGCTGGCCGGAATGACGCGGCTTTCCGCGCCGTATTCGATCAGCGTCGGATCCTGGGCGAGCGCGGCGGAGAAGAACGCCTCGCCGGGCACGAAGAGGACGACGAACTCGGGCGTGGGGTCGAACTGGTCGAAATAGGCCTTCTTGCCGAGCGCGGTGACGTGGTCGCGCACCTGCCGCGCGTGACGCACCAGCGACTGGGCTCGCGTGGCTTCGTCCTGCGCCTCGACGGCTTCGAGGTAGGCTTCGACCGGCGCCTTGGCGTCCACCACGACCTGGCGCCCGCCGGGCAGGTGCACGATGAGATCGGGACGCAGCCGGTTGCCGCCGTCGGTGGTCTGACTGACCTGTTCGTCGAAATCGCAATGCTCCAGCATGCCGGCCATTTCGACCACCCGCCGAAGCTGCACTTCGCCCCAGCGCCCGCGCGCCTGGGGCTGGCGCAGTGCCTTGACGAGGTCGGCGGTCTCCCGATGCAGCTGCGGCAGATGGACCTTGAGCAGGTCGTCGACCTGCTGGGTAAGCGCGCTGTAGGCGCCGTGGCGGGTTTTTTCCATCTCTTCGAGCTTGCCGTCGAATTTCTCCAGACGCTCGCGAATCGGCTGGGTGAGCTGCTCGATAGCCTTCTGGCGCTGCTGCAGATCGCCGCGAGCGCCTTCCTGGAAACGCTGCAGATTTTCCTGCGCAAGCTTTAGGAAAGAAGCGTTGTTACGCTCGAGGGCATCCGAGGACAGCGCCTTGAAGGCATCGGCGAGCTTGCTGCGCGCCTCTTCCAGCAGGGCCAACTTCTCATCGGCGGCCTTGCGCTCCTGGCTCAAGCGCTCGTTGAGTTCCGCCCCCTGCGTCTTGAGCAAGCCGATTTCGGCGCGATCCCGGGCGATCTGCTGCTCGCGCTCGGCCAACTCGCGCCGCAAGCCCTCGATCGTCTCGTCGCGCGCTTCGAGCCGGGTCGCCAGCGTGGCTTCGGCCGCCTGCCGGCGGGACGCTTCCGCATCCGCCTCGCGGCGGGCAGTTTCCAGTGCTTCCAACTGCGCGCCGACCTGTTCGAGCTGGGCGCGCAACGCCCGCACACGCATCAATCCCCACAGCGCTGCCAGCAGCAGTAGCGCCGCCGCGGCGCCCGACAATATGAGCCAATCGTTCATGAAACCTGGTTCTCCGGACTACCCGATAGCGTGACCGACAGCCTACGCCATCGGCTCGCGTATGCCACCCGCCACAACGTCCGCGGACGGTGCATCATTCGACATCGTTCGTCGCTGATGGTTTTACGGCCAGGAAATAAGCCACCTGCCCGGCCCGACCGCGCCGCAGGAATTCGTAGCCGGCCGGCAACTCGGGTTCGCCGAACTCGGCCTCACACTCGATGTAAAGACACCCGTTCGTATTCAACCAACCGCCACCGGCCAATTCGCGCAGCGCCGGTTCCAGCAAACCCTTGCCGAAGGGCGGATCGAGGAACACCACGTCGAAGCCCTGCGGGGCCGATTGCAGAAACGCCTCCGCGCGCCGTGCCTCCACACGCACGGCGTCCGCGCCGAGCAATTCGGCATTGGCGCGCAGCGCCTCGGCCACCTTGGGCGAAGCCTCGACCATGACGACCTCGCCCGCGCCGCGCGAGGCGGCCTCGAAGCCCAGCGCACCGCTGCCGGCAAACAGATCCAGGCAACGCCGACCGTACACCCGCCCCTGCAGCCAGTTGAACAGGGTTTCGCGCACACGGTCGGCGGTCGGGCGCAGGCCGGTCGCATCGGGGAAACGCAGGCGCCGACCGCGCCACTCGCCGCCGATGATGCGCAACTGATTGGATGCGCCTGTTCGCGCGCCGGCGCCTGTCTTGCGCTTCTTCATGCGCACGTTCGCTCTCCCGCACGCGGCGACAGCGCCCACGGATTACGCCAAACTGCCGCAACTGTTAGCATGTATACCCCTTTGAGACCGGTCAGCACCGAAGCCATCATGTTCGGTTTTCTACGTCGCAACAAATCCGACCAATCCGCCGATCAGCAGGACGCCGCCAAGGCTGCGGAGGAGGCGCGAAAGTCGCCGCCCGAGACTGCCACGGAGCCTCCGCACGAAGCCGGCGACTCGGCCGCCGAGGCGCCCGTAGCAGCCGTAGCCGAGCAGGCCGCGCCGCCTGCTCCTGCGCCCGCAAACACGGAAAGCGAATCGGCTCCGGCGCGCAAAACGGGGCTATTCTCGCGCCTACGTTCCGGCCTGTCCAAGACCGGACGCGGACTCACGGAAGGCGTTGGCGGCCTGTTCCTCGGCAAAAAGGCCATCGACGCCGAACTGCTGGAAGAACTGGAAACCCGTCTGCTCATGGCCGACGTCGGCATCGAGGCCACCTCACGCATCATCGACGACCTCACCGCCCGCGTACGCCGCAAGCAACTTGGCGACGCCGAGGCGCTGTTCTCCGCGCTGCACGAGAACATGGCCGACATCCTGCGCCCGGTCAGCCGGCCGCTGGCCGTCGACACGGCCAAGCGGCCCTACGTGATCCTCATGGTCGGCATCAACGGCGCCGGCAAGACCACCACCATCGGCAAACTGGCCATGCACCTGAAGTCCGAAGGACGTTCGGTACTGCTGGCCGCCGGCGACACCTTCCGTGCCGCCGCCGTCGAACAGCTGCAGGCCTGGGGCGAACGCAACGGCGTCGACGTCATCGCGCAGGCCAGCGGCGCGGACAGTGCCTCGGTGATCTACGACGGCCTGCAGGCCGCCAAGGCGCGCGGCATCGACGTGCTGATCGCCGATACCGCCGGCCGCCTGCACACGCAGACCAACCTCATGGAGGAGCTCAAGAAGGTCAAACGCGTGCTCGGCAAGCTCGACGCCGAAGCGCCGCACGAGGTCATGCTGGTGGTCGACGCCGGCATCGGCCAGAACGCGCTCAACCAGGCCCGCGAATTCAACGCCGCGCTGGGCCTGAGCGGCATCACGGTGACCAAGCTCGACGGCACCGCCAAGGGCGGCATCGTGTTCGCCATGGCGCAGCAGTTCGGCATCCCGATCCGCTTCATCGGCGTCGGCGAAAAGCTCGAGGACCTGCGCGTGTTCGACGCCGACGAGTTCGTTTCCGCGCTGCTGGCCGAAGGCGAAGCCGCCCGATGATCCTGATGCAACATGTCGTCAAGCGCTACCCGACCGGCCAGGAGGCGCTGGCAGACGTCAACCTCGAGATCGACGACGGCGAGATGGCCTTCCTCACCGGCCATTCAGGGGCCGGCAAGAGCACGCTGCTCAAGCTGATCGCGATCATCGAACGCCCCTCGCGCGGACAGATCGTCGTCGCCGGGCAGAACCTGGCCGCGGTCAGCAACCGCCGCGTGCCCTACTTCCGTCGCCGCATGGGCATCATCTTCCAGGATCACCATCTGCTCTACGACCGCACGGTGGGCGACAACGTCGCTCTGCCGCTGGTGATCGCGGGGCTGCGCCACCAGGAGATCAACCGCCGCGTGCGCGCCGCGCTGGACAAGGTCGGCCTGCTGCACAAGGAGCGCGCCCTGCCCATCACTCTGTCCACCGGCGAGCAGCAGCGCGTCGGCATTGCCCGCGCGGTGGTGAACAAGCCGTCCATCCTGCTGGCCGACGAACCCACCGGCAATCTCGATCCTGAATTGTCGCTGGAAATCATGACCTTGTTCGACGAGTTCAATCGCGTCGGCGTCACCGTACTCATCGCCAGCCACGATCTCGAACTGATCCGCATCATGGACAAGCGCGTGGTCCCGCTTTACGCCGGACGGCTGGCCGACGACCCCAACCCGACGGTGCCGCACCGATGAGACGCCCACGCCGCCAGGCCACGCCCAGACAGCCGCACCGCAGCAGTGCGACGAACCGCGAGCCGGCACCGCGCCGGCGCCCGCAACGCCCGCGCACGCCGGTCGCGCTCGACACCTGGTTCCTGAACCACGCACGCGCCCTGTTGTTCAGCCTCGGCAAGCTCTACCGCAACGCCAGCTCCAGCGCCATGACCGTCGCCGTGATCGGCATTGCGCTGGCACTGCCCAGCGGGCTGTACGTCGTGCTGCAAAACCTGCAGAGCGTAGTCGGCGGACTCGATCAGGGCGTACAGATCTCGCTGTTTCTCAAACGCTCGGTCGACAACGATGCCCTGCAGACCCTGAGCCTGAAGCTGGACACTTGGCCCGAGATCACCAAGACTCAGGCGATCACGCCGTCTCAAGGGCTGGCCGAGTTCCGCAAATACTCCGGCTTCGGCAATACCTTGGACGCCCTCGGCAGCAACCCGTTGCCGCCGGTGATCGTCGTCTATCCCAAGCTGCAGGGCGGCGACAGCGCACACGTCGAAGCGCTGCAGCAACGACTGCAGCAACTGCCCGAAGTCGCCGAGGCGCGCCTCGACCTGGCCTGGGTGCAGCGGCTCTACGCCATCGTGGACATCGCTCAGCGTGCCGTGTGGGTGATCGGCGGCATGCTCGGCATCGCCGTGCTGCTGGTCGTCGGCAACACCATTCGCCTGGACATCCTCAACCGGCGCCGCGAAATCGAAGTCGCCAAGCTGATCGGCGCCACCAATGCCTTCATTCGCCGCCCCTTCCTCTACGGCGGCTTCTGGCTGGGCCTGCTCGGCGGGCTGCTGGCACTGCTGCTGGTCGGACTCGCCATTGCCCTGCTGGCCGGCCCCGTGCAGCACCTCTCCGGCCTGTATGCCAGCTCGTTCACCCTGATCGGCCTGGACCCCGCTTCCAGCCTACGCCTGCTTGGTTTGAGCGTATTGCTCGGCCTGGGCGGCTCGTGGATCGCCGTAGGGCGCCACCTACGCGATATCGAGCCCAGCTGAACCAGATCTGGTATAATTCTTGTAATGAATTTAGTGATCGGGCATTGCGGCACGCGCAAGCAGCGTAAATCTGCGCAAAGACGCTTGTAAACACGGAACCAAGCCGCGATATTTAACGTCCATATGTAGACACCTATGGCCCGACCTGGCATTGGGAGGACCTACACAGAATGAGCAAACAACTGATTTCCGCACAGAACAGTTTGCCGGTCATCGCTTCCGGCAGCCTCGACAGCTACATTTCAACGGTTTATCGCATGCCGGTACTGTCCGTCGAGGACGAGCGATCGCTGGCGTTCTCCCTGCGCGAAAACAACGATCTGGAGGCAGCACGCAAGCTCGTGCTGCACAACCTGCGCTTCGTGGTGCAGGTCGCACGCGGCTATAGCGGCTACGGTCTGCCGCTGGGCGACCTGATCCAGGAAGGCAACATCGGCCTGATGAAGGCGGTCAAGCGCTTCGATCCCAATGTCGGCGTACGTCTCGTGTCCTTCGCCGTGCACTGGATCCGCGCCGAGATCCACGAGTTCATCCTGCGCAACTGGCGCATCGTCAAGGTCGCCACGACCAAGGCCCAGCGCAAGCTGTTCTTCAACCTGCGCGGCGCCAAGAAGCGCCTCGGCTGGCTGAACCGCGAAGAAGTCGAAACCGTCGCCAACGACCTGGGGGTCAGCCCCAAGGAAGTGATGGAGATGGAGGCGCGCCTGTCGAACCACGACATGGCCTTCGATCCCGAGCCGGAAGATAGCGACGAACGCAGCTTCTCGCCCGCCGCCTATCTCAGCGACGAGCGCCCCGACCCGGCGTCGAAGCTGGAAGCGGACGACTGGGCCGAGCATCACGAAACGCGCCTCAAGTCCGCACTGGCCGCGCTGGACGATCGCAGCCGCGACATCATCACGCGCCGCTGGCTGAACGAGCCCAAGGCCACGCTGCACGAGCTCGCCGACGTCTACGGCATCTCCGCCGAACGCATCCGCCAGCTCGAAAACAACGCCATGCGCAAGCTCAAGGGCGCGATCGCCGCTTAAGGGCAAGCCCAGCCACGCGCAAACGAAAGCCGTTGTCCGCTACCGCGGGCAACGGCTTTTTCATGTCCGATCGGCTACCAGTTGACGAACAGGACCGACAGAAAACTCGCCCAGCCCATCACGACCAGCGCGACGATCACCATCAACGGTATGTTCTGCAGGTTCATTGCGGCCCCTCTCCCCCGTCTTTGTCATCGATGCTAGCGTCGGACCGGCGCCGCTTCAAGCGCGCCTCCCTGCGATCCGGCAGTCGCGGGTCGTCATCATCCATGAGCATGCGCTGCGGCGGCCCATCCAAGTCGTCGTACTGGCCACTGCGCACCGTCCATACGAAAGCGGCGATGACCACCGCGCCGAGCAGCAGCGCCAGAGGCAGCAGCAAATAGAGCACGCTCACTCCGTCACCTCCCGCTCGCGCCCACTCTCGCCCGGCAAGTCACGCAGACGCAGCGCGTTGACCACCACTATCAGCGAACTCGCGGACATGCCGATCGCCGCCATCCACGGCGCCACCAGGCCGGCCGCCGCCAGCGGCACCGCCACGACGTTGTACAGGACCGCCCAGGACAGGTTCTGCCGCACGATCCTCAGTGTACGCCGCGCGACAACGAACGCCGCGGGCAGACGTTCGAGCCGGTCGGACAGCAGCACCATGTCGGCACCCGCCTGCGCCAGCTGCGCGCCGCCGGCCATCGCCACCGAGACCTGAGCGCCGGCCAGCACCGGCGCGTCGTTGACGCCGTCGCCCAACGCCGCCACCACCGCGCCCTGCCCTTGCAGCGCGCGTATCGCCGCGAGCTTGTCCTCCGGCGCCAAGCCGCCGCGCGCATCTTCGATGCCCAGCAGCCCTGCCGTATGGCGCGTCGCCTCCGGCGCATCGCCGCTGAGCAGCAACGGCGTCACGCCCAGCGCGCGCAGTTGCGCGACGACCTGCGCCGCTTCGGGGCGCAATCGATCCCGCAACCGAAGACGCGCCAGCATGCCGGCCTCGTCGGCCAGCAGTACCTCGATGTCGCCAGGCTCGACCGCCGCCGGCGCCGGCGGCGTAACGCCCAGGCCGCGCACCCATTCGGGACGCCCGATGCGCAGACGCCGGCCGTCGATCACCCCCTCGACCCCCAGCCCCGGCTCGGCACGCAGCTCATTTGCGAACGGGGCGTGCGGACACGCCTGCCGCAGGGCATGCGCTACGGCGTGTTCCGAGGCCTGCTCCAGCGCCGCTGCCAGCCGCAGGCAGGACTCCGCATCGCTCGCACCCAGCGTCTCGACGGCCAGCAGTTCGGGCTCGCCGCAGGTCAGCGTACCGGTCTTGTCGAAGGCGATGTGCGTACAGCGGGCCAGGGTTTCGATCGCATGTCCGCGCGTGACCAGCAGGCCCAGGCGGGTGAGCGAGCCGGTCGCCGCCGCCAGCGCCGTCGGCATCGCCAGCGACAGGGCGCAAGGACAGGTCACCACCAGCACCGCCAGCGTGATCCAGAACGCGCGGGACGCGTCGATCCACCACCAGGCCGCGAACACCCCGGCGGCGACGATCAGCAGCGCACCGACGAACCAGCCGGCCACCCGGTCCGCCATCCGTGCCATCTCGGGCTTGTCGGCCAGCGCGCGGTCGAGCAGCCGCACGATCGAGGCCAGCACGGTTTCCTCGCCGACGCGCTCCACACGGACGACCAGCGGGCTTTCGACGTTGATCGATCCGCCGATCACGGCATCTCCCGCGCCACGCCGGTGTGGCTGGAATTCGCCGGTCAACAGGGACTCGTCCACGCTGCTCGCACCGCTCTCGATGCGACCGTCGGCCGGCAGCGTCTCGCCGGGCCGCACGCGCACCCGGTCGCCGGGCACCAGTTCGCCTGCCGGCACCCACTCCTCGCCCCCCTGCGCATCGAGGCGCCGCGCACCGGTCGGCTGCAGGCGCACGCGCTCCTCCGCAGCCTGTCCCGCGCGATGGCGCGCGAGCATTTCCAGAAAACGCCCCAGCAGCAGAAAGAACACAAACATGGTGACGGAATCGAAGTAGACCTCGCCGGCACCCGCCAGCGTCGCCGTCAGGCTGGCCGCGTAGGCCGCACCCACGGCCAGCGACACGGGCACGTCCATGCCCAGGCGCCGACGGCGCAGATCGCGCCAGGCCGAAACGAAAAACGGCTGCGCGGCATAGAACACCACCGGCGTGGCGAAGGCCAGGCTGACCCAGCGCAGCAAGCCGCGGATGTCGGCCTCCATGCCCTGGTCGTGCCCGACATACAAGCCCACGGCGACCATCATGACCTGCATCATGCCCAGGCCGGCCACCGCCAGTCGCTTGAGCATCTGCGCGCGTTCGCGTTTTTGCAGCGCTTCCTGACGCGCGGGATCGAACGGGTGGGCGCGATAGCCGATGGCGGCGATGGCTTCGAGTATCCCGCTGAGGTGTACGCGTGAGTCGTCCCACTTCAGCCGCGCGCGGTGCGTGGTGTAGTTGACGCGGAAATCGAGCACGCCCGGCAGCTCGCCGACGTGACGTTCGCTGAGCCACACGCAGGCCGCGCAGGTGATGCCCTCGAGGATCAGCGAGGCTTCGCGCACCTCGCCCTCGCCGGCGCGAACGAACGTCCGCTGTACCTCGGGCCGGTCGTACAACCGCAGTTCATCGAGAATTTCGGGCAGGGGTTCGCTGCGTCCGTCCGGCATCGCCGTGCGGTGCCGATAGTAGTCCTGCAGGCCGCCGTCGACGATGGCCTGCGCCACCGCCCGACAACCCGGACAGCACATGGGCCGCGACACGCCGTCGATCTCGACGTCGTAGGACGCACCTCTCGGCACGGGCAGACCGCAGTGGTAACAGCTCTGGGCGGCAGCCTGGGCATTGGAGTTGCGGGCTGTCACGGGGCGGAATTCAGGAACGCCATGATCGGGACCGATGCGCGAAAGCCGACGCCCACAGTATCAACGCCCGACCGTTTGTGTGGCAAGGCGCCCCCGCCCTCAACCGGCGTCCGCTGACGCGCCGGCCTGGGTCAGCCCGCGCAGCTCGTACAAGGCATCGCCACGGCGTATGTCCAACAGCAGTTCCCAGTTGCCCGGTTTGGGCAGGCGGATCAGCGCACGGTAAAGCCCCGGACCGACTTCGCGCATGACGAAGCGCTGGTCTTCGCCGGCATTGGAGGGACGCATGAAACTGCCGGCGATGACGGCATTAACCAGCGGCTGGCCGCTGTGGTCGCGCACCTGCACCTGGAACACGGCGTCGCGCCCCGCCAGCGGCGGGTCGATAAAGCCCTTGCGCACCTGCCAGCCCAGCGCCTTCTGCGCCTGCAGGCGACGCTGGTAGGCAGCGTAATCCTCGCTGCGCGTCTGATAGTCGTGCGCGACCATGCCGGGGAAGGCCGAATGCACCTGTACGTCGCCGCCCACGACGGGCAGGATGCGTGCCGCGAGCCCAGTCGGCACGCCGTTTTCGGCGAAGCTGATGATGACGGCATCGACCAGCGCGACCAGGCCCAGGAACCCGACGATGACGGCCGGCGCCCACTGGAACCAGCGTTTGCCCACGTGCAGCTCCCGGTGGCCCTCGCGGTGCGTGGTGATGATGCCGAGCCCGTAGGGAATCACCCAGTACAGCGCCAGATGGATCGCCAGCACGTCGAGCCCCTGCCAGCGAAGCACGGCGAAGGGCGCGTACAGCAGCGTGACGCCGAGCGCCACAAGCAGCCCGATCTGCTTGCCGCGCAGCCGCGTCAGCCGATACAGCAACAGGAACGCGACGAACGCCAGCAGGGCGCCGCCGCCGAGCGTCAGGAGCAGACCATGGGTAAGGGCCTCGCCATGCATGATCGCCGCGCTACCTCGCGTAGAACTGGGTCGGCACGTTGATGGGTTCCGGCGCCGCCTCGCCGCTGGGCAGCAGGCGGAAACGGAACGTCATGCGCCGCGCCTGGCCCGATTCGGGCGTCAGCCTCACTTTCACGTATACCGTCCGGCGCGCCTCGGGGCGCAGACGTATGTCGGCACTCGGCAGTACCGTCATCCGCGCGCCGGGCAGGCCGTCCAGCACCAGCCGCAACCGTAACGTCCGGCCCGAGGTGTTGTCGACGGTGACGGCATAGCGGTTCTGCACCTCGCCGCTGGACAAGGTCACGCTCAGCGGATTGCGCGTCTGGCGCACGGTGACGTCGAAGGCCGGATGCCCGGCGACGCTGCGTACCAGCAGGATCGCCGCAACCAGCAGCGCCGCGCCGTAGCCCAGCGTCTTGGGCTTGAGCAAGCGGGTACGACCGCCTTCGAGCGCATTCTGCGAGGTGTAGCCCACCAGCCCGCGCGGCCAGCCGAGCCGATCCATGATGCCGTCGCAGGCATCGACGCACAGCGCGCAATGTATGCACTCGACCTGCAGTCCGTCACGAATGTCGATGCCGGTCGGGCAGACCTGCACGCAATAGCCGCAATCGATGCAATCGCCATGGCCGGCCGCCTGCCGCGCCTCGCGTCCCTTGAGCTCACGGCCCGGCTTATGCCGCCCGTTCGAGCCTTCGCCGCGGACACGGTCGTAGGACACGATCAGCGTGTCGCGGTCGAACATCACGCTCTGGAAACGCGCGTAGGGACACATATAGGTGCACACCTGTTCGCGCGCCAGGCCGGCGAACACGTAGGTGGTCGCTGTCAGCAGCAAGGTGGTCGCATAGGCCGAAAACGGCGCCTGGCCGGCGAAGAAACGGCTCACAAGCGACGGCGCGTCGGCCCAGTACAACGTGAAACTCAGGCCGGTGGCGAAAGCCACCGCCAGCCACAGCGCATGGGTCACGCCCAGCTTGAGGAGTTTGGCCGCCCCCCAAGGCGCCTTGGCCAGCCGGATGCGTGCGGGACGCTCGCCCTGCACCAGGCGTTCGATGAGCATGTAGACGTCGGTCCACAGGGTCTGGAAGCAGAAATAGCCGCACCACACGCGGCCGGCGACGCCGGTGACGAAGAACAGCAGCAGGGCGGCGATCACCAGCAGGCCCGCCAGCCAGAAGATCTCCTGCGGGTGCACCACCAGGTCGAACAGATAGAAACGCCGTGCCGGCAAGTCGAACAACAGCGCCTGCTGCGGACCGACGTCACGCGTCCAGCGCAACCACGGCAACAGAAAGAACACGCCGTAGGCGAGCGCCAGCACGCCGTACTTGGCGTTGCGGAAACGCCCGGAAACCGAGCGCGGGTGAATCGGAACCCGCGCCCGAAAGAACTGTATCGGAGCCTCGTTCATGCCCGTGTTCGCGCACTCATGAACGAACGGCCTTCGGCGCGCCTCACCTGGCGCCGCCGAGTTCGTGCACGTAGACCGCCAGCAGCTTGATCTCGGTGGGGCTCAAACGCTCCCTCCAACCCGGCATGTCGCGGTGCACGCCGCCGCTCACGACCTGCTCGACCGCCGCCACCTTGGCGGCATAGTCGGCAACGCCGGGCACGTTGGCGATGGCCCAGACCTGATCGGCCAGATTCGGCGCCCCCACGCGCGCGTTGCCGGTGCCCGCCGCGGTGTGGCAGTAGAAGCAGCCACCCGCCGCTCCGCGGAAGATCTGTGCACCGCGCTGCACGGCCGCCGACGTTCCGCCCTGCACGCCCGACAGGCTCAGCACGAATTCGGAGACGTCCTTGAGCTGCGCGTCGTCCAACGCGCCCTTGAAGCCCGGCATGAAACCGTGATGACCGCGGGCGATGGTGGTGTGAATATCGGCCAACGTGCCGCCCCACAGCGACACGTCGTCGCTCAGACTGGGATACAGGCCGACCACGCCCTGTCCGCCGGCACCGTGGCAGGCCGCGCAGTTGTCGCCGAACAACTGGTGCCCGATCTTCATGGTGAACCCGAGCAGCTGCGGATCGCTTTCAAGCTGCGCCATGCTCGCCTTGGACGCCCGCTCCAGCCAGGCTCGCTGCTTGAGCGCCTCGGGTCCCGACTGCATGTCCTCCATGAATGCTGCGCGCGAACTCCAGGGCACGGTGACCCGCTCGCCGTCGGCCTTCTCATAAGTCTGCGTGACGAATCCGCGGGTATAGGTATTGCCGATCGGCCAGGCCGGATACAGAAACCAGTACACGACGGCGAACACCACCGTGCCGTAGAAGGCCCACACCCACCAGCGCGGCAGCGGGTTGTTGTATTCGCGCAGGTCGCCGTCCCATACGTGACCGGTCGTCTCCACGCCGTCTTTCCGTGCGTTCTTGTTGGAATCGCTCATCACTTTTTACCGTCATCTTCGTCGGCAATGCGCGGCGGCGGCCGGTCCGTGGCCTCGTCCTCGAAAGGCATGTAACGGTAGGACTCCAGTCGCTGCGAGCGACGCCGGCCGGCATAGACGTAGATCACGATGCCGATGAACAGCGGGAACAGCAACGCCAACAGCGTTGCCTTGTAGCTCGCGATCATGATGAACCAGTTCCACAACTCGCGCACCGCGCCTTCCCCCTGATCGCCGCTCAGCGGAAGCGGACGAAATAGCCCTGCCCGTATTTTTTGAAATCGACCTGATTGCCCAACACCTGCAGATACGCCACCAGCGCGTCCATCTCCGTCAGGCGCGCCGGGTCGCCGTCATAGTCGCCCTGCGCGGCCTGGCGCAGCAGATTGGCCTTGGCGTGGCGGATGTCGAGCATCTGCGCCATCTGCGGGCCGAAATGCTTGACGTTGGCCTCGTACTCGGCCTGCGTCTCGGAATAGGGCACGCCGACATCCTTCAACGCACGCATGCGCTCGGCGATATGCGTATCGCCGAGCGTGTTTTTCATCAGCCAGGGATAGGCAGGCATGATCGAGTCCGGCATCACCGAACGCGGATCGATCATGTGCTGCACCAGCCAGGCGTTGGAATACTTGCCACCGACCCGTGCCAGATCGGGACCGGTACGCTTGGAGCCCCACAGGAAGGGGTGGTCGTACTCGGACTCCGCAGCCAGCGAATAATGCCCGTAGCGCAGGGCCTCGTCGCGGAACGGGCGAACCATCTGCGAATGGCAGTAGAAGCAGCCCTCGCGCTGGTAGATGTCGCGCCCGCGCAGTTCCAGCGGGGTGTACGGATGCACGCCCTGCGCCGTTTCGACCGTACCCTTGATGTAGAACAGCGGGACGATTTCGACCAGCCCCCCGATGACGATGACCACCAGGGTCAGAATGACCAGCAGTCCGGCGTTGGTTTCGATGCTCTCGTGTCGCACGCCGCGCTCCCCCTCAGACCCTGGCCGGCGCGGCCGCTTCGCCCGCATCCGTCGCACGCCTGGCGCCCAGAATGGTCATCGCCAGGTTGTACACCATCACCATCATGCCCAGCAGGAAGAAGGCGCCGCCGATCCAGCGCGTGATATAGGGCTTGTGCAGGAAAACGACCGACTGCACGAAGACGTAGGCCAGGTTGCCGTATTGGTCGTAAGCGCGCCACATCAGCCCCTGGCCGATACCCGCCACCCACATCGCCACGATGTAGAGCACGATGCCGATGGTGGCGAGGAAGAAGTGCACGTAGACCAGACGCAGGCTGTAGAGCTTGCGGTTCCACAGCACCGGCACCAGGTTGTACAGCGAACCGAAGGTGATCATCGACACCCAGCCGAGCGCGCCCGAATGCACGTGCCCGATGGTCCAGTCGGTGTAGTGCGAAAGCGCGTTGACGCTCTTGAGCGACATCATCGGTCCCTCGAAGGTCGACATGCCGTAGAACGACAGCGCGGTGATCAGGAACAGCATGATCGGGTCGGTGCGCAGCTTCTCCCAGGCGCCCGACAGGGTCATGATGCCGTTGATCATGCCGCCCCAGGACGGCAGCAGCAGCAGGATGGAGAAGGTCGCGGCCAGCGTCGAGGTCCAGTCGGGCAACGCCGTCCAGTGCAGGTGGTGGGCGCCGACCCACATGTACAGGAACACCAGCGCCCAGAAGTGCACGATGGACAGGCGATAGGAATACACCGGCCGCCCGGCCTGCTTGGGCACGAAGTAGTACATCATGCCGAGGAAGGCGGCGGTGAGCAGAAAGCCGACCATGTTGTGGCCGTACCACCACTGCGTCATCGCATCCTGCACGCCGGAAAACAGCGGGTAGGACTTGAGGCAGGTCGGGCACACCGGCACGGCCAGATTGTTGATGACGTGCAGCAGGGCGACCGCCAGGATGAAGGCCAGGTAGAACCAGTTGGCGACGTAGATGTGCGGCTGCGAGCGGCGCCGCAGCGTCTGGATGAAGACCCAGGCGTAGACCACCCAGATCACGGTAATGGCGATGTCGAACGGCCATTCGAACTCGGCGTATTCGCGCGACTGCGAGTAGCCGAACAGGTACCCCAGCATGCCCAGCGCGACGGTGACGTTCCAGCCCCAGAAGGTGAACGCGGCGAGGCGGTCGCCGTACAGACGAACCTGGCAAGTACGCTGCACGACGTAATACGACGTCGCGAACAACGCGTTGGCGGCGAAGCCGAACAGCACGGCGCTGGTGTGCACCGCGCGCAGGCGCCCGAAGGTGATCTCGGCGACGTTGAAATTCAACTGCGGAAAGGCGAGTTCGCCGGCGATCCAGAATCCCGCGCCCATGCCGACCAACGCCCAGACCAGCGTCATGACGGCAAACTTTCTGATCACATCGAAGTTGTACTGTTCCAGCGACGCCACACCCGACCCGCGTCGCCCCTCGCTGGCAAGCGCCATAGCCCCCCTACCCCGCTACCCCGAATTTCTAATAATGTGCTTCAAGCCCCTTTAGTCTACCGTAG
>CAVVUY010000073.1:0-37353 GCA_963751375.1 uncultured Gammaproteobacteria bacterium
TGATCACCGCAAGCATATCGACGCCGGTGGCCGCCACGGCCGCGGCATTGCGTGCATCGATGCCACCGATGGCGCAGATCGGCACGGTGAGCCGGGCGCGTGCCTTGCGTAACAGGTCGAGATCGGCGCGCGCGGCTTGTGGCTTGGTGGGAGACGGGAACACGCTGCCGAAGGCGACGTAGTCCGCGCCGGATGCTGCAGCGTCTTCGGCGAGCTCCAGGCGGTTGTAGCAGGACACGCCGATCACCGCCTGGGCGCCGAGACGCGTGCGCGCGCTTTCAAGTGCGCAGTCCTCCAGGCCGATATGGACGCCGTCGGCGCCGCTGGCGGCGGCGAGTTCAACGTCGTCGTTGACGATCAGGCCGGCGTCGTGCGCATGGCAGAGTTCGGCCAAGGCGCGTGCCTCGGCAAGGCGCCGGGTGGCGTTCGTGCCCTTGTCGCGATACTGGATCCAGCGCGCACCGCCGCACAGGGCCGCGTCAACGCGTTCGAGCAAGCGGTCGCCGGGCGTGAGACGGGCGTCGGTGATGGCGTAGAGGCCTCGCAGCGGCGGATGCGTCATGCTGGGGCGTTCCGGTCGCGTGCCCAGAACAGGCGGTCGGGAACCAGCTGACCCAGGCCGAGGCGGTGGGCTCCTTGCAGTGTATTCCAGGTATAGCGCTGAGCTGCACGAGCGGCGGCAGGCAGTGATTCACCCTGTGCGATGAGCGCGGCGGCCGCGGCGGCCAGGGTGCAGCCGGAGCCGTGGAACTCGCCCGGCAGGCGCGGCCAGTTCATGGCGTCGCAACCGCCGTGTGGGCTGTAGAGGCGGTTGACGATTTCGCCGCCCTCGGCGTGTCCGCCGGTGATGAGCACGTATTCGGCGCCGAGTTCGCGCAGCGCGGCGCCGGCGGCGTCGCAGCCGTCGGCGTCGGGGCTCAGCGCCAGCGCTTCGGGGAGGTTGGGCGTGAGTAGGGTTGCCTGTGGCAACAACAGGTAGCGCAGCGCGTCCAGCGTGTCGGGATCGCTCAGTTCGCCGCCGCCGCCGGCGCGCAGCACCGGGTCGAGCACGACGGGCAGGCGCGGGTAGTCGCGCAGGATGCCGTGGGCGGCTTCGACGGCAGCGGCGGTGCCGAGCATGCCGATCTTGATGGCGGCGACGGGCATGTCCTCCAGCACGGCGCGCGCCTGCTCCACTATCAGACCCGGCGCAACTGGCTCGAAGCGTTGTACGTTGGCCGTGTCTTGCACGGTGAGGGCGGTGACGACCGGGGCCGGGTGCCCGCCGAGGCTGAGCACGGCGGCGCTGTCGGCGGCCAGACCGGCGCCGCCGCTGGGGTCGTTGCCGGCGAGAATGAGGACGATGGGAAGCTGCTGCATGGACATCTTGGGGGTTACGCGCACTGGATCAAGTGTGGAGAATAACGCTCAGGGTCTGTTAACACGACCGTGCGACGGGCTGTTGCGCTTGAAAAGCCGTCAATCAAGGCGCGAGGAGTGGGCTCTGGCCGTTGCAAATGAGCGACGGGCAACGCCGAGCGACGGGTTCTCAGCCGCAATCCGCAGAGGCGAGCCGTTTTTCGCGGCCTGCGGTGTTGTCGTTCGGTCGTGTTAGCAGACCTTAAGTTACGTTTGGTACCAGGAGGTACGGGTGAAGAAGTACATGTGTGTGATTTGCGGGTATATCTACGATGAGGCCAAAGGCGTGCCCGATGAGGGTATCGAGCCCGGCACGCGTTGGGAGGATGTGCCTCTGACCTGGACGTGCCCCGAGTGCGGTGCGAGCAAGGAAGATTTCGAGATGGTCGAGATCTGAGCATGGAGCAGACGATGATCGAGTTTCTTGCCGCTCAGGCCCATGCCGATAGCGTGCGCGTCGGCGGCGAACTGGACGAGGCACTGCATGCGCTCGACGCAGAAATGAGCGAGTTGGCCGACGTACTGCAGGTCGAATATATAGGCCCGGGGGTCGGTATGCAGGACATGGGGGCGGAGCACGTGTTCCGGCTGGCGGTGCGTCATCACGTCTGGGACGTGGACAAGGCCGGCTGGGGGCTGAAAGTCTGCGACGGATTACCGAACGGCGGCCTGCGGGCGATGTGGCCGATCTACGGCGTAGCGCGCTTGCGCAAGCAGCAACTGGTGCAGGCGCTGCCGCATTTCTTCTCCGGTTTGGCGGATGCCGTACGCGAGGCCGGCAAGGACGAAACGCCGGCGGGCAGGCGTGTGCTGAGCCTGGCCGCCGCTTTCGCTTAAGCGTACCGTGGTGCCTGGCGCGCTCAGGCGCGCCGGGCTTCCTGCGATTCCACTTCGGGGGCTTTGGCCGGTCCGCCGTGCAGGCTGATGATGGGCCATCCGCGCTCGGCGGCGATCTGCGCCAGCGTTTCGTCCGGGTCGACTGCGACGGGATGGTCGACGCGTTCCAGCAGTGGTACGTCGTTGCGCGAATCGCTGTAGAACCACCGCTCGCCGTCCAGTTGCGGACGTTCCTCCAGCCAGGCCTGCAGGCGTTGTACCTTGCCTTCCTGAAAGGCCGGAATACCTTCGATTGCCGCCACGAAACGCTCGCCCTCGCGCTTCGGTTCGGTGGCGATGAGATTCTCGACGCCGAAGATGTCGGCGATCGGGCGGGTGACGAAGCTGTTGGTCGCGGTGATGATCATCAAGGTGTCGCCGGCCTCGCGATGTTGTTCCACCAGCGCTTGTGCCGCCGCGCCGATCAGCGGACGGATGCGCTCTTCAAGGTACTGTTCACGCCAGGCCAGCAGGGTTTCGAGGGTGTTCTCGGCCAGCGGCGTGAAGGAAAAGCGCGAAAAGGCATGAATGTCGAGACGACCGGCCAGGTAGTCGGCATGGAAGCGCGCGTTGGTTTGCGTATAGCTTTCAGGCTCGACCGCACCGATGTCGGCCAGAAAACGACCCCATTCGTAGTCGCTGTCGCCGCTTAGCAGTGTATGGTCGAGGTCGAAGAGGGCGAGTCCCATGGTGAAGTAGTCCCGAACCTTGATGAATTGAGAGCCAATTTTAGCAGGATCGGCGGTAGTATCCGACCGCTGCTCGCGACTTCACGCCGCATTTGCCGAACCACGATGCTTGTGGAAGAATGAGACGTGTATCAACAGGCGTGCCAGGGGTTTGCAAGTGATTGATTCAGACGGCTTTCGACCAAACGTAGGAATCATTCTGAGCAATTCCCAGGGGCGGGTGTTCTGGGGCAAGCGCATCGGTCAGCGTGCCTGGCAGTTTCCGCAGGGCGGCATCCGCGAGCATGAATCGGCTCAGGACGCGCTGTACCGCGAGTTGTGGGAGGAAACCGGGCTCGAGTCGCGGCATGTCGTGGTGGCCGGCCGTACGCGCGGCTGGTTGCGCTATCGTCTGCCTAAGCGCTTGATCCGGCGCCATTCCCGCCCTGTCTGCGTGGGCCAGAAGCAGGTGTGGTTCCTTCTGCGGCTGCAGGGCGATGACGATTGCTTCGACTTGGCCTGCACCCCCAAACCCGAGTTCGACAGTTGGCGCTGGGTCGATTACTGGCTGCCGGCAGACGAGGTGGTGTCCTTCAAGCGACGGGTCTACCAGCGTGCCCTGAACGAACTGGCGCCCCTGCACTTCGGACCCGACGAGATCCGGAATCTGGAATCGACGCGTCGTGTCTCCTGAGGGGCCTGCCGCCAAGCCAAGCCCGGCCCCGCAGGCCTCGCCGCTGCTGAAGACCCTGCAGCGCATAGTCGAGGAAGTCGGCGCCGCGGATTCGATGACCGATGCGTTGAACGTCCTGGTCGCCAGGGTGCGGGCGGCGCTCGAGGTCAATGTGTGCTCGGTCTACCTGGTCATGCCGGGTAGCGAGCGGCTGATGCTGATGGC
This sequence comes from uncultured Gammaproteobacteria bacterium, assembly GCA_963751375.1. Taxonomy (GTDB): domain Bacteria; phylum Pseudomonadota; class Gammaproteobacteria; order DSM-5130; family Acidihalobacteraceae; genus Acidihalobacter_A. Next base: position 3,841 of record CAVVUY010000073.1, read on the forward strand.
GACCGAGGGGCTCAATCGCGTTGCGGTGGGCAAGGTGCGGCTCAGCTTCGAGGAAGGGTTGGTCGGCCTGGTCGCACAGCGTGCCGAACCGGTCAATCTGGACGATGCGCCGCTGCATGCGCGCTACAAGTATTTCCCGGAAACCGGCGAACAGCGCTACCACGCTTTTCTCGGCGTACCGATCATCCATCAGCGGCGAGTGCTCGGCGTGCTGGTCGTGCAGCAGCGGGCACGGCGCAGCTTCGGCGAATCGGCCGTCGCCATGCTTTCGACCCTGGCGGTGCAGGTGGCTGCCGCCATCCGGCAGGCCGACCTGTCCGGAGAAACCCAGCGCCTGCTGCGCGGCGAACTGCCCACCGATCTGATCATCCGCGGGCTGGGTGGTTCGCCGGGCGTCGCCATTGGCACGGCACGCGTGGTATACGCCCACGCCGATCTGGAGAAGGTGCCCGATCGCGCCGCGGAGAATATCCCCGAGGAAGTCGCCGCTTTCGAGAACGCGGTCGAGGCGGTACGCGAGGAACTGGCGCAGATCCGCGAACGGATGGTCGACGTGTTGCCGGCGGAAGAGCAGACGCTGTTCGACGCCTACGCGATGATGTTGGCGAGCGACCATCTGATCGGCGGCACGCTGAGGCGGATTCAAGAGGGTGTTTGGGCGCCGGCGGCGCTACGCGACACCGTGCGTCAGTACGCACGGACCTTCGAGGAGATGGACGACGCCTATCTGCGCGAGCGTGCCTCCGATATCCGCGACCTCGGGCGACGCATCCTGTCGCAGTTGTTGGCGCAGGAGCGGGGCGATACGCCTTACGTCGAGAACACCGTGCTGATCGGTGACGACGTGTCGGCGGCGCAGCTCGGCGAAGTGCCGCCCGAGTGCCTGATCGGCGTGGTTTCCGCGAAGGGCTCCAGCTCATCGCATGTGGCGATACTGGCCCGTGCGCTGGGCATTCCGGCGGTGATGGGGGCGGAGAATCTGCCTGTGGGCCGCCTGGACGGCCGCGAGGTGGTGGTCGATGGTTATCTCGGGCGCTTGTTCGTGCAGCCGAGCCGGCAGGTGCGGCGCGAGTTCGCCCGCCTGTCGCGCGAAGAGAGCGAGCTGGCCAAGGATCTCAGCGGTCTGGCGACAAAGCCGGCGGTGACGCTGGACGGCGTAACCATGCCGATCTACGTCAACAGCGGCTTGCTGGTCGATGTCGAGCCCGCGCTCAAGTCGGGCGCCGAGGGCGTGGGCCTGTACCGCACCGAGTTTCCGTTCATGGTGCGCGACCGCTTCCCCTCGGAAGAGGAGCAGATCCCGACCTACCGGCAGATGCTGCAGGCTTTCCATCCGCGGCCGGTGACGCTGCGCACGCTGGACATCGGCGGCGACAAGCCGCTGCCGTATTTCCCCGTGCATGAGGACAACCCCTTCCTGGGCTGGCGCGGCATCCGCATTACGCTGGACCACCCCGAATTGTTTCTGACCCAGGTACGCGCCATGCTGCGTGCCAGCGATGGCCTGGACAACCTGCGCATCCTGTACCCGATGATCAGCAGTGTGGCCGAACTCGACGAGGCCAATGCGCTGCTGACGCGGGCGCGCAATGAACTGCTCGAGGAAGGCGTGATCGTCGGGGTTCCGCAACGCGGGGTCATGATCGAAGTGCCCTCGGCAGTCTACATGGCCGAGGCGTTGGCGCGTCGCGTCGATTATCTCAGCGTCGGCACCAACGACCTGGTGCAGTATCTGTTGGCGGTCGATCGCAACAACACACGTGTCGCCTCACTGTACAACCCGCTGCATCCGGCGGTTCTGCTGGCCTTGCTGCAGGCCCGCGATGGCGCACGCCGCGCCGGCAAGCCGATCTACGTTTGCGGGGAAATGGCGGGCGACCCGGCGGCAGCGATCCTGTTGCTGGGCATGGGCTACGAGGCCTTGAGCGTGAGCGTGGCCGGGCTGACGAGAGTGAAGTGGGTGGTGCGCAGCTTCAGTCAGGAGCATGCGCGCAAGCTTTTGGAGGAGGCTCTCACCTTCGAGGATCCGCTGCGTGTGCGCGAACTGCTCGACAACGCGCTGGTCGAGGCGGGATTGGGCGGACTGGTCCGCCCCGGCAAGCACTGATACAGGCGTCCGGCCTGCGGGCTCTCAGGAGAGCGGTGTGTTCGCGTGCGGCAGGTGCGTCGCTGCGGTGGACGCCGTGTCGGAACCGAGCAGTTTCTCGATGCGTGCCCGTAGCTGCGGGATGTCCAGGTTGCCCAGCTTCTGGTAGACGATGCGCCCCTGCGCGTCGATGAGAAACGAAGTCGGGGTCAGGCGTACGTCGCCGAAGGCCTTCGAGATATCCGCATTGTCGTCCAACACGATCGGGTAGTTGATGTTTCGTGCCTTGCGCATGGCGCGCACCTGCGCCGGCGGGTCGTAGTACATGGCGACGCCGATCAGTTTGAAGCCTTGCGGCGCGAGTTCCTTGTACATCTTGTTGAGCTGGGGCATTTCTGCCACGCAGCCGGGGCAGGTAGTGGCCCAGAAGTTGACCAGCACGGGATGCCCGCGAAGCGAGGCCAGATCGAGATGCCGGCCGTCGAGCAGCGTCATGCGCACGGCGGGCGCGCTGTTGGCGCCACCCTGCCCGCCGAACCAAAGATAGGCGGCGGCGCCCAGCACGATGGCGGCAAGGCCGGCGATCAACAGGTCGCGTGCTTTCATAGGCTTGTCTGATATCTGAAATGTCGACTGGCTGCGAGCTTAGCGCGTCGCGGGCGTAGAAAAAACCACTTTGACGCTGCTCTTTCGGCGTGTCGTCAGATCTTGTACGTCGCTCGGCGGCCGGCAGCGGCAGTCTTGCCTTTCAAAGCGTGAACAACAGCAGAGTGGCCAAACCGAGGAAGGTGGCGTAGCCGATCACGTCGGTGAAAGTGGTGAGGATGACGCTGCCGGCGATGGCTGGATCGACGCCGACGCGGCGCAGTATCAATGGGATGGTGACGCCGACCAGGGCCGCGGCGAATAGGTTGATCACCATGGCCAGGGCGATGATGCCGCCGATCTTGTAGTTGCCGAACCACACGATGGCGATGAGCGCCACGACGACCGCCCAGAGCAGGCCGTTGAGTATGCCGACGGCGACTTCCTTGTTGAAGATCCAGCGCAGGTTGCCCTCTCCGACCTGTTCCAGCGCGAGCCCGCGCACGATCAGCGTCAGGGTCTGGCTGCCGGCGATGCCACCCATGCTGGCGACGATGGGCATGAGTACGGCCAGTGCGACCGATTTCTGTATCGTGCCTTCGAACAGGCCGATGACCCAGGAGGCGAGAAAGGCCGTGGCGAGGTTGATGCCCAACCAGACGGCACGGCGCCGGGAGCTGAGGAACACGGGGGCGAAAATATCCTCGTCCTCGCTCAGGCCGGCACGACCCATGACCGAATGATCGGCTTCCTCGCGGATGACATCCACGACGTCGTCGATGGTGATGCGTCCGAGCAGCAGGCCGTCGTCGTCGACGACGGCCGCGGAGACCAGATCGCGGTCCTCGAACAGCTTGGCGACCTCGCGGGTGGATGCGGTGGCGAGGATGGACTCCGCGCCCTGGGTCATGACTTCGGCGACGGTATGGTCTGGGTCGTTGACCAGCAGCTGCGACAACGGCAGCTGACCGAGGTACTTGTCGTAGCGATTGACCACGATGAGCGTGTCGGTGAAGTCCGGCAGGGTGCCGCGCAGGCGCAGGTAGCGCAGCACCACGTCGAGGGTGACGTCGGCGCGCACGGTCACGGTGTCCGTGTCCATGAGGCCGCCGGCGGTGTCTTCGGGGTAGGACAGCACCGACTCCAGGCGCTGGCGCCGTTGCTTGTCCATGCCTTCCAGGGTTTCCTGGAGGACGGTTTCGGGCAGATCCTGGATCAGGTCGGCGAGGTCGTCGACGTCGAGGCCTTCGGCGGCCTGGATCAGTTCGTCGGCGTCCATGCCGCGGATCAGGCTTTGCCGCGCCTCGTCGCCCAGGTGCAGCAGAACTTCGCCGTCGTATTCGGGATCGACTAGTTCCCAGACCAGCTCGCGCCGCGCGTGCGGCATGGACTCGAGCAGGTGAGCGATTTCGGCGGGATGCAGCGCGTTCAGCAGCCGGCGGGCTTCCTGCATGGTGCCGCTCTGCAGAGTTTTGCCGATGAGCTGCAGGTTGTTCGAGTTGCGTTGTTCCGGCGCCGCTTCAGCCATGGCTCTACTCGCTCGTCAGAGATCCCGTCGGTGTTTGCCCCGCGCGGTGCCTGGTGAAGGGGTGGATACGGCCGCAGGCGGACGCCGGTCTATTCGGCAAGCGTTTCGGTCCGGGCTGGCTGCTTGCCGAATGTCCATGTCTCGCGGGGGGGACTCTGGAGTGTATCAGGAACCTAGTGCGGTTGCGGGGGCAAATATGCCTACGTCAGAGGGCGCGGCATGGCGGATTGTTGAAATTCGCGCATGCGCCGCGCATAGGGTGCCGGAGTCGGGTTTTATGCCCATGCACTATCAATGTTCGCCTGATTTTCCCGCGCTCACTCCCACGCCTGCGTTCGCTTGAGCGACGACGGCAGGCTTTAGAGCAATTCATCCAGGCCGAGATTGAGTTTGGCGAGCGCCTGCAGGCGCTCGCTGCGGCTGGGCAGGGTGCAGATTTTGGCGGCTTGGGCGGCGATCTTGCGTACGTCGCTGTGGGTTATGACGTATTTGATTTCGGCGTGGCGGTTGGGCGGCACGCTGAATTCGCGCAGGCCGAGTCCCAGCAGCAGGCGCGTGTAGGCGGGATCGCCGGCCATCTCGCCGCACATGGCCACCGGGATGCCGGCGCGTTCGGCGCCCTCCAGAGTGAGGCGCACGAGTTTCAGTACGGCGGGATGGAGTGGATCGTAGAGGTCGTTGACGGCGTCGTCGGTACGATCGATGGCGAGCGTGTACTGGATGAGGTCGTTGGTACCGATGGAGAGGAAGTCGAGTCGTCGGGCGAATTCCTCGGCGGTGAGGGCGGCTGCGGGGACCTCGATCATCGCGCCGATCGGCATCGACGGATCGTAATTGCGCCCTTCGCGGGTGAGCGCTTCGCGCTGTGCGGCGATCAGGTCGAGCGCGCGCTGCAGCTCCGACAGATCGGTGACCATCGGCAGCATGAGGCGCACGGGGCCGTAAGCTGAGGTGCGCAAGATGGCGCGCAACTGTGGAATGAACAGGGCGGGTTCGCGCAGGCTGAGGCGTATGGCGCGCAGCCCCATGGCCGGGTTCGGTGCCTGTTCGCCGATGTCGACGGCGTCGCTGAGTTTGTCGCCGCCGAGGTCCAGGGTGCGGATGGTCAGCACCTGCCCTCTAAGGCTGCGCACCGCCCGCCGGTAGATTTTGTACTGCTCCTCTTCGTCGGGCGCTTCGCTCCGACCGATGAACAGGAATTCCGTGCGGTACAGGCCGACGCCGATTTCACCGGTCTGGCGCACTGCGCTCAGGTCGCTGTCGAGTTCGATGTTGGCCTGCAGTGCTACGTCGGCGCCATCGGCGGTGACGGTCGGCAGCGTGCGCATGGCGTCCAGACGTTCGCTGCGTGCGCGCTGCGAACGCAGTTTCTGCCGGAAGCGCGCGATCATGGGCTCGTCGGCATCGGCCAGCACCAGGCCGGCTTCGCCGTCGATGATGACGCGTTCGCCGTCGTGCAGCAGGCGACCGGCCGCGTGGGCGCCCATGACGGCCGGGATGCCCAGGCTGCGCGCGAGGATGGCGGTATGCGACAGCGGGCCGCCGTATTCGGTGACTAGGCCGCCGATGCGCGCGTGTTGCAGCGCGACTACATCGGAAGGCGAGAGGTCCTCGGCGACTACGATGCTGGCCCTCGGCGGGGCTTCGGAAGGGCGCGAGGAGTCGTGCTGCAGCAGCCTGAGCACCCGGCCGACGACATGGGAGACGTCGTCGCGGCGCGTACGCAGGTACGGATCGGCCATGGCGTCGAAAGTGGCAATGAGTTCGTCGTGCTGAAGCTTGAGTGCCCACTCGGCATTGCATTGCTGCCCACGTATATGTTCGACCGGCACGCGGGACAGCAGATGGTCCTCGAGCATGAGCAGGTGCGTGTCGATGAAGGCACCGACCTCGGCCGAGGATTCCTGGGGGATTCGGGCTTTGATCGCGTGCAGTTCGGCGGCAGCGGTTCCGAGAGCCGTGCGGAAGCGCTTGACCTCTGCGTCGACTTCGCCGCTGGCAAGAGCTTGGCGCCGAATATCGGGGGCGGTGTAGTCGTAGCGGTATACGCGGCCGATTGCGACGCCGCGGGATATGCCGATGCCGTTGAGCAGCAAGGTCATGGCCGCTTTCCCCTCCGCTTGTCCGGGCTAAGGCCCGTTCGTGCGGCTATCGTAGCAGGCACGAGGCTTTGATTCGGAGTTTTGCTCCGCATGGCGGTCGTCAATGCCGCCGCGTCGTGTTCGTCGCGGCTTCGCGCCGCACGAGGCATCCCGTCCTCAGGAGTCTTCGCCGAAGCGTTGCGCGATGAGTTCGCTCAGTGCGTTCAGGGCGTCTTCGGCGTCGTCGCCGTCGGCATGAAGCTTGATGATGGTGCCCTGGGCGGCGGCCAGCATCATGACGCCCATGATGCTCTTGCCGTTGACGCGCTGGCCGTTGCGCTCGACCTCAATCGCGGCGGTGTACTGTGAGGCGAGGTTGACGAAACGCGCCGCCGCGCGCGCATGCAGCCCGAGGCGGTTGATGATGGTGATGTCGTGGCTGATCGTCATGGCTGGTATTCCCGGGCTCCTTAGCAGCGGCGCGACTGCTGGCAGTCGAGCACGCCGTCGTGCCCGCCGCTCAGCGCTTTCTCGCTAAGCGCTTCCAGGCTCAGGTTGGGGTAGTTCAGGACGCGTACCAGCATCGGCAGGTTCAGCCCGGCGAGAATGCGCACATGCGGAAGCTGGTTCAGGCGACAGGCGATATTACTTGGAGTCGAGCCGAACATGTCCGTGATCACGAGTACGCCTTCGCCGCGGTCGAGCTGGGCGCACATGTCGCGGGCATCCTCGAACAGTTTGTCGGGATTGGCCGACAGCGGCACGGAGAGTTGCGCGATGGGCAGCGGATCGGCGCCGAGCATGCTGCGGGCGGTGTCCGCAAGGTCGCGGCCGATATTGCCGTGGGTGATTAGCAGGAGGCTAACGGACATGGGGTCGGGAGACTACGCGTAAACGTCAGCGGCGACAAGACTGCACAGGAGGCGTATATCCGGCGCGTTTGCTGCGCGAGCGTGCTCATTCCAGCTCTCGGTGGCGGATGGTGACCGAGGCGCCGCGATCGGCGCGGAAGTGTTCACCGAGGCGTTGGACGAGGTAGACGGAGCGATGCTGCCCCCCCGTGCAGCCGATCGAGACGCTCAGGTAGTTGCGGTTTTCCGCCTCGAAGCGGGGGATCCAGGTTTCCAGGAAGCGGCACAGGTCGTCGTACATGTTTTCGACCATGGGGTGGGCCTCCAGGTATTCGCGCACCGCGGGGTCGAGGCCGGTCTGGCTGCGCAGTCGGGGCTCCCAGTGGGGGTTGGGCAGGCAGCGCACGTCGAAGACGAAGTCCGAGTCCGTCGGTACGCCGTGCTTGAAACCGAAGGACTGGAATTGCAGCGAAAGCGTGCTGGCCGGGTCGCGTCCGACGCGTTCGCGGATTTGCGCGGTGAGCTGGTGGACGTTGGTGTGCGTGGTGTCGATGGTCAGGTCGGCGTGGACGGCGATTTCGCTGAGCAGGGAGCGCTCGAGGTGGATGGCCTCGATCAGCGGCAGGCCCTTGCGCGACAGCGGGTGTTTGCGTCGTGTTTCGCTGAAGCGCTTCAGCAGGGTGTCGACCTCGGCCTGCAGATAGATGATTTCGAGTTCGACGCCCTGGTCGCGGATCTCGCGTACGATGGCATCGAAGCGGCGTAGTTCCTCGACGCCGCTGCGGGCGTCGATGCCGACCGCGGCGGCGTCGTACAGCTTCAGTCGCGGCGTGAGCAACTGGGTCACGAAGGGTGACAACAGGCCAAGGTGCAGGTTGTCGATGCAGTAGAAGCCCTCGTCCTCGAGTGCGTGCAGAGCGACCGTTTTGCCGGAGCCGGACAGGCCGCTGACAATGATGAGTCTCACGTTCGCTGGGCCTCTATCAGGCGTAGTTGGCGCTGGGACAGGTCTTCGGCGGCATCATAGCCGGAATCCCGTAGCTGGTGTTTGCGTACCGCCGCTTCGACCAGCACGGCCAGATTCCGACTCGGCGCGACATGGATGACGATGACCGGCGTCGTGACGCCGAGCAATTCGCGCTCGGTCAGCATGCCCTGCAGGCGGGTGGTGTCGGTGGCCTCGGGTTCGGTGTGGCGCAGGTCGATGATCAGCTGCAGGTTTTTCTTGTCCTTGATGGCGTTGTCGCCGTACATGGCGCGGATGTTGAGCACGCCGAGGCCGCGTACTTCCAGCATGTCCTGAAGCACGGACGGACAACGGGCCTGCAGCGTGTTGGGAGTGATGCGCGCGAGTTCGGGCGCGTCGTCGGCGACCAGGCGGTGTCCGCGTGTGACCAGTTCCAGCGCCAGTTCGCTCTTGCCGACGTTGCTGTCGCCGGCCAGCAATACGCCGATGCCGAGCACCTCCATGAACACGCCGTGCACGGTGGTGCGTTCGGCGAGCGCTTCGCTGAGGTAGTAACGCAGTTGGCTTAGCGCTTCGTGTTCGGCCAGCGGCGAGGTGAGCAGCGGTACGTTGCGTGCGTCGGCCGCGGCACGCAATGTCGGCGACGCGACCAGCGCATCGGCCAGCAGTACGACGACGGTGTTTTGGAACAAGTGTTGGATGGCTTCGGCGCGCTCGGCCGGGGGGAGCCCGGTGAGGTATTCCATCTCTGTTTCGCCGATCACTTGTACCGCGCTGGGGGTGATCAGATTGAGGTTGCTGACCAGCGTGGCGGCACCCCAGCGGCACTGCGCCCCGCTTAGGGCATGCCGCGCGCCCTTGCGCCCAGCAGTCCATTCGAGCCGCAGCTTCTCGCCGAGTGCTTCGAATAGTGCCTGAACCGTCAGCGGAGTGGTGGAGTCCATGCTGACTAGTCTACTGAATTCCGAGGCGCTTTCGGCAATCCTGCGCCCCGGATGTTCGGTTGTTCAGGCCGCGTGCCGTGCGCCCCATTCCGTGAGCGTGCGATACAGCATCTCACCGGTGGTGCACGTGCGCAGTTGCTCCACGGTATCGTCGTCGCGAAACAGCGTGGCGAGCTGGGCGAGGATGTTGAGATGCGCGTCGGTGCATTCTTCGGGAACGATCAGGGCGAAGATCAGGTCGACGGGGCGTTTGTCCGGCGCATCGAAATCGACGCCTTCGTGCAATTTGACGAAGGCGCCCACGGCCTGCTGGATGCCTTTCATGCGACCGTGCGGAATGGCCACGCCGGCACCGAGTCCGGTGCTGCCCAGCCGTTCGCGCGCCAACAGGGTGTCGAATATCTCGTCGGCGGAGAGGGCGGTCTCCTCGCTGCTGAGCAGTGCGCTGAGCAGTTCCAGAGTGCGTTTCTTGCTGGTGACGTCGGTGTTGTCTACGACGCGATCCAGGCTCAGTAGTTCGCCGATCTGCATGATGTGGCCTACGGGGTTGGTGGTTTCAGGCGAGGCGTTTGTCGGCGTCGGCCTTGTGGTGGTCCTTGACCTTTTCCTTGTGCTTGACGACTTGGCGGTCGAGTTTGTCCACTAGTCCGTCAATGGCGGCGTACATGTCCTCGGTTTCCGCTTCCGCATGCAGCTGGTTGCCGCCGAGCAGCAGGCTGGCTTCGGCTTTTTGGCGGAGTTTCTCGACGCTCAGCACGACGTGTACGTCGATCACGTTGTCGAAATGGCGCTCCAGGCGCTGGAATTTCTCCTCGACGTAGGCGCGCAGCGGGTCGGTGAGTTCGAGGTGTTGGCCGGTCAGGTTGATCTGCATGGGTGACTCCATTAGGTCTGTCAGGTGTTTGTCAGACGTTTGCGTTCGCTGGAAGAAAGGATATTCATGCCCTCACGGTATTTTGCGACCGTGCGGCGGGCCACCTGAATGCCCTTTTCCCCCAAAAGGGCGGCGATTTTACTGTCTGAGAGGGGTTTGTCACCAGGTTCCGCTTCGATGAGCTTGCGGATCATGGCACGAATGGCGACTGCGGAGCACTCACCGCCGTCGGCGGTGCCCACGTGGCTGGAGAAGAAATACTTGAATTCGAAGATGCCGCGTGGGGTGTGCATGTACTTCTGCGTGGTGACGCGCGAGATGGTCGATTCGTGCATTTCGACCTGTTCGGCGATATCGCGCAGCACCAGTGGTTTCATGGCTTCGTCGCCGTATTCGAGGAAACCGCGCTGCTGTTCCACGATGGCCGAGGCGACGCGCAACAGCGTTTCGTTGCGGCTCTGCAGGCTCTTGATGAACCAGCGGGCCTCCTGCAGTTGGTTCTTGATGTAGGTGTTGTCGGCGCTGCTGTCGGCGCGCTTGACCATGGCCGCATAGGTCGAGTTCACGCGCAGGCGCGGAATGGCTTCGGTATTGAGCTCGACGCGCCAGCGGTTGTCCTGCTTGCGTACGATCACGTCCGGCACGATGTATTCGGGCCGCCGGTCGCTGATCTGCGAGCCTGGGCGCGGGTTGAGCGTCTGGATCAGGGCGATGGCGCCTTGCAGGCCGGCTTCGTCGAGGTCGAGGCGGCGCATGAGCGCTTTGAAATCGTGGTTGGCGAGCAGTTCGAGATGCTCGCTGATGAGCTTGCGGGCGGGTTCCAGCCAGGGCATGTCGGCCGGCAGCTCGTACAGCTGCGCCAGCAGGCACTCGGAGAGGTTGCGCGCGCCGCAGCCGGGTGGATCGAGGCGCAGGATAAGGTGGCGCACCGCTTCGATATCCTCGATATCGAGCGGTTCCTCCAGCCCAAGCTCCTGCGTCAGGCTGTGCTGGAGAGTGGCGAGGTCTTCCTGCAGATAGCCGTCTTCGTCGATGGCGTCGATCAGGTTGATGGCGATCTGGTGGTCCTGATCGCTCATCGTGGTGAGGTGGATCTGCCAGAGCAGGTGGTCGGCCAGCGATTCGCCGCCCTCGGTCTGGGATTCGTAGGGATCGCGGTCCTCGCCCTCCATGCGGGTGCTGCCCGAGCCGGGGGCGCTACTCGGTTCGTAGATGTCTTCCCAGGCGCTGTCGACCGGTAGCTCGTCGGGGATGGCGTCTTCCGAACTGGTCGGCGGTGTCGTCGCGCTCCGCGGTATCGGCCGCGTAGCCCTCTTCGCTGTCCTCTTCGCTGTCCAGCAGCGGGTTGCTCTCGAGAATTTCCTGGATATGGGTCTGTAGTTCGAGGGTGGAATACTGCAGCAGGCGTATCGCCTGCTGGAGCTGGGGGGTCATGGCCAGTTGCTGCCCCAGCCTGAGTTGGATCGAAGGCTTGATCATCGGGTTTCCGTCATCGCGGCGTGGCGCCGCTCGCTCCTGCAGGCCGGTGACCCCGGTCTGGTCTTGTCTCTCATCATGTCCAGGATTATATCGAATCCTTCCCGGATGCAAGATCTGGGCTCAATTCCGTCGAGACGAACAGCCGACGTGGCTTGGCCGAAGAGGCGTGGGAGTTGGCGTGGATGCCTCTTCACAGCTTGAAGTCTTCACCGAGGTAGACTTCGCGGGCCTTGCGGTTCTGCAGGATGGCTTCGGGTTCGCCTTCGGCCAGCACGCGTCCTTCGCTGAGGATGTAGGCCCGCTGGCAGATGCCCAGTGTCTCGCGCACGTTGTGGTCGGTGATGAGCACGCCGATGTTGCGCTCGCTGAGATGACGCACGATGCGTTGGATGTCGAGCACGGAAATGGGGTCGACGCCGGCGAAGGGTTCGTCTAGCAGGATGAAGGCGGGATCGGCGGCCAGTGCGCGGGCGATTTCGACGCGGCGCCGTTCGCCGCCGGACAGGCTGAAGCCGCGGCTGTCGCGGATATGGCCGATCTGCAGTTCCTCGAGCAGGGCGTCGAGCGCTTCGTTACGGCCCTTGGCGTCGAGTTCCTTGCGCAGTTCGAGCACGGCGCGGATGTTGTCCTCGACGCTCAGGCGGCGGAATACCGAGGCTTCCTGCGGCAGGTAGCCGATGCCCATGCGCGCGCGCGAGTGCATCGGAAAGCGCGTGATGTCCTGCTCGTTGAGCTGGATGCTCCCGCCGTCGGCCTGGATCAGCCCGACCATGATGTAGAAGCAGGTGGTCTTGCCGGCGCCGTTGGGGCCGAGCAGACCGACCACTTCGCCGCTGGCGACCTCCAGCGTGACGCCGGCCAGCACGTCCCGTCCGCGGTAACGCTTGGCGAGGTCGATGCCGCGCAGGACGCTCATTGTTTCGGTGTCTTCGCGGGCTGCGCGGTGGCGGGCGTGAAGGTGGCCTCGATACGCTGGCCGGGGGCGCCCGCGTCGACCAGGTCGCGGCGGATGTCGTAGGTTATGCGGCTGGCGCGGAACGTATTGCCGCGCTGCTCCAGCTGAGCGTCGCCGGAGAGTACGAGGCGCTGGTCGGCCGGGCTGTAGACCAGGTTTTTCGCCTGTCCGGTGATGTGTTTGCCGTCGACCGTGGTGTCCTCGAAGTGGGCGGGTGTGCCGATCATGGTCAGTTTCTGGATAGGCCCGTTGTTGGTGGCAAGGATGTTCAGCTTGTCGCCTTTGATCACGAGTTTTTCCTGAGTGACTACGACGTTGCCGTTGTAGTTGCCGACACCTTTCTGCTGGTCGTAGCGGAAGTGGTCGGCACTGATGTGCACCGGTGCCTTGGAGCCCGCCGGTGTTTGCGCCACGGCGGGCAGGGGCGCCAGACAGAGCAGGGCGGCGGTCAGGAACAGGCGGCGGGTGATGCGGTCGTTTGGCATAGGAGTCGTCAGCGCTGGTAGGTGCTGCGCACGTCGCGCAGCAGTTCGAAGACATGGTCGGCGAAGTCGGCGCGCAGGCCAAGCCCCTCTGCATGATAACCGGGGGCGTCGATGGTGCTGTGCGCCTGGCTGTTGGCGGTCTGGGCGCGGATGTTGACGTACAGGTCGGAGGTGACCAGGCGCAATTCGCCACCGTCGGTTGCCCGCGTGATGACGACCCGCTCAGGCATGTGCACATGCTCGCCGTCGGCCTGCAGATCGGCGCTGGGCGAGGTCAGCACGACCGGCGGACCGTTCAGCGGATAGACGGTCAGCACGACGTCCTGCAGGTGAGTGACGTCGTCGGGCAGGGTATGGGTGAGGCCGGTGGCCTGCAGGCGGTATCGCGGTTGGCCGTCGGTACGCATCTGGGTCAGCGTGATGCCGCTGGCGCGATAGTTCACGCCGCTGGTGGGCGGATGCGGTTTGCTCAGCGGAGGAATGAGTTGCCCCAGCAGCCAGGCCGTCATGGCCACGGTGGCCAGCACCACGACGCCGTACCACAGGCGTTGGGCGTTCATGCGCGCCGCCGTCCCGCTCAGCCGAGGTAGACGGCGAGCAGGCGCTCCAGGTTGCCCTGGGCCTGCATGATCCGTTCGCAGACTTCGCGCGCCGCGCCGTGCCCGCCGGGGCTGGTGGTGATCCAGTGGGCATGTTCACGTACCAGCTGCGACGCGTCGGCCACGGCCACGGCCAGTCCCACGCGGCGCATGACGGGCAGGTCGACCACGTCGTCGCCGACGTAGGCGACGCTCTCGGGAGCGTCGCCGGTAGTTTCGAGCAATTCCTCGAAGGCGGGCAGCTTGTCGCGCCGGCCCTGAATGACATGCTCTATGCCGAGGTCGGCGGCGCGGCGTGCGACGACCTGCGAACGTCGTCCGGTGAGTATGGCCAGCGCTACGCCACTGTCCTGCAGCATGCGCATGCCGTGACCGTCCTTGGAGTTGAAGGCTTTGTACTCCTGCCCGTCGTCGCCGAGCAGCAGGCGGCCGTCAGTGAGCACGCCGTCGACATCGAAGATGACCATACGGATGGCACGTAGTCGCTGTTGCAGGGTTTCGCTGGAAAGTTCTGGCATGGTGGCGTCCGGTATCGAGTTGTCTCAGACCACGCCGGCACGCAGCAGGTCCTGCATGTTGAGTGCGCCTACCAGGCGGTTGTCCGCGTCGGTGACAGGCAGCGCGGTGATGCGGTGGTCTTCCATCAGCTTGACTGCCTCGGCCGCCAAAGTTTCGGGGCGGATGGTACGGCAGTTGCGGGTCATGACTTCTTCGATGCGTACGTGCTGGATGTCGTGTCCCTGATTCAGGGTGCGGCGCAGGTCGCCGTCGGTGAACACGCCGGTGACCTTGCGTTCGGCGTCGACGATGGCGGTCATGCCGAGGTTTTTGCGCGTGATTTCGAGCAGCGCCTCGCCCAGCGGTGTGTCCGGCGCGACGGCGGGGATGGCGTCGTCGCGGTGCATGACGTCGGCTACGTGCAGCAGCAGGCGTCGGCCCAGGCGGCCGCCGGGGTGCGAACGGGCGAAGTCTTCGGCGGTGAAGCCGCGGGCCTCGAGCAGTGCGATGGCCAGGGCGTCGCCCATGACCAGGGCCGCGGTGGTGCTGGAGGTCGGCGCCAGGCCCAGCGGGCAGGCTTCGCGTTCGACACTGACGTCGATATGCACCGTGGCCTCGCGGGCGAGACTGGAGCGTGGATTGCCGGTCATCGCGATCAGCGGCACGCCGAGGCGCCGGATGATGGGCAGGATGGTGAGGATTTCGTCGGTTTCGCCGGAGTTGGACAGGGCGAGCACGACGTCGGTTTCGGTGACCATGCCGAGATCGCCGTGGCTGGCTTCGCCGGGGTGCACGAAGAACGCCGGGCTGCCGGTACTGGCCAGGGTTGCGGCGATCTTGCTGCCGATGTGTCCGGATTTGCCCATGCCGAGCACGACGATGCGACCGCGGCAGGCGTGCAGGTGGCGGCAGGCGGCGACGAAGGCGTCGTCGAGCCGCTCGGCGAGCGCTTCGATCGCGGCGGCTTCGGTACGCACGACGGCGAGGCCAAGCTCGATCAGTTGGGCGGCGTCTAGGTGCATGGCGTTAGGGGGAGAGATAAATCCAGATTTCATAGCCGATAAATGCGGCGAGCAGAAGCCCGCCTTCCAGGCGATTGATGTGACGTTCGCCGTTGCGCAGGCTGAAGGCGAAGGCGAACAGTAGCACGGTCAGCGCGAGCATGACCGGGTAGTCGCGGGTCAGGACCTCACTCGGTACGGGGCCGGGCGCGAGCAGGCCGGGCAAGCCGAGCACACCG
Source organism: uncultured Gammaproteobacteria bacterium (assembly GCA_963751375.1). GTDB lineage: Bacteria > Pseudomonadota > Gammaproteobacteria > DSM-5130 > Acidihalobacteraceae > Acidihalobacter_A. The sequence continues at coordinate 19,013 of CAVVUY010000073.1, forward strand.
AGCACGTTGAACAGATTGGAACCGATTACGTTGCCCAGTGCGATATCGGGCTCGCCGCGTCGGGCACTGATGATGGAAGCGGCGAGTTCCGGCAGGCTGGTGCCGATGGCGACGATGGTCAGGCCGATCACCAGATCGCTGACGCCGAGCTGTTCGGCGATATCGACCGCCCCCCACACCAGCGCCTTGGAACCGGCCAGCAATACGGCCAGGCCGAGCAGGAACATCAGCACCGCACGCGCGGTGCTCATCGTTCGCGGGAGTTCTATCTCATCGGTTATGGCCTCGCTGCGCCCGGCGCGGTGTGCGCTGTAGACCATCCACGTCAGCACCAGGAAGAGGCCGCTGAGCAGCGCCACGCCTTCAAGCCGCTGCAACTGGCCGTCGGCCAGCAGCAGATAGCCGAACAGCATGGCGATGAGCAGCAGCGGCAGTTCGCGCTGTAACAGGCGCGAGTGCACGCTGAGCGGTGCGATCAGCGCCGTCACGCCGAGTACCAGGCCAATGTTGGTGATGTTGGAACCGATCGCGTTGCCGATTCCCAGGCCAGGATTGCCCTGCGCGGCGGCCAGGCCCGAGACCAGCAGTTCTGGCGCCGAGGTGCCCATGCCGACGATAGTCAGGCCGATCACCAGTGGCGGCACGCCGAGGTTGCGGGCAAGCGCGGCGGCGCCGTCGACGAAGCGGTCGGCACCCCAGATGAGCAGGGCGAAGCCGACGGCGATGGCGATCAGGGAGAGCAGCATGTCAGGGGCTTGGCTTGTCGGCGTGACAGTGGACGAGGGCGCGATTATACATTCCGGCCGCGGGCGAGTCGGGTCAGGCAGGCTTCGATGTCGTGACGTGGCCGCCAGCCGAGTTCGCGTTCGGCGCGCCGCGTGTCCAGAGCCAGCGAGTGGCGCGTGCCCTGTACCCAGCCGGGCTCGCCCACCGTGGGCGTGAGCCACCATAGCAGGCGGTGTACGGCGGCGGCCGGACCGAGCGACAGCGGCAAGCGCAGCCGGCGTGTGCGGGCGAGCATGTCGTGCAGGCTCATGGCCGGCTGTGCCGCCAGGTTGTAGGCGCCGGCGGCACGCTGCCTGAGGACAAGGACGACGGCCTCGGCCACGTCGTCTTCCCAGACGCACTGGGTCAGCGCGCGTGAGGTGGGATAGAAAGGCTGGCGCAGCACGCGGTTGAGGAAGGGGTGTGCGTGCGGGCCGACGATGGCGTGCGGGCGCAGGCGGGCGACGGCGATGTCGGGGTGCGCCGTTTCGAAGTCGCCAAGCAGACGTTCTACGCCGACCTTGTCTTCGGCATAGGCGAAGCCGGGCATGGCGCGCAGTGGGGCGTCTTCGTCAAGCAATGGGGGATTGTCGGGCCAGGCGCCGTAGACCGCGGCACTGGAGACGAAGACGATCTGGCCCAGACCGTGCCGTGCAGCGGCTTCGAACATGAGCCGGCTGCCCTCGACATTCACGGCGCGGACGGTCTCGCGGTCGTGGCGCCGCCGGCCCAGGCCACCGCCCATCAGCACGAAGGCCAGGTGCACCAGCGCGTCGGCGCCGGCGCATACGTCGGCCGCTTCAGGATCGCGTACGTCCAGGCGGTGATGGACGTAACGAGGATCGGGATAGTCCGCGGCGCGATGATCGATGCCGTGAATAGTTTCGATGCCGGGGTCGGCGAGCAGGCGCGGGACGAGCACGCGGGCGAGCCGGCCCGCGCTGCCGGTGACGACCAGTTTCATCTAGGGAGTCTCGGCAAAGTCCGGCATGACCTGCTCGGCGAACAGGCGCATGCCGGCTTCGGTCTGTTCCTGTGGCATGACGCCGGCGCCGAAAGCGCACAGTACGTGGTCGACACCGGCCTCGCGCAGTTCCTGCAGGCGGCGTCGGCAATGGGCCGGATCGCCGACGATGGTCATGCCAAGGGTTTCCAGCACGCTCAGGTTGATGGCCTTGCCCATGAGCGTGCCGAGCTTGCCGAAGCGGCGGTAGTATTCGTAGCCCTCGTAGAGGCGTTCCAGGATCTCGCGCGTCTGCCCCAGCAGATGGCGGTAGAGCCAGACGAAGCTGTCGCGTGCCTCGCGCCGGGCGGTGCGGTGGTCGGCATGGCAGTGCACGCCCACGGTCATGGCGATGCGCGCGTTCTGCTCCGGCGGTGGCGCACCGCCGCCGTGATGCTGCTGCCATGCTTCACGGTAGTGACGGATGTCCTCGCGGACCATAAACCAGGGTTTGAATGGTCCGACCAGCACGCCTGCGCCTTCGCGGGCGGCCAGCTCGAAGCTGTCGGGGCTGACCGCGGCGGCCCAGATGGGCGGGTGCGGCGCCTGCACCACGCGCGGCAGGATGTCGAGCTCACGAAGCTGAAAGTGCTCGCCCTGGAAGTCGACCCGGCCGCGGGCGAAGGCTTGGCGGATGACGGCCAGCGACTCCGCCGTGTAGCTGCGGCTGTCGCGCATCTGGCGCCCGAAGGCAGCGTATTCGGTAGGCGAGAAGCCGCGACCGTAGCCGAACTCGATGCGCCCACCGGAGAGCACGTCGAGCGTGGCGACCTGTTCGGCAACCTGCACCGGATGATGGTAGGGCAGGGGAACGATGGCGTGTCCCAGGCGCAGACGCCGCGTGCGCTGGCTGGCGGCGGCGAGGAACAGCGCGGGCGAACTGCTGTGCGAGTATTCCGGCATGAAATGGTGTTCGACCAGCCAGCCGGTGCTGAAGCCGAGCGTTTCGGCGAGCGCCCATTGGTCGAGGGTGGCCGAGAAAACCTCGGCTTCGCTGCGTCCGGCGAAGGCCGGTACGGAAAGTTCGTTGAAGAGGTCGAAGCGCATCGCGGGTGGCAGTGTACTACGTCGCCGATGCAGGTACATTCGGCGCATGGCGGACAATCCGCGGCCTGACGGAGCGGGTGAATGACGAATGGCGGGAATGGCGAGTGATGATGGCCGACGGAATTCGAATCGACATCGGCGTCTGGGGCTGGGCGAGCCAGTGCTGGTGTCGCGAGTACTACCCGGAAGACATGCCGGAAGAATGGCGCGCGACCTATTACGCCAATGAATTTCGCTGCGCCGGCCTGCCGGCCGATGCTTGGTCTGTGCCGCAGTTGGAAGCCTGGCGTGAGGACTTGCCGGCAAGCTTCGCGTTGTGGCTGGAGTGCGGCCAGACGCAGCTGGCAGATTCGGCGACGACGCCGGCGATGATCGCCCTTGGTGAACGACTGGCAGGCGTCTGGCTGCTTGAGGACGCGAATGCCGGGCCGTTGCGGGAGGCCGGCATACACGTGATCGATGCGCCATGGGACGCTGAGGAAGGGAGGGGCGAGGCCTCTGCCGGGCTGTATCGCCTCGGCGCGACACTCGATCTGCGCGCGGCGCGCGGGGTTCTGGAAGCGTTCGCTGTCGCCCCCGGTCCGCAGCGCAGGCAGTTGCTGGTCGAGGGCTCGCCCGTGCAGCTTGCGCAGTTGCGCGAGCTCGGGGAGCTGCTGGGACTCTAAACAAGCCAGGGAAAGTGGCGCTGCGCCTCCGTTGCCGACGGGCGACGGTTGACAGCGAGCGGGTCTTGCCGAAGACTTCCGATCCTCCACGCCATTCTCAGCATGACATGCCCGTTGACTCTACATCCCTGGTCCGGATCGAGGATCTGAGCTTTCGCCGTGGCGATCGCGTGATTTTCGATGGCTTGAACGTGGTTGTGCCGCACGGCAAAGTGACCGCGATCATGGGCCCCAGCGGGACCGGCAAGACCACGCTGCTCAAACTGATTGGTGGACAGCTGCGTCCGTCCGGCGGACGCATCCTGGTCGACGGCGAGGATGTACACCGTTTGTCCTCGACCGCGCTCTACCGGCTGCGCCAGCGCATGGGCATGCTGTTCCAGAGCGGGGCGCTGCTGACCGACCTCGACGTGTTCGAGAACGTGGCGTTCCCGCTGCGCGAGAACACGCGTCTGCCCGAAGGGGTGTTGCGCAGTCTGGTGCTCATGAAGCTGCAGGCCGTCGGGCTGCGCGGGGCGCGCCGGTTGATGCCGAGCGAGCTTTCCGGCGGTATGGCCAGGCGCGTTGCGCTGGCGCGCGCGATCGCCATGGACCCGATGATGATCATGTACGACGAACCGTTCACCGGCCTCGATCCGATCACTTTGGGTACTATCGTGACGCTGATCAAGCGCCTCAACGACGGCCTCGGACTGAGCAGCATCGTGGTATCCCACGATGTGTCCGAAACGATGGGTATCGCCGATCTGGTCTATGTGATTTCCGGCGGCAAAGTGGTGGCCGAGGGCGCGCCCGCTGAGTTGCGCGACAATGCTTCGCCCTGGGTGCGCCAGTTCCTGGACGGGGACGCCGACGGGCCGGTGCCATTTCACTATCCGGCGGCCGACTACGCCGACGACCTGCTGGGGAGCGCATGAACATCTTGGACGGTCTCCAGGCGCTGGGGCGTTGGGCTCTGGACAGTTTTGGCCGGCTCGGCCGCGGCGGGCAGTTCTTCGTGCGTGTGCTGGGAGGCTTGGGGATGTCCTTGCGCCGCCCGGGTCTGGTGGTGCGCGAATTGTATTCGGTAGGCGTGCTGTCGCTGCTGATCGTCGCGGTATCCGGCCTATTCGTGGGCATGGTGCTGGGCCTGCAGGGATACACTACGCTGGTCAAGTTCAATGCGGTCAGCTCGCTCGGCGTGGTGGTGGCATTGTCGCTGGTGCGCGAACTCGGGCCGGTGCTGACCGCGCTGTTGTTCGCAGGCCGTGCCGGTTCGGCGCTGACTGCCGAGATCGGGCTGATGAAGGCGACCGAGCAGCTTTCGGCGATGGAAATGATGGCCGTCGATCCGTTTCGTCGTGTGATCGGCCCGCGTTTCCTGGCCGCTATCATTTCAGTGCCGCTGCTGGCCGCAATCTTCAACGCGGTGGGCGTGTTCGGCGGTTATCTGGTTGGCGTGAAGATGCTCGGTGTCGACGACGGCACTTTCTGGTCGGCCATGCAGAGCAGCGTCAGCCTGCGTGATGACGTGCTCAACGGCGTGATCAAGAGCGTGGTTTTCGGGCTGGTGGCGGCGTTGATCGCCGTGTTCGAAGGATACGATGCGGTGCCGACGGCGGCAGGCGTGAGCCGGGCGACGACGCGCACCGTGGTTAATACGTCGCTGGCCGTGCTTGGGCTGGATTTCGTGATGACCGCGCTGATGTTCAGCGGCGGTTAATGGTCGGCGGCGATAAACTGTCCATGTATGCAGCGTGACTGCGGAGTGGACGCGTACTTTATTCAATTACCCGCGGTGGGGAGCCAATGATGAGCTCGCGTTCAGTGGAGATTCTGGTCGGTCTGTTCGTGGCCGTCGGAGTAGCCGCCCTTCTGGTGTTGGCGCTCAAGGTCAGCAATGTCAGCAGTCTGGAGGGTAACAACGGCTATGCCGTCTACGCCTATTTCAATGACATCGGCGGGCTCAAGGTGCGCGCGCCGGTGACGGCGGCCGGTGTCACGATCGGACGGGTGACCGCTATCGACTACGACAAGAAGAATTTCGAGGCCAAGGTGACGATGGACATCAAGTCGCAATACAGCGATTTCCCGGTGGACTCCTCGGTGAGCATCTACACCGCGGGGCTGCTCGGCGAGCAGTACATCGCGTTGTCGCCGGGATCGTCCATGCAGAATCTGAAGAACGGAGATCGGATCCGATACACCCAGTCGGCCGTGGTGCTGGAGAAAATCATCAGTCAGCTCATGGTCAAGTTCACTTCGAAGTAGCTGGGCTTGTGTGGGTTGCGCTGAAGGAGTAGCGAGATGATGAAGTGGTTTAGAACTTGGATGGTGGCCTTGCTGTTGCTCCCGGCGGCGCACGCGGCTTGGGCGACTCAGGACGCCGCGGCGGTGCAGGCGGCTCAGGACGTCGTCAAGCAGGCGGCGAGCCAGGCGTTGGATGCGCTGCACAGCCAGCCCAAATCCGAATTGACCAAACCAGCGGTGGTTCACAAGCTGGTTTCTCAGTACATCCTGCCTGTGGTGGATATTCAGTCCTCGGCTCGCTTGGTGCTGGGCCATTACTGGCGCACCGCGACGCCGGCACAGCGCAGCGCTTTCGTCGAGCAGTTCAAGGAGTTGCTGGTCCGTACCTACAGCAAATCCCTCAGCCAGTATCCGGACTCCAAGATTCAGTATCTGAACAATCGCGATACCTCGGACGGCCGTTTCGCGACGGTGCATACCCGGGTGATGCCGCCGGGGCACGAGCCGATTACGGTGGACTACAGCCTGTTCAAGACCAACAGCGGCTGGAAGATCTACGACCTGACCATTTCCGGGTTGAGTCTGGTGCAGAGCTACCGCAGCACCTTTTCAGAAGAAATCCAGCAGACCAGCCTGGATGCGCTGATCAAACGCCTGACTCAGCAGAATCAGATGCAGGGCAATGCTCCGTCTCCGAGTAAGACGGGATCGTGAGCGCCGTGCTGAGCACCCTGGATGCTGGCCGCTACGCTCTCGAGGGCGAGGTCACGGCGGAAACCGTGCCGACCTTGTGGCCGCAGATCGTGGCGGTGGCCGCCAAGGGTGGTGCGGTGCAGGTTTCCTGCGCCGGGATCACCCGGGCCGACAGTGCTGCGGTGGCATGCCTGGTGGAGTGGGTACGCGTGGCGCGTGGCGTTGGCGGGAGCTTGCAGGTATGCGATCTGCCCGAGGTGATGAAGGTCATCATGGAGGTCAGCGATCTCGACGGCATCCTGACCGGAGCGGCTGCTACTCCGGTATGAATGTTCCGCGCATGCTTACGGCCGACGAGCGCTTGCGAGGCGACGCCGGCGCGGCGATCGTTTATCATGCGCGCTTTTTGAGCCGGCCGGTTCACGGCGGGCAGTTGGCGGAACATGGATAAGTTACTGATCTACGGCGGCGCCCGCCTCGACGGCGAGGTGCGAATCTCCGGTGCCAAGAACGCCGTGTTGCCGATCCTCGCGGCTACGCTGCTGGCGGACGGCCCGATGCGCGTGGCCAATGTGCCGCATCTGCACGACGTGACCACGATGATGGAGCTGCTCGGACGCATGGGCGTTTCGCTCACGGTCGACGAGCGCATGGGTATCGAGACCGATACCAAGAGCATCCACACCCTGCGCGCGGCCTACGAGCTGGTCAAGACGATGCGCGCCTCGATCCTGGTGCTGGGGCCGCTGCTGGCGCGTTTCGGCGAAGCCGAAGTGTCGCTGCCGGGTGGTTGCGCGATCGGCTCGCGGCCGGTCAATCTGCATGTCGACGGCCTGCGTGCCATGGGTGCGGATATCGCGGTCGAAGGCGGCTATATTCGGGCCAAGGCCGGGCGGTTGCGCGGCGCGCGTCTGGTGCTGGATGTCATTACCGTGACCGGGACCGAAAACCTGATGATGGCGGCAGTGCTCGCCGAAGGGCGCACCATCATCGAAAATGCCGCGCGCGAGCCCGAGGTGGTCGATCTGGCCAACTGTCTCATCGCCATGGGGGCGAACATCGAGGGCGCCGGCACCGACACGATCGTCATTCATGGCGTCGAGCGCCTGAACGGCTGCGACTACGACGTTCTTCCCGACCGCATCGAGACCGGCACCTTCCTGGTCGCCGGCGCGATCAGCGGCGGGCGGGTGCGCGTCAAGCGCACTTATGCGGCTCTCGTCGATTCGGTCCTGCAGAAGCTGCGCGCCACCGGCGCCGAGGTGCGTGTCGGCGAGGATTGGATCGAGCTGGACATGCACGGCGAGCGGCCGCGTGCGGTGGATTTGCAGACGGCGCCGTATCCGGCGTTCCCGACCGACATGCAGGCGCAGTTCACGGCGCTTAATGCGGTAGCGGACGGCGTTGCCAGCATTACCGAGACGGTGTTCGAGAACCGCTTCATGCATGTGCAGGAACTGCAGCGCATGGGGGCGAACATCCAGGTCAACGGCAATACCGCCATCGTGCGCGGCGTACCCGAACTGACCGGGGCGCCGGTCATGGCCACTGATCTGCGTGCATCGGCAAGCCTGATCCTGGCCGGCCTGGTCGCCAAGGGCGAGACGCTGGTCGATCGCATTTATCATATCGATCGCGGTTACGAGTGCATCGAGGAAAAACTCGCACAGCTCGGCGCGCGCATCCGCCGGATCGCGAGGTAAGACAGTGAATGAGCAGACGCTGACCATCGCGCTGTCCAAGGGCCGTATCTTCAAGGATACCGTGCCGCTGTTGGCCGATGCCGGCATCGTGCCGGCGGAGGATCCGGAAACCAGCCGCAAGCTGATTCTGGAAACCAACGATCCGGGCGTGCGCCTGCTCATCATCCGTGCCACCGATGTGCCGACCTATGTCCAGCATGGTGCCGCCGATCTCGGCGTGGCAGGCAAGGATGTGCTCATGGAGCACGGCGGCGAAGGTATCTACGAGCCGCTGGATCTGCGCATCGCGCGCTGCAGCCTGATGGTCGCCGGTCCCACGGGGGGGCGAGCCGAATCGCGCCGACGCTTGCGCGTGGCGACCAAGTTCGTGGACAGCGCCCGGGCGCATTTCGCCGCGCAGGGTCGGCAGGTCGAGATCATCAAGCTGTACGGCTCCATGGAACTGGCTCCGCTGGTCGGCCTGGCCGACTGCATCGTCGATCTGGTCGATACCGGCAACACGCTTCGCGCCAACGGCCTGGAGCCGTGGGAACCGATCGCCGACATCAGTTCGCGGCTGATCGTCAATAAGGCGTCCATGAAAATGAAGCATCAGCGTGTGCAGAAGCTGATTGGGCAGTTGCGTGATGCGGTGGATGCGCGTCGCTGAAGTTTTGTTTTTGGAACTTGAGTGATTAGTTGGTGGCGTTTGCGGTTCTGGAGTCGGCGTTTTTCTCCATTTGCTAACCCTCGGGGCTCGTTTCGGGCGCGAATCGGCGTTTGCGGTTTTGATCCTGCGTGTGAGAAAGCGGCGTATTTGCTGGCCGTGCCGGTCTGTTTCGGACGCGATTCGACGTTTGGGGCTCAGATCAATCGAGGTGACGCGCCCGAGCCGGTTTCTTTGAGTGCGCAAAGAAACCGGCGAAAGAAACGCACCCAAAGGATCCTTGTCCCTGACGGGCAAACCTCGAGCGCACGCCTGCACGGGGCACCGCAGGCACTCGCCGTCCGGGCGAAAGCCTGCTCGGGCGGCGTCCCTGCCGCCCGACCCCGCGCCGGGGCGCACGCGCGAGGCAAGGCCAACGGGAAGCAACGTCAAAATAGAACGCGTCCGAAAGTCTGAATTTTCTGAATTGGCTAAGTCGGAGCTCACACGGTGTCGGATCGCTTTGTTTTGACTTGCGAGTCCCCGTTAGCGCTTGCCTCGAGCGTGCGCCTGGCGCGGGGACGGGCGGCAGGGAAGCCGCCCGAGCAGGCTTTGCCAGGATGGCAAGTGCCTGCGGTGCCCCGGGCGGGTGTGCGCTCGAGGTTTGCCCGTCAGGGACAAGGACCTTTCGGGTGCCTTTCTTTCGCCCTTTCTTTGGGCGTGCAAAGAAAGGTGGCTCGGGCGCGTCACCGATTCAGAGCGAATCCCCATGCATCGAATCGCGCCCGAAACAGATATCCAAGGCCAGCAAGTACGTCGACTTCATTCGCGCTAGATAAAAACCCAGGAACGTTGATCCGCGTTCGAAACGAACCTCAAACGTGGAACAATCATGGAGCCTCAAGGCGCCTCCGATGCAGGCCTTGGTGTGGACAAGCTCAACGTGTCCGCCACACCAACCAGACGGCAAACGCACAATAGAAGCTGCCAATAACCACCATTGCACTCCACGTGCGCTAAAATCGCCCGGTTCGTGTTAATCTTGAGCCCAACTCCAAACCCTGCCGCGGCGGGTTTGTCCCGCAGCCGAGCGGGGCGACTCCCGGGCGCGCTCCGGACAACATGCGTTACCAGACAGAAGACCTCCGCATCCAATCCATCCGTGAGGTGAGCACCCCGGCCACGGTTTGCGAAGAACTGCCGCTGACCGAAGATGCCGCGCGTCTGGTCCATGAAACTCGTCATGCGATTCATGACGTGCTCACCGGCGCGAGCGATCGCCTGGTGGTCATTGCCGGACCTTGCTCGATCCACGATCCGGTCGCGGCGATCGACTACAGTCAGCGTCTGCTGCGACTGCGCGAAGCACTGGCCGACGAGTTGGTCATCATCATGCGCGTGTATTTCGAAAAACCGCGCACCACGGTCGGCTGGAAGGGCTTGATCAACGATCCGGGCCTGGACGAAAGCTTCCAGATCGACCGCGGTCTGCGGGCGGCCCGGCGCCTGCTGCTCGAGTTGGCCGAGTCCGGCATGCCGGCGGCGACCGAATACCTCGATATCATCAGCCCGCAGTACATTTCAGATCTGGTGAGCTGGGGCGCCATCGGCGCACGCACCACCGAGAGCCAGGTGCACCGCGAGCTGGCGTCCGGCCTGTCCTGTCCGGTCGGTTTCAAGAACGGTACCGACGGCAGCATCCAGATCGCGATCGATGCCATTCGCTCGGCTTCGCAGCCGCATCATTTCCTCTCGTTGACCAAAGCGGGACGTTCGGCCATTTACATCACTGCCGGCAACCCGGATTGCCACGTGATCCTGCGCGGTGGAAATGCTGGCCCCAATTACGATGCCGGCAGCGTACAGGCGGCTGTGGACGGTCTGTCCAAGTCAGGACTCGAACCTCGCTTGATGGTCGACTGCAGCCACGCCAACAGCCGCAAGCAGCCCTCGCGGCAGATCGAGGTCGCGCGCGAGGTGGGCGCGCAGATCGCCGGCGGCAGCGACGCGGTGATGGGCGTCATGCTCGAGAGCCATCTGGTCGAGGGGCGGCAGGACGTAGTGCCCGGCGAGCCGCTGACCTACGGACAAAGCATTACCGACGCCTGTATCGCCTGGGACGACACCGAGGTTCTGCTGCTGGAACTGGCGCAGGCGGTACGCGCGCGCCGTGCGGCGCACAGCCTGCACGAGCAGCAGACCGGCTGACCCGCCGGCCGGCCGCCGCACGCTCCTCCGGGATTCGAACGCAGGCGTCCGGCAGTCCGGACCGCCTTTCATTCATTCGTTTTCTGGATTCGCAGACATGCCCGAGATTCATCGACTCGACACCCGTGATGAAGGTTTCGCCGCGCGTCTGGACGCGCTGCTGTCGTGGGAGAGTGTGGCCGACGATAGAGTGACCTCCATCGTGCACGAGATTCTGGCCGCAGTGCGTACGCGCGGCGATGCCGCGGTGCTGGAGTATACGGCGCGTTTCGACCGGCTGGAGCTTGCCGCCGGTGCTGAACTGGAGATCCCGCCGGCGCGATTGCAGCAGGCGTTGGCGAGCATCCCCGGAGCCCAGCGCGACGCGCTGCATACGGCCGCCGCGCGCATTCGCGCCTATGCCGAGCATCAGCGACTGGAGTCCTGGAGCTATACCGAGGCCGATGGCACCGTGCTTGGCCAACAGGTCAGTCCGCTGGACCGCGTTGGTCTGTACGTGCCGGGCGGCAAGGCGGCCTATCCCTCCTCGGTGCTGATGAATGCGGTGCCCGCCAAGGTTGCCGGCGTCGGCGAACTGATCATGGTCGTGCCTACGCCCGGCGGCGAGGTAAACGAACTGGTGCTGGCGGCGGCGGCGGTGGCCGGCGTCGATCGCGTATTCCGCGTCGGCGGCGCGCAGGCAGTGGCCGCGCTGGCCTACGGCACCGAAACCGTGCCCGCGGTGGACAAGATCGTCGGCCCCGGCAACATCTACGTGGCCGCGGCCAAGCGCGAGGTTTTCGGTACCGTCGGAATCGACATGATCGCGGGACCGTCCGAGATCCTGGTGGTGTGCGACGGGCAGACCGATCCGCACTGGATCGCCGTCGATCTGTTTTCCCAGGCAGAGCACGACGAGGATGCCCAGGCCATTCTGCTGTGCCCCGACGCCGACTATATCGAGCGGGTCGCCGAGGCCATGGACGAACTGCTTGCGGACATGCCGCGGGCCGAGATCATTCGCACTTCGCTGCGTACCCGCGGCGCACTGGTCCGCGTACGCGACCTCGACGAGGCGGTCGAGCTGGCCAACCATATCGCTCCCGAACATCTGGAGCTTTCGGTTGCCGAGCCGGAGTCTCTGGCCGAGCGCATTCATCACGCCGGCGCGATGTTCCTGGGGCGCTACACGGCGGAAGCGCTGGGCGATTACTGTGCGGGGCCAAACCACGTGCTGCCGACTTCGCGCACGGCGCGTTTCGCTTCGCCATTGGGTGTGTACGACTTCCAGAAACGTGCCAGCATCATCCAGTGCTCGGCGCAGGGTTCGCGTGTGCTGGGTGCGACGGCCTCGGTGCTGGCCCGCGGCGAAGGTCTGGTAGCACACGCACGGTCGGCGGAATACCGGAGCGAAACCGAATGAGCCGGTTCTGGAGTCCGGTGGTTGCCGGCCTGACGCCCTATGTGCCGGGGGAGCAGCCCAAAACGTCCGATCTGGTCAAGCTCAACACCAACGAACATCCCTATGGTCCGTCGCCGCGCGCCGTGGAGGCCATGCGGGCCGAGTTGGGCGATTCGCTCAAACTGTATCCGGATCCCGAATCGACGCAGGTGAAGGATGCCGCCGCGCGCGTTTGCGGCGTGCGCCCTGGGCAGGTATTCGTCGGCAACGGTTCCGACGAGGTTTTGGCGCATGCGTTCTTCGCGCTGTTCCAGCACCGGCATCCGCTGCTGTTTCCCGACATCACCTACAGCTTCTACCCGGTTTACTGCCGGTTGTACGACATCGCATACCGGACCGTACCGCTGGACGAGGCGTTCCGGGTGCGCGTCGACGACTACGCCAAGTCCAACGGCGGTATCGTCATCGCCAACCCGAACGCGCCTACCGGGCGCGTGCTCGCGCTGGAGGATATCGAACGCTTGCTGCAGCTGAACACGGATTCGGTGGTGCTCGTCGACGAGGCCTATATCGACTTCGGCGGCGACAGTGCAGCCTGCCTGATCGATCGCTATCCGAATTTGCTGGTCGTGCGCACGCTGTCCAAGTCCTATGCGCTGGCCGGACTTCGCGTCGGTTTCGCGCTGGGCGATGAGGCGCTGATCGAGGGACTGGAACGGGTCAAGAACAGCTTTAACTCCTATCCGCTGGATCGCGTGGCGATCGCCGGTGCGAGCGCCGCTCTCGATGACGGGGAGTGGTTCGAGCGCAGTCGGTCCGCGGTGATCACGCAACGCGAGGCCTTGACCACAGGGCTGGAGGCGCGTGGTTTCGAGGTATTGCCGTCGGCGGCGAATTTCGTCTTTGCCCGCCATCTCGGGCATGAGGCGCAGTCGATCGCCGCCGGATTGAGGGCCGAGCGGGTCATCGTGCGGCATTTCAAGTCGGCGCGAATCGAGCAGTTCCTGCGCATCAGCGTGGGCACCGAGGAGCAGCATACCCGCCTGTTCGCGGCGCTCGACACCGTGCTGGCCGGAAGTGCTGCGGGAGTCGACTGAAGCATGGTGCGTCTGCATGAAATGGTAGCCTGGTGCGATGCGCTGCTGCAGCCGGAGCGTTTTCGCGACTATTGTCCCAACGGGCTACAGGTCGAGGGACGCGATGAGGTGCGCAAGCTGGTGACCGGCGTGACCGCGACCCAGGCGCTGCTCGACGCCGCGCTGGAGCTGCGGGCCGACGCCGTGCTCGTGCACCATGGCTATTTCTGGCGCGGAGAGGAACAGCGCGTGACCGGCATGCGCCGCCGGCGTCTGCGCAGCCTGTTGGCCAACGACGTGAGCCTGATCGCCTATCATCTGCCGTTGGACGCGCACCCCGAGGTGGGCAACAACGCTCAGCTCGCCGCGCGTTTGGGCTTGCGAGTCGAAGCGCCGCTCAATGCCGAGGGTATCGGCAGCATCGGGCATCTGCCGGAGCCGATGTCCGGCGAGGCTTTCGCACACCATGTTGCCGACGTGCTCGGCCGCGAGCCGGTGTGGATCGACGGCGGACCCGATCGCATCGAACGCATCGCCTGGTGCACGGGAGGCGCTCAGGGCTATATCGAGCAGGCCGCGGCAGCGGGCGTGGACGCCTATCTGAGCGGCGAGCTTTCCGAGCAGACTCCCCATGTGGCGCACGAATGCGGGCTGCACTATTTTGCCGCCGGCCACCACGCCACCGAGCGCTACGGCGCACCGGCGTTGGGCGAGCGCCTCGCCGCGGTATTCGATATTGAGCATCGTTTCGTCGACATCGACAATCCCGCCTAGTGCGTGTGTTCGCCCGCAGAGTCAGCGGCAACGCGCTGCTCACGGGCGATTAGTCACCTAGAATCGATGCAAGCTGGTACTATGAAAGACATATAGCAGTACCAGCCCATGGTCCGACGAGCGGCTCGCGTCTGACCTTTGGCTTGTAACTATGCGCTGTTCGAGTAAGAACAAGGCTGGCCGGAGGCGGCACTCCCGCGAAGTGGTTGCCGTTCATTTCCTCGGGTAGGGATGCGGCAAGCATGAAGGTCATAGGCGTTTGCGTGTAGTTCTGCAAACTTTGGGTCGCGCCCGAAAGGGACGGGGCTGCGGTCGGGAACGTATGCGTTCGCGGCGGCATTATCGAGGCAATTGGCGACTCGGTCCCCGGCACATCGGACGCGATCGCTCGGGCACGCCAAAGGCGGCGTCCGGCTGATAACGGGGTACAGAGAATGAGTCTGGTTGCCAATCGACGCTCGGTCATGACGCTTTTTTCGGCACCCGATTGCCCGGACAGCCACCGCGTGCGGATCGTGATCGCCGAAAAGGACATCACGGCCGACATCATTCAGATCGACCGCACGCACATGTCGGAGGATCTGACCGACCTCAATCCCTACAATTCCGTGCCTACGCTGGTCGACCGCGACCTGGTGCTCTACGATTCGCGCCTGATCATCGAATACCTGGACGAGCGTTTTCCGCATCCGCCGCTGATGCCGGTCGATCCGGTTTCGAGGGCCAAAGCCCGCCTGCTGATGTACCGTGTCGAGCGCGATTGGTACTCGCTGATCTATCAGTTCGATGAGGCCGACAAGAAGCAGCAGGCGCAGTTGCGCAAGCGCCTGCGCGAAGGCCTGCTCACCAGTGCATCTCTGTTCATGGAGGCGCGGCCGTACCTGCTGGGCGAGGAGTTCAGCCTGGTCGACTGTTCGGTGATCCCGGTGCTGTGGCGCCTGAGCCACTACGGTATCCAATTGCCGCCGGCAGCCGCTGCGATCACGCAGTACGCCAAAACCATGTTCGAGCGGCCCTCGGTGCGCAACAGCCTGAGCGAAGCCGAGCGCGACATGCACGACTGAGTTCCGTCCGACAATTTCATCCGATCGATTATGACTTCCAGCCGTCCTTACCTGATCCGTGCCATCTACGAGTGGGTGGTCGACAACGCGCAGACTCCCTATTTGTTGGTGGATGCCGAGGATGAAAGCGTGCAGATCCCGCGCGAATACGTGCAGGATGGGCGCATCGTGCTCAATGTTTCGCCCAGCGCGGTCGCCGGACTCGATTTGGGCAACGACTACGTGAGTTTCAACGCGCGTTTCGGCGGTACTCCGCGTGAAGTGCTGGTACCGGTGCATCGCGTAATGGCGGTGTATTCGCGCGAGAACGGGCAGGGCATGATGTTCGCCGACGAGGACGAACCCGAACCCCCGACTCCTGGTGGTGGCGAGGATGGGCCGGCGCCTGAGAAACCCGCGGGCGGAGCACGGCGGCCGAGCCTGAAGGTCGTCAAGTAGGGCACAGGAGAAGAGAGCGGGAATGGAGCTGCAGCAGGTGCGGCGTGTCGGGCGCCTCGAGGTTGGTGCGTTTCGGAAGCGCTTCGCCAACCCACAGCAGCCGGTCGTCTTGGAGCATCTGACCGAGGACTGGCCGGCGCGTAAGAGGTGGACCTTCGATTACCTCAAGCAGGTGGCCGGCGACACCGTGGTGCCGCTGTACGGAGGGCGTCAGCAGCGGGCGCGCAACTACCAATACGCGCACGCTGATCGCATGCCGCTCAAGGCCTATATCGAACGGCTCGAGGCGGGCGAGACCGACCTGCGGGTGTTTTCCTTCAATATTCTGTCGGCGATGCCGGCGCTCGCGCGCGATTTCGTCTTCCCCGATATAGGCCTGCGTCTATTCGACAAGGTGGCCTTCCTGTTCGCGGGCGGTCGTGGTGCCAAGGTGCAGATGCACTTCGACATCGATGTGCCCGATCTGCTGCTATGCCACTTCGGCGGCGCCAAGCGTGTGATGCTGTTTTCGCCGGAGCAGACCCGCTATCTCTATCGCGTGCCGTTTTCTTTCAGCAGTCTGCACGAGGTCGACTATGACCGCCCCGATTACGAACGCTTTCCCGCGTTGAGGCGGCTCAAGGGCTATGAGGCCGAACTACGTCACGGCGACGTGCTCTATATCCCGGCCGGCTACTGGCATTACATCGTGTACGAGGAACCGGGGTTTTCGATGTCGCTGCGGGCATTGCCGCGTCGCCCTGCCAATGTCGCGCGTCTGCTCTACAACCTGTTCGTCATTCGCACGGTCGAGCGCACGATGCGCAAACTGTTGGGGCAGCGTTGGGTCGAACGTAACGAGCGGCGGGCGTTGGAGGGGACGAATCGGCGGGTGATGGGCTGAGTTTCTTGTATCCGGGGCCTTGGTCATTGGGTTGATGGCGCATGTTTCGGGCGCGAATCAGCGTTTCCAGTTTTGATCCTACTTGGGTGACGCGCCCGAGCCCCTTTCTTTGCACGCCCAAAGAAAGAGGCGAAAGAAAGGCGCCCGAAAGGCCTTGTCCCTACGGGCAAACCTCGAGCGCACACCCCGTCACGGGGCACCGCAGGCACTTGCCATCCTGGCAAAGCCTGCTCGGGCGGCCTCCCTGCCGCCCGACCCCGCGCCGGGGCGCACGCTCGAGGCAAGGCCAAACGGGAATCGGACACGTCAAAACAGAACGCACCCCAAACGTTTGAGGCTCTGAATCAGCTTGTTCGGAGTACTTCGCTGTCGGACTCGCCCTGTTTTGACGTTTGATCCCCCCTTGATCGCTTGCCTCGCGAACGTGCGCCTGGGCGGGGATGGCCGGCAGGATGCCGGCCAAGCAGCCCTTCGCAGGAAGCGAATGGCTGCGGGCCCCGTTCAGGGGTGCGTTCGCGAGGTTGCCCGAAGGGACAAGCGATCTTGGGGGCGCGTTTCTTTTGCATCTTTCTTTGCGCGGTCAAAGAAAGATGCTCGGGCGCGTCACCGATTCAGAGCGAATCCCCATACCTCGAATCGCGCCCGAAACAGATCACCAAGGCTAATCAGTACGGCGCTCAGTCACATAAAAGCAAAACCGCAAACGCTGAATCGTGTTTGAAACTAGTCCTGCCCATCGAGTGATGGCTCCGGAAAGCGAGCACCTCAACCTCGCAATGGCAACGCCTTATCCGGATTCAAAATGCCATTCGGATCGAATTCATGCTTGATGCCGTGCATCAAAGCGAGCGCCGCATCTCCGATCTCCAGACCGACGTAATCACGCTTGACCAGACCGATGCCGTGTTCGCCGGACAGCGAGCCCGTCGAGCCGCAGCACCAGTTCGAAGACCTCGGCCAGACAGGCTTCGGCCGCTTCGGCCTGGCGCGGGTCGTCAGGGTCGACCAGCAGGTTCACGTGGATGTTGCCGTTTCCGGCAACATCCACGTGAACCTGCTGGTCGACCCTGACGACCCGCGCCAGGCCGAAGCGGCCGAAGCCTGTCTGGCCGAGGTCTTCGAACTGGTGCTGCGGCTCGACGGGTCGCTGTCCGGCGAACACGGCATCGGTCTGGTCAAGCGTGATTACGTCGGTCTGGAGATCGGAGATGCGGCGCTCGCTTTGATGCACGGCATCAAGCATGAATTCGATCCGAATGGCATTTTGAACCCGGATAAGGCGTTGCCATTGCGAGGTTGAGGTGCTCGCTTTCCGGAGCCATCGCTCGATGGGCGAGCACAACTAGTTTCAAACACGATTCAGCGTTTGCGGTTTTGCTTTTATGTGACTGAGCGCCGTACTGATTAGCCTTGGTGATCTGTTTCGGGCGCGATTCGAGGTATGGGGATTCGCTCTGAATCGGTGACGCGCCCGAGCATCTTTCTTTGACCGCGCAAAGAAAGATGCAAAAGAAACGCGCCCCCAAGATCGCTTGTCCCTTCGGGCAACCTCGCGAACGCACGCCTGAACGGGGCCCGCAGCCATTCGCTGTCCTGCGAAGGGCTGCTTGGCCGGCGTCCTGCCGGCCATCCCCGCCCAGGCGCACGTTCGCGAGGCAAGCGATCAAGGGGGGAGCAAACGTCAAAACCGAGCGAGTCCGACAGCGAAGTACTCCGAACAAGCTGATTTAGAGCCTCAGACGTTTGGGGGCGTCCTGTTTTGACTCTCCGATTCCCGTTTGGCCTAA
>CAVVUY010000074.1:0-9166 GCA_963751375.1 uncultured Gammaproteobacteria bacterium
TCACTACCATTTTTTCGGCGGGCAGGTGCAATTTCGTGAGCAACTGATCGCGCATAAAATCTGTCAGCACAATGACTCGATCCGCCAGCGGATAAAGCAACGCATCAGCCACAGCCGTGCTTTGGATTTGACGTTGGCCAAAGTCGCCGCCTCACGAATAAACAAACGAAACCTGCATGGGACAAGTGCGCGTGCGGCTATAGCGCTAAGATTGGCGCCGGTCAGAGTGCTGAACAGCGCATCTGGTGTATGTCGGCGCAGGCGCCATGCCAACCGCAAGACTGTGCGCAAACCGAAACGCCATGAAGGCTCGCCGGGGCGGTAAGCGCCGAGATCGACTAGGGAAACATGGATCCACCTCGGCCACCAAAGGGCCGCTTTTCCTGGCAAGGATCAATTCAACCACATGGCCGCGTTGGGCCAACCAGAGGAAAGCGTCAGAAAGACACGTTCGGCGCCCCCCATCTCCAGATCGGGCAGGAAGAAAGCGATATGCGACCTAGGTTGCTCGGTTTCCGGCGCGCGCATCATGCACTCTGAAACGCGAGATAAGCGTGCATCATCCATAGCCGGTAACCATGGTCGCGCCCTTGGCGCTGGTGTTCTTCGAGATAATTCAAGCCCTCAACGCGATTGATGGGACCAGCTTGAGTTTGTAGCTTGTCAAACAGACTCTCGCCCAAGGAGCCACGGAACCATTCGTTGACGGGCACGGCGAAACCTTGTTTACGGCGCCCCCAGATGCCGTCCGGCAAGCGGTCATGAAACGCGGATTTAAGCCAGCGCTTACCGTCGCCTAGAGCCAAGTGTTGTCGCACGGGTCTGGAGAATGCCAACTCGACGACCGCTCGGTCGAGGAACGGCGCTCTTGCCTCGAGGAATGGGCCATCGTCGCGCGGTCGACCTTGAGCAGAATGTCCTGAGGAAGATAGATCAGCGCGTCGGCCGCCATCATCTCCGTGATGTCGTCGACCCGGCTTTGCTCGGGCAGCCCGGGCGCCACATGACCGCGGCTGTGAAGGGCCGGTGCGAGGCGAGCGAACTCGGTGACCGAATATAGGGACGGCGCGACGTATGCGCCGCTCGCGTGCTGCCGATCGACAACGTCGACGAACAGATGTGCCTTCTTGAGCAGGCTCCGGCTGTGGTGCGCCATGGGTTCGGGCAGTGCGCGGATCGGACGCTCTGTCCGCCATCGAACCGCCACGGGAAATCGCATATACCAACGTAAAAGCATGCGCGCTTGATACCGCTGGTACCCGCTGAACAACTCGTCGCGCCCCGTCACCGGACAGAGCGACCTTGACATGCGCGCCGCAGCATGACCGACCTCCGCAGTCGGGAGCATAGACGAGTCAGCGAAAGGCTGGCCGACATGATTCTTGAGCAATGTTTCGAGGCGACCCTCGTCCCACTCTGTGAGAACTTCGGCATGATGCTGGGTGCCGATATGCCGTGCCGCCAGTTCGGCATAAGGGCGCTCGTCGTAGGCCTCTTCTGCGAAGCCGATGGTGTAAGTGCGGATAGGTTGCGCCAATTCCGGCTGGGCCAGGGCGCAAACGAGCGATGAATCGATACCTCCGGACAGGAAAGCACCTACTTCGACGTCCGCGATCAGCCGTTTGCTCACGGCTTGCCGCAGGGTTTCGACCAACTCTTCGTCCGAAGCGTGCGGCCCTTCACCGGGAAATGGAATGTTCCAATAGCTCCGCTGTTCAATTTCACGTCCAGGCGACCAACGCAACCAGCTGCCGGGCCGTACTTCGAACACATTCTGCCAAGCGGTATAGCCGGGCAGGCAATAACCGTAGCGGAAATAATCAGCGATGGAGTCGAGATCCTCCGCCCACGCTGTATCCAACAATTTACGCAATGCCGGTAGTTCCGAGGCGCAGGCAAGGCCTGTCTTGCTCATCGTGTAGTAGAGCGGCTTCTTGCCCATACGATCGCGGCTGAGCAGCAGAGCGCGGGTTTCGTTATCCCAGAAAGCGAAGGCCCACATACCTTCGAGCCGTGATAGAAAAGACTCGCCTTCGAGGACCAGGCCAGCCAGCAGGGTCTCGGTGTCACCTTCGGTGTGGAATTGCCAGCGCCCCGCAAGAGTTTGGCGCAGTTCACGGTAGTTGTAGATTTCACCGTTGAATACCAGCGCATACCGTCCATCCACCGTGGTCATGGGCTGGTGGCTGGCCGCGAGGTCGATAATCGACAGACGTACGTGACCGAGAATCGCGGGACCGAGCCCGATCATTTGCTGTTCATCGGGACCGCGGTGAGCGAGCGCCTGCAGTGCACCGGCCATATGTTCCCTGACCGAAGCCGGAGCCTGTGCGGCGCCGTGATACTGGAAAATCAGTCCGCACATATGGGATCGAGTCCTCGGCTCCGACGGTACAGCTCATCATAAAGTCTGGCGGAGGACTGCCAGCTCAGCCCTCTATCGGCAATCGTCTTGCGGGCCGCACGCCCCAAACGCAAGCGCAGTGCAGGATCGATCGCCAAGCGCCGCAAATGCGCAGCCAGCGCGGCAGTATCGCCGGGCTCGAAGAGCAGTCCGTTATGTTCATGCTCGAGCAGTTCGCATACGCCCGGCAGCGCAGTGGCAACGATCGCTCGGCCAGCCGCCATGGCTTCGACGACTGCGTTGGGGCGACCTTCGGAATGACTGGTCAACACGAACACGTCGCTTTCGCCCAACACCCCGACAACTGCCGACGGCGGCACAACTCCCATGAATCGCACTGCGCAAGACAAATCAAGTTCTCGTGCCAGTGCCTCCAGGCGTTCGCGTTCAGGGCCATCCCCAACGATCGTGGTTTCCACGCCGAAAGAGCCCCCGCACTCGGCAAGCGCTTGCAGTAAGTCTTGAACCGCCTTCCCTGGGATCAGATTCCCGACCGTCGTTATTTTCAACGTTTCTCCAGCCTCCGGCAAAGGAAGAGCGCATAAGGCATCGTCCACGCCGTTAGGGATATGGGACAGCCGGCGAGCGGACTGCGGGAAGCGGACACGAAGTTCATCCAGCATCGCAGAACTCACCGTCACTGTATGGTCACTTAGCTTCAAGGTCCAGGCGGTGAGCAGACGCGTCAGGCGGGAGCTTTCCAGACGGCCAACATCACTGCCGCGAAGCGTGGTAATGACCGGGCAACCTCGCAAACGGCCAGCCAGCGCACAGATCAGGCCGGTAAGCGACCAGTTGGCATGGATAACATCGGCCCGTTCCGCCCGACGATAGACTGACGTGAACAGACTCAGCAACATCAAAAGCAGCACGAACCCGTATACGGGACGCCGTTTCAAGGCGGCTGGTATGCCGCCGGGACTGTGGGTGAGCCCCCGCCACGCGCGAGGCGCGTAACGGAAACAATGCACCGGATAAGTAGCGTCGGAGACAAACGCCTCACGCCCACAGGGAGTCAGCACTTCCAACAGCACCCTGCTCGATAGGGCATCCGCCAGCCTGCGAACGAAAATGCCGCTGACGTCGCCGGACCGCGAAGGGAAAGAAGTTGACACAAGCAACACGCGTAATCGTCGCGGCTGGCTATCGCTTTCCGTGTCGAACGATTTTTTATGCATGTAGTTCAAGTTGGTCAGAATCGACTGACGAATCTATTTTTCTGATGAAGCTGGCTATCTCAATGCATTGTAATGGATCGCCTCCCTTCTTTCCTGAGAGCGGAACACCAAACGGAAGAGACTCCTCAGCGGCAAAGCGTTCGATCGCTAAAAACCGCAATGGCGGCCAATTGGGATAACTGGAAAGTGGGTTTGCTTGTCTCTAACGAACGCCGGAGGACAACATGATCGCCCATATGCCGTTATCCATTAGGGAGCGCCTCACGTCATGCCCTCGGCCTTGCAGAGATAGCCCGTAGAACAAACCACTGTTAATGGAGCACCGCGAGAGAGGCATCGCAGCTCATGCCGTATCTATGAGGCGGAGCCCTGGCGCATTATGGAACCAGACAACAACTTGAATTGACTTTATAGCTGTATTGACTAACATGCTGACTGTATTGGGTTTAAGAAAACAGCACTGCTCGGGAGCTCCAATACGATGTCTACGCCCGCGACGCGGCTGAGGCTCAGCGGCCTCGCGCGCCATTTGGTGACCGCCGGACTGTTGCAGGAGGCAGAAGCCGTCAGCCTGCAGGAAGAGTCCCAGCAGAAGCGTATCCCGCTGGTCAGCCTGTTGACCAAGCAGGGCCGGCTCACTGCCGCCCAGGTGGCACAGGCGGCTTCGCAGGAATTCGGCATTCCGCTGCTCGATCTTGCGGCATTCGATCAGGAACTGCTCCCTAAATCCCTCATTAACGAAAAGATGGTGCGCCAAAGCCGCGCACTGCCCGTATTCCAACGCGGCAACCGCCTCTTTGTCGCGATTTCCGACCCGATGAATCTTACCGCGGTCGACGAAATCAAGTTCAACACCGGCGTTCAAACCGAACCTCTGTTGGTCGAGGACGACAAGCTCGACCAGGCCATTGACGAGGCGCTGCGTTCGGTCGACACGGCGATGGACGACCTGATCGGCGACGCCGATCTCGAAGGGCTCGACAACCTCGAAATCGCCGACGACAACCAGGAACAGCAGGTCGCCACGTCCTCCGAAAGCGACGACGCGCCGGTCGTGCGCTACGTCAACAAGGTTCTGCTGGACGCGATCAAGCGCGGCGCCTCGGATATCCACTTCGAACCCTACGAGAAATACTTCCGCCTGCGCCTGCGTATCGACGGCATCCTGCACGAGGTGGGGCGCCCGCCGGTCGCCATGGCCGCCCGTCTGTCTTCGCGCATCAAGGTAATGTCGCGCATGGACGTGGTCGAGCGCCGCAAGCCGCAGGACGGGCGCATCAAGCTTCAGATCAGCAAGAACCGGGCGATCGACTTCCGCGTGAACACGCTGCCGACCTTGTTCGGCGAGAAGATCGTGCTGCGTATCCTCGACCCGGCGTCGGCGCAGATCGGCGTCGAAGGACTCGGATTCGAAGAGGAACAGAAGCAGGTCTACCTCGAGACGCTCAAGAAACCTTACGGCATGATCCTGGTCACCGGCCCCACAGGCAGCGGCAAGACCGTCACGCTCTATACCGGGCTCGGCATACTCAACACCGAAGACCGCAATATTTCCACCGCCGAGGATCCGGCGGAAATCAACATGCCCGGCATCAATCAGGTCAACGTCAATCCGAAAGTCGGATTGACGTTCGCCGAGGCGCTGCGTTCCTTCCTGCGACAGGATCCCGACGTGGTGATGGTCGGCGAAATCCGCGACCTCGAAACGGCCGAGATTGCGATCAAGGCCGCCCAGACCGGTCATTTGGTGCTCTCGACCCTGCATACCAACGACGCGCCACAGACCTTGACCCGCCTGATGAACATGGGCGTCCCGACCTACAACATCGCCAACTCGGTATCCCTGATCATCGCCCAGCGCCTTGCGCGACGCCTCTGCCCCAGCTGCAAACAGGCGCACGAAGTCCCGGAAGAAGCCCTGGTCGAGGAAGGTTTCACGCCGGAAGAGGCGCGCGGACTCACCGTCTACAAACCCAACATCGAGGGCTGCAGCAAATGCAGCCTCGGTTACAAGGGTCGCCTCGGCATCTATCAGGTCATGCCTATCTCCGAGGAAATGGGGCGCCTGATCATGGAAGGCGGCAATGCGATGGTGCTTGCCCAACAGGCCGAACGCGAAGGCATTCCGGATCTGCGGGCATCGGGACTGCGGAAAGTCCGCGACGGCCTCACCAGCCTCGACGAACTCAATCGCGTCACCAAGGACTGAATCGACGCCTAAATGATACGATAGCGCGACACGGAACTCGCGCGTAGCACCCACGGGCCGCAGATAACCTTTAAGACCAATAGAGACCGTCATGGCCGCGAAAGCACCGAAAAAAGCGATCTTCACCTGGGAAGGCGTCGACCGGAAAGGTATACGCATCAAAGGTGAAAACGAGGCAATGAGCGAGGCTCTGCTCAAAGCCGACCTGCGACGCCAAGGCATCAATCCGATCCGGGTGCGCAAGAAGCCCAAGCCGCTTGCTCGGCGGCGGCAAGAAGATCAACGGCAAGGACATTGCGCTCTTTGCCCGGCAGTTGGCGACCATGATGAGTTCCGGCGTGCCGCTGGTGCAGGCCCTGGACATCGTCGGCCAGGGCCACGAGAAGCCCTCCATGCAAACCATGGTGTTCGCCATCAAGGGCGAGGTGGAAGGGGGCAACAACCTGGCAGACTCCCTGGCCAAACACCCTGACCACTTCGATGAGCTCTTCGTCAACCTTGTCCGGGCGGGCGAACAGTCCGGTTCGCTGGAAAACCTGCTCGACAAGATCGCCACCTACAAGGAAAAAACCGAGGCCATCAAGGCCAAGATCAAGAAGGCGCTGATGTATCCGGCAGCCGTGGTGGTCGTCGCCTTCATCGTCTCGACCATCCTGCTGCTTTTCGTGGTGCCTCAGTTCCAAAAACTGTTCCAGGGTTTCGGCGCCTCCCTGCCCGCTTTTACCCTGTTCGTGATCCACCTCTCCAATGCCTTCCAGAAGTGGTGGTACGTGATCTTCGCGGGCATCGGTCTGGCCGGCTGGCTCTTCGTTCGCGCCTATAAGACGTCGACCGCGTTTCACCGCCAGGTCGACCGCTGGATTCTTCGCATGCCGATCTTCGGCCAGTTGCTGGCAAAATCCGCCATCGCCCGCTTCGCACGTACGCTGGCGACCATGTTCGCCGCAGGCGTGCCGCTGGTCGAAGCGCTGGAATCCGTGGCCGGCGCCACCGGCAACATGAGCTATGCCGAAGCGACGATGAAGATGCGCGAAGACACCTCGGCCGGCTCGCAACTGCGCCAGTCAATGCGCCAGTTCACGAACCTGTTCCCGAACATGGCGCTGCAGATGGTGGCAATCGGCGAAGAGGCCGGCTCGCTGGATCAGATGTTGTCCAAGGTCGCCGATTACTACGAAGAGGAAGTCGACGTCATGGTCGACGGCCTGTCCAGCCTGCTCGAACCGCTGATCATGGTGGTTCTGGGCGTCATCGTGGGTGGCCTGGTGATCGCCATGTACCTGCCGATCTTCAAGCTCGGCTCGGTCGTCTGACGCGACGGGGGCGACTTGCCCCCCGCCCACCATATCAACGCCAACCACCCTCGCCACACGTCAACCGGACACGCGCCGCGTCGCCCCATGCGGGCCGGAAGCTCACATGTCGCTAGAACCTTCGCTGCTGTATTTCATCACCGTCATCTTGCTCGGGCTGGTGGTCGGAAGCTTCCTCAACGTCGTCATCCACCGCCTGCCCCGCATGCTGGAACGCCGCTGGCAGGCGGAATGCCGGGAACTCACGGGCGACGCCCCTGGCGCCGACGATGCGCCCTACAACCTGGTGGTGCCCGGCTCGAACTGTCCTGCCTGTGGCCACAAGATACGCCCGTGGGAAAACATCCCGCTGCTCAGCTATATCCTGCTGCGCGGGCGCTGCTCGGCCTGCGGCACGCATATATCCGCCCGCTACCCGTTGGTCGAACTCGCCTCGGGCATTCTCGCCCTGCTGGTCGCGTGGCACTACGGCGCCGGTTGGCAAACCGGTGCCGCACTGGTATTCACCTGGGCCCTGCTCGCGCTGACGCTGATCGATCTCGAAACCCAGCTGCTGCCCGACGTGATCACGCTACCGCTGCTCTGGCTCGGTCTCCTGGTCAACCTCAACGGACTCTTCGTACCATTGTCCCAGGCGGTCATCGGCGCCGCCGCCGGCTACCTCAGCCTATGGTTCGTGTACCATGCGTTTCGCCTGCTGACCGGCAAGGAAGGCATGGGTTACGGGGATTTCAAGCTGCTCGCCGCACTCGGGGCATGGTTCGGGTGGCAGTTGCTGCCGCTGACCATTCTGCTTTCGTCGTTGGTCGGCGCCGTGGTCGGAATCGGCCTGATGGCGCTCAAACGCCATGAACGCGAAGTGCCGATCCCATTCGGCCCCTACCTGGCCGCAGCAGGCTGGATCTCGCTGCTCTGGGGCGCCGCGCTGACCGACGCCTACCTGCGCTTCGCCCACCTCGGCTAATCAGCGCCGCCATGCTCCGCATAGGCCTGACGGGCGGCATCGGCAGCGGCAAATCGACCGTCGCGGACTGTTTCTCACGCCTCGGCGTCACGATCATCGACAGCGACGTCATTGCACGCGAACTGGTCCGCCCCGGCGGCGATGCACTGCAACGGATAGCCGAGACCTTCGGCAGCGAAGTCCTGCGCACCGATGGCAGTCTGGATCGCGCCGCTTTGCGCCGGCGGGTTTTCGATGACAGCGAGGCTCGCAGAAGGCTCGAAGCCATTCTGCACCCCAGGATCCGCCAACAGCTGCAGGCGCGCGCCGCCGAGGCCGCAGGCCCGTACGTCATATTGGTGATCCCGCTGCTGGTCGAACAGGGCTGGACAACCGAGGTCGACCGTGTGCTCGTAGTCGACTGCAGCCCCGAAACACAGCTGCGCAGAACGATGGCGCGCGATCACGTCAGCGCCGAGGAAGCTCGTGCCGTGCTACAGAGCCAGGCCAGCAGGGAACAGCGTCTGGCCTGCGCCGACGATGTCATCGACAACGAAGACGAAGCCCAGAAGCTGGAGGCGATCGTCCTCCAACTCGACCGCCGCTACCGTCAAATCAGCGGCACGCAATAAGACAGGCTCGCCCCCTTGGCAGCGCCCGATCGGATTGCGGCCGGGCGTCACGCAACGTTTGTATTAAGCCCCCGAATATGGACAATAGGTGCCTAAATTTTGACGCCATCGGACCGACAGTGAACGACTTCGTTATCTATGAACAGCCGTTGAACGAGCGCATGCGCACGTTCTTACGCATGGAACAGCTCATGCAGCGGCTGCACAAGGCGATGGACGGCGCAGAGGTCTGGCAGTCACACTGCGCGCTCAGCATACTGATAGAGTTGGTCAATTTGGTCATGCGGGTCGACGTCAAGAACGACTTGATGCTCGAGCTGGAGCGTCAGGGTGCTAACCTGACCCGTCTGCAGGCCGAGGACGACGTCGATCAGGGCCGCCTACAAGGCATCATCGACCAGCAGCGCGACCTGAGCCAACAACTACACGGCATGTCGGGCCAGCTCGCGCAGCACCTGATGCGCAACGAACTCCTAGGTAGCCTCAA
>CAVVUY010000075.1:0-33010 GCA_963751375.1 uncultured Gammaproteobacteria bacterium
AGAAATTCCCTGACGCTGTCGAACTGCCAGTCGGCATTCGTCAATGCGGCCAGTATCAGAGATGAGTTGCTGACAATCCACGTGTGAGGGGCAGGTTGGGCATAGAATGCGTGCATGCGCCCGACGGGATCCGTGGCGACGTGGATAGCGGGGCTCTGCAGGTCTCCGGCCAAGAAGCAATATGTGCCGTCATAGGCGTCGAGGGCGCCATTGCGCAGCATGGACAACGACGGTGATTCGGCGGGCCCAAGCCAGCTGCCAATGCCCAGACGCCAAGATTGACCTTGGGTATGCAGCCTCGTCTTGCCCCATGTCGCAATGGAGATTCCATGCCCAGATTTTTCGGCGACGGAATCCGTTGGAGAAAAATGCATCATTGCCGCACGAGCGTCGATCATCAAGTTCGCGCGTCGGTCGTCATCGTTGTCAAGAATGATAATGAAAGAATACATGCGCTAACCGGGATGCTTGGCAGAGGCCGCATGCCTTGATCTGCAGATGACTGATGTTGCGACTGCGGGCGATTATGCGGTCATCGGAATCTGCTGACAATGCTGCCTTGTGAGTGGTGGTAAGGCATGGCAGAGTGACCGATGATCGAGGATGTGTACGGGATCGAGGCCGGCTAATGTTCTGGGGCGGCTTGGATTTGGATGAGCTGCCGAGGGTCGAGCCTGGCTCCGAGGGGCCGAAAGAGTGTATGTCAAAAATAATCGTTGATCTTATCGCTGCTGCGCGCCCGAATTTCATGAAAGTGGCACCGCTGTTCCATGCGCTGGCCCGCGAGCCATGGTGCGAGATACGGCTGGTGCACACCGGCCAGCACTACGACAAGAACATGTCGGATGCCTTTTTCGAGGACTTCTCGCTGCCCAAGCCGCATCTGCATCTTGGCGTTGGAAGCGGTACGCACGCCGAGCAGACCGCGGGCGTGATGCTGGCGTACGAGAAAGTGTGCCTTGAGTCGCCGCCGGACTGGACGATCGTCGTCGGCGACGTCAACTCGACCCTGGCTTGTTCGCTGGTCTGCGCCAAGCTGGGTATCCCGGTGGCGCACCTGGAGGCTGGTCTGCGCAGCCGCGACCGGACGATGCCGGAGGAGATCAACCGGATCGTAACGGATTCCATTGCCGACCTGCTTTGGACGCCCTCGCCGGATGGGAACGAGAACCTGGCTGCGGAGGGGGTTCCGGCCGAGCGCGTCGAGTTTGTCGGCAACATCATGATCGACTCCTTCGAATTGCTGCGCGGCAAGATCGAGGCTGACGGCACGCGAGCTTCGCTCGGACTCGATCGGGCGGGGTATGGCGTGGTTACACTGCACAGGCCGTCCAACGTGGACGATCCAGCCAAGCTGGCCGCCATCATGGACGCACTGTGTGAAGTCGCGGACGATCTCCCTCTGGTGTTTCCGGTGCACCCGCGCACGCGGGGCCGGCTGGATGACGGGAAATTTTACAGTCGCCTCGAGGAGCATCCGGGCATCATGCTCATCGAACCCATGAGCTACATTCCCTTTATGAATCTTGTTCTTGGTGCCAAGGTTGTCATCACCGATTCCGGAGGTATCCAGGAAGAAACGAGCTATTTGGGTATCCCCTGCCTGACCCTACGTGAGAATACCGAGCGGCCGATTACCATTACGGAGGGCACCAATTGCCTGTTGGGCCCTGCCGATCTGGTTCGGCGTGCGCTTGCTCTGGCACCGCAATGTGAAGCAACACCTCCCCGCTATTGGGACGGGCGGACGGCGGAGCGAGTGGTTGCGAGCCTTCGTCGACGGTTGGTGGACGCGGCGGGGTAGGGGGAGTCAGCGATCTAATTGTCACGTTGCAGTCGAAGGAGCGTTGGTCATGAATGCATCCGCGCTGTCCGATGAACTGCGGGCCATCCTCGATCTGGCGCGCTGGGCGCCGAGCGGCGACAATACGCAGCCTTGGCGGTTCGAAGTCGTCGATGACCGCCACTTCGTTATTCATGGGCACGATACCCGTGACTGGTGCGTATACGATCTCGACGGTCACGCCAGCCAGATAGCGCTCGGTGCGCTGCTGGAAACCGTTGCCATCGCTGCTTCGACGCAAGGGCTGCGAGCGGAGTTTCGGCGTCGTGCAGACACTCCGGAAACGCGCCCCCTCATCGACGTGCAGCTTGTTGCTGAAACGGACTTGGCGGTCGATCCGCTCGCCGAGGCGATAACGCAACGGGTGACACAAAGGCGTGCGTTAAGCACGCGATCGCTGTCCGACGAACAGAAGAGAGCTCTGGAAGGCAGTGTCGGTGACGAATTCCAAGTCCATTGGCTGGAAGGTGGCACGCAACGCTGGAGGATGGCGAAACTGCTGTTTCGCAGCGCACACATCCGTCTGACCATTCCCGAAGCTTATGAGGTGCACCGAGACGTTATCCAGTGGGGTGCAAGCACCAGCGATGAGCGCATCCCGGATCAGGCCGTCGGCCTCGACCCTCTGGGTGTAGCCCTCATGCGCTGGGGCATGAAAAGCTGGGCGCGCGTTAATTTCCTCAATCGTTGGCTGGCCGGCACTTGGCTGCCGCGCCTGCAGCTCGATTTGCTGCCGGGCTATCGCTGTGGGGCGCATGCGCTGATCGCAAGCCGTTCTCCAATCGACGGCATCGACGCCTTTCTCGATGCTGGGCGTGTGGTACAGCGCTTCTGGCTGACTGCTGCCGCTCAGGGGTTGCAGTTTCAGCCCGAGATGACGCCACTTATCTTCAGTCGTTACGCTTGGGAAGGGCGGCACTTCAGTGCGGTGAACGCCGCTCTGCGTGAAGCGGTCAGCGTGCGCAAGAGCATGCTTGCATTGTTTCCCGGTGAAGCGGTGGACCGAGGGGCGTTCCTCTGCCGCGTGGGCGAAGGGCCTGTGCCCGTAGCCCGTTCCACGCGGTTACCCTTGGAACGGTTGCTCCGGCAATGAAGGAGGCGCCCCGTCCTTGGGTATCGCGCGCTTGATCGAATGCCGTCTGTTTTCGCGTCTCGTTTTGGACCGCTTCCAGGGGGACTGTGCATACATGCGTATGCTGACGTTGCGAGTGACAACGGGGTCATGAGTCCGGCCGCGCTGGGAAATGCCGCCGCGGTCATTGCACGCTTCCGTATTGATCACGTCGTTTTCAAGCCGTCTCCGTGTTTGTGCGCAAACTGATCAACCTGGCATTTTGCAGATCCTCTGCCTGTAGCGTCGACACAATGCGAGACCTGCTCCCCTTCGCTGCTCGCTGCGTTACCCCATCTCCTCCAGGATGTGTGTCGGGAAACCTTACATATGGTTTGTGTGCTGTTCATACGCAAGGTGTTGTTTATGATGGGGTGATTAATAACTGTTTGATAAATATGCATATATAGGCCTCTTTGTGGCGCCGAACTATTTTGGCGTGAAATGTGCTTCGATATTAATCGCGGCGGCGGAGTGCTCGCGGTGACTTCGCTAAGTAAACATCGTTAAGAGGGCTACAGTGATGAGCATCTTGCACAAAAGTAGATTGTTACTCCTATCGTTCGTCATGGCGGGAACGTTCGGTCTGGTTTCGGCGGCATCTGCATCGGTCATAAATATCGGTGGCGTGTCGTTGCCCCTGGGTAGTCAGACCTTTTCAAGTAGCCTCTTCGAAGGCTCGGTGACGACCTCAGGCCAAACACTTTCAGGCTACGGACAGATTACCTCCCTTGGTAGCAACACCAATTTCTGTGTTGGCGGATTCGGTTCGTGCTCGCTGACGTACACGTTCGACAACTACACGTTGGCGTCTATCGATGCATCCGGAAATGCTGTTTTCACGGGTGGTGATGTGCAGATCTATGTCCAGGGTACTTCGGCTCCTGTCGTGACCAATGTGAATGCGACTAATGCGAGCAGCGGTACGCTGTGGTTGAATCTGGTGGCTGCGCAGAACGCGGCTGGGGACACCCTTACCGGGAGTCTCGCCGGCAACGGTTATCCCACCGGCGGCGGCTTCCTGTCGGTCACAGGTTCGGCTCTGGCGAATAATGTCTTCGACACTAACACTTACACCGGCGCAACTAGCCCCCTCGGCACGCTGACAAGCCCGGCTGACATCGCTTTTACCACCAGCATCAGTGGTGCAAACGGTCCCGTTCCGTTTTCACTGAGCGGTTCTTCAACGGGTAGCTATCTGGCTGTGCCTGAACCCAGCGATTTGGGGATGATGGGGTTGGGTTTGCTGATGGTCGGCCTGTTGGGCTTGCGTGTTCGTCAGTCGCGCTTCCGCCGCACCTGAAGAAAGACTGGATCAAACCACGTATCAATTTTTGGGCGCCCTAAGGGTGCCCTCTTTTTTTAGGGCGATAGCACGAAAATCGGGCTGTTTATCTGATAGTGTGACAGTGAAAACACATGATGCTAGCGGCTTGAGTTTATGTCGAAATTTAATTATGAAGAGGCGTTTTCGCGCAGTGTCGGCTGGGTTACTCGTGCGGAACTAAATGTTCTTAGATCGAAGCGAGTGGCCATCGCCGGATTGGGTGGGGTTGGCGGAGCGCACGCGCTGACATTGACTAGACTTGGAATACAGTCCTTCAGTCTAGCGGATATGGATTCCTTCGACTTGGTCAATCTGAACCGTCAGGCGGGCGCGTTCATATCAACGGTTGGCCAGCAGAAATTAGATGTGATTGCGCGCATGGTCAAAGACATCAATCCGGATGTCGATGTTCGGGCTTTCTCTGATGGCGTAAGACCGGAAAATATTGCGAATTTTCTTGAAGGCGTCGATCTTTACATCGATGGCCTGGACTTTTTTGAAATAGAGATTCGGCGCGCAGTGTTTGCCGCCTGCCGAGAACAGGGTATTCCTGCGGTGACCGCGGCACCGCTTGGAGTTGGGGTGGCGTTGTTGGTGTTCGATCCTCGAGGCATGTCATTCGACGATTACTTCGATCTCAAGGGGCGCTCGTTCGATGAGCAGTTGCTGCGTTTCATGGTTGGGTTGGCGCCTCGCGTATTGCAACAGACATACGTCGCGGATGCTTCGGCCGTTAGTTTTGACGAACGCCGTGGCCCGTCGACGCCTATGGCGTGTGAGCTTTGCGCCGGGGTGGCTGGTGCGGAGGCAATGAAACTGCTGCTCGGGAGGGGGCGTGTATCGTACGCACCCACAGGACTTCAATTCGACGCTTATAGGCAAAAGATGGTTCGGACGTGGCGTCTTGGGGGTAATCGAAATCCTCTACAACGATTGATTCTGGCAATTGCCCGTCGAAAATTGAGGAGTATGGCCGAAGCCAATGCGGCGATTTGATTGAACACGTCCACACGTGGATATGGAGGCCGCGAGTGGTTGCCTGATCATGTGGTGTGCGTCGTTGGTTGAATATACGATTTGATGGCTATGGCGAAGTCAGTTCATCCAGCGCATGGCCTGGGCGGAAAGCGCGAATTTGCAGGCATTGGGAACTTCTCGGCGCCGCTCATTTGGTGAGGGTGGCGATTTTGGCGCCAAACGAAAAGGGAAAAGGCGTTTTTTCAGTCGCGAACGTATGTGATGCTTGAGAGCCTGGATCGGACGCAATCCCAATATTCCGGGCTCCGTCATGTGTTGCCTGGATGGGCTAACAAAAGACAGTATGCGATTTGCGACTTTTAGGCGTGACGAGGGTGGGGTGATGAACTCAAGGCCTCTTTTTGGATCGCGCATCAGCCCCCCATTTTTTTAGTTTGATGGTATTTCATGAGGGCGGATGCAATATCTGTGCAGATTCCTTCTTGTTTTTATATTGCATGCCCGGTTGGGTAGGGTTGTTTCTGTAAGTAAATGATTATTTTGATGATATTTATTTTTTATTCTGAATTTTCTCTTTCGTCGTTTGGGAGAGGGAGGCCCTGTTAGGCGCATTTGTAAAAGAAGTCGACGCCATGGTCTTGACGTAAGGCGGCGTATCAGCGCGCAGCATGGAGACACCGCCTGAATGCTTCTGCTATATGATCGGATGTGTGTTCTTAAGGGGACGGTTTGGAGAAGCCACCTCAGGCTGTGGGGGCCTTTGTAAGGGTTGCCAGCTCTGCTTCGTTTAGGGGCACGTAATGGATATTTGCGCATCCGCTCAGGATTAGGTGAGTTGTGCCAAACAACGAGGAGTCGTTTTCTATGTCGCGTCTAATTTCGCCCTATGGGGGGAAACTGAAAGACCTGTATGCGGCAACCCCGCCTGAGTTTCTGACGGCTGATGCGTCGAGAAATTTGCCCAGCGTCACTCTTAGTGCCAGACAGCTGTGCGACGTTGAGTTGCTGCTCAACGGTGGATTCTCGCCGTTGGAGGGATTCATGGTCGAGGCTGAGTATGACCAGGTCGTCGGCTCAATGCGCTTGACAGACGGCACTCTCTGGCCGATGCCCGTTGTGCTTGATGTGCCTGGAACGTTCGTCGATTCGCTGAGTGATGGATGGATCGAACTGCGGGACGCTGAGGGGATCTTGCTTGCCTACATGGAGGTGGAATCTTGCTGGAAGCCAGACAAAGCACGTGAGGCGGAGTCGATTTGCGGCAGTAGCGATATGGCGCACCCCGCGGTCGATTATCTCTACAACCATACTCATGAATATTATTTGGGCGGGCGTTTGTTCGGCCTAGCCGAACCCTTGCACTACGATTTCCGGTCCACCCGTTTCACGCCGGCACAACTGCGTGGTGAGTTTGAGCGCCGTGGCTGGTCGCGTGTGGTCGCCTTCCAGACACGCAATCCGATGCATCGGGCTCATCTTGAGTTGACCTTTCGTGCGGCGCAGTTGGCCGAAGCCAATTTGTTGATCCATCCGGTTGTCGGTCAAACCAAACCTGGCGATGTAGACCACTACACGCGAGTCCGCTGCTACGAGCATGCACTTCGACGTTTCCCCGAGCAGACGACGATGCTCTCCCTATTGCCCTTGGCCATGCGCATGGCCGGACCGCGAGAGGCCTTATGGCACGCGATCATCCGGCGCAACTATGGCTGCAGCCATTTCATCGTGGGCCGGGATCATGCCAGTCCGGGCAAGGACAGCAGCGGTAAGGACTTCTACGGACCGTACGATGCTCAGGTCCTGGTCAAGGAGCACCAGGCCGAGTTGGGCATCGAGATGGTGCCGTTTCAGGCGATGGTCTATGTAGAAGAGCGGGCTGAGTACAAGCCGATTGACGAGGTCGCAGAAGGTGAAACAGTGCGCTCGATTTCGGGTACCGAGCTTCGCCGTCGCCTGCGCGAGGGCCTAGAGATTCCCGAGTGGTTCACGTACCCCGAGATCGCATCGGAACTGCGCCGGACCTACCCGCCACGGCATAAACAGGGTTTTACGGTTTTTTTTACCGGCTTATCGGGGGCGGGCAAGTCGACGTTGGCAAACGCGCTGCTGGTAAAGCTGATGGAAGCAGGGGGGCGACCGGTGACGCTGTTGGACGGCGACGTCGTACGCACTCATCTGTCCAGTGAACTAGGCTTCTCCAAGGAGCACCGTGACCTTAACGTGCGGAGGATCGGGTTCGTGGCGAGTGAGATCACCAAGAACGGCGGTGTTGCTATTTGTGCTCCGATTGCCCCCTATGCAGTTACGCGCAGACAGGTCAGGCAGATGGTCGAAGCGGTGGGGGGATTTGTGGAAGTGCATGTTTCTACGCCTTTGGAAATTTGCGAGTCACGTGATCGCAAGGGGCTTTATGCCAAGGCACGCGCAGGCCTCATCAAGGGGTTTACCGGAATCGATGATCCATACGAGGCACCTGTCGATCCCGATATAAGCCTGGATACGAGCGGCTTACAGCCAGAATTGGCGGTTCAAAGGGTATTGCTGAAGCTTGAGGCCTTGGGTTTTCTGGCTTGAGAATGCCTTGGAGGCGATGGGTGTATGACGGACTTTTCTAGTTACTTCTCTTTGCGAGTTGCACGTACTCAAACTGAGATCGAGCGCGTGCAGCACTTGCGCTGGGAGGTCTACTGCCGCGAATTTCATTACGAACGCGAAGAGGACTGTCTGAACGAGCGTGAGGCGGATCTTTTCGACGGTTCGGCGATGCACGTCTACGCCGAACATCGGTCGAGCGGTTTACTGGCGGGTACCGTGCGCATTGTATGCGCCGATGCGCTTGAGGATGGATTGTCGTTGCCGCTGGAGCAGGCTTATTCGGCGCAGGCTCAGCCTTTGGATTTGGGGGTGGTGCCGCGCAATCATCTGATCGAGATTTCGCGCTTGGCGGTATCTGTGAGCTTCCGTCGCCGGTCGGGGGAGGGGCTTTCTCCAATCGGTTTGAATGTGCTGATGGATCCGGATGAAGTGTCGATTATGGAGCGCAGTTTGCCTTTGTTGCCGCTGGCTCTGTATTTGTCGGTGGCGGCTATTGTCGATGTGCGTGGAGTACATGAGGCGTTAGGTTACGCCATGATGCAGCCGCGCCTCGTACGTTTGCTGAAGCGATTCGGTATCCAGTTCCAGCAAGCGGGGCCGACGATTGATTACCATGGTGAGCGGGCCGCCTATCGCATCACGCTCGATGAGGTTGTAGCTGGGCTCGACAATCAGATGCGAACACTGTACGAGTCGGTTGTCGAAACGATCGGGGCTGATCTGCCGCGCCCGACTGTATCTCCAGGTTCGATCTGCGTACCCTTTTCCAGCATGGTCAGTAAGAATTAGCCGGATATCATTAGCATCAGTATTTAAAATACCGCGTGCCCCCAACTGCTTCGTCCTATCGGGTTACCTGCCTTCCCCGCATTCAGTCTGTGCGAGTCTTGCCGGCAAGCGATTCACGCTACGCGTATCACGCAGTCTTAATAAATAGCCTCCAGCAGGACAGGTGGTGGCTGGCCGATCGATACCGCTTTGCTAAAAAACAATACATCGCTGAGGGTGGGGCGCCTTCCTTGTACTTCAAGCGTTGCCTTGTAGCTGTTTTAACAGCTTCTCGGCGGCTGTCCGGCCGTCGAACGCCGCATGTTTTTTCAACGTGCTCGTCAGTAGAGCAACTGCCTGCGCTCGTTGCCCTGTATCGGCCAGTGCTTTGGCGTAATGGTATTGAATCTGAGGGGCGTCCTTTTGCGACTCGGCAGCTTTGCGCAGCAAGGGGATAGCCTTCGCGGGCTGATGACTGCGTGTTAGCAGCCAACCGTAGGTATCCATGATCTGCGGGCTGCCGGGTGCCAGGCGGTTGGCCTTTTCTGCGAGCGGTAAAGCCTGATCAACGCTTTTTGCAGCGACGAGGAAAGCGAGGTTGTTGAGAACGACGGGATTGTCGGGGGCGTCTTTTAGCGCCATGCGGTATTGAGCTTCAGCGTCCTGCAGCTTGTTCGAATTCTGATAGTAGCTTGCAAGAGTTACACGTGCGCGAACATCATGTGGATGCTGTTGCAGCCATGTTAGCAATGGTTCAAGTGCGTTGCTTGAATGAATGCGGACGCCGGTAGCGAATGCTTTGAGGGCCAGAGTCTGCGAGGGCGCCAGCTTGAGCGCCTGCAGATAGGCCGAATTGGCATCGGGGTAACGTTGCTGTTGGCTGTAAAGGTCGCCCTTGAGTGCTTCGGCCGCTGCCTTCCCATTCGCCTCTGTCGCGAGTTTATCCGCCGTCTTAAACGCGGCTGCAGCGTCTTTGTTTTGCAGTTGCGTCATCGCCAGCGCCCTGACCGCCGGGACGAATGAGGGGTGTTTGGCGACGATGTCCGTCAGTGTTGCCTGAGCGGCCTTGGAATCCTTGAGTGTCAGCTGTGCGCTGGCGATATTCAGTGCGTAGCGTGGATCTTTGGGTGCCGCCGCCGCGGCAGCCTTGAAGGTTTTGAGTGCCGTTTCACCCTGCGCGTCCGCGAGTTGCGCCCGCCCGAGCAGAGTGAGGATCGCCGGGGCTTTCGGGGCCAGCTTCGCGGCGCGTTGGGCCGTTTCCACGGCTCGCTTTGTGTTGTGCTGCTGCAACTGGAACTGTGCAAGGATCACCAGTGGCGCGAGGGCGTTCGGATGATCGGAGCCGGCCTTGTCGAGCCACTGTACGACCAGATCGGTCTGCCCGCGCATGGCGGCGATGCGCGCCAGCGCCAATTGTGCGGACAGATTGTCGGGCATGTGCCTCAAGGTGCTCTCGAACGCTCCAGCCGCTTCGGTCAAGCGGCCTTCGCGGAGCATGAGAGCCCCCAGGGCGTTGCTGGTGGCGGGGTTGTCGGGGGCGACCTTTTCGGCCTTGCGTAGCAAGGTTTCGGCGTTCTTGTTCGACCCCGCAGCCAGCATGATCGCTGACGCCAAGTGCAGGGAGGTGACGTCTTTGGGGTGCTCGTTGGCTATGGATTCGGCGATCTTGACGGCTTTACCGGGCGCACCATCGCGGATGAAAGCAGCGGCGGTAAGACGTTGTGCGTCCAGTGCAGTCATACCGCCGCCCTTGACTGTGCTCAGGGTCGACAAAGCATCTTTGGAATTGCCCTGCATCAAGAAGGCCTGCGCCAGTGCCAGGTCGATCGCCGAGCGGCGTGCTCCGCCCGGATTCTTGCCCTGGAGCGCGGTCAGTGCCTTGACGGCTTCCGTCGGAGAGTGGAACAAAGACAGTATTTCGTTGGTGGAAACATTGCCGTTCGCTGCGAACAGCGTATCGATAGCTTCCTGGGTATTGCCGGTGCGTATCTGGATCGACGCGAGCAGGCGTCGCGCCATGGGGTTGTTCGGTGTTTGGGCGAGCGCGCTGCTGAGGTAGTTTGTGGCCAGCACATCGTGGCCTTGAGCTGCTTCGGCCGCCCCGATCAGTGTCAAAGCCCTGGGGTCGTAAGGATTTGCGTTCAATGCTGTTTGCAGATGCTGCACTGCAGTCGGGTAGTCCTTTTGTTCGTAGGCCAGTAGGCCGCGCAGGTAGTTGGCATAGGGCTGCTTCGGCGATTGCTTCAGCATCACCTCGAGGTTCTTGAGCGCCTGTTCGCG
This sequence comes from uncultured Gammaproteobacteria bacterium, assembly GCA_963751375.1. GTDB lineage: Bacteria > Pseudomonadota > Gammaproteobacteria > DSM-5130 > Acidihalobacteraceae > Acidihalobacter_A. Next base: position 10,903 of record CAVVUY010000075.1, read on the forward strand.
CTGGCCGGTGGCGATCTGCGTCTGTACCAGACGTCCCCGGAGCATGAAAAGCTGGCTCGGCGACAGTTGCGGTGAGCCCACGGACAACGCTTGCTGGAGATAGTTGCCGGCTTGGGTGAACTGTTTCTCCGCGATCAATGCCATTCCCTTGACTGCTAAGCTCTGGCCGTCTTTGGCGTCAATGACGAGCGCCTTGTCGGCTTTTTCGATCGCGGCTTTGGGGTGCCCATTGATGAGTTCCAGGTTGGCTTGTCCGCCGATGGCACGCGCGTATCGAGGATACTTACCGAGCGCGTCAGCAAACGATTTTCCAGCCTCCTGGTATTGTTTGAGGCCAATTTGGGCTTCGCCTTTGGCCGTCAGCATTGCAGCCTGAAGTTTCGCGGAGCCGGCCTTGTCCGGGTGAAGCGCGGCCAGGGCTTCCTTGAACTGTCCTGTCTGCAGCAGCGCCTGTGCGAGCGGCAAATCGGAGTTCTCGGGGCGTGCTCCGAGTTTCTGCGCGCGCTGCAGTTGCACGGCAGCTGCAGCCGGATCTCCGACCTCAAGCAGGAGCGTGCCGAGGGCAAGTCGACCCTGCTGATTGTCAGGGTGCTTTTTGACCAGGTTACGGAGTTCGACCAATGCGGCGCGATTTTTCCCGGCCGCAGAGTATTCACGTGCCTTTTGCAACTGCGCTTGGGCGCTGGGGCCGGAACCGCAGCCGCCGAGCAGAATGCTCGCCGACAGTGCCAGCGCGAGGGATAGAACGCGGGATTTTGCGATACGCATTCGGTTCGTCTCCGTCGGTGGATTTATCAGTCTGTGCTGATTCTATGTCGTTTCAACAGATCATATAGAGTCGGACGCGAGACGCCCAGCAGTTCCGCTGCTCGGGTGAGGTTGCCGGCGGCGACGTTGAGCGCGCGTTCGAGCGCGCCGTGTTCGGCATTTTCCCGGACTTCGCGAAGAGTGGGAGGCGTGTCGTCAATATCTTGCGACAGGCCGAGATCTTCACAATCGATCATGCGCCCCTCGGCCATGATGACTGCCCGATTGATGCGATTCTCGAGTTCCCGAACGTTGCCGGGCCAGGGGTATCCCTGAATCGCGACCATGGCGTCCGGTGTGAAGCCGCGGATTGCCCGGCCGTGCTGTTGGGCCGCCCGCCGCAGCAGCGTCTGGGCGATGGGTACGGCGTCGCCGTTGCGCTCGCGCAGTGGAGGCACGTCGACGACGATTTCGCTGATTCGGTAATAGAGGTCTTCGCGGAATGCGCCGGTGCTTATCTGCTCACGCAGATCCCGGTGAGTGGCGCAGAGTATTCTCACATCCACGGGAATTTCGGTGCGTCCGCCAAGGCGCTCGACCACGCGTTCCTGGAGAAAGCGTAGCAGCTTGGCCTGCAGCTCCAGGGGCATGTCGCCGATTTCGTCGAGGAACAGCGTGCCCTTGTCCGCCGTCTCGATCTTGCCAGGAGTCTGCTTGATTGCACCGGTGAAGGCGCCTTTCTCGAAACCGAACAACTCGCTTTCGAGCAGATTTTCAGGAATGGAGGCGCAATTGATGGCAACGAAACGTCCATCGCTGCGTCCGCTGAGCTGATGCAACGCACGCGCGATAACCTCCTTGCCGGTGCCAGTTTCGCCGAGGATGAGCGTGGTGGAATTGGTTGGCGCCACTTTTTCGATCAGGCGGATGATCTTGAACATGTTCTGACTGCTGGCGATCAACCCGCTGAGTGGCGAGTTGACGGACTGCTGTAGCGCTTTGTGTTCCTGCTCCAAGGTCCATATCCGCAGTGCACGGTCGATGATGATGTCCAGCACGTCGACATCGAGCGGTTTCTGGTAGAAATCCCATGCGCCCAGGCCGATGGCCCGTACCGCGCTGCTTTGGTCGCCATTGCCGGTGGCAACGATGATTTTTGTGTCGGGTGCCAGGGAGAGAATGTCCTGCAGGCAGGTCATTCCCTCTTCGACGCCGTTCGCGTCAGGGGGCAGGCCGAGGTCCTGCAGCACCACTGCCGGGCTGTGTTGCCTGACCATGTTGATCGCCTGCTCTCGTGTTTCTGCGAAGACCGGTTCGTATTTTTCCAGTGACCAGCGCAGCTGGCGCGTTAGGCCAGGGTCGTCTTCCACCACAAGCAGGTGTTTTCGCTCCGTACTCATCTGAGTTGTTCTCCCTCAATGCCAGCGTTTCTGCCGGCGGTCGATGGTGGCGTAGTGCCGCTCCATGGACAGCGACATGTCGATATGGCGCGCCCTGTTCCCTGCCGACCAACTATTCGCCGGCGCCATCGTATCGTTCGTGTTCAGACTCATGCGCGGGCTCGCGCGCTCGCGGGAGCCGGATGCGGAAACGTGTTCCCTTTCCTGGAGCGCTTTGCACTTCGACATCGCCGCCATGCTGCTTGGCGAACGCCTGCGCCTGGTAGGCGCCTATACCCATGCCGCGTGAGGACTTGGTCGAATCAAAGGGCGTGAACAGACGCTCGCGCACGAACTCCTGACTCATGCCGCTCCCGTTGTCGACGACGTCTATTAGTATGAAATCATTCTCCAGCATGATCTTAACGCTAACATCGCCGTCGGCAGCAGTGGCGTCCTGGGCGTTGCGGATGACGTGCTGCAAAACCATGGAAAACGCATGCGGATCGACGCTGACCCGGCTGGGCGGATCAGTATGGACGGTTTCCAGGCGTGGCCGGGGCTGCCGGTCGCCGGCCTGCTCGACGGCACGGCTGACGATGTCCTCGACGCTGACGAGCAGTCGGTTGCCGTCCTGACGCCCGCTTTGAAGCTGCGCCAGCAGCCGTGCCATGCGTTGTACGGAATCGTCGATGGTGGCGACCATGTCGTCGACGAAGGCTGGATTGTGCTTGTGCTTGGCAGCGTTCCTGACCATCAGTGACTGTTGCGCGATGAGATTCTTCAGGTCGTGCATCAGGAAGGTGCTGAGCTGGTTGAACGCCTGGAATTGCCTTGCCTGCGACAGTGACTGCCCGGCTTCGTGCTGGGCCAGATAGGCGGCGAGCTGCTGACCCACAGCCTTGAGCAGGTCGCGGTCCTCCCAGCTGAGCTTGCGTGGCGCGCGCGAACGGGTCAGTACGACAAAGCCAACCAAGGCGTCTTCCTGCATCAGCGGCACGATGAGCCACCAACTGGGCAGGGCCGACAGCCAGACGGGGAGTTCGACGCCGTGATGCCGTTCGCTGTCGGTATGATAACTGCCGGCATCGATGATCCAGCGCCGCGCATGCATGAACGTCACCAACGAACTGTCCAAGGGTTCGGTAGCACTTTCGGGGACGCTAAGGTTCCAGCGCGCTACGGGTGCGTATCGGCCGATGGAGTCTCTTTTTACCCATAGCGCTCCGCCTGGGCTGTCGACGATTTCGGCGATGGCGTGGATGACTCGCTCATAGGGGGATTGCCTCGAGTCGTCGGTACGGTACAGGCGGTGGATCAGTCGATTCCATTCCTCCCTGTAGTCGTACTTGTACGTGTGGAAATGCTTGATCAGAAAAACTTTTATCCTGGCTCTTATCTGTCCCGATGCGAGCAGGATCAACAGCATGATGGCGGCGGCGAACACGAACAGAATCTGCCAGAAGTCGCCCCAGCTACCTCCCATATAGCGAATGTAGTAGCCCCCGGCAGACATGATCAGAAGATAGGCGCCGGCTGCCAGGAGTGCTGCGGTGTGAAAGACGATTCGTCGGGAGATAAATATGCTGCCGGACCATGTCGGGTTGCGGGCTGCCGCCACGGCCATTAAGGGGGCGGTCAGTGCGATTGCCGCACCTCTGGCAGACCAGAATGCCGGATCGATTTGATGATAGAGCAGCCCGAGGGAGTAGAGCAGCAGGTCGTATCCGAGCTGAACGCCTATGCCAATGCATAGGAATTTGAGCGCCCAGCGGCGCTCGGGTGCCAGATTGCGGCAGAACTGTTCCAGCAGGACCAGGCCGATGATGGAAAGACCGAGTCCACCGACCGTCAGGCTGTCCTGCATGTTCACATGCAAAGCAGCCAGCGGCAGGACGGCCGGCGTGAATATCCATCCGATCCATGCGACAGGCGCGAGGATTGCCACCAATTGCAGCCATTTACCACGCTCCGAGGAGCGTAGCAGGCGGGTGAGAAAGAATAACCAGGCGCCGTCGCGTACCGCCTCGCCGCTCACGATGAATTGCCATGGAAGAGCGGGAAGAAAGGGTATGGACGCCACGAGTGCCATCCACGCCGTATTGATCAGGATTGCGGCGGCGAATGTGGCGCCAAGCAGGCGGCCGCGCCAGTTGGTGAGCAGCAGCAGCGTAAGGATAGCGAAGGCTACAGCTCCGGAACCGTAACTTGCTGTGATGATCAAGGTGGATTGATGCATAGCCGCATTTCAAAAACGGCACTGCGTCGGGGTGCCGTGTTTCTTCGGACTCGACAGCGGCGGAACTTGCTCAGCGGCCGCCTTTGCCGAGCAAAATGACTTCCACCGTGCCCAGGAGAATGTAGAGATCGAGCACCAGATTCGCGTTCTTTACGTAGTAGAGGTCGAACTGGAGCTTCTCCATGGCATCTCGATTTGTGGCGCCGTAAGGATAGGAAAGTTGCGCCCATCCGGTGACGCCAGGCCGTACCCGATGGCGTAGGTCATAGTAGCTGATATGCCGTCGTAGTTCCTTGACAAACTCAGGGCGTTCGGGGCGTGGCCCGATGAGGCTCATTTGGCCGAGGAAGACGTTGAACAGTTGCGGGAGCTCGTCGATGCGGTATTTGCGTAGGAAGGCGCCGACACGGGTAACGCGGTCGTCTTTTGTGGTGGCCCAGCGGGCCTTGCCGTCAGCCTCGGCGTCGACCCGCATGCTGCGGAATTTCAGGATCTGGAAATGTGCCCCGTTGTATCCTACGCGCGTTTGTCGATACAGCACCGGCGCCCAAACGCCCTCCTCGATCCAGATGGCGAGTATTGCCAGCAGCATGAAGGGCCAGCTGACGAGCAGAACCAGCAGCGCGAGGATAAGATCGAACAGGCGTTTGCTGACTTGGCGGAGCCAACCCTGCTCGAAGCCTTCCGAGAATATGATCCAGGCCGGATTCATCAAGTCGGTCTTGAGCTTGCCCATGTAGCGTTCGTAGAACGACACCGCGTCCGAAATGCGCACGCCTTCGAGTCTGAGTTTGAGCAGGGCTTCGATGGGCAGCGACCGTCGCTTTTCGTCGGGGACCACGATGATCTCGTCGATTTTGTGTTCGTGGGCGAGGGCGGTTAGGTCGTTGTCGGGTAGGCCAAGGATGGGTTCGTTGGTGACACGGAGCATTTCGCCGTCGACAGGCACGCAGCCGACGATGCGGAACAGACGGCGATCGGCTTTGCGTTGCATGCGTTGGAGCAGGCTGAGTGCGTTCTCGCCGGCACCATAGAACAGAATGCGCCGTTTGAATGCCTCCTGGTCCAGCACGGAGATAAACAAAACATGCGTACCGGCGATGCCGACGAAAGCTAGCAGGTCGGCTATCGCCATGATGCCGCGCCCGATGTAGATTTCCGGAGCCAGGTAATACACGACTGAAAGCAGTAAGGCGCCAAGCCCAACGCCCACGAGCACCTGCAGGATGATCTGGTCGATGGTGCCGCGCAGCTGGTGACGGTACAGCCCGACCGCTACCAGGGACAGGCTGATGCCCAGGGTGAACACGAGCGCCCGTGGGAAGAGGTCGGCCAAGTAAATTGCGAAATGTTCGGTTCCGTCCAGACGCAGCCAGGTCGCTAGATATACCGCACCAAACGCGATACCGGCCTGGATGATCGCCAGAAAGATGATGCCTTTGGATAGATGGTGGCCGAAGGCTTTGTTTCTTGGCATGTGCGAACCTGTTTCTCGATGGGGTTGCGCGCTATAGGGTTTTAGCAGTTTTTCATTGCAGCGGCGCGAATATCTTCCGGTTCCATGGCAACGCGTCCCCAACGCCGCTTACGACCCAGGCTTAGGGGACTGCATATGTATTTCCGGTTACGGCAAGCTGTCCGAGTCCGGATTGGTGTGAGCGTCGTACGTCACGTCACGTCATGTGATGTCGTTATTGTTCGAAAGACGCCGCTGCACTGCATCATGCCTGGATGTCTACAGGAGTATGGCATCAGTAGAACGCACATGACGCGAATTTGTCCAGTATACGTGGGGCCTTTTAGCCGGTATTGCGCTGTCCGGTTGCGATAGCGTTGATCGTGCGCAACAAAGGCGCCAGCCAGCGTTCGCGCTCGTCATCATTCAAGCCGGTATCGCGGTGGCGCTGCAGCAGCGTGATCTGTATGTGGTTGAGCGGGTCGAGATAGGGGTCGCGGCGCGTCAACGACAGGGCCAAGGTGGTGTTCTCCGCCAGCAGCGTGTCGGCATCGACGATGGCGAGAATTTCCCGCACCGTGCGTTCGTATTCCTCGCGGATCACTTCGTGGATGTCCTGAGCTTGTCCGCGATCCTTGGCCAGAGTCGTGTACTCGCCGGCAGTTTGCATGTCGGCCTTGTACAGCGACATCTGGGTGTTGCCGAGCAGGACGCGCAGGAACGGCCATTCCGCATACATGGAACGTAACTGCTCCAGGTTGTCGGGATTGGCCTGCCGCCAGCGCTCCAGTGCCGTGCCGATCCCGTACCAGCCGGGGATGGTGTAACGGGCCTGGCCCCAGCCGAACACCCAGGGGATCGCGCGTATCGACGATTTGCTGCGGTCGCCGCTCTTGCGATGCGACGGGCGTGAACCGATGTTGAGTTGGCCGATTTCGCTGACGGGCGTCACTTCGTAGAAGTAGTCGATCAGCCCCGGGGTGTCGTCGGTCAGGGCACGGTAGGCCTGTTCGCCGAGTTCTGCCAGTTGCGCGGCGGTTTCGAGGTAGGCGGGGCGGTCCTGGTGCACCGGACCGATGAGGCTGCGACTGGCCTTGAGCAGACCGGTGCTGCCCATGGTCAGCTCGTAGACGGCAGTCTCGGGCTGACCGTAGCGGTAGTAGAGCACTTCGCCCTGCTCGGTGAACTTGATCTGGCCCTCGACGGTGCCGGGCGGTTGCGCGGCGATAGCCTCGTGGGTCGGGCCGCCACCGCGGCCGACGGTGCCGCCGCGGCCATGAAACAGGCGGCACTGCACGCCGTGCGCCTGGGTGATGGAGAGAATTTCCCGCTGTGCGGTATACAGCCCCCAGGCCGAGGCGAGGATGCCGCCGTCCTTGCAGGAGTCCGAATAGCCCAGCATGATTTCCTGCACGTTGCCGGAGGTGCGCAGCATTTCGGCGTAGGCCGGCGTGTCGAGCAGCCGGCCGAGGACGGTGCGCACGTGCTTGAGATCCTCGACGGTTTCGAACAGCGGGGAGATGCGAATGTGGCAGAAGCGGCCGTGTTCGTCCTGACCGCAGAGGCCGTTGAGCCGGGCCAGGAACAGCACCTCGAGCACGTGGCTCGCCTGATGGGTCATGGAGATGACGTAGCTGCCGAAGGGGTCGCCGCCGGTTTCGTCGCGCAGCTTGCCGATAGTGGCGAAAGTCTCCAGCGTCTCGCGCGCTTCCTCGTCGAGTGCGGCGGTATCGAGCGGCGTTAGGAGCGGTGTGTCGACGTGCTGCGCCAGTAACTCGATGCGCGCGTCTTCATCCAGTTCCGCATAGCTGCTGCCGGGCACGAGCTGTTCGAGCACTGCATGCACAGTACGGCTGTGTACGTTGGATTCCTGGCGTACGTCGAGGCTGAGCAGGTGGAAGCCGAAAGTTTCCACTAGGCGGATCAGATCCTGCAATTCGGCCCCGGCGATGACCGCGTCGCCGTGCGAGATCAGCGAGTCGCGGATGAGCCTGAGGTCGGCTAGCAGTTCGTGCGCACCACGGTAGGCGCCGGGCGCCGGACCGGTGTGTTGCCCGTCCAGGCGCTGGTTTACCGCGTCCAGCGTCAGCTGCAGGCGATAGCGCATCGCGTAGAGCTTGCGTCGGTAGGGTTCGTGACCGAAACGTTCGAGATGGTCGTCGTAGACTCCCTCGTCGAGGCGTACGTCGCGCTCCAGACTGGCGAGGAATTCGGCCGAGGGTTGGCACAGCCGGCTGGACTGCGTCAGTCGCTTGCTGAGATCGACCAGGCGGCGGTGGTACTCCTCGAGCACTTCGCGCATCTGCAGGCGCAAGGCCAGCGCGGTGGTTTCGGGTTTGACGAAAGGGTTGCCGTCGCGGTCGCCGCCGATCCAGCTGCCGAAGCGGATGAAGCTCGGCACCTCGACCACGCCCGTGCCGTAGAAGCGGTTGACCGCGCGTTCGGCGAAACGATAAGTCTGCGGCACCGCTTCGAACAGGCTTTCGCGGAAGTAATACAGGCCGTTGCGGATCTCGTCGCTGACCTCCGGCTTGCGCAGGCGGACTTCGTCCGTATGCCACAGGGCGAGGATTTCCATACGCAGGCGTTCGAGCAGGTAGTCGCGCTCCAGCGGCCCCCAGCGACGGATGTTGAGTTTGTCGTTGACCAGGAAGATGCGGCGCAGGATTTCCATGATGGTCCGGCGGCGCGCTTCGGTCGGGTGGGCGGTGATCACCGGGTTGTAGCTCAGGCTGTCGAGCAGGGACTGCATCTGTTGTGCGTCGATGCCGTCGGCGTGCAGTTCGTGCACGGTCTGCGCGAACGAGCCCTGCCAGAAGCGTTGTCCCTTGGAAACCTGCTGGCGGCGCCAGCGGTGCGCATGATCCTCTTCGGCAATGTTCACCAGGCTGAAATAGGTGCTGAAGGCACGGATGACCTGCTCCAGCGTGTCGGCGTCGAGGCGCGTGATGTAGCGCATCAGGCGAGCGCGCTTGGCCGGATCCTCGGTTTTGCGCAGGCCGATGTAGCCCTTGCGCAGCGTTTCCACGGCGGCATAGACACGGCGTCCGGCGTGTGTGCGCAGGATTTCGCCGAGCAACGATCCGAGTAGCTTGACCCGCGTGCGCAGCAGCTTGTCGTAGGAGCGGAGGTGGGGAACTTGTGAATGTGCCATACGCTGTGACTCGCCGTAGTTATCCCAGGCCGCGCGCGGGGCGGCGGCGCTGGTTGGAGTGCCGTAGTGTGGCTACGATGGGGAATGCCGGACGGCCGAGTATAACAGCTTGCTGATATTTCGATGTTTCCGGGCCATCGGTCGCGTGCAGGGTGCTTTCTAGAGTAGGGATTGGTACAGCTCGAGATACTGTTTTGCGCTGTGTTCCCAGCTGAAATCCTGCGCCGCGCCGACGGCCATGAGTGCCGTCCAGGCGTCGGGGTGGGCCCATGTGTCCACCACGCGTTCCAGCGCCGCACTGAACGCGTCCGCGCTGGCGGCGTCGAAGGCGAAGCCGTTGGCGGTGCCCGCCGCGATCGTCTCTGGCGCGGCGTCGACCACGGTGTCGGCCAGACCTCCGGTGCGCCGAACTACCGGGAGTGTGCCGTAGCGCAGGCTGTACATCTGGTTGAGGCCGCAGGGTTCGAAGCGCGACGGCATGAGGAAGGCGTCGGCGCCGGCTTCGATGCGATGGGCCAGGCTCTCGTCGTAGCCGATGCGCACGCCCATCTGCCGGGGAAAACGCACGGCAAGGCGTTCCAGCACCTGTTCGAAGCGGCGTTCTCCGCTGCCGAGTATGACGGCCTGCGTGCGGCCGTCGGCCAGCAGTGGTTCGAGTGTGGCGATGATCAGATCGATGCCCTTCTGTTCGACCATACGGCCGATGTGCCCGAGCAGCGGTCCCGGGTGGCCGTCGTCGAGTCCGAACTCGGCGCGCAGTGCCGCGCGGTTATGTCCCTTGGCCGGACGATCGAGCGGTTCGTAGGGCAGGCTGAGATGCGTGTCGGTCCGCGGATTCCAGATTTCGGTGTCGATGCCGTTGAGGATGCCGCTCAGGACGTGGGCGCGGTGATTGAGCAACCCTTCCAGCCCATAGCCGAACTGCGGCGTACGGATTTCCCGCGCGTAGCTCGGGCTGACCGTCGTGATGCGGTCGGCATATGCCAAACCGCCCTTGATGAAGGACAGCTGGCCGTAGAACTCGAGTCCTTCGGGGTTCCACAGTTTGCCCGGTAGATTGAGGTCCGCGAGTGCCGACAGGGGAAACAGGCCCTGGTAGGCCAGATTGTGAATGGTGAATACGGTCGCCGGGCGTGCGGGGCGATCCGCGAGCAGTGCCGGCGCGAGGCCGGTCTGCCAGTCGTTGCAGTGCAGGACGTCCGGCCGCCAGCCATCGGGGCCGGAGCCTTCGGCCAGGGCGGCGATGGCGCGCGAAAACAGCCCGAAGCGTAGATGATTGTCCTGCCAGTCGTGCCCGTCCGGCGCGCGGTAGGGGTCGCCGGCGCGGTCGAAATAAAGCGGTGCGTCCACCAGCCATACGGGCAGGGAGGTGCCGGGCAGCTTGCCCTGCAGCAGCGTTACGGGGTGTCGCTGCCCCGGAAGTGCGAGTTCGCCCGCCTTGCGCCAGCGTCGGCCGCGAGTCACTGCGGCATAGGCGGGCAGCAGCAGGCGCACCTCATGGCCGAGCGCGGCCAGCGCCGTGGGCAGGCTGCCGCTGACGTCGGCCAACCCGCCGGTCTTGATCAGGGGGTGCGCTTCACTGCTGGCGAATAGGATGCGCATGATTTCGGTTTCCTTGGGGTTGGACGCGTGCATTCCGCACGAAAGGCGTTCCGGCTACCTATACTTTAACCAAGCGTACTGTCCCACGCGGGCGATCCGCCGGCGAGGCGGGCATGAACCGCCAATGTCGCGGTTGTCCGCTTCGTGCTTTTCCAAGCCGCTGCTGGGTTTTGAGCGATCGCCAGGAGTGGTGTGGTACGCCGAGTCGCGCCTCAATCAGTCGGTTGAGCGTGGCGTTGCCGGCCTGAGACTATAGCTCAGCCGTCTTCCCGCAGACCAATTCACTCCACCCGAGGTTCGCATGCTCGATCCCTGCACTTTCGTCATTTTCGGTGCCACCGGCAATCTCGCCGCCAATAAACTGCTGCCCGCCCTGTATCAACTGGAACGCGCCGGCAGCCTGCCGGAGGAGATGGCCGTCGTCGGCGTGGGGCGGCGCGATTGGGACGACGAGTTGTGGCGGGGGGAGGTCGAGGCGGTGCTGCGCGTAAGCGCGCGCGAAGACAGTTTCGACGAGACGGCCTTTGCACGGTTCGCCAAGCGGCTGCATTTCGTGGAAGGCAATATGCGCGAGCGAGCCTGCTACGACGCACTGTCGGCGCGGATTGCCGACGATGCCGGGATGCCGTCCGCGAACCTGGTCTTTTACCTGGCTATTCCTCCCTCCGACTTCGGTGCGGTGAGTCAGCATCTGACGGAAGCGGGACTCAATCGGGAAGAGGACGGCTGGTGTCGCCTGGTAGTCGAGAAGCCGTTCGGCTACGACCTGGAAAGCGCTCAGATGCTCGACCAGAGGCTACACAAGTATTTCTCCGAGGAGCAGATATTCCGTATCGACCACTACCTCGGCAAGGGCACCATCCAGAACATCCTGGTGTTCCGTTTCGCCAACCTGCTGCTCGAGCCGTTGTGGAACCGCAACTACATCGACCACGTGCAGATCATCCATGCCGAGCGCCAGGGCACCGCCGGACGGGCGGAGTACTACGACGGCTCCGGCGCGCTGCGCGACATGATTCAGAGCCACCTCCTGCAGATGCTTACTCTGGTGGCCATGGAGCCGCCGGCCTGCATGGATGCCGAGGCCCTGCGCGACGAGAAGGTGAAGGTGCTGCGCTCGATCCGCCCGATCCCGCAGTCCGCGGTGCATGCGCACGCGTTTCGTGCGCAGTACGCGCGCGGCACGGTCGACGGTGAGGCGGTGCCGGCCTACGTCGAGGAGGAAGGCGTGCCGGCGGGCAGCGTCACCGAGACTTTTGCGGGGCTCAAGCTGTATATCGACAATTGGCGTTGGCGCAACGTACCCTTCTATCTGCGCACCGGCAAACGCATGGCGGCCAACACCTCCATGATCAGCATCCGCTTCAAGCATCCGCCGCAGCAGCTGTTTCGCGAAACGGCGGTCGAGGCATTGCGGCCGAACTGGATCCTGCTGGGCATCCAGCCCGACGAGTGCATGCGGGTGGAGATGCAGGTCAAGGAGGCCGGCCTGGAGATGCGCACGCGCACGCTGCAGCTCGACGCCAGCTACACCGATCCCGACGCCGGCCGTCTGGACGCCTACGAGGCGCTGCTGCTGGACGTCATCGAAGGCGATCACTCGCTGTTCCTGCGCTACGACGAGGTCGCCTGGGCCTGGAAGGTGGTCGATCCCGTGCTGCGGGTGTGGGCGACCGAGCGTGATTTCATTCATTCGTATCCGGCGGGCACCTGGGGGCCACGCGAGGCAAACCGGCTGTTCGACCGAGACGACCAGCGCTGGCGCAACGAGATCGCCCTGGATGCACATGAAACCGAGGATTCCAATCGATGAGCGAGCAGACCCATCTAACTGCCGGTCCGGCCTGGAAGGCGTTGCAGGCGCACTACGAACAACTGCGCGAGGTGCATATGCGCGGATTGTTCGCGGCCGACCCGCAGCGCTTCGAGCGTTTCTCGCTGACGCTGGACGATCTGCTGCTTGATTACTCCAAGAACCGCATCACCGAGGAAACCCTGCAACTGCTGCTGGACCTGGCCCGCGAGCGCGGGGTCGAGGACTGGCGCGAACGCATGTTCTCGGGCGATCACATCAATCTGACCGAGGACCGCGCGGTGCTGCACGTCGCACTGCGCAACCGCTCCAACCGGCCGATCCTGGACGATGGCGAAGACGTGATGCCGGCGGTCAACGAGGTGCTGGCGCGTATGCGGCGCTTCGTCGATGCGGTGCAGTCGGGCGAATGGAAGGGATACTCGGGGCGGCGTATCACCGACGTGGTCAACATCGGCATCGGCGGTTCCCATCTCGGCCCGGAAATGGTCTGCCGCGCACTCACGCCCTACGGCCACCCACACCTGAACGTGCACTTCGTCTCCAACGTCGACGGCACCGACATCCGCGAGGTGTTCCGCAAAGTCGACCCCGAGAGCGTGCTGTTCGTCGTCGTCTCCAAGACCTTCACCACCCAGGAGACGCTGACCAACGCGCACACCGCGCGCGAGTGGCTGCTCGACTACCACGGCGACGAAGCCGCGGTGGCGCGGCATTTCGTCGCCGTCTCGACCAACGAGACCGGCGTGCGCGAGTTCGGCATCGATCCCGAACACATGTTCGGCTTCTGGGACTGGGTCGGCGGACGCTACTCGTTGTGGTCGGCGATCGGGCTGGCCATCGCCCTGGACCTGGGCATGGATGCCTTCGAGGAACTGCTCGACGGCGCCCACGCCATGGACGAGCATTTCCGCAGCGCGCCGCTGGAGCGCAACATGCCGGTGATCCTGGCGCTGCTCGGCGTCTGGTACAACAACTTCTTCGGCGCCGAGACGCCACGCCATCCTGCCCTACGACCAGTACATGCACCGCTTCGCCGCCTATTTCCAGCAGGGCGACATGGAGAGCAACGGCAAGCACGTCGACCGCGACGGCAGCGCAGGTCGACTACGCCACCGGCCCGGTGGTCTGGGGCGAGCCGGGCACCAACGGCCAGCATGCCTTCTATCAGCTGATCCACCAGGGCACGCGGCTGATCCCCTGCGACTTCATCGCGCCGGTCGTGTCGCACAACCCGGTCGGCGAGCATCACCCGATCCTGCTGTCCAACTTCTTCGCCCAGCCCGAGGCGCTGATGCGCGGACGCACGCTGGAAGAGGTGCTCGAGGAGCTGTATGGGCAGGGCATGGACGCAGAGGCGGCCGCGCGTCTGGCGCCGCACAAGGTCATGCTGGGCAACCGCCCGAGCAACGCGTTGCTGCTGCACAAGATCACCCCGCACAGCCTCGGCCGCCTGATCGCGCTGTATGAGCACAAGATCTTCGTGCAGGGCGTGATCTGGAACATCAACTCCTACGACCAATGGGGCGTCGAACTCGGCAAGCAGTTGGCCAAGGCAATCCTGCCCGAGCTGCAGGACGATGCACCGGTCGACAGCCACGACAGCTCGACCAACGGGCTGATCAATTACTACAAACGCTTACGCTGAGCATTCATGCGTCTTTTCCGTCGACGGACGCGTGCCGTTCGATGGCCCATTCGACGTGTTCGCGTACCAGCGCGGACGGATGGTCGGCGCGTCCGTGCAGGGCTGCGAGGACTTCCGGCCCGCCCGGCGTATTGCCCAGCGCGACGGCGATGTTGCGTAGCCAGCGCTCATGGCCGATACGGCGGATGGCCGAGCCCTCGGTATGCGCCAGGAATTCCGTTTCGCTCCAGGCGAAGAGCTCGACCAGTCGCGGCGCGTCGAGCCCGTGGCGTGGCATGAAGTCGGCTTCCCGCGTGGGGTGGGCAAAGCGGTTCCAGGGGCAGACCAGCTGGCAGTCGTCGCAGCCGTAGATGCGGTTGCCGATGAGCGGGCGCAGCGGCTCCGGGATCGGGCCGTGCAGCTCGATGGTGAGATAGGAGATGCAGCGCCGCGCGTCGAGGCGGTAGGGCGCGACGATGGCCTGCGTGGGGCAGATGTCGATGCAGGCCCGGCAGCTGCCGCAGTGCTCGCTCGCCGGGCGGATCGACCGGCAGCGGCAGGTCGGTGTAGAGCTCGCCGAGGAAGAACCAGGAGCCGGCGTTGCGCGCCAGCAGGTTGGTGTGCTTGCCGATCCAGCCCAGGCCGGCCTTTTGCGCCAGCGGCTTTTCCAGCACCGGAGCGCTGTCGACGAAGGCGCGGTAGCCGAACGGCCCGACCTTTGCCTCGATGCGGTCGGCGAGCTGCTGCAGGCGCCTGCGCAGCACCTTGTGATAGTCGCGACCCAGCGCATAGCGCGAGACGTAGCCGGCGGTCGGGATGTTGAGCACGGTTTCCGGATCGGCGCCTTCCGGCGGCATATAGTCCATGCGTACGGAGATGATTCGCCGGGTACCGGGCACCAGTTCCGCGGGACGGCTGCGCTTGCTGCCGTGGCGGGCCATGTAGTCCATCTCGCCGTGCAGGCCGTCGGTCAGCCAGTCGTGCAGGCGCGTTTCCGCTTCATCCAGTTCCGTATCAGTGATGCCGCAGGCGGTGAAGCCGAGTTCGTTCGCCCAGTTTTTTATCTGCTGGGCCAGTGCGGCGGCGTTGTCCGGGGAGAGGGGCATGGTTGGGGATGTGCGGATAGTGTGGTGTGGATGACGGACGTGTCCATCATAACCGGATGCGTATGATTTCTTAGACTAACCGCTCGGCGCATTCTGCAGTTATGCAGCCGGTTTCGTGCGCGATTTGAGGTGTGTTGGTTTTGCTTGGCGATGCGCAAAGCCCACGCATTAGTTTTGCGTCTGGGGTTCTTTTCGGGCGCGAATCGGCGATAGGCATTTCCGATCTTACTTGGGTGACGCGCCCGAGCCCCTTTCTTTGCATGCCCAAAGAAAGAGGCGAAAGAAAGGCACCCGAAAGGCCTTGTCCCTGACGGGCAAACCTCGAGCGCACGCCCCGTCACGGGGCACCGCAGCCATTCGCATCCCTGCGAAGGGCTGCTCGGGCGGCTTCCCTGCCGCCCGACCCCGCGCCGGGACGCACGCTCGAGGCAAGGCCAAACGGGAACCGAAGGTCAAAACAGAACGCCTCCCAAACGCTTGGGCTACGTATTGGGGTTCGTTGTACTCACCCCAACCTACGGGAGCCGTGTTTTGACGTTCGGTCCCCCCTGATCGCTTGCCTCGCGAACGTGCGCCTGGGCGGGGATGGCCGGCAGGACGCCGGCCAAGCAGCCCTTCGCCCGGACGGCGAATGGCTGCGGGCCCCGTTCAGGCGTGCGTTCGCGAGGTTGCCCGACAGGGACAAGCACAGCACTCTGCGCCTGTGCCATTGGCGGCTGCAGCGACTCCAGGCTGTTTCGCCACAAGGCGCGTCGCGCAGGGAAGGCTCATTGCCTTCACCAGCGGCGCAACACCGGGGCGGGACAGCCTGGAGTCGCCCTTCGGGTGGGCTGGTGTGCGCCCATGGCTGCGTTGCGGCGCTTGCCAAGGGCTCGGGCCATTGCCTTCGCACCGCGCCTTGCCCTGAACGCACACCAGCCCACTGCAGTCGCGAATGGCACAGGTGCAGAGTGCTTTGGGGGTGCGTTTCTTTCGCCGGTTTCTTTGCGCATTTCAAAGAAAAAATCGCCGGGAGCGATTTTTCGCGCTAGCCCCGAAGGGGTGAGGCGCAGGGATGCGTCGAACAAATCGGCTCGGGCGCGTCACCGCGATTGAGCGAAGTCCCAAACCTCGAATCGCGCACGAAACCGGTCCCCGGGCTAACAGACTGCTGCTCACTTAAACCAAACGAGTTGAACAGGGGGCGAGCTCTAGAGACACAACTGTGTGGCCTCCCGAATACGTCCACCACAAGCGACACTCCCAACTCCGGCGGTATACTTTTTCACCATGAACGACACCCCGCTTCCCCTCTATACCGCCGACCAGGCCCGCGCGGTGGACCGCCGCGCTATCGACGAACTCGGCATACCCGGTTACACCCTCATGCAGCGCGCTGGCCAGGCGGCCTTCGAGGCGCTGCAGCGGCATTGGCCGCAGGCGCGACGACTATGCGCGGTATGCGGCAGCGGCAATAACGGCGGCGACGGTCTGGTCGTGGCGCGCCTGGCGCAGGCGGCCGGTCTGGAGGTGAG
The DNA here is from genome assembly GCA_963751375.1 of uncultured Gammaproteobacteria bacterium. Lineage (GTDB taxonomy): Bacteria > Pseudomonadota > Gammaproteobacteria > DSM-5130 > Acidihalobacteraceae > Acidihalobacter_A. The sequence goes on from CAVVUY010000075.1 coordinate 27,540, forward strand.
CGTCGTGCTGCTCGGCAACGGTCCGCGCGAGGGGGGCGAGGCCGCGCTCGCGCTCACCGATTGGCAGGCTGCGGATGGCGAGGTCGCCGCTTTCGAGGGTAAATTGCCGGTCGCGGACGTCTATGTCGATGCTTTGTTCGGCACCGGGCTGACGCGGGCGCCCGAAGGCGTCTGGGCGCAGGCCATCGAGGCGATGGCCGGACGCGAGACGATGGCGTTGGATGTGCCTTCGGGGCTGGATGCCGACAGCGGGGCAGCGCCGGGTGTGGTCGTCGAGGCGGGCCTGACGGTCAGCTTCATCCTGCGCAAGCGCGGCCTGTATACCGGCGTCGGGCCGGATTGTGCCGGCGAGCGGTTGTTCGCCGATCTCGGCGTGCCCGATTCCGCGCGGGACGGAATCGAGGCCGGCGCGTTCCTGCGTCAGGCGCCTAGATCGCTGCCGCCGCGGCGGCGGGCCGCACACAAGGGCGACAACGGGCATGTGCTCATCGTTGGCGGGGCGCCGGGGATGTCCGGTGCGGCACGTTTGGCGGGCGAGGCAGCGTTGCGCACGGGCGCAGGACTGGTGACGGTCGCCACGCATCCGCAACATGCGCACTGGCTGAATGTGGGGCGCTGGGAACTGATGGTGCGCGGCATCGCCGATCCGGCGGAGTTGGGCAAGTTGATCGACGGGGCGGATGTGGTCGCGGTAGGCCCCGGGCTCGGTCGCGACGCCTGGGGACGCGGATTGTGGCAGCGGGTGCTGGATGCGCGCTGTCCGCTGGTGGTCGATGCCGACGCACTGAACCTGCTTGCCGACATGCCAAGCATGCGCGGCGACTGGGTTTTGACGCCGCATCCGGGCGAGGCCGGCCGGCTGCTCGGGTGCGGCACGGCACAGGTACAGGCGGATCGTTTCGGGGCGGTCGAGGAACTCGCCAGACGCTACGGTGGCGTCTGCGTGCTCAAGGGGGCGGGTTCGCTGGTACGCGCGGACGGGTTCACCATGGTCTGCGGCGCGGGTAATCCGGGCATGGCGACGGCCGGTATGGGGGACGTGCTGACCGGCGTGATCGCCGGGCTGGTCGCGCAGGGGCTGGCGCCGGCGGATGCCGCGCGCGAGGCGGTGTGCCTGCATGCGGCGACCGGCGATGCTGCGGCTGAGGAAGGCGAACGCGGTCTGTTGGCAGGCGATCTGATCGCGCATCTGCGTAGCTTGTGCAACCGATTCTGATGATTTGTGGCGGGAACCTTTGGCGTCGGTGGGCGGCGGGTTGGGTGTGTGTCTGTGAGCGTTAAGAACGGCATGAGCGAAGCGATGCGTGAGATCGACCTGGCGGACGAGGCGGCTACCGAGGCTTTGGGCGGTGCGTTGGCGGCCGTACTTGCGCCCGGCTTGCTGGTGTTTCTGCGCGGCCAGCTCGGCGCCGGCAAGACCACGTTGGTGCGCGGCATGCTGCGCGCGCTGGGACATGAGGGCCCCGTGCGCAGCCCGACCTACGCGCTGGTGGAGTCGTACCGGGTTGCCGGTTTCGAGCTTCATCATTTCGACCTTTACCGCCTGACCGACCCGGATGAGCTGGAGTTCATGGGGCTGCGCGATTTCCTCGACGGCAACGCGGTGTGCATGATCGAGTGGCCCGAACGCGGGAACGGCATGCTGCCTCGTGCGGATATGGAGATCGAGTTGCGCGTGTCTGACGGGGGCCGGCGGGCGCGTTTGTGCGCACATGGTGGTGGAGGTATGGGGATGCTCGCGCGGCTCAACATAAAGTAAAAATGCAGGTGTTTTGTCTATCTATATAAAAAATATAACTTTTGACCTTGCATTCCTGGCCTTGATGGCAAATCATTAAGAGGTGCTTTGAGGGGGGTAAGGTGTTTCTACACCTGCCAGGAGGATGTTCATGAGCCAGCGCAACCAGAACTTCGACCGACGGCTGTTTCTGCGCCGCCTACTCGGCGTCTCAGGCGTCGCTGCGGTGACCTTCGTTAGTCCGCGTGCCTTCGCCAGTTCCCGGGTGGAGGTCAAGCGTGTGCGCATGTCGGAGGAGGCGGGCACGACCCGCGTGGTCTTCGATCTCAGCGGACCGGTAGAGCACAACCTGTTCACCTTGTCCGCGCCCGAGCGCGTCGTCATCGATTTCACCAACACGAACGCGCCGTCCGGCTTGCACGTCAAGCCGATCGCGCTGGTGCACGATATTCGTTACGCGCGCCGCAACGTGTCGAATCTGCGCGTCGTGCTGGACCTCAAGGCGCAAACCAATCCCAGTAGTTTCCTGCTCAAGCCGGGCAAGGGGTCTTCGGACTATCGTCTGGTGGTCGACCTTGCCTCGGCAACGGCGGATTCGATGGCGCCGGTCATCACGGCCTCGGCAGCGCAGTCCGGGAAGAAGCTGCGGGACGTGCTCGTCGCTATTGACCCCGGTCACGGCGGTATCGATCCTGGCGCCATCGGCAAGCGCGGTACCTACGAGAAGCATGTGGTTCTGGCCATAGCGCGACGGCTTGAGAACCTGATCAAGAAAACGCCGGGTATGCAGCCGTACATGATTCGCCATACTGATAAGTACGTCAGTCTGCGCGAGCGTTTGCGCATGGCGCGCGCCAAGCAGGCGGATCTGTTCATCTCCATCCATGCCGATGCGTCCCCGTACCGCTACCCCAAGGGTTCGACGGTATACGTGCTGTCGGAGCATGGGGCCTCCTCCGAGTCTGCGCGGCTGTTGGCGCAGCGCCAGAACGAGGTCGACCGCGTGGCTGGCGTGAATCTATCCGATAAGGACAATCTGGTGGCGTCGGTGCTGGTGGATCTGGCGCAGACCGCGACTCGCGAAGCGAGTTTCAAGCTGGGGGAGCATCTGACCTCGAACATCAACCGCGTCATTCGCCTGCATTCGCGCACGGTCGAGCGCGCTGCATTCGTGGTACTGAAGTCGCCGGACATTCCTTCGGCGCTGGTGGAGACCGCCTTCATCTCCAATCCGTCGGAAGAGCGCCAGTTGCGCACCCCGGTATTCCAGCAGCGCATGGCCAGCGCAATACACAAGGGCGTGCAGGACTACTTCGCCCAGTATGCACCGCCGGGAACACTACTGGCCGCACATTACCCGGCCAAGGAAACTCTCTCCTGAGGCGCTAAAGTGTCGGTAGGCGGCGTGTTCGTCCGCCCGTCGCAATATTCCGTCTGAATATCGGGCGGACGCGGAACCGGCGCGTCCGCCCGCCGCCTCATGGCATAATGCAGCGCAGTTTCTCCTGCCCCCGTCTGCCATGCCGATTCGCCGTCTTCCCCCCCAACTCGTCAACCAGATCGCTGCCGGTGAAGTCGTCGACCGTCCGGCGTCGGTGATCAAGGAGTTGCTCGAAAACAGCCTCGACGCCGGCGCTACGCGCATCGATATCGACATCGAGCAGGGTGGGGCGCGATTGATGCGCGTGCGCGACAATGGCTCCGGCATTCCGCGCGAGCGAACTGGCGCTGGCGCTTTCGCGTCATGCCACCAGCAAGGTGTCCTCGCTGGAGGATCTGGAGCGGGTGGCCAGCCTCGGCTTCCGCGGCGAGGCGCTGCCCAGCATTGCCTCGGTGTCGCGCATGACCTTGACCTCCTGCACGGCGGGCGAGTCGGCCGGGTGGCGGCTGCGCGGCGATGGGCGCGAGGAGTTCGGCGAGCCGGAGCCGGCGGCGCATCCGCAGGGCACGACCATCGAGGTGCGCGACCTGTTCTTCAACGTGCCGGCGCGCCGCAAGTTCATGCGCACCGAACGCACCGAATACCAGCATATCGACGAAGTGGTGCGGCGCATCGCGCTGAGCCGTTTCGACCTGAGTCTGGCGCTGGCTCACAACGGCAAGGTGCAGACCGACCTGCGAGCCGCCGCCGACCGGACTTCCAGCGAGCGCCGGGTCGCACAGGTGGTCGGCAGCGCCTTCATGGAGCAGGCGGTCTACGTGGAGCATGAGGCCGCCGGCTTGCACCTGCGCGGCTGGCTTGGTGCGCCGACCTATTCGCGGGCGCAGGCCGACCAGCAGTATTTCTACGTCAACGGACGCATGGTGCGCGACAAGGTGCTCTCGCATGCCGTGCGCCTAGCCTACCAGGACGTGCTCTACCATGGCCGACAACCGGCCTTCGTGCTGTTCCTGGAAATGGATCCGGCGGCGGTCGACGTCAACGCACATCCGACCAAGGCCGAGGTGCGACTGCGCGAAAGCCGCCTGGTACACGATTTTCTGCACCATACGCTCAAGGATGCGCTGGCCCGCATGCGGCCGGGCGATGTGCGTTCACTGGAGGCGCCGCCAGCCGGCGAGCCCGTGGCGCCGGCCGGTATTGTACGCAGTGAGCCGCGGCCGGGCCCCGGGCTGGCCTTCGACCTGCCGGCGCCGGGGGGGCGTCCCGTTCCTTCCGCGTCGTTCCATACCGCGGACGGCAATACGGTGCGCGAACAGCTAGCCGGTTACGAAGCCTTGTACGGCGGCGCGCCGCAGGGAGGAGCAGGTCTCCGACGTGCCGCCGCTCGGGTTTGCCCTGGCACAGCTCAAGGGTATCTACATCCTGGCGGAGAATGCCGACGGTCTGGTGTTGGTGGATATGCATGCGGCTCATGAACGCATCAGCTATGAGCGCCTGAAGCAGGCCTGGACGGAGGCGCGCGTGCGCTCCCAGCCGTTGCTGCTGCCGCTGAGCGTGGCGGTGAGCCGGCGCGAGGCCGATTGCGCCGAGCGGCAGCGCGAACTCCTCATGCGCCTGGGGCTGGAGGTGGATCGCCTGGGTCCCGAGCGGCTACGCGTGCGCAGTCTGCCGGCGATGCTCAGCGGAGCGGACGCCGCGCAGTTGCTGCGCGACGTGCTCGGCGACCTGCTCGAATACGGCACCAGCGAGCGTATCGAGGAGCAGATGAACGAACTGCTGTCGACCATGGCCTGCCACGGTTCGGTGCGCGCCAATCGCCGTTTGACCGTGGACGAGATGAACAGTCTGCTACGCGACATGGAACGCACCGAGCGCAGCGGACAGTGCAACCACGGCCGTCCGACCTGGGTCCAGCTCGGCCTGGGCGAACTGGACCGCCTGTTCCTGCGCGGCCGGTGAGCACCGCGCCGCGAGCCTATCCACCGGCGATCCTGCTGATGGGCCCGACCGCCAGCGGCAAGACCGATCTGGCGGTGGAATTGGTGCGCCGCTTTCCGCTGGAAATCGTCAGTGTCGATTCTGCGCTGGTCTATCGTGAGATGGATATCGGCACGGCCAAACCCGGCCCCGAGGTGCTGGCCGAGGCGCCGCACCGCCTGATCGATCTGATCGACCCCGCAGCCAGCTATTCGGCCGCGCAGTTTCGCGAGGACGCCCTGCGCGAAATGGCGCAGATCACCGAGGCGGGCCGTGTGCCACTGCTGGTGGGCGGCACGATGCTTTACTTTCGAGCGCTCGAGCAGGGATTGTCCGAGCTGCCGCAAGCCGATGCCGCTCTGCGTGCCGAGA
>CAVVUY010000076.1:0-17930 GCA_963751375.1 uncultured Gammaproteobacteria bacterium
AGCCGCGCGCCTTCTCGCTGGCCAACGCGCCGGGCGAGGGACGCGTGATCGAGCTCAACGTGCGCCGCGTGCCCGGTGGCGAGGCCACCGGCTACATCCACGAGAAGCTGCAGCTGGGCGACGAGTTGGATCTGTCGGGGCCCTACGGGCGCTTCTTCGTGCGCAAGTCCGCGCCGGAGGACATGATCTTCCTAGCCGGCGGCACCGGGCTGTCCAGCCCCAAGTCGATGATCCTGGACTTGCTGCAAAGCGGCGATCCGCGCCGCATCACGTTGGTCTACGGCGCGCGCAACCGCGCCGAGCTCTACTACCACGAGCTGTTCCAGCGTCTGGCCGCCGAGCACGACAACTTCACCTATGTGCCGGCGCTGTCCGAGCCGGCCGAAGGCGATGCCTGGGACGGCGCTACCGGCTTCGTACACGAGGTGGCCAAGAGCCATTTCGGCGGCCTGTTCGCCGGCCACAAGGCCTATCTGTGCGGTCCTCCCGCGATGATCGACGCCTGCCTGACCACGTTGATGCGCGGGCGCCTGTTCGAGCGCGACATCTACATGGAGAAGTTCATCACCGCGGCGGATTCCGCACAACCGCAGAACAAGAGCCCGTTGTTCAAGTCGGTATGAGGCGACCTGGAGACGCAACAGTGTCCGCAAATTTCCGGTGTCTGGCGGATGGAACGCTCGTGGTGTCGGCACTGCGAACGATTTTCTTGACACGTGGGAATGTAATATCCATTCTTTTATAAATTATCGATATAAATCGATTAGATCGATATTGTGGATGGCGATGTGAGAGCGCCGATGGGCGGACTTCATCGCGACACCGGACTCGACAGGGCAAGTGGGAGCCCGCTAGCGAGGCCGGTGCAGCACGACGAGGAGGAGTGAGCATGGACGAAGCGGTACCGGACGCGGTGTTCGAGATCGTGATCGCGGACACCGGCGAAACCTACGCCTGCCCGGCGCGGGAGACGCTGCTCAAGGCGATGGTGCGGCTGGGGCGAAAAGGTATCCCGTCAGGCTGCCACGGCGGCGGCTGCGGCGTATGCAAGGTACGCGTGCAGGGCGACGTGGACACGCTGGTGATGAGCCGCAGCCATGTCAGCGAGGAGGAACAGCGCCAGGGCTATGTACTCGCCTGCCGGTGCTTTCCCCGCGGCCACCTGTCCTTGCAGGTCGTCGGCAAGTTGCACAAGGCCGTGACCCGGCCGCGCTACGGATTGGTTTGACGCAAACGAAACGCGCCTCTGTGCGCGGCATATCAAAGCAAGAGCGAGGAGAAGACAGTCATGGGTGTTATGCGTATCGGACACATCAACATCCGCGTGCTGGATATGGACGCGGCCCTGCATCATTACGAAAACGTGCTCGGTCTGCTGCGGGCAGGCCAGGACGAGGCCGGCAATATCTACCTGCGCGGCTGGGACGAGTGGGACAAGTACTCGGTGATTCTGACGCCTTCGGATCGCGCGGGGATGGTGCATATCGCCTACAAGGTCGAGCGCGACGCCGACCTCGATGCGCTGCGCCAGCGTATCGTCGACTACGGCGTGGAAGTCGAGGAACTGCCGCCGGGCGCGCTGCCCGATTGCGGCCGGTCGCTGCGCTTCAACCTGCCGAGCGGGCATCTGATGTACCTCTACGCAGACAAGACCTTCGTCGGCAAGGCGGTCGGCGCCACCAACCCCGAACCGTGGCCGGACGGCCTGAAGGGCGCCGGCGTGCACTGGCTGGACCATGCGCTGCTGATGTGTGAGCTGAACCCGGAGAAGGGCGTCAACAAGGTCGCCGAATCGACCCGCTTCATGGAGGAGGCGCTGGGCTTCAAGCTCACGGAACAGGTCTTGGTGGGCCCCGACGGCGACATCCAGGCGGCAACCTGGCTGACCCGCTCCAGCACGCCGCACGACATCGCCTTCGTCGGTGGCCCCAGGATGGGTCTGCACCACTTCGCCTTCTTCCTCGACGACTGGTCGGACGTGCTCAAGTCCGCCGACGTCATGGCCAAGAACAAGGTCAAGATCGACGTCTCGCCGCAGCGCCACGGCATCACGCGCGGTTCGACGATCTATTTCTTCGATCCGTCCGGCAACCGCAACGAAACCTTCGCCGGGCTCGGTTACCTGGCCCAGCCGGATATGCCGGTGGTCACCTGGACCGAGGCAGAGCTCGGGCGCGGCATCTTCTATCACACGGGTGAGCTCAACGAAGCCTTCACCACGGTGTACACCGACGGCGCCTGAGGGATCGGTATCGCGTTCCGCCACTGGTGGGCGGAGCGCGATGTCGCGAAGCGGAACGGACCGATGAAGATGTGGACCGAGGTGCCCGGGATGGCCGGGGGGCGGGCAGGGAACTCAGCCGCCGGCGGCTTCGCCGGGTGTGTCTCCGCCGCGCTCCAAGGCGCGTTCGACCGTGTGGGCGGTGCGTTCGATGTGTACGCGCAGGATGTCGGTGGCGGTGCGCACGTCGCCGGCCAAGGAGGCGTCGCGCAGTGCGCGGTGCTCGGCGGCGACATCGCGGCTGGGGGCGTAGTGCGTGCTCAGAAAGCGGTAGCGCCGGTGCTGGTCGTGCAGGATTTCGCGCATGCGCTGCAGCCAGCGCGAGGGGCAGGCGCTGACCAGCGCCTCGTGGAAGTTGCGGTTGCGTTTCTCCCACTCCGCGAAATCCTGTCCCGGACTGTCCTCGATCTTCTCCAACTGATGGTAGGTCGCCACCACGCCCGCTTCCCAGGTGTCGTCGCCGTTCTCGATGCTCTGGCGCAAGGCCTCGCTTTCGATCAGCACGCGGGTGTTGGTGACGTCCCACAGATCGGCACGATCGATCGGGGGTACGCGGAAACCGCGCTGGCCGAAGACCAATACCAGGCCCTCGCCGACCAGCCGTGCCAAGGCTTCCCTGATCGGGCTCGCGCCGATGTCGTAGGTCTCGGACAACTGTTTCACGGCCAGGCGCGTGCCGGGCGGTTGAATGCCGCGAATGATCTCGTTCTTGAGCCGGTCGTAGGCGCGGTCGGCGAGCGTGGCGGAAATGTCCGGTACGGGCATTCGGGGAGTCTTCTGTTGGAAATTTTTCACGAAAGTATATCAGCGGTCTTGACAGGCGTGAACACAATATCCATTCTTGCTAAAAATATCGATTTTAATTTATTTAATCGATACTTGTTGCGGGGATTTAGGAGGGTGTCCAGCATGCCATTGACCGTCGCGAGTACTTCTCTGCATTGGCGGGCCGCCATGGCTGCGGCACAGGCAGCCGTCGAGGCGGCGGAAGGTCAGGGCATCCGGATCAACGTCGCGGTGGTCGACCGCGCGGGCACGCCGATGGCGTTCCTGCGCATGCACGGGGCGCCGCTGCACTCGATCGGCATCGCCGAGGACAAGGCCTACACCGCGGCCAGCTTTGGACTGTCCACCGCGCAATGGGATGCGGTGGTGGCCGGCAACGAGGCCTTGCGCGCCGGTCTGGCGCAGCGCGAGCGGCTGGTCATGTTCGGCGGCGGCCTGCCCATCGTGCACGCAGGGGAATGCATCGGCGGCATCGGCGTATCCGGCGGCAGCGAGGAGCAGGACGAGGCCTGCGCGCGGGCCGGGCTGGACGCGCTGGCGGCGGCGTAGCGGGACATCCGCAGGATACGGATCAATCAATCAGGTGGACGGAATGAAAGAGATCAAACATTTCATCAATGGCGAATACGTGGCTTCGGAGAGCGGGCGCACGTTCGACGACGTCAATCCCGCCAACGGCGAGGTGATCGCCAAGGTCCACGAAGGCGGTCAGGCGGAGATCGACCGCGCGGTGGCCGCGGCGCGCGCGGCGATGAACGGCGAGTGGGGCAGCATGCCCGCGGCGCGCCGTTCGGAACTGCTGCACAAGGTCGCCGACGGCGTGAGCGAGCGCTTCGACGAATTCCTGGAAGCCGAATGCCTGGACACCGGCAAGCCGCGCGGCATGGCCTGCGAAATCGACATTCCGCGCGGTGCAGCCAACTTCAAGGTCTTCGCCGACCTGGTGAAGAACGTGCCGACCGAGAGCTTCCACACCGACACCGGCGACGGCAGGGGCGCGCTGAACTACGTCGTGCGCAAACCGCGCGGCGTGATCGGCGTAATTTCGCCGTGGAACCTGCCGCTGCTGCTGATGACCTGGAAGGTCGGCCCCGCGCTGGCCTGCGGCAACACGGTGGTGGTCAAGCCCTCGGAGGAGACGCCGCATACCGCGGCGTTGCTCGGCGAGGTGATGAACGCGGCCGGCATTCCCAAGGGCGTCTACAACGTGGTGCACGGCTTCGGCCCCGACTCGGCCGGCGAGTACCTCACGCGCCACGCCGACGTCGACGGCATCACCTTCACCGGCGAGACCCGCACCGGCACCGCAATCATGAAGGCCGCCGCCGAGGGCATCCGCAACGTGTCCTTCGAACTCGGCGGCAAGAACGCCGCCATCGTGTTTGCCGACGCCGACCTGGACAAGGCGGTGGAGGGCACCATGCGCTCGGCCTTCGCCAACTGCGGCCAGGTCTGCCTGGGTACGGAACGGGTCTACGTCGAACGTCCCGTATTCGACGAATTCGTGGCCCGGCTCAAGACCGGCGCGGAAGGCCTGACGATGGGCTGGTGGCAGGACCCCGGCATCAACTTCGGTCCGTTGGTCAGCCAGGAGCACCGCCGCAAGGTGCTCTCCTACTACGACAAGGCGGTGGCGGACGGCGCCACCGTGGTCACCGGCGGCGGCGTGCCGCAGATGCGTGACGATCTCGCCGCCGGCGCCTGGGTGCAGCCCACCATCTGGACCGGCCTACCGGAGGATTCGGCGGTGATCCAGGAGGAAATCTTCGGCCCGTGCTGCCACATCGCGCCCTTCGACAGCGAGGAGGAGGCGATCCGCCTCGCCAACGACACCCCCTACGGCCTGGCCGCGGCGCTGTGGACCGAGAACCTGAGCCGTGCGCACCGCGTCGCGCCGCAGCTCGACGTCGGCCTGTGCTGGGTCAACAGCTGGTTCCTGCGCGACCTGCGCACGCCCTTCGGCGGCAGCAAGCAGTCCGGCATCGGCCGCGAGGGCGGCGTGCACGGGCTGGAGTTCTACACCGAGCTTTCCAACGTCTGCGTCAAGCTCTGAGCGGGAGAACGCCAATGGATCAGACACGCATCACCGAACTGGGCGACGAACTCTACGCCGCGATGTGCGAGCGTCGCACGGTGGCGCCGCTCACCGAGCGCGAGCCGGACATCACCATCGACGACGCCTACCACATTTCCCTGCGCATGCTGGAGCGCCGCCTGGCCGACGGCGAACGCGTGATCGGCAAGAAGATCGGCGTCACCAGCAAGGCCGTACAGGACATGCTCGACGTGCGTCAGCCCGACTTCGGCTATCTCACCGACCGCATGATCTACGGCAACGGCGAGGCCATGCCGATCAGCGAGCGCCTGATCGCGCCGCGCGCCGAGGGCGAGATCGCCTTCATCCTCAAGCGCGACCTCGAAGGCCCGGGGGTGACCAATGCCCAGGTGCTGGCCGCCACCGAATGCGTGATGCCCTGTTTCGAGATCGTCGACTCGCGCATCCGCGACTGGCAGATCCGCATCCAGGACACCGTGGCCGACAACGCCTCCTGCGGCCTGTTCGTGCTCGGCGACGCCGCGCTCAGCCCGCGCAAGCTGGACCTGGCCACCTGCGGCATGGTGATGGAGAAGAACGGCGAGATCTGCGCCACCGGCGCGGGCGCCGCGGCGCTTGGCTCGCCGGTCAACTGCGTCGCCTGGCTGGCCAATACGCTGGGCCGCTTCGGCATCAAGCTGGAGGCGGGCGAGGTGATCCTGTCCGGCTCGCTGGTGCCGCTGCAGCCGGTCGCGGCAGGCGATTTCGTTCACGTATCCGTCGGCGGTCTGGGCACCGCCTCGGTCCGCTTCGTTTGAGATTTCCGGAGGACAACACATGAAAATCAGAGCCGCACTGGTCGGGTCGGGCAACATCGGCACCGATCTGCTGTACAAGGCGCTGCGCTCGGAGTGGATCGAGCCGGTGTGGATGGTCGGCATCGACGCCAACTCGGACGGTCTGGCCCGTGCCCGCGAGCTGGGTCTGAAGACCACCCACGAGGGCATCGACGGGCTGCTGCCGCACATCGAGGAAGACGGCATCCAGGTCGCCTTCGATGCGACCTCGGCCTACGCGCATGCCGACAACAGCGCCAAGCTGCATGGCCAAGGGCGTGCTGGTCATCGACCTGACGCCGGCGGCGATCGGTCCGTACTGCGTGCCGCCGGTCAATCTCAAGGAGCACGTCGGCAAGCAGGAGAGCAACGTCAACATGGTTACCTGCGGCGGCCAGGCCACCATCCCGATGGTGGCGGCGGTGAGCCGCGTGCAGCCGGTCGACTACGCCGAGATCGTGGCCACCGTGTCCTCGCGCTCGGCCGGTCCCGGCACGCGCAAGAACATCGACGAGTTCACGCGCACCACGTCCGGTGCGGTGGAGAAGGTCGGCGGCGCGCGCAAGGGCAAGGCCATCATCATCCTCAATCCGGCCGAGCCGCCGCTGATCATGCGCGACACGGTCTACTGCCTGACCGCCGGCGAGCCCGACCGCGACGCCATCACCGAATCGGTGCAGCGCATGGTCGCGGAGGTGCAGAAGTACGTGCCCGGCTACCGGCTCAAGAACGGTCCGCTGTTCGACGGCAACCGCGTGTCCATATACCTCGAGGTGGAAGGGCTGGGCGACTACCTGCCCAAGTACGCCGGCAACCTGGACATCATGACCGCCGCGGCGCTGCGCACCGCGGAGATGTTCGCCGAGGAAATCGCCAACGGCACGCTCAAGCCTGCCGCCGCGGCCCGCTGAGGAGGACCCCCATGGATTTGCACGGCAAGAAAGTCACGCTGCACGACATGTGCCTGCGCGACGGCATGCACGCCAAGCGCCACCAGATCAGCCTCGAGCAGATGGTCGAGGTCGCCACGGCGCTGGACGCGGCCGGCGTGCCGCTGATCGAGGTCACCCACGGCGACGGCCTCGGCGGCGCCTCGGTCAACTACGGCTTCCCCGCGCACACCGACGAGGAATATCTCAAGGCCGTGGTGCCGCAAGATGAAGCAGGCGCGCATCTCGGCGCTGCTGCTGCCCGGCATCGGCACCGTCGACGACCTGCAGCATGGCGCGCGACTGCGGTGTCGGCACCATCCGCGTCGCCACGCATTGCACCGAGGCCGACGTCTCCGAGCAGCACATCGGCGAGGCGCGCAAGCTGGGCCTGGACACCGTCGGCTTCCTGATGATGTCGCACATGATCGCCGCCCGAGCGCTCGCTCGAGCAGGCGAAGCTGATGGAGTCCTTCGGCGCCAACTGCATCTACGTCACCGACTCGGCCGGCTACATGCTGCCCGACGACGTCACCGCGCGCATCGGCCTGCTGCGCGCCGAGCTGAACGCCGACACCGAGCTCGGTTTCCACGGCCACCACAACATGGCCATGGGCGTGGCCAACTCGCTGGCCGCCATCGAGGCCGGCGCCAACCGCATCGACGGTTCGGTGGCCGGGCTCGGCGCGGGTGCCGGCAACACGCCGCTGGAGGTGCTGTGCGCGGTGCTCGACCGCATGGGCGCCGACACCGGCATCGACCTGTACCAGGATCATGGACGTGGCCGAGGACTTCGTGCGTGCCGATGATGGATCAGCCGATCCGCGTCGATCGCGATGCGCTCACCCTGGGCTGGGCCGGCGTGTACGGCTCGTTCCTGCTGTTCGCCAAGCGCGCCGAGCAGAAATACGGCGTGCCGGCGCGCGACATCCTGGTCGAGCTGGGCCGGCGCGGCACCGTCGGCGGCCAGGAGGACATGATCGAGGACGTCGCCCTGGATCTGGCCAAGGGGCGGCAGGACGGCGACGCCAAGGTCGCGGGAGCGGGCCGATGAGTCTCGCCCGCGAACGTATCGAGGAACTGGCGCAGCTGCTCGACGACTGCGCCGTGGAGGCGCGCGACACGCCCAAGGTCACCGACACGTACCCCGAGATGGACTGGGACGACGCCTACGCGGTGCAGGACGCGCTGCGCGCGCGCCAGCTCGCGCGCGGCGCGCATCTGGTCGGCTACAAGGCGGGGCTGACCTCCTTCGCCAAGATGCGCCAGATGGGCGTGGAGTCGCCGGTGTTCGGCTACCTGCTCGACGTGCACGCCGTGGCCGACGGCGGGGCGTGCGGTTTCGACGAGCTGATCCATCCCAAGGTCGAGCCGGAGATCGCCTTCGTCCTCGAGCCGCGAGCTCAAGGGGCCGGGTTGTCACGTCGGCGCGGTGCTGGCGGCGACCGACTTCGTCATGCCCGGCATCGAGGTGATCGACAGCCGCTACCGCGACTTCAAGTTCGACCTCAAGAGCGTGGTGGCCGACAACACCTCGGCCGCGCGCTTCGTGGTCGGCGGCCAGCCGCTGGGCGTGGAAGGCGTCGACCTGCGCACGCTCGGCGTGGTGCTGGAGAAGAACGGCGAGCCGGTGGCCTTCGGCGCCGGCGCGGCGGTGCTCGGCCATCCGGCTTCGGCGATCGCCATGCTGGCCAACCACCTCGGCGCGCGAGGCGAATCCATTCCGGCCGGGAGCGTGATCCTGTCCGGCGGCATCACGGCCGCGGTGGCCGTGGACAAGGGCGATGCGGTGACCCTGCGGGTACAGAACATGGGGTCGACATCGCTGATCTTCGCCTGAGGGCGAAGGCATACATAACGACAAGACGACAGAGGGAGATGAGCATGAAGCATGAGTTGAAAGCGGCGCTCGCGGGCGCCGCGCTGGCCGCGGCCGTGCCCGCGGCGCAGGCGGCGGGGCATTACGTGCCGGGCGTGGAAGGCATCCAGGCGGCCTCGGTGCCGCCGCCGGGGCGCTATTACCTGGGCTACCTGGTGAACTACAACATCAGCGAGGTGTCCGGCGCGTCCGGGCACAACACCGGCAGCGTCACCGCCCTGGCCAACCGCTTCGTCTGGATCAGCGGACACAAGGTGCTGGGCGCCGACTACGGTGTAGAGGCGATCGCGCCCGTGCAGTCGAACTCGCTGACCTTCGGCGGCATCGGCTACAACGGCACCGACAGCGGTCTGGGCGATATCTACGTAGGGCCCGTGGTGCTCGGCTGGCACGGCAAGCAGTGGGACGGCGTGTTCGCGCTGGGCGAATGGTTCGACTCCGGCAACTACTCGGCCAGCAAGCCGTCCTCGGTGGGCTTGGGCTACAGGTCGACCATGATCACCCTGGGCGGCACCTGGTACCCCGACGCGCAGAAACAGTGGTCCGCCTCGGTGCTGTCGCGCTACGAGATCAACTCCAAGAAGCGGCATTCGGACATCACGCCCGGCAACGGGCTGAGCGTGGAATGGGGCGTGGCGCGGCAGATCGGCGGCGGCATGCAAGTCGGCCTGGTCGGCTATTACCAGGAGCAGACGTCCAAGGATAGCGGAACCGGTGCGAAGGATTTGCGTCCGCGCCGCAACGCCGTCGGTGTCCAGTTCGACTATCCGATCCTGAGCCACGGCCTGTTCCTGAAGTTCGCCGCCTACGGCGAGACCTCGGCCAGCGACGGTGCGACCAAAGGCTCGCTGCTGCGCATGACCATCGTCAAGGCGTTCTGACGATACACACGTGCCGTGGGGCCGCGACGGCCCCCGGCGCCATCGACGAGGAGAAAATCCCATGCCCATCGCACAGTTGTACATCCTCGAAGGGCGCGACGACGCGAAAAAGGAGCGGCTCATTGCCGAAGTGAGCGAGGCGATGCACCGTGCGCTGGACGCGCCCATGGAATCCATACGCGTGATCATCACCGAGATGCCCAAACAGCATTTCGGCATCGCCGGCGAAAGCGCCAAGAAACGCGGACGCTGAACGGAGCGGAACCCATGTCGGACAACCCCGAGATCGGCCGCAGCATTACGGCCAACGGTATCCATACCAATTACCACGACCTCGGCGAGGGGCCGGCGGTGCTGCTGATCCACGGCTCCGGGCCGGGCGTCACCGCGTACGCCAACTGGCGTCTGACCATGCCCGAACTCGCCATGCGCTTTCGCGTGATCGCGCCCGACATGGTCGGTTTCGGCGAGACTGAGCGCCCGCACGGCAGTCGCTACGACATGGACGGCTGGGTGGCGCATGCTCTCGGCTTGCTCGATGCGCTGGACATCGAACAGGCGCACGTGGTCGGCAACTCCTTCGGCGGGGCGCTGGCGCTGGCACTGGCGATCCGTGCCCCGCAACGCGTCGGCAGGCTGGTGCTGATGGGCAGCGTCGGCGTGCCGTTTCCGATCACCGAGGGGCTGGATGCGGTGTGGGGATATGAGCCTTCGATCGACAACATGCGATCGTTGCTGGACATCTTCGCCTACGACCGGTCGCTGGTGAACGACGAGTTGGCCCGTCTGCGCTACGAGGCCAGCATCCGTCCCGGCTATCAGGAGGCCTTCTCCAGCATGTTTCCGGCGCCGCGCCAGCGCTGGGTCGATGCCATGGTCAGCCGCGACGAGGACATCCGCGCCCTGGCGCACAAGACCTTGATCGTGCACGGGCGCGAGGACCGCGTGATCCCGCTGCAGAACGCCTACGATCTGCTCGCGCGTATTCCGCGTGCGCAACTGCATGTGTTCGGCCAATGCGGGCACTGGACGCAGATCGAGCATGCGGTGCGCTTCAACCGGCTGTTGCTGGAGCATTTCGGCACGGTCTGACCGTCCTCAGTGGCAGTCGAAGCGCTCGGCGAAGGTGGCCAGGATCTGGTCCGAGAAACGTGCGGCCGCCACCGGCAGGATGCGGCCCTTGAGTTGGCTTACGTACAGGCTGCCGACGGGCAGGTCGCGTTCGGCGATACGCCGGCTGACCAGTTCGGTCGTGTCGTCCGAAGGCGGCAGACCGAGCGGGATCTGCAGCGAGATGATGTTTTCGGCCAGCGCGTAATGGCGCAGGAACTCGAAGCTGTCCGATTCGACCACCGGCTGCAGTTTTTGCGACAGGCGCCGCGTGGCCAGTTCCAGCAGATGCCGTACGCCGTAGGGCGCGGTCGGCAGCGCGATGGGAAAGCGCAGGCAATCCCGCAGCCGCGGCGTTTCCTCGCCGGCCAGCGGGTGGTCCGGGCGCATCACGGCATGGACCGGCTGGCGCACCGCCAGCAGCACCTCAAGGTCCGACATTCTTACCGGCTCGAACACCAGCGCGAGGTCCGCGCTGTGCTCGACCAGAGCCCGTTCCGCCGCCTCGCGGTCGCGCACGTGGACGCCGAAGGTCACCGCCGGGTGGGCATGGCGGTAGGCCGAAATCTGCTCGGGCAGGAAGTAGGGCAGCAGGGCCTGGCTGCAGGCGATCGAGACGTGTCCGCGGCGCTCGCCGGACAGGTCCGCAATCAGGCTTTTCACCCGCTCCATGTCGCTCAGCTGGCTGCGTATGTGCTGCAGCAGTATCTCCCCTGCGGCCGACAGCCGCACGCCGCGCGGCAGGCGCTCGAAGATCGGCACGCCCAGCTCTTCCTCCATCGCAAGAATGCGTCGGTTGAGCGCGGTGGAGGTGATCGCGAGCGTTTCCGCGGCCTGGCGGATGGAGCCCGCCTTGGCGACGGCGTCGATGTAGCGCAGCGGCAGTTGATGTCTCATGGGTTACTCGTCCGAGCGCTGCAATTTATGCATCATGACGGTGATTAATTAGCAGTATACCGATGCACAGAGGCGTTGCTCTAATGCCTCCCAACAACGGCGGCGGTTCGCCGCCCGGCATGGGAGGCATGGCATGCAGCAAGGCTTTCGGCGTGGCGCGTCCGCGGCCAGGCGGCTTCAGAGTTCGCCGACGCACGCCAGCCCGTCCATGTATGCGGCGATCTCTCCCGGCAGCGTCAGCCATGCCCGTCCGTCTTCGACGATGTGCGCTAGCGCGCGGCGCAAATGACGCAGGCGATGCGGTTGGCCGACGATATAGGGGTGCAGGGCGATGCCCATCACCAGCGGTTGCGCGGCGCTCTGTTCGATCATCTCGTCGTAGGTGTCGACGATCATGTCCGCGAATTGAGCCCCGCTGGTCAGGCGCGCCATCACGGCTGGAATGTCGTTGACCTCCTGCGGGTAGGGGATGGACCACAGGGCGCCGCCGCGGGTGCGCATGCGGGTCGGCTGATCGTCGTGGCACCAATTGAGGGTGTAGCGGTAGCCGCATTCCTGCAGCAGATCGGGCGTCGCCGGGCTTTCGGAAATCCACGGACTCAGCCAGCCGGCCGGAGGCTTGCCTTCCTCGCGTTCGATGCGTTGCGCGCAGGCTTCGAGCAGGCGGCGTTCGTCCGCCTCGGCCATCTCGCCCTGGCGCTCCGAGTTGGTATGCCCGTGGCCGATGATCTCGTCGCCGCGCGCGCGATGCGCCGCGACCAGCTCAGGGCAGTAGTCGTAGATAGCGGTGTTGAGCAGCACGCCGACCGGCAGCTCCAGCGCGTCGAACAGCTCCAGCAGACGCCAGGCGCCGACGCGGTTGCCGTAGTCGCGCCAGGCGTAGTTGAGCACGTCCGGCTGCGGCGCCGGCGGCGCCAGGGCGGCGCCGAGTCCGCTGCCGAAGGCGAAGTGTTCCAGATTGAGCCCGACGTATACCGCCAGGCGCCGGCCTTCCGGCCAGCTGTAGTCGGGTCGTCGGACGATCGGTGCGTAGTCGTAGCGGGCGTGGCCGGGGAGCGGGGAATTCATGCCGGTGTCCTTGTCTGTCTTGCGTGCGTAAAGGATGAAGGTGGGAGGAGCTCGGAACCGTCAGCGCAGTGCGTCGAGCACGGTCGCGGCCTCGGCGCGCAGGGCTTCGACGTCGAGGCCGGGAATGGCGCCGTTCTCGACCACGCTGCGTCCGCCGACCATGACGTGGCGTATCGCGACCGGGTCGCCGCCGACGATGGGCACCAGCGCCGGGTCGTGGAAGCCCAGTCCGCGGATGCCGTCGGTGTCGTAGATCGCCAGATCGGCGGCTTTGCCGACCTCCAGCGTGCCGACCGAGTCGAGCCCGAGCACCTGCGCGCCGCCGGCGCTGCCCCAATGGATCGCCTGTTCGACCGTGGTCGCCGCGGCGCCGTGGGTGGCGCGATGCAGCAGCCAGGCGAGGCGCACCTCGGCCAGCATGTTGCCGGCCTCGTTGGAGCCGCTGCCGTCGACGCCGATCGAGATGTTCACGCCCGCCGCGGCCATGTCGGGCAGCGGCGCGATGCCGCTGCCGAGGCGACAATTGCTGGACGGGCAGTGCGCCAGACCAGTGCCGGTTTGCGCGAGCGCCTCGATCTCGGACGGCTGCATGTGCACCAGGTGAGCGAACCATACGTCGGGCCCCAGCCACTCGTGCTTGGCCATGAATTCGACCGGCAGCAGGCCGTGGCGCTCACGGCAGAAGCTCACGTAGTCGACGGTCTCGGACAGGTGCGTATGCAGGCGCAGATCCAGCGCGCGCGCCGCCTGCGCCAGTTCGCGCAGCTGTGCCGGTGCGACCGAGAAGGTTGGCGTGGTCGGCGCCACCACGACGCGGCGCCGGCTGTCGGGTGCGGCGTCGTGGTAGCGCGCACGCAGCCGCTCGATGTCGGCGAGCATGGTGTCGAGGCTTTCGGGGGGCAGCGCGTTGGCGCTGAAGCCGCCCTGGTCGCTCAAGGCGAGGGCGCCGCCGCGACACAGCACCAATCGTATGCCCAGTTCCTCGGCCACTTCGAACACCGCGTCGGCGGTCTCCGGCGAGGCGCCGGCGTGGTAGGGATAGTGGTGGTCGGCGCAGGTGGTCGCGCCCGACAGCAGCAGCTGCGACAGGCCGACCCGCGCTGCGACGCGCACCCGTTCGGGGTCGAAGCGACCGAGCCGGGGATAGGGTACGCGCGCCAGCCAGCCGGAGAGATTCTGATCGAGTCCGTCCGGAACCCCTTTGAGCAGAGTCTGGAACAGGTGGTGATGGGTGTTCACCCAACCGGGGTAGATCGTGCCGCCTGCGGCGTCGATCAGCCGTTCGCCGGGGCGGGGTTCGAGACCCGGCGCCATGTCGCTTATGAGTCCTTCGCCGATGCGGATGTCGACCGCGCCGGCTCTGGACATCTCGCCGCTCAAGCCGGTCATGACTTCGCCCGCATTGCGTATCAACACACCCTGATCGGCGTTCCGCATGGTCGTCCCCTTTCTTGTTTCGTTGCACAAATGGTCGCCCCGGCTGCCGGTGGCGAGCGTGATCAGGGAGCGGTGAGCAATATGCGAGCCAGTGCCGTTGCAAGGCCCCGGATAGAGGGTTGCGCCGCGATTAATGCCTCGCGATTGGGCGACTGCAGCATGTCGGCACCGTTCGTGTGCATCCGAAACCCTGCGTCCCTAGTACCCACATACATTGTTCTGGCAGGAGTCGGCATCGTTCTTACGTTTTTCGCAGGTTTGCAGCACGTTCGCGACAAATGGCCGTCATTAGAGCGCTTGGCACGTTAACTGCGTATTGCATCGGACACGTTTTCAGGGGGCGCTATGGAAGTCGAGCTACGCAATATCGACAAACGTTTCGGCGCGGTGCATGCCAATCGCGACGTGAGCCTGAACATCCACGCCGGGGAGGTGTTGGCCCTGCTCGGGGAGAACGGAGCGGGCAAGAGCACCCTGATGAAGATTCTCTACGGCTTCTACCGCATGGACGGCGGAGCGATCCTGATCGACGGCCGCGAAACCGAAATCGACTCGCCGCGCGCAGCCATGGCGGCCGGTATCGGCATGGTGTTTCAGCAGTTCAGCCTCATCCCCGCGCTCAGCGTGCGCGAGAACCTGGCGCTGGCCTTTCCCAAGACACCCTGGCTGCAGACCCGCAAGCGCACCGAGCGCGTGCTCACGCGGCTGCGCGAATTCGCGCCCGACATCGATCCGGAGACCCCGGTGCACGCGCTGTCGGTAGGCGCGCAGCAGCAGGTCGAGCTGGTCAAGGTGCTCAATCTGGAAGCACGCGTGGTCATCCTCGACGAACCCACCTCGGTGCTCACGCCGCAGGAGGCCGAGCAGCTGTGGGCATTGGTGCGCCGGCTGGCCGAAGCGGGTCACAGCGTGGTGTTCATCACGCATAAGCTCGAAGACATCCAGGCCTGTGCGGACCGCGTGGCGGTGATGCGCGGGGGCGAGGTGGTCGCGCTGGAATCGGCGGAGGGCCTCACCGCGGACGACCTGGTGCGGCTGATGGTGGGCGAGGGGGCCAACCGGCCCATCGACACGACCATGCCGGCAGGCGGCGTTACGCGGGTGTGGATCAAACAGCTCAACGCCCGACGTGGCGAGGTGGCGGTGGAGGGTATCGACATCGAGCTGACGCCGGGCGAGATCGTCGGCGTCGCCGGCGTGTCCGGCAACGGCCAGGACGTGCTGGCCGACGCGGTGGCCGGCATCGTCCCGCTGCGGGACGGCGAAGTCATTCTCGACGGTGAAGTGCTGCACGGCGCCGACGGCAGCCGGCCCTACGACCCACGCCTCGGCTACATCCCCGAACATCCGCTGCACAATGCGGTGGCAGCCGACTTGAGCTGCAGCCTCAACCTCGCGGTGCGCGAGTACCGCAGTTGGGCGTTGTTTCCGGACTGGGACGAACGCCGCCGCAGCGCGCACGAGCTGATGCAGGCCTACGACGTGCGCCCCCCCGATCCCGACCTGCCGGCGCGCGGGCTGTCCGGCGGCAACCTGCAGAAGCTGGTCAGCGCGCGCGAACTGTCGGTAACACGCAAGCTGGTGGTGGCCTGCTATCCGTCGATGGGCCTGGACGTGCGCGCCGCCCATGCGGTGTACGAACGCCTCTTCGCACAGGCTGCCGACGGCGCCTGCGTGCTGTGGATCTCGGAAGACCTCGACGACCTGCTCAGCTATGCGCACCGCATCGTGGTGCTCTACCACGGGCGCATCGTCGGCGACGTGCCGGCGGCCGGCGCCGACCGCCACATGATCGGGCGCCTGATGACGGGAGGGCATGCGCATGCGGCCTGAACGCTTCCTGCAGAGCCGCTATGCGGGGCTGGCGCTGTCGCTGGCCGTGTTCGGTCTGCTCGCGAGTCTCTTTTTCTGGGTCAACGGGCGCGCGCCGGACGTGGTGTTCACGCAGATCGTCAGCGGCGCGTTCGGCGGCAGCTTCGCCATCACCGTGACCCTGAGCAAGGCCATTCCGATCATGTTGTGTGCGCTGGCCGTGGCGCTGCCTGCGCGCATGGGACTGGTTTCCGTCGGCGCCGACGGCCAGCTCTATTTCGGCGCGCTGTGCGGTACGGCGATGATGCTCGCCATGCCCGCTGCGCCGGTCTGGCAGCTGTTGCCGCTGACCTTGCTCTCCTCCTTCGCGGGCGGTTTCGCGTGGGGCGCCTTTGCCGGCGTGCTGCGCGCCTACCTGGGCGTCAACGAGACCATCATGACGCTGCTGCTGAACTACGTCGCCCTGCGGCTGGTGGACTATCTGGTGTACGGACCCTGGAAGGACCCGGGCAATCTCGGCTGGCCGGCGACCATCAGCTTTCCCGACGCCGCCAAACTGCCGGGACTGTCCCTGCTCGGCGTGTCCACCAACTACGGCCTGTTGCTGGCAGTGCTGGCCGCGGTGCTGCTGCACGTGCTGGTGGCGCGCAGCCGCTGGGGCGTGGCGCTGACCCTGCTGCGCAGCAATCCGCGCGTCGCGCTCGGTGCCGGCATCGACTACGCGCGCAACGCCATTCTGGTGCTGGGTCTGGGCGGCATGCTCGCCGGCCTGGCCGGGCTGGTGCAGGCGGCGAACGTGCAGGGGCATCTGCAGCCGGATCTTTCCAGCAACTACGGCCTGGCCGGTTTCCTGGTCGCCTGGCTGGCCGGCCAGCGCTTTCTGTACATCGTGCCCGTCGCGCTGCTGATGGGCGGTCTGCTGGCCGCCGGCGATGCGCTGCAGCTGTTCGCACAGCTGCCGTTCTCCAACACCCTGGTGCTGCAGGGTCTGCTGTTCGCCTCCGTGCTCGGCGTCACCGGCTGGCTGCGCCAGCACCGGGCGCGGATTGCCGGCGGCGAGGCGAGGTGAGTCCATGGAAGGCCTGATAGCGATCGCATTGCAGAACGCCACGCCGGTGCTGTTCGTCATGCTCGGCGAAACCCTCGGTCAACGCACCGGCGTGATCAATCTGGGCACCGAAGGCCAGATGCTGGTGGGTGCGGCGGCCGGTTTCGCCGTCACCCTCTACACCGGCAACCCCATGCTTGGCCTGCTCGGCGGTGCTGCGGCGGGTGCGCTGCTGTCGCTGGTGCACGCGCTGCTGTGCCTCGGGGTCGGCGCCAGCCAGGTCGCCAGCGGCCTGGCCGTGCTGTTTCTCGGCAGCGGCCTGTCGGCCTATTACGGCACCGGTTTGGTGGACAAGCAGATCAACGGCTTTTCCGCCGGTTGGCAGCAATGGCTCGGGCACACGCCTCTGATCGGCGAGCTGCTCGGACGCCTGACGCCGACGGTCTACCTCGTGCTGGTGATCACGCCGCTGATCGGGCTGTGGCTGTATCACACGCGCAGCGGCCTGCAGTGGCGTGCGGTGGGCGAATCGGCCGAAGCGGCCCGCATGCTGGGCGTGACGCCCTGGGTCATCCGCCTGCAGGCGATCATCGTTGGCGGCCTGCTCTCCGGCCTGGGCGATACGCGCTGTCGGTCGACTACACGCAGACCTGGATCGAGGACATGACCGCCGGACGCGGCCTGCTGGCTGTCGGCCTGGTCATCGTCGCGCGCTGGAATCCGTATTGGGCCTTGCCCGCCGCGCTGCTCTACGGCGGCGCCGAAGCGCTGGCGCTGAACCTGCAGTCGCAGGGCGTCGAGAGCGTCACCCTATCTGTTTCTCTGTTGCCCTACGTGGTGCCGATGTTCGTGCTCGCCGCCAGCTACAAGGCCGGCCGGGAGGGGCGCGGCATGCCGCGTGAACTCAGCGCGGTGTTCAAGGGCATGGAGT